>NZ_JBHSBL010000015.1:352060-437842 GCF_042650585.1 Actinoplanes subglobosus
CCCCCCCCCGGCCGCTACCGCCCTCGCCGACCTGCGTGCTGCCGTCTATCGCCGGTCTGGCCGCCGCGGCAGCGGACACGACTCATGGATCAGCCGTTGCCGACGCCCCAACTGGCGAACTCGGCCTCGACCGGGTGAGTACCCGACCCGATGAGCGGCATCAGCTGAACGACGGTCTGATCAGTGGCGGCACCGCCGGCGTCCCCGGCCAGCGCGGGCCCACCGAACAACAGCGCCCCCACCGCGACACCGACCGACACCAGCACAAACCTGACTCCGATTACTGCCCGCCGCTGCATGAACTTGTCCTTTCTCATCACGTGCGCACGCCCCCGTGCGCATCGTCGACCAGATCATCGACTCACACCTTTGGGTTTCCTTCGGGCCACCACAACGGCCTGTTCCCAGCGACCGCTACCCCGCCCCCTGGTCAGTGGCCTCGTCGCGTGACTACAGCCCCAACGGCGACAGACGCACCCAGTGGCCGACCGTCTGCGCTCACCACCCTGATAGCGGCGACAAACGCTCATGCAACCAGGATCGGGTGACCTGACCGCCGTGCAAGAGACGGTGAACGCACGGGGTCGCCCATGGGGTGCTCTCGTCGCCGCCAGCCCGACGTCCACCAGGGTGCGCGACACAAGTCGTTGTTCCGTCAATCTCCCAACCTATTATCCTAGGATGCCCTAGTCGGTGTGTGCGGAGCCTCTCACCAGATGCACAAGCTGCGAGAACGGCTGGTCGAGGGCACGGCCCGAGGTCGGCTCCCGTCCCGCAGGCGGAGGCAACCAGGGATGTGACCTGGTGCCCACGGGCCCGGCTCGGCGGCAGTATCCGGCCGCGGACCGCCGATGGATGCCGTTCGAGCCAGGCCCTGCTGAGGGCCGGCCGGCTGGGCTGTGCGGGCAGGCGGCTGGGCTCTGACATAGGTGGCTGGACCCTGCGGCCAGGTGGCTGGGCGCGGCGGGCTGGTGGCTGGGCGCGGCGGGCTGGTGACTGGGCCCGGCAAGCGGGTGGCTGGGCGCGGCAGGCAGATGGCTGGGCCCGGCGGCAGGCGGTTCGCGGGGAGGTGCTGGTCGGATCTGCGCGCGCCGCCCGCCGGTGCGTCCGATGTGGTGGTCAGAGGGTGGCGGTCAGGAGTTTGGCGACTGTGCGGGCCTGGGTCTGGGCCGTGTGGCGGGCCGCGGTGGGGTCGGCTGTCACCAGGTTGGGGCGGAAGTGGATGGTGGTGATGTCGCTGATTCCGGTCCAGCGGAGCCAGTCCTCGAAGTAGGGGGACTGGAAGTCGGCGCCGAAGGAGGGCGGGAGTGCGGGGCCGTACACCGCGCTGGTGTAGATGACCGCGGCGCGTTTGCCGCGCAGCAGGCCGGTGTAGCCGCTGGTGGGGTCGAAGCCGAAGGCGAGGCCGGGCTGGCTGATGACGTCGATGAGCTGCTTGAGGATGTAGGGGATTCCGGCGTTCCACATGGGGACGCTGAACAGGTAGGTGTCGGCTTCGTCGAAGCGCCGGAAGGTGGCGACGGCCGCGTCCCATGCCGGGTCGGAGGGGGTCTGGCCGGCGAAGACGGCCATCTTGGCGGCTACGGCGGCGGGGCCGAAGGGCGGGAGTGTGCCGTCCCAGAGGTTCCATTCGGTGATGGGGGTGTCGGGGTTCACCTCCCGGACGGTGTCGAGAAAGGCGCCGGCGACGGCGAGGGATTCGGAGTCGCGGCCGCGCGGGGAGGCGGCGATGTGCAGGAGTTTCACGATTTCCTCCGCGGAGTAGTGGATGCGTGCGCACGCACATTCCTACTCCGTTGCGTGCGCACGCACAAGAATTCGCTAGGATCGGGTGATGAGCGACACCGACGTGGCCGCGTGGGCGGCCCTGCTGCGGGTTCATGCCGCGGTGGTCCCGGTTCTCGACCGGGAGCTGCAGGCTGCCTGTTCACTGCCCCTGACGTGGTACGACGTACTGCTCGAACTGAACCACGCGCCCGGACGGCGGCTCAGCATGGGTGAGCTCGGTCAGAAGGCGGTGGTCAGCCGGACCCGGGTGAGCCGGGTCGTCGACGCGCTCGCCGAGGCGGGGCTCGTCACCCGGGAGAGCAATCCGGAGGATCGGCGGTCGGCCTACGCGACGTTGACGGAGGCGGGACGGGAGCGGTTCCGGGCTGCCGTGCCGGTCTATCTGGACGGGATCAGGCGGCATTTCACCAGCCTGCTGACGGCCGGCGAGTCCCGTACGATCGCCGTGGCTCTTCAAAAAATCCTCGACGCACGGTGACGGGCGTCTCCTACCTCGAGGTTCTGCGGAGCGGGCGTCTCGCCGGGGTGATCGCCGGTGACGCGGTGGGCAAGCTCGGTGACGGCATGCTGTTCGTCGCGTTGCCGCTGCTCGCGCTGCAGATGCACGGGAGCCTGAAACCGGCGGCCGCCGTGTCGATCATCATTTCGGCGCCGTATGTGCTGGCGATGGCGCTGTCGTTGTATTTCGGTGCGGGACGGCGGCGGTTCGATGCCCGGCTCGTGGTCGGGATCGACGGGGTGTCGCGGGCGGTGACGTTCGGGGTGTGCGGGCTGCTGGCCGACACCGGGCGGATCTCGTTCACCTGGCTGGTGGTGGCGCTGGCGATGGGGTCGGCGTTGCGGCTGATGTCGACGAGCGGGCGGCGGCTGCTGGCGACCGGGATGGCCGGTGAGCGGGCGCGCCTGTCGGTGAACGGACTGCTGGGCACGTCGGACAGTCTGGCCATGTACGTGGTCGGTCCGGCGGTCGGCGGGGTGCTGGCGGCGGTCACCCGTCCGGGGGTGGCGGTGATCGTCGGTGGGTGTGCCTATCTGTCGCTGATCGTGTGTGCGGCGCTGGCCCGGGGTGCGGCGGCGGACACGGCGGCGCCGACCCGGTCGGGGTGGTCGGTGCTGCGCCGTAACGCGGTCGCGTACCGGCTGCTGATCGTGGACTTCCTGTTCAATCTGTTCTACGGGCCGGTCGAGGTGGCGTTGCCGCTGCTGGTGACGGCTGACCTGGGCGCCGGGGCGGGGGCGCTGGGCACGTTGTGGACGTGTTTCGGGGCGGGGGCGCTCACCGGGGCGGTGCTGACGGGGCAGTTGCGGCGGTTCCCGCCGCAGGCCACGGTGGTCGTCATCATCGGCGGCTGGGCGGTGGCGATGGTGTTGCTGGCGGTGGCGCCGACGGTGCCGGTGGCGGCGGTGGCGCTGGTCGTGGGCGGGTTCGTGTACGGGCCGTTCCTGGCGGTCGCCTACACGTTCCTGCAGGACAATCTGGATCCGGCGGATCAGCAGCCGATTCTGACGATCTATGCGGCGGGGATCGCGCTGGCGGCGCCGCTGGGGCTGGGAGTGGGCGGTCCGGTGGTGACGGTGCTCGGGGCGCGCGGTGGTGTGCTGGCGTCGGCGCTGGTCACGGCGGTTCTGGCGCCGGCGGTGTGGTGGTGGATCCGCCCGGGGCGCCATTGACGGTCGGATATATCGGTGGCGGCCGGGAGTAGGGTCAGCGGGGGCGACGCCGAAGGGGTGACGGACCGTGACTGAGCGCGCGACGATGGCCGAGATCGCCGAAGCCGCAGGGGTTTCGCTGGCGACCGTGTCGAAGGTGTGGAACGGGCGTTCCGACGTCTCCGACCGCACCCGGCAGCGGGTCGAGGAGATGTTGCGCCTGCACGGCTATCGGGGGCGGCGGCACTGGAACACCGAGCCGGCCGGCACCATCGACGTGATCTTCACGGAGATCGACTGTGCGTGGGAGGGCGAGCACCTGCGCGGCATCGAGGCGGCCGGGCACGAGGCCGGGGTCCGGGTCGTGGTGTCGTCACTGGACCGTGGTGATACGGCCCGCCGGCAGTTGCTGCAGCGGTTGCGGGCCGGGCGTACCGATGGGGCGATCCTGGCCACGATGTCGGCGGCCGGGCCGCTGGTCGCGGCGTTGAACAGGTTGAGTGTTCCGCTGGTGGCGCTGGATCCGGTGACGCGTCCGGCCGGTGATCTGCTCAGTGTGGACGCGGCGAATTTCGATGGGGCGCGGGCGGCGACGGCGCATCTGCTGCGGCTGGGGCATCGGCGGATCGGGCTGGTGGCCGGGCTGGACGAGTTGTTGTGCAGCCGGTCGCGGCTGGACGGGTTCCTGGCGGCGCACGACGAGGCCGGTGTGGCACCGGATCCCCGGCTGATCGAGCACGGCGAGTTCGACTTCCCGTCGGGGGTCGTGGCGGGTGGGCGGCTGCTGGATCGGAGTTCCCCGCCGACGGCGGTGTTCGCGATGAGCGATTTCATGGCGATCGGGGTGTATGAGGCGGCGCGGCTTCGGGGGCTGTCTGTTCCTGATCAGCTGAGTGTGGTGGGGTTCGACGACCTGCCGGGGTCGCGGTGGGCGTCGCCGCCGTTGACGACGGTGCGGCAGCCGTTGCGGGAGATGGGTGCGCTGGCGGTGCGGACGGCGCTGGGTCTGGCCGACGGTGGTGTGCTCGGCACCGAGTTAGTGGTCCGGGAGAGCACCGCCCCGCTGTGAGGCCCAGAGCAGACCGCGTTCGGTGAGGGTGCGGGTCGGTGGGACCTGGAGGTCGGCGGGGGAGTGGCCGAGGGTCGACACGAAGACCCGGCCGTGGCCGAAGTGCCGGGTCCAGACGGCGGGCATGACCACGCCGGCGGTGTCGGGTTCGCCGTGGCCGCCGTCGAAGGTGGTGGTGGCCAGGACGGTCAGGCTGGGATCGACGTGGCAGTAGTACTGCTCGGTGTGGACGGTGTAGGAGGTCAGCCCGTCGGTGATCGGGTGCGGGCCGGTGATGTCGATGGTGTGGTCGACCATGCCACCGGGGTGGTGCAGGAACCGGCCGCCGACCATGTACTGGTAGCGGGCCGATTCGTAGCCGAAGGCGATGACGCCGCCGTGCCAGCCGGCGAATCCGGCGCCGGCGCGGACCCGTTCGACGAGCCCGTTCTCCTGGTCGCCGGTGAGGCCGCCGCCGGTCCAGCACTGGACGATCAGGTCGGTGCGGTCGAGGAGCCGCTGGTCGGTGTAGACGTCGAGGGTGCCGGCGACGGTGACGGCCGCGCCGTGTGACTCGAGGAAGGCGCGGAACAGGTCGGTGCAGGCCACCGGTTCGTGGCCGTCCCAGCCGCCGCGGACGATGAGAACGTTCATGGAACGATCCTGCCGCACGGAGAAGCGAGGCGGCGGTGGCGCACGCCACCGCCGGCCGCCTCACGCCGTCGCCAGTTGCTCCTCGGCGGCGGGCTCCGCCTCGGCCGGCGCGGAGGTTCGCCCCGGCACCAGCAGCGACACCCCGAAGGCGGCCGCGCTCGCCACCGCCAGCAGCAGGAACGCCATCGTGTAGCCGGTCTCCGCGGGCAGCCCGTGCGCGCCCGGATGCCCGGTGACGATGGCGCTGACCAGGGCTGTGCCGATGGACGCGCCGATGGTGCGGATGTTGGTGTTCATCCCGCTCGCCGTGCCCGTCTGGTGCCGGGGGACGCTCTGCACGATCAGGTTGACCATCGACGAGTAGATCAGGCCGAGACCGATACCGAATACGGCGGCGGCCAGCGACACCGTCCACTTCTGGTCGTGGGCGAGGGCCAGGGTGAGGCACGACAGGGTGCCCATCGCCGAACCCCACAGCAGCTGCGCCTTGTTGCTCACCCAGCGGGTCAGCGGGCCGCTCAGCGAGCCGAACACCGCCATCGCCACCAGCATCGGGGCCATCAGCAGGCCCGCCTCGGTGACGGTCGCGCCGAACCCGTACCCTGAGGCGGCCGGGACCTGCATCAGCTGCGGCAGGAACGCGAACACACCGAACATGGCGGCCCCGAACAGCAGCGCGGCCAGGTTGGTGGTCCAGACCGCGGGCAGCCGCATCATCCGCATGTCGATCAACGGCTCGGCGGCGCGCAACTCGGCCGCCATCCATCCGGCCAGCAATGCGGCGGCCAGGAGAAACAATCCGACGGTACGGCCGGAGGCCCATCCCCACACGGCGCCTTTGCTCAGTGGCAGCAGCAGTGCGACGAGCCAGCCGGCCAGCAGGAACGCCGACACGATGTTGATCCGCCCCGGGCTGCGCACCGGCGACACGGGCACCACCCGCCAGGCCACCACGGCCACGACGGTGACGACGGCCATCGGGATCCAGAACAGCCAGCGCCAGTCGAGGAACCCGACGATCGGGCCGGCCAGCACGATGCCGACCCCGCTGCCGGTGGCGATGACCGCGGCCAGGGTGCCGATCGCGGACGCCACCCGGTCCGGCGGGAACTCGTCGCGGATGATCCCGAACGACACGGGGAAGACGGCCGCGCCCAGGCCCTGCAGCACACGGGCGGTGATGAGCACGCCGATGTTCGGGGCCAGCGCGGCGAGCAGGCAGCCCAGGGCGATGGCGGCGAGCGCGACGAGCAGGGTGCGGTCCTTGCCGATGATGTCGGCGACCCGGCCCATCAGCGGGGTGGCCACCGACGCGGCGAGCAGCCAGGCGGTGAGCACCCAGGTGACCGTGCCGGTGGAGGTGTGCAGGTCTTGCCGGATGGTCGGCAGCACCGGGGTGAGCAGGCTCTGCATCAGCGCGAACGCGGCAGCGGCCGCGGCCAGAACCGTGAAGGTCATCCGCGGTGTGGCCTGATAAAGTCGAGGCATGCCTCCACATTACCGGAGGCTAGCCTCCGCTTCGCAAGGGATCATCGGATGACCGAGACGCCGATCACGGTGCGCCGGCCGCAGCGGGCCGACGCCCGGCGCAACTTCGACGCGCTGCTCGCCGCCGCCCGTACCGCCTTCGCCACGAACGGCGCCGACACGTCACTCGAGGAGATCGCGAAACAGGCGGGCGTCGGCGTCGGCACCCTGTACCGCAACTTCCCGACCCGCCAGGACCTGATCGAGGCGGTGTACGTGGAGGAGGTCACCCAGCTCAGCGAGGCCGCCGCGGCCGTCGCCGACCAGCCGCCATGGCCGGCGCTGCGGTCCTGGCTGGAGCGCTTCGTCGACTACGTGGCCACCAAACGGGCCATCATCGACCTGCTCAACCGCGACTCGGAGATGTTCGGCTCCTGCCGCGCGGTGATGTATGCGGCCGGCGAGCCCCTCTTCGACCGCGCCCAGCGGGCCGGCGAGATCCGCGCCGACGCCGCTTTCGACGACGTCCTGCGCCTGGTCTCGGGCCTCAGTTCAGCCGCGTTCGTCGACGACGCCCAGCGCAACCGGGTCCTCGCCCTCGCCCTGGACGGCCTGCGCCCCTGACCCGGCCGGGCTCCCGGCCGGGTCGGAAAAGGTGGCGGCCCGGCACCCCGCGAAGGGGATGCCGGGCCGGTGAGGGGGTTACTTGGTGAGCGGGGCCAGCTTCGGGTCGTCGGCGTATGCCTCGGCCGCGTTGGCCTTGGTCACGATCACCGGGGCCAGCAGGTAGGCCGGGACGACCTTGACGCCGTTGTCGTACGACTTGGTGTCGTTGACCTGCGGGGTGGCGCCCGTCTGCAGCGTCTTGACCATGTTGATGGTCTCGGCGACGAGCTTGCGGGTGTCCTTGTTGATCGTCGAGTACTGCTCGCCGGCGACGATCGACTTGACCGACTCGACCTCGGAGTCCTGGCCGGTGACGACCGGGACCGGCTTGCCGGCGCCCTTCACCGAGGTGATGATCGCGCGGGCCAGGGTGTCGTTGGGCGACAGCACGCCGTCCAGGGTCTTGCTGGTGTAGGTCGAGGTGAGCAGGGAGTCCATCCGGCTCTGCGCGTTCTCGGCCTTCCAGCCCTGGGTGGCGGTCTGCTTCACGTCGGTCTGACCGGACCCGACGATCACGTCGCCCTTGTCGATCGCGGGCTTCAGGACGTCCATCGCGCCGTTGAAGAAGACACCCGAGTTGTTGTCGTCGGGCGAGCCGGAGAACAGCTCGATCGTCCACGGGCCGGTCGCCTTCTTGGCCTTCATGCCGTCCAGCAGGGCCTGACCCTGCAGCTGGCCGACCTTGAAGTTGTCGAACGCGATGTAGTAGTCGATGTTCGGCGTGTTGGTGATCAGCCGGTCGTAGGCGATGACCACGGCACCGGACTGCTTGGCCTGCTCGACCTGGGTGGACAGCTGGGCGGCGTCGGTCGCGCCGATCACGATGACCTTCGCGCCCTTGGTCACCATGGCGGTGATCTGGGCCTGCTGGTCGGCGACCGTGGTGGACGCGCCGGCGTACTGGACGTCGGACTGGAAGCCGGCGTCCTTGAGCCCGTTGGTGAACAGGTCACCGGCGAGCACCCAGTTCTCCGACGTCTTCGACGGCAGGGCGACGCCGATCAGCGCGTCCTTCGCGAAGCCGGCGGCCGGTGCGGACGAGCCGCCGGCCGGGGTGGAGCCTTCCCGGTCGTTGTTGCAGCCGCCGGCCACCATGACCGCGGCGACACCGACTGCCAGGACCTTTGCCAAAGTTGTACGCATCGAACAGCTCACTTTCTCGAAAGGGAACCGGTGGGGCTGGGCGCCGCGGGAACGGCGGGAGGGGGTGGCGTCTCACGTCGGAACGGCCGCGTGAGCGAGCCGATGATCGAGAAGCGGCCCTGTTTCTTGTTGTAGACGTCGAGGGCGACGGCCCCGAGCAGGAACAGTCCCTTGATGATCTGGACCATGTCGGAGCCGGTGCCGATGAGCTGCAGGCCGTTGTTGAGCACGGCCATGACCAGACCGCCGACGATCGAGCCGCTGACCGTGCCGAGTCCACCGGAGACCGCCGCGCCGCCGATGAAGACCGCGGCGATCGCGTCGAGTTCCCAGCTCAGGCCGTCCTGCGGGCCGGAGGCCGCGGACCGGGCCACGAAGATCATCCCGGCGAGCGCGGCGAGCAGACCCATGTTGGTCATGACCAGGAAGTTGACCCGGCGCAGCTGCACACCGGACAGTTCGGCGGCGCGGGCGTTGCCGCCGACGGCGTAGATGTGCCGGCCGCCGGCGGTGTTGCGGGTGTAGAAGGAGTAGGCGATCACCAGGACGGCGAGGATGATGCCGGAGATCGGGAAGCTGGTGCCGACCCGCCCGCCGGCGAACCGCAGCGTGGCGAAGACGATGACCCCGAGCATGATCGCCAGGCGTAGCACCGACACCCACATCGGAGCCGGTTCGGCGCCCTCCATCTGCTGGCGCACCCGCCGCGACCGCCACTCCCGCCACACCACCGCCGCGCACAGCAGCAGGCCGAGCAGCAGGGTCAGGTTGTTGTAGCCGGTGGCCGGGCCGACCTCGGGCAGGTAGCCGGCGCCGATGGTCCGGAAGCCCTCGGGGACCGGGACGGTGTCGGCGTTGCCGATGTACTGGTTGCCGCCGCGGAACAGCAGCATGCCGGCGAGCGTGACGATGAACGCGGGCACGCCGATGTAGGCGACCCAGAAGCCCTGCCACGCGCCGATCAGCGCGCCGACGGCCAGGCCGAGGACGATGCCGGCCGGCCACGGCACGTCGTACTCGTGGATGGCCTTGGCCACCACGATGCCGACGAACGCCGCGACCGAACCCACCGACAGGTCGATGTGGCCGGCGACGATCACCATCAGCATGCCGATGGACAGGATCGAGATGTACGCGTACTGCTGGGTCAGCGCGATCAGGTTGCCCGAGGTGAGGGTCAGCCCGTTCGTGGCGATCTGGAAGTACACGATGATCGCGACCAGCGTGAAGATCATCCCGAATTGACGGGCGTTGGAGGTCGTACCCCCGAAGAGGTTCTTCTGCAGGTCTTTCAGCCGGCTCATGCGCTTCTCCGGGTAGAGGTCATCCGCTTCATCAGGAGTTCCGGGTCGGCGTCGCGCCGGGCGACCTCGCCGGTGATGGTGCCCTCGGCGACCGTGTAGATCCGGTCGCAGAGTCCGATCAGCTCAGGCAGCTCGCTGGAGATCAGCACGACGCCTTTGCCCTCGTCGGCGAGCCGCTGGATGATCCCGTAGATCTCGTACTTGGCGCCGACGTCGATACCCCGGGTCGGCTCGTCGAGGATCAGCAGGTCCGGGTCGGTGAACATCCACTTCGCCAGGACGACCTTCTGCTGGTTGCCGCCGGAGAGCCGGGTGACCGGCTCGTCGACGGTCGGCGTCTTGATCCGCAGGCTCTTCCGGTAGCTCTCCGCCTCGTGGTACTGCACGGCCTCGTCGAGCACCCCACGGCGGGTGATCTTCGACAGCTTCGCGGCGACGACCGAGGTCTTGATGTCGTCGAGCAGGTTCAGGCCGATCGCCTTACGGTCCTCGCTCACATAGGCCAGACCGTTCCTGATCGCGTCGGCCACCGACCTGATGTCCACCTCGCGACCGTCTTTGAAGATCTTTCCCCCGAGGTGTACGCCGTACGACCGCCCGAACACACTCATCGCGAGCTCGGTGCGCCCCGCACCCATCAGACCCGCGAACCCGACGATCTCCCCCCGGCGGACCGTGAAACTGGAGTTCTTGCACACCAGCCGCTCGGCCGAGATCGGATGCCGCACCGTCCAGTCCCGAACCTCGAAGAACACCTCGCCGATGTTCGGCTCGTGCTCGGGGAACCGGCTCTGCAGGTCACGGCCGACCATGCCGCGGACGATCCGGTCCTCGTCGACGTCGCCGGCGGCGACCGTGATCGTCTCGATGGTCCGCCCGTCGCGCAGGATGGTGATCGCGTCGGCGATCGCCTCCACCTCGTTGAGCTTGTGCGAGATCATGATCGAGGTGATGCCGCGCTGCTTGAACCCGCGCAGCAGGTCGAGCAGGTGCTGGGAGTCGTTCTCGTTGAGCGCGGCCGTCGGTTCGTCGAGGATCAGCAGCTTGACGTCCTTGGCGAACGCCTTGGCGATCTCGACGAGCTGCTGCTTGCCGACACCGATGTCCTTGATCAGGGTGTCCGGGTCCTCCTCGAGCCCGACGAGCCGCATCAGTTCGAGGGCCTTGTGGTTGGCGGCCTTCCAGTCGATGCGGCCCCACCGGCGTGGCTCGTTGCCGAGGAAGATGTTCTCGGTGATCGACATCCCCGGGACCAGCGCGAGCTCCTGGTGGATGATCACGATCCCGGCGTGCTCACTGGCCCGGATGTCGGTGAACCGGCACGGCTGTCCCTGGTAGACGATCTCGCCGGAGTAGGTGCCGTACGGATGAACACCGCTGAGCACCTTCATCAATGTCGACTTGCCGGCGCCGTTCTCCCCGCAGATGGCGTGGATCTCGCCGGCGTTGACCACCAGGCTCACATCGGACAGTGCGCGGACGCCCGGGAACTCCTTGGTGATCGACCGCATCTCCAGCAGTGCGTTGCCCACGTGAAACCCCCGGTACAGCCGAAAAGATCAACTTCCCGAGAAGCTGATGTTTCCGCACTGTAAATCTGATTAGGAGTTCCCGCTATCCGGGCAAGGCCTTTCCCGGTTCCGGAACTTGATCACGAACTGGCAACGCTCAGGCCGCCGGTCTCTCCTGGCGGGCCGCCCGGACCAGCGTGACGGCCGAGACCAGGGCCGCGACCATCATGCCGATCACGAGCGGGCCGCCGAAGAACGTGACGATCCCGGCGCCGATGTTCGCGCCGATCCCGCCGGCCGTCCACACCCGCCAGCCGTACCCGAGGATGACCCCGGCAGCCGCCAGCGCCACCAGCACCGTCCACCAGGCGGCCCGCATGCGCCCCGCGAACGACGCCCACAGCAGCACCGCGAACGCCACCACCACCGCCACGCACGCCCCGGCACCGATGACCCGGTCAGCGGCCGGACCGAAACTGACCGGATCGATCCCGTAGTCCAGCTCGACCCCCTGGGCCGCCAGCTCCAGCGACACCGGATCGGTCAGGTCACCGACCAGCCAGGCGATCGCGACCGGCACGGACAGGGTCAAGACGACGCCCGCGAACAGACTCAGTCGCATCTCATCGCTCTCGGATCGGCGGAACGGCAGGTCCAGCCATGATCACCGATGCCGTCAAGTGCGTCACCGGTCCAGGAAGTCCTCCCCGAGCATCATGCGCAGCCGGTCCAGGGCACGGGCGTTGCGCATCTTCACCGCCGACACGCTCAGCCCCAGGATCGTGGCCACCGTCTCCACACTGTGATCCTCGGCGTGCCGCAGCACCAGCACCGCACGATCGCGCACCTCCAGCCGGGCCAGCGCGTCCACCAGCGTCACCCGCAGCTCCGGCGCCCCCGTGGCGTCGGGACCCGGCCGGTCCGGCAGGTCGGCCAGCACGATCTCCGACCCGCTGCGGCGCCGCTGCAGGTCGAAGACCACATTCATCAGGACCCTGCGGCTGTACGCCTCCGGGCTCGCGGTCGTGCGGACGCGATCCCACACCGCGTACATCTTGGCCAGGGTGTGCTGGGTCAGATCCTGCGCGAGATGCCAGTCCCGGCACATCAGATAGGCGCTGCGGCGCAATCGCGTCCCCGACGCCTCGACGAACGCGGTGAACTCGTCGTCCCGGGCCTGCTGCCTCGTGCGCCGGGAAGGCCGTGTCCAGAGTGCCGGAACCGGCGTCACGGTGTCCGTCACTGCAGGCCTCCCACCGGGGCACCCGCGGGGCAGACGTGACCGATGATCTGCGCGACACCCGGCATCGCCGCGAACCGGGCCCGGACCGCGGCATCCTGCTCCGGCGAGACCAGGCGCAGCCGGAACGACTCCGGCAGATCCCGCGGATCCACCGCCGCGACGAAGTCCGGACTGTCCGCCCACAGTTCGGTGAACCGCTCGTACGCGCTCTGCCGGCTCTCGAACACCACGATCGCCAGCCGGGTGTCGTCGTGCACCGCCGTGTCGACCTCGGCCCGCTGCCGGTCGGTCGCCTCCGGGGCGAGGAAGACCGCCAGATCGGTGGCCCCGGTGTCGACCGGCCGCGTCGAGCACGACGGCGACGACACCGGCAGCATCGCCGCGGCGATCGTCGTCGGCGGTGGCGGCCCCGCCGGGTCGGCCGCCCACGGCAGGTTCGCCCCGGCCACACCACCGGCCAGCAGGACCAGCCCGGTCGCGGCACCGGCCAGCACCGTCCGACGTCGGCGCCGCATCCGGCCGCCCTCGGCGATCGCGGCCAGCGCCAGCTCACCGGGCGGCACCCCCGGGTCGCCGGCGAACGCCCCGTCGAACCGGTCACGCAGATCCCTGTGCACAGCCACACTCCTCAGTACGTCGTTCGGTCTCTTCCGGTATGACTGGCCGGGCCGGTGATCCGGTCACACGTCTTCCACCTGTCACCGCGGGGCGTGCCGGGTGAGGATGACGGGATGCTGGACACCGCGCGCCGCCACGAGTTCCGGGTTCTCGCCGCCGCGAAACCGAGCCTGCCCGTCCTGCTGACCGCGGGCCGGCTCGCCGGGAAACTGCTCCGGGTACCCCGCATCGGCTGGGTCACCTGCGACCCGGTGGTGGCCCGGCGCATCCTCAACGACCCCGCCCACTTCACCCTGCTCGGTGAGGGCGGCGTCGGTCACCTGTGGGCGCAGGTGCTCGGCGACTGGGTCAACGACATCTTCGACGGGCCCGGCCACCACCAGCTGCGCGGACGCACCCGGGACCTGTTCACCGACGACAACGCCCGGCAGCTCACCGACCGGGTGATCGGGCCACGGCTGGCACAGGCCGGAGCCGAGCTGTCCGCCGGCCGGGCCGTCGACGTCGCCGACCTGGGCCGGGTGCTCGTCGGGCGGATCGTCGCCGACCTGCTGCAACTGCGGGTCGCCGACCGGGACGACGCCTACCGGGAGATCTTCGCCGTGGGGGAGGAACTGGCGGCACTCGCGCTGGGCACCACCGCCTCCACCCATCTCGCGCCGGAGACGATCGCGCGGGCCAGGACGATCGTCGCCCGGCTCACCGTCAACGTCGCCGAGGCGTGGCGGACCGCGGCACCCGAGACGGTGCTCGGCCGGTGCCGTGACCTGGGACTCGAACAGCGCCAGGCGGAAGGACTGTCGACGCTGCTCATGGTGGCCGGCACCGAGACCGCGGCGAGCGCGATGGCCCGTACCGTCGCGATCCTGCATGACACCGGTGCCCAGCACCGGCTCCGCGCCGAACCGCAAAGGCTGCCCGACGCGGTCCGTGAGGGTCTGCGGGTCACCTCACCCGCACCGGTGATCGGCCGGGCGGTCGCCGCCGACGTCGACGTCGAAGGCCGCCGCCTGCGGGCGGGGGAGCGGGTGCTGATGCTCACCTGGACCGCCAACAATGCCGCCGGCGCCTTCGACCTGGACCGCGGCTACCAGCCCGACCAGCGGCAACTGTGGTTCGGTGCGGGCCGTCACCTGTGCCTGGGCGCGCCGGTCGCCCGCGCCGAGATCACCGGCCTGCTGGAGACCCTGCTGCGGCCCGGCCGGGCCTGGCGCATCCACCGGCGCTCCTACCGCCGCAACGTCCTGATTCCTTCCTACGCCTGCCTACCGGTGCGATTGGCCCCGCGGTGACCAGGGCATTTACCCAAATCGGCCCTTCGAGCCGCCACGGGCTGGAAGGCTCGACGGCATGTTCCCGAGGTGCTCGGCGGCGGCGGTCACCCTGATCGCGGCCACCCTCCTGCCATCCGCGCCGGTATCGGCGGACGCTGCCACGACCCCGGTGCCGACGGCGGTGACCACCCTCACCGCACCGAAGGCCATGGCCGCGGCCAACGGGAAACTGTTCGTCTCCGACGGCAACAGCGTCGTGGTCCTCGGCACCGACGGCGTCACCACCAAGACCCTCACCGGGATGTTCGGCGCCGCCGACATCGAGGTGTCCGCCACCGGCGACCGGGTCTACGTGGCGCTCAGCCAGGCCGGTGCCATCGCCGTCATCGACACGGGCACCCTGACCGAGGTCGGCCGGTGGACCACCGGCGTCTGCCCGGTCAATCTCGCGTTCGCCGGAACCCGCCTGTTCTACGGCACCGGCTGCGAGAAGAACCACAAGGGCGGCATCGCCTCGGTCGACGCGACCACCGGCGGCGACCCGCAGACCGTCACCGGCACCTACTACACCGCCCCGCTGCTGGCCGGCGCCGGAAACACGCTGTTCGCCGGGGAGACGGGCCTCAGCCCCGCCACCGTCCACACCTTCCGCGTCGACGGATCGGCCCTGACCCCGCTGGCCGAGACCGAGGCCGGCTCCAACCTGGGCGGCATCTCGATCAACCGGGACGGAACCAAGGTCGCCACCGCGTCCGGTGCGCCCTACCACCTGGCCCAGTACGACGCCGCCACCCTGTCACCGGCCGGCACCTTCGACACCGGCCCCTACCCGAGGACGGTCGCCTACTCCCACGACGGCACCCGGCTCGGCGGCGGCATCAGCGCACATGGCGACGGCAACGTCCGGGCGTTCGACGTGAGCACCGGCGGGTCGATCCTGTCCGGTGACGCCCACCCGAAATCCGCCTACAACCAGCCCGACCCGATCGAGGGAACCCTCACCTGGTCCCTCGACGACCGGCGCCTCTACACGCTGCTCGACGAATCGGACAACGGCAAGCACACCTACTGGCTGGCCACCGGCTTCGAGCAGGTCACCGCCCCGGCCACGACCACCACCAAGCTGAAGGTCACCGCCCCGGCGAAGTACGGCGCCAAGGTCCGCGCGTCGGCCACCGTCAGCGGGCTGGCCGGAGTGCCGGTCCGCTTCGTCCGGACCGGCCCGGGCGCGAGCGCCACGGCGACGGCGACGACCAACGGCAGCGGTACGGCCACCGCCACCCTCGGCTCGTCGGCCGGCGGAACGATCACCGCCTACTACGACGGCGACGCCACCCACGCCGCGTCGTCGGCCTCGGCGACGTACAAGGCACCCACCCGCGCCCGGATCAAGCTGACCGGCCAGTACAAGACCGTGAAGAAGGTCGCCCACTTCCACAAGATCTCCGACGTCCACGCCCAGATCAGCGTCACCGCACCCGCACCCGACCGCAAGGTCACCGTGCGGCTGCAACGCAAGTCCGGCAGCAAGTGGCAGACCGTCCAGACGGTGCCCGCCACCATGCCCGACTCCGGCGTCGACAACTACACCCTGATCAAGGCGCAGAAGAACGTCCAGTTCCGCTTCACCGTGCGCTTCGGAGGCGACACCTACGGCAAGGCCTCGTCGGCGAACTCGGGCGCGGTGATCATCAAATAGACGTCCGGTCAGGCCCCTGTTCGTACTGTGATTGACTAGCGTTCATGGTCCTGTGTGCGCCCTCGTCCGCCCGGGTGATCCGGTGACCGCTGGGCCCACCTCGGCCACCCGGCCGCACAACCGCAAGCAGCTGATCGTCGAAGCGGCCGGGCAGGTCTTCAGCGAGCGCGGCTACCACGCGGCGTCGATGGAGGAGATCGCCGCCGGAGTCGGGATCAGCGCGGCCGCCCTCTACCGGCATTTCCCCAACAAGTACGCACTGTTCGCCGAGTGCGCCAACGTCATGGTCGACCGGCTCGTCGCCGTCCTCGACCAGTGGCCACCCGAGTCGCCGCTCAAGGACGTGCTCGCCGCCCTGACCCGGGTCACCGTCGCGCACCGGGCATCCGGCGGGCTCTACCGGTGGGAGGCCCGCTACCTGGACCGGGACGACCGGCGGCAGCTGCGGGCCAAGTTCGGGCAGGTGGTGGGTCGGGTCACCGAGCTGGTGGCACGCGAGTTCCCGATGCCCGAGGAGGGGTTGCGGGCGGTGGCGGCGCTCGGGGCGATCGGATCGGTCACCATGCACCACACGTCGATCGCGCAGCGCCGGGTCGAGGAGATGCTGGTGGCGTCCGCGTTGCGGGTGGCCGCGACCGACCCGGCGGCAGCCGCGGGCAGCGCCGGCCTGGTCGAGCTGCCCGCTCAGCCGGTCCCGCGGACCCGGCGGGCGGAGATCCTGGCCGCGGCGATCCCGCTGTTCGCCCGCGACGGCTTCGCCAACGTGACGAACGGGCAGATCGCCCAGGCCGTCGGTCTCGCGCCATCGGCCATCTACCGGCACTATCCCGGCAAGGTCGACATCCTGGTCGCGGCGTGCCTCCAGGCGGCCGGGCTCCTCGCCCAGGCCGTCGACCGCAGCCTGCACCAGGCGACCGACCCGGACCAGGCGGTGGTGGCGCTGACCGCGGCCTACGTCGCCTACAGCTTCGAACACAACGCGCTGACCAGCGTCGCCGAGGCCGAGATCGTCGGCCTGCCACCGGATCTGCAGCGGCCGCTGATCCTAGCCCAGCGCGAACACATCGCCGTCTGGGAACAGCAGCTACGCCTGTCCCGACCGGACCTCGACCGCCGTCAGGCGCGTCTGCTCGCCCACGCCGGCCTGGGGGTGGTCGTCGAGGCGGGCCGCGCCTTGCGCTGGCGAGACACCCCCGAAAACCGGGACGCCGTCACAGCCCTGGTGATCGGGTCCTTGACCGGCTGACCTGCCCTCCGCGGGTGCCGTCCTCCCGCAGCGGTTCTGCACGGCCGGCGGGTCGCCGCAACGATTCGCGGGCCGTCGCCCAGCCAGGTATCGCCCCTCGCGATACCCGCTGAACGACGGCCCGCGATCTGCCGTACCCCCTGGTCTCGCGCCGCCTTCGGGGCGCGGTCCGTCAGGTGCCGGCGCGGTTGCCGGTCGGGATCGTGATCGGGGTGTACGTCGGTGACGTGCCGTTGTTGAGGAACAGCATCGCCAGGCCGCGGATGAACTGGTCGAAGATCGAGAACGTCGTCGGGATGATCGGCGACAGACCCTCGCGGAAGGCCACGTAGGCGGGCCAGCCGACCTCGATGACAGCCCGGGAGGCGAGGTCGCGCGGCAGCTTCAGCCAGTCGCCGATCTTGTCGCCGAGCAGGTAGCGGGCGAACTCCCGCTGGAACCCGCGGGTGACACCCAGGTCGACCGTCGACGTCAGGTTGAGCAGGATGTCGGCCAGGTCGATGCCCTCGGGCGTCGGCGCGAGCAGCGGCGTCAACGCGTAGGCCGACTGTGCCTTCGCGGCCGCCCACGTCGCCGGGATGAAGTCGTCACGCACGCCCAGCAGGTGCAGCGCCACCTGCCACATGTGCAGGAAGGCCTCCTCCTCCGCGGCCGACATGCGGATGCCCCACGACTTGAGTTTGCCGTGCACGAACGTACCCAGGCTGTGGAAGGTGATCAGGATGTCGCCGTTGCTGATCGGGATGAAATCCTGGTCGTCGGTGACCGCCCGCCAGTGCGACGACTTCGGCAGCAGGTGCCGGACCGCGGCGTGGGTCAGGCGCGTCTTGTTCGACGTCACGACGAAGTGACCGGTCGGCTGGAACGCGTCGAGGGCGCTCAGATCGTACCCATAGGTGAAGGTCTTGGCCGCGCGTGATTTCATCACCGCGCCGCCCTCGGACCAGTAGACGTTGCGGGCCTCGCGGGGGATGACCGTGCTCATGATGCCGCTGCCGAGGCCGTAGAGCAGGAACAGATACATGCTCATGCGCTTGTTGAACTGGGCGGCCCGGTTGAGTTTCGTCTGGTCGGCCCAGGACGGCAGCCTGTTGTGCTCCTGGATCCAGGTGGTCAGGGCGGCGGGGATGCCGGCGGGGAGCGCGTCACCGTTGTCGACCCATGACTCGAACGCGGTGTTGACCGCCGGGATCTGCCCGCTGTCCAGAAGGGAGGCGAGCAGCGGGTCGGTGGCGTCGTCCCAGACACCCCACGGGTCGGTGATCGTGTCGGTCGCGGCGATCGAGCCGGATGACGACCACGCCCATGCCTTCGACGGGTCCGCCACGCCGGCCAGGCCGAGTGCGGCACCGAGAGTCAGAACGCTTCGTCTACTGAGATTTTGCATTCGCTTACCCACTTCCCGGTCGGCCAGGGGAGGCCTCGAACACCGGCTCGTGCTGCGGCTACGAGCATGTTTCGAAGTTCTTCGGTGTGTGATTTCCCATTAACATAGCGGCCGCCGACGGCATCGGCAAGGCTGGATGTGAACGCCCCGTGACAACAAACAGGCCGGCTCTCACCGCGGTCTCGGCGAGCGTGAGACAACGGTGGGAGCAGGCCTGTCGGGGTTGATTCGCGCAGGGAACGGCGGCGCTGCTGCTCGGCCGGTGGGGTGGGGTGGGCCGGCGGCCGACGGCCGGTGGGTGCGGGTCGGCGGGACAGAACCGGGGGTGGTCGGGCGGCCGGTGGGTGCGGGTCAGCGGGACAGGGTGGGGGTGGTCGAGCGGCGCAAGGTCGTCGCGGCGAGGGTGGCGATCGCCAGCAGGGTCAGGACGGTGATCATGGCGGCGCGCAGGCCGTAGTGTTCGCCGAGGAAGCCCAGGGCCGGTGGACCGACCAGGAACGCCACGTAACCGGCCGCCGCGACCAGCGACACCCGGGCCGTCGGGTTGTCGCCCGAGTCGCCGGCGGCCGACAGTGCTACCGGGAAGCCGAGCGCCGAACCCAGGCCCCAGAGCAGGACCGCGGCGCCGGCCACGATCTGGTTGTCGACGAAGACGACCAGTGCCACGCCGACCGCGCCGACGACAGCGCTGGCTGCCAGGACAGTGGCCCGGCCGTAACGTTTCAAGAAGACGTCGCCGGTGAACCGGCCGATCGTCATGGCGGCGGCGAACACCACGTACACCGCGGAGCCCAGCGCGGGGTCGAAGCCGTGACCGTCCACCATGATCAGTGGCAGCCAGTCGTTCGCCGCACCCTCGGCCAGGGCCATGGCCAGCACGATCGTGCCGATCAGCAGCAGCCGCGGATCGCGCCATACCGGCTCGCCCCCGGCCTCGGCGCGGGGCTCCTTGCCGACACCGGCCGGTAGGCGGCTCGCGGCGGCCAGCGCCACCGGGACGCTGATCAGGCCGATCGCCAGCAGATGCCACAGCACCGGGAAGGCGAGCGCGGTGAGGATCATGCCGATCACCGCGCCGACGACGGTGCCCAGGCTGAAGAACCCGTGCATCGTCGGCAGCACCGGGCGGCCGAGGAGGCGCTCGACGTCGGCGCCCTCGATGTTCATGGCGACCTCGCCGCCGCCCATGCCGATGCCGAACAGGAACAGCCCGGCCGCGACGAGCGGGCTCTGGTGTGCCGCGGCGCCGATACCGATCACCGGGATGCTCAGCGTGGTGGTGACGATGCCGACGGTCGCCACCGGGCGGGTGCCGAACCGGGTCACCAGCGCGCCCGAACCGAGGATGCCGATCATCGAGCCGACCGAGATGCCGAACAGGACCAGGCCCATCTCGGCGGTCGAGGCGCCCAGCAGATCGCGGATGTCCGGGGTGCGGGTCACCCACGACGAGATGCCGAGGCCGGGCAGGAAGAAGAGCGCGAAGAGCGCGATACGGCGGTGGGCGGTGGTGTGTTCCATGGTTACCCTTTCTAAGTGCGTACGAACGTACACACTTTTGGGGTCTCTCTAGAATGGGCCGAACCGGCAGGCGAGGAGGATCACATGGGCGGGGCGCGCCGGGTCGCCAACGATCCCCTGCGCAAGCAGCGCATTCTCGACGCGACCCTGACCGTCGTCGCCCAGCACGGAGTGCATGGGACCACCCACCGCCGGATCGCCGGTGAGGCCGGGGTGCCGCTCGGGTCGCTCACCTACTACTTCGAGTCTCTCGGCGACATCATCGAGCAGGCGTTCGCCGGGATGGCCGCGTCGATGTCGGAGCGGTATCACGCTGCGCTCACCGCGGCGCCCGACGAACGGGCCGCCTGCGCCGCGGTCACCGACCTCATCTGCGGCGAGGAGTACGCGACACCCCGCGAGCTGGTCCTGCTGCACGAGATGTACGCCTACGCCAACCACAACACCACCGTCGCCGACACGCTGCGGCAGTGGTTGCGCCGCAGTCGCGCCAGCCTGGCCCGCCACTTCTCCGAACGGGCTTGCCGGGCCATCGACGCGCTCATCGAGGGCTGGCCCATGCACCAGGCCTGGGAGCGGGAGCCACTGGACCGCGACCTGGTCCACGAAACGATCACAGCCGTCGCGGAGCGCCTCCGCTGACCGATCCGCCGAGCGACGCCAGACGTCCCGGCGACCCGCCCACCCCGAAGCACCCCGCCCGTCCGGCCTTGCGCCGGTTCGGTGTTGTGTCGGTTCGGTGTTGCGCCGGTTCGGTGTTGCGCCCGTCCGGCCTCGCGCAGGGGCGCCGCCATGTTCCCGAGGCGCCCGACTCTGCGGGGGCGACGCCAGGCGGGCCTGGAGCGTCTGACGGTCCAGGTCTCCCGCGCGGGCGACGTCAGGTGATCGGGCACGTCCCGGTCGCCCGGCTCACCGCGTGAGTGACACCGGGCGGGCCGTGAGTGCCTGCCTGCCGGGCCCCGCCGCGCAAGTGAAGCCAGGCCCGGTCGGGTGCGTCCCGGCCGTCCGGCTTGCCGCACGCGAGCGGTGCCGGTCGGCCCATGCTGCCTGGGCTGCCCAGCCTGCGCCTGGCCTGCCCGGCCTGCCCGGGCTGCGTGGGCTGCCTGGCTTGCGTGGGCTGCCTGGCCTGCCCGGTCTGCACGGGCAGCACGGCCCGCCCGTGCGGGCGACGCCGGGCGACGCTGGGTGACCTACCGCCCGAGTGACTTCAGATGGGCTGTGAGTGCCCCGGCCAGCAACTGATGGTCGCGGGCCGACGGGTGCCAGTCGCAGCCGAGGAGGTCCAGTCCCAGGGCGGCGTTGTCGTAATGCAGCGCGGTGATCCGGCGGTCGCCCTCGGCGGTGCGCTGGGCGACGACCTGCTGGACCGAGTCGGCTAGCGCCGTCGTGTTCCACATCGACGGATATGTCAGGACGAATTGGGCGCGATGACCGTACCGCTGGCGGAGTTTCTTGAGGAAGTCGAGGTAGGCGGCCCGGAAGTCGGCGGCGAGTGCCGCCTCGTCGGGCCACCGCTCGCCCGCGTGCACCGGCGTGGAGAAGTCGTTGATGCCCAGCCCGATGACCACGGTCTGCGGTTTCCAGCTGGCGGGGCGCTCCCATGCCGCGGTGTCAGCGGCCTGGAGAATACGGTCGTAGTAGGTGCGGTAGTCGACGTCGGGGTTGCCGCCGTCGTAGTTGCGGACCATGCCCATGCCGGACCATGCGTTGAGCTGGTAGTCGGCGCCGAGCGCGCGGGCGGTCAGCGCCCCGAACGTCTGGTCAGCGTTGGAGTTGCGGTCGATGCCGGTGGCGCTGCAGTCGCGGCTGGTCGACGTGTTGCCGTAGCCCGCCGTCCACGAGTCGCCGATGAACTCGATCTGCCTGCTGCGGGCGGCCGGCTTGCCCAGCAGATCGCCGGCGAACCCGCCGAACTGGCCGGGTGTCCACGGGCTCTCGGTCCGCTTGGCGAGCCGCACGGTGTGCACGCCGGGTCGCAGGTCGCGGATCCAGTGGGTGGTCCGGCCCGGCGTGACCAGGGTGACCGGGGTCAGGCCGTCGATCTGGACCTCGTAGTCGTTGACCGCGTCGTCCAGCACGATGCCGACGCTCGTGCCGCGGAACCGGCCCTCGAAGTAGACGCCGGGCCACGTGTATCGCACGCCCGTGCCGCGGTCGTCGACCCGGCCGACGGTGTGCACCCCGGTCAGCGCGCGGGTGTGCGGGGCGACGGCGCGGCCGGTGACCGCCGAGATCCTGCCCGGGCACAGGCCGTGCTCGCGCAGCGTGGTCGCGATCTGCGGGATGGCCGCCACCGTGTTCGGTGGCCAGTCGTGCAGCAGGATGACATCGCCGTCACGCAGCCGGCCGACGGCTTCGACGATCTGCTCGACGGAGGCGTTGTCCCAGTCCTTCGCGTCGACGTCGGTGTTGATCTCGGTGAGCCCGAACCGTTTCTCCACCGCCCGCAAGGCGTCGTCGGTGTCCAGGTAGGGCGGACGGAACAGGTCAGGTGTCACCCCGGTGACCTGGCGGATCACCTCCTGGGTGCGGGAGATCTGGGCCGCCTGCTCGGCCTCCGGCAACTGGGTCATGAACGGGTGGTCCCAGCTGTGGTTGCCCAGCCACATGCCGGCCGCGACCTGTGCCTTGGCCAGTGCGGGGTTGGCCTCGACGTTCTGTCCGGTGTTGAACATGGTGGCCCGCAGGCGGGCACGCTGCAGGGCGTCGAGCAGAGCGGTCGTGTTGCCTGGGGTGGGGCCGTCGTCGAAGGTGAGCCCGACGTAACCGGCGCAGGCCCGGCCGGCGGTGGCGGGCGTGGGGGCGACGACGACCAGGGCGGCGGCAGCGATCAGGGCGGCGAGGTGCTTCATCGACTCCCTTTCTGGGAGCGCTCCCAATAGGTGGCGAGGGGGCGCTCTTTAGTTGATGAATGTCGATGGGTGAGCTTAGTGGAGCCTAGGTCGATACCGCGAGAGGCGTCAGCGGGAGCCCACCGGGACCGGCCGGCTCGCCGGTGGTCGGATCCGCCGCCGCCGCGCTGCGGTCCACCGTCGCTCAACGAGCGCGCACACCCCGGCCAGGCACATCCCGATCGCGAGGCCGACGGCCGCGCCCAGCAGCGGCGCATCGGAGAACGCCACGCCACCCAGCCGCCCCAGCCCGATCACATAGACCGCCCAGCCCGCGCTCGCGAGCGCGCTGTAAAGCGAGAACCGGCCCAGCGGCATCCGTGCCGAACCCGACATCATGCCCGTGGCCGTCCGCCCGTAGGGCAGAAACCGGCCCACCAGGATCGTCACCGCCCCGTAGCGCCGCAGCGCCCGCTCGGCCCGCTGCCGGGCCACGGCGAGCTTGCCGCCGCCGAACCGGTTGCCGGCCTTTCGACCGAGCACACAGGACACCCGATCGCCGGCGATGCCACCGGCCACGACCGTCAGGACCAGAGCGAGAAGGTGAGGGGAGCCGGTCGCCGACAGGGCGCCCAGGCTGATCACCACGGTCTCGGACGGCACGATCGGGAAGAACCCGTCGACCGTCACGGCCACGAAGACGATCACATAGAGCCACGGCGAGCAGACCAGAGGCATCAGGTGATCCATCATGCTGTCGTTGTCCTCCCCCGTTGAGCCTGTCCTTGACCGTACGGGCCCCGGAGACGCCAGTGAATGGTGCCACCTCGCCGCTACATGGTGGTGCTAGCACCACCCTCTGTCGATGACATACGCCCGCGACGGGACCTCGGTTCGACGCTGGACAGGCCATGATGATCTTTCTTTGCCGAACGGGGGAGGCGCTGTGGAGATTGGCCGGCGAGCCGGGAAACGCGGGACGGCGCGGCGGATCGGCGGGGCGGCCGCCGTCCTGGTGATCCTGGCCGGGTGTCTGTGGAGCGTCTGTTTCGGCTGGTTGTACGTCTTCGCGGACGAGGGGGCGATGCCGCCGAAGTGGCGGATCCCGCCGGTGCCGGCTGGGACGACCGTCCTCGAGGAAGGTATGCAGTGTGCCTCCGGCGGCTGCTGGTGGGCGCTCACCCTGCAGCCTCCGGCCGGGCAGTCACCCGAGGATCTGCGACGCCAGATGGGGCTGGAGACCGAGAAGCGGTTGCGGCCCACATTGACCGATCCGGCGTACGTGATCACGGGTGCCAACATCCGGCAGGGGCATGTCGTGGTCTATGTTCGATACGGCTGAGCTCACCCGTACCAGAGGATCTCGTCGTTGAATCTCTCGCGGAGCCGTGGGCTCAGAAGACCGGCGTGTGCCTCCTGAGCAGCGGGGCGTCACGGGAGAGCTCGCGGAAGCCGACGCCGTGATAGAGCGCACGGGCCTTCGGGTGACCCGGCGCGCCGAGGCAGGCGACCGTCGCATGGGTGGCGCCGGCCGCTCGCACCGCGTGCATGCCGTGCAGCAGCATCGCCCTGGCCAGACCCTGCCGGCGGAACCCGGGATGGGTGCCGACCGGCTCGAACTCGGCGGTCCGGTTCACCTCGTCCAGCCACATGATCGTCGAGGAGGCCATCGTCCCGTCCGGCGCCTCGACCAGGAAGTGCAGGTCACCGCGATAGCCGGCGGTCTGGCGGACACCCTGGTAGGCCTCGGCGCTGTACGTCGACGGCGCCCACGCGTCGATGTGGGCGCGCACCGCAGCCTCCGGGCCCGCCTCGTCGGCGGTGCGGAACCGGAACCCCTCCGGCAGGACCGGCTTCTCGATATCAGTCAGGTCACGTTCGTTGAGCTGCGTCCAGAAACCGGTGTCGCCGAGTGACGAGGGATCGGTCTCGTAGCCGTACGCGGCCCACCGCTTCAAGGCGAAACCGTCGCCGGCCGCCGGGACCACCGTGCGGTCGACGTGCGGTGCGGTGCGGTCGTACCAGTCGATGACCTCGTCGATCAGGTCGGCATGGTCCGGGTGGATCTGATAGACCAGGTTCGCGTTGGTGACGTCTTTCGATCGCCCGTCGGTGCGGTGCACGCGGTGGGGGAGCTGAGCCCAGCCCCAGGCCACCAGCCTGCCACCGGCGAACCACAGCCGGCGCTGCCATGTCGGGCCGTGGGCGGCGTGGCTCTTGCCCCAGTTCCAGGCCAGCTCGCCGTAGGTCGCCTCGGCGTTCACCAGGTGCGGGTGGGTCGCGGTGACACGCTGCGCCAGATCCTGCATGAGCTGCACGTCGGCGGCCGTCAGAAGGTCGAGGTTCGCCATGGTGCGCCACTGTGTCAGAACGCCGCGTGACCGTCGAGTCGATATCGCTACCCGGTCGTCTCGAGGGAGGTGACTACGTATTCGGTGGATGTCCGTGTCTGATCAGCCGCGCCGAGTAGCGACTGGGCGGTGATGACCAGGTATCGGTCGCCTGGGTAGGGGATCGTCCAATGGGACTGCCACCAGGGCTCGCCGTCGTGGTCGTAGGTCAATTCGATCACGGTGATCCCGTCGTCGAGAGCGCGGACGGCGAGGACTGTCTGGTCGGGAGCGATGAGCGCGTCCGGGTCGGCGAGCCGGGCCTGCGGCACCGGTCCCTGCGGGAAGATCGTCGCCTGGCCGGGCCCGTTCAGGTAGAACGCCGTCCCGTCGGTGGCGTCGTGTGGTGACTCGACGGTGAAGCCCACGGGCCATCGCGTCCGGAACACGGATGTCTCGATCAGCCAGAACGGCGCCGCCCGCCCCTCACCGACGTCGACGACATCCGGATCGCTCTTGTACGGGCCGTCGGCCGGTTCGCCTGTGTTGATCACGGTGTGGGCTGCCCCGGCTTCGGTCCAGCGGGTCACCCGGACCGCGCCGCCGGGTTCCCCCGTGCCGCCGGGTTCCCCCGCGCTGCCGTGTTCCCCCGCGTCGGGCTCCTGTGGGGCGCCGGTTTTCGCTGCGGCGCCGGGTTCCCGTTCGAAGGCGTAGGGCCAGTGCGGCAGGAGCGTCATTCCGAACCCGTTGAGCCGGGTCAGCACGTGGGGCATGGCAGGCAGCCTAACCGTTTCTGATCATGGTGAGCTGGAGCCGGACGGCGGCGTCGACCCGGTCCTGATCGCCGGTGGCGAGCAGGTCGAGCAGGCACCCGCGGAGCGTCGCCAGGACGGCGGTCCGGCGGGCGGTGCCGTCGGCGGAATCCCGCTCCGGCTGGGGCTGGCACTTCGCCAGGAGATGGAGCCAGTCCGTCACCGTAGCCGCAGCGAATCCGGCCCAGGCTCCATCAGGTTCGATCAACGACCGGGTGTACGCCTCCGCCCACAGCCGCAGCAACGGTCGGTGTCGTGGTTCCCGCAGCCAGGCCCAGACACGTTCCGCCGCCGGCACGAGCCCATCTTCCTCGTTCCCATCGGATTCTTCGTGCCCACTCAGGTAGGCGGTGTCACCTGCCCCGGTCGCTCCGCCCGTCTGGGCTGCGCCGCCTGTCTGGGCTGCGCCGCCTGTCTGGGCTGCGCCGGTCTGCGTTGCGCGGTCCGGTTGCGGCGGGCCGTCCGGGTCGGTGAGGGCGTCGAGGACCGTCAGCTCGTCGGCGCGTGCGCGGGCCAGGAGTGCTCTGACCAACCCGTCCTTATTGCCGAACAGGAACATCAGCACCCGGGGACTGGAACCGATCGCGGTAGCCAACGGTCGCAGCGAAAGGTCGGCGAGACCGTGCTCGAGCGCATACCGATAGGCCGCCTCCAACAACTCGACCTGACGGGCGGACGGACTGGTCGGTTGCTCGGTCACAGCGTTAGCCTACAGTCCACTGAAACAGTCGTGTCAGTGGACTTGGAGGGTCAGATGACGTCAACCACACAACCCGACGTGGTCATCCGCCGCGCCGACCGCCCCGGCGACCTCGGCTGGGTCGTGATGGCCCATGGCGAGGCCTACGACGAGCAGTTCGGCTGGAACACCGATTTCGAAGCCCTGGTGGCCCGAATCGTCGCCGACTATGCCACCGACCATGACCCCCGCCGGGAAGCGGCTTGGATCGCCGACGTCGACGGCACCCGTGCGGGCAGCATCTTTCTGGTGACCGGCGACGAGCCGACCGTGGCCAAGCTCCGCATCCTGCTCGTCACTCCCGCAGCACGAGGCCTCGGCCTGGGTGCGCGCCTGGTCGAGGAGTGCCTCCGATTCGCCCGCGAGGCCGGTTACCGCACCGTCACGCTGTGGACCAACGACATACTCACCTCCGCCCGCAAGATCTACCAGGCCTACGGCTTCGTCCTGGTGAGCGAGGACCCTCACGAGAGCTTCGGCCACCGTCTGGTCGGCCAGACCTGGACCCTCGACCTGTCCTGACACCGAAACCCGACGTCAGCGTGCCTCACACCGCGGTAGGGCCGACTGATCAGTCAGCTGATCATGGCGGACGCCCGCGCCCCCGGAGAGGGCGGCCAGGATCGATGGTTGGTTCGAGGCAGCGGTCGGTTGAGACAGCGCTGGGCCCGAACAGCGCCGCGACCCCCGCCGGGGAGGGCGCGGCGAACGAGGGGTCAGCGGAAGGCGCGGCGAACGAGGGGTCAGCGGAAGGCGCGGCGAACGAGGGGTCAGCGGAAGGCGCGGCGAACGAGGGGTCCAGCGGAAGGCGCGGCGAACCAGGGGTCAGCGGAGGCTGTTGATGTCGATGACGAAGCGGTAGCGGACGTCGGACTTCAGGACCCGCTCATACGCCTCGTTCACCTCGTCGGCGGTGATCACTTCCACCTGGGAGGAGATGCCGTGCTCGGCGCAGAAGTCGAGCATCTCCTGGGTCTCGGCGATACCGCCGATGCTGGAACCGGCGAACGAGCGGCGGGCTCCGAACAGGGCGAACACCTGGACCGGCAGAGGCTCCGGCGGGGCACCGACGGCGACCAGAGTGCCGTCGAGGCGCAGCAGACGCAGGTAGGCGGCGATGTCGATCGGCGCGCTGACCGTGTTGATGATCAGGTCGAACGTGTTGGCCAGCTCCTTGAACGTGGCCGGGTCGCTGGTCGCGTGGTAGTGCTTGGCGCCGAACGCCAGGCCGTCATCCTGCTTGCTCAGTGTCTGCGACAGAACGGTGACCTCGGCGCCCATCGCGACGGCGATCTGCACGGCCATGTGGCCCAGGCCGCCCATGCCGACCACGGCGACGTTACGGCCCGGGCCGGCCTTCCAGTGCGACAGAGGTGAATACGTCGTGATGCCCGCGCACAGCAGCGGCGCCGCCGTCTCGTAGGGGATGGCCGCCGGCACCCGGAGCACGAAATCCTGGTCGACGACGATGTGGGTGGAGTAGCCGCCCTGTGTGACGGTGCCGTCGCGGTCGATGCCGCCGTAGGTCTGGATGTTTCCCTTCAAGCAATACTGCTCGTGGCCGGCCCGGCAGTTGTCGCACTCACGGCACGAGTTGACCATGCAGCCGACGCCGACCCGATCGCCGACGGTGTGCTTGGTGACCTCGGTGCCGACCTCGGTCACCTGCCCGACGATCTCGTGGCCGACGGTCAGCGGATAGGGCACTTTGCCCCACTCGCCGCGCACAGTGTGGATGTCGGAGTGGCAGATGCCGGCATAGCGGATCTCGATCAGAACATCACGTGGCCCCACGGCACGCCGCTCGACGGTGGCGCGAACGAGTGGCTCGGTGGCCGAGGGCGCAGCGATGGCATTGACGGTAGAGATGACAGCCTCCGAGGACGAACGAAACGATCAAGAATGAATCAGGACAAAAACGAGCCGGACAACATGAAGGGGGTGTACTGCGTGATCAGGACTGATGGTGCTGTGGATCCAGGAGACCATAGCCACGGACGCGCAGGGAGACCCTGGTGATACGTGTACCCGTGGTACTACCCCCGCCGTTCGCCGTTAGTCGTCATAACCTGATCACCTCGAACCGAGCGGTCCCATTCGCGGCGCCGTGACCTGCGGTGATGGCCTTGTCGTACGGGGATTTGACCGCCAGCGGCAGGCCGGCCCCGACAACTGGACAAGGCGGGACAGGGCGATCCGGAAGACGTCGAGATGCGCCTGGTGGAACAGTTGCGCCAGGCCGGCATCGGTGCCGAGGTGTCGGAGGGCTCGCCGATCACCTTCAGTGACGACTCGTGGGTGGCGAAGACATAGGCACCACGATCCCGCCGGTGAGGAAGGCGCACCGATGACGATGCGTCACTCAACGACGCGCTGCGGGCTCTGGGGGCCCGGGGCGCCCGCCGGTGGGAGCGGATCGAGGCCGAGGAAACCGCCGGACTGCCGGGACCACAGGTCGGCGTAGAGGCCGCCCCGGGAGAGCAGCTCGGCGTGGGTGCCCTGTTCGGCGATCCGGCCGTCGTCGAGGACCACGATGCGGTCCATCCCGGCGATCGTTGACAGGCGGTGGGCGATCGCGATGACCGTCCGGCCGGACATCACGTCACCGAGCGTGTCGTGGATGGCGGCCTCCGACTCCGAGTCCAGCGCTGAGGTCGCCTCGTCGAGGACGAGGATCGGCGCGTCCCGGTAGAATGCCCGGGCCAGCGCGATCCGCTGCCGCTGGCCACCGGACAGGCGCACACCGCGTTCGCCGACGTGGGCGTCCAGGCCGGTACGCCCGTCCGCGTCCCGCAGCGACCCGACGAAACCGGCCGACGCCCGGGCCAGCGCCAGCTCGATGCGCACGTCGTCGGCGTCGCCAGGGCCCGCGATGTTCTCCCGCACCGACCGGTGCAGCAGTGTCGCCTCCTGCGCGACCATGGCGATCTGCTCGCGCAGACTGTCCTGGGTGACGTCGGTGACATCCGCCCCGTCGACCGTGATCGTGCCCGACTCCGGGTCGTGGAACCGGAGCAGCAGCCCGACCAGCGTCGACTTGCCCGCCCCGGAGCGGCCCACCAGACCGACCCGCTCACCGGCGGCGATCTCCAGATCCAGGCGGTCCAGCCCTCCGGCGCCTCGGCCGTAGTGGTGGCTGACCTGCTGGAATCGGATCGCTCCCGCTCGTACCGCCAAGGGGGTGGCATCTGTCTTGTCGGCGACCGTGAGGGGCTGGGCGATCGTGCGCAAAGCCTGCCGGAGGGCGCCGGCGGCGCCGAAGAGGGACGACACCGCGTCGAGCAGCCACTCGGCCATCGACGTGATCCGGAAGCTGAGTGCCAGCGCGGCCGCGACCAGGCCCAACGGTGCCGCGTCGGAGCGCCAGAGCACGATGCCGTAACCGACCAGGCCGACCAGCAGCGCGCTGCCCAGCGCCATCATGCTGCTGTTGATCGTCACCTCGACCCGCTGCAACCGCAGGTGGGCCCGCCTGGCCTCGGCGAACACCCGCCGATCGTGCTCGGTCCGGGCGTCGGCGTCACCGAGCAGGGCCAGCGTGTCGACGTTGGCGTAGGAGTCGACGAGCAGGCCGGTCAGCGCGGACTCGGCATTTTGCAGGTTCTCCGAGGCGCGCCGGAAGCGGGGGACGATCAAGATCATCAGTCCGAGGTACGCCAGGATCCAGCCGCCCAGCGGAAGAAGCAACCGCACGTCGATCGCCGACATCACCCACACCGAGCCGGCGATGTAGGCGGTCACGAAGACCAGCGTGTGGATCACCGAGTAGGCGGCGGTGGCGGCCGCGTCACCACCGTCGCGGACCCACGTGGCGATCCGGCCGGCCAGGTCGTCACGGAACCAGCCGACCGACTGCCGGGAGACGTAGCGGTGCGCGCGCCAGCGGGCCAGCGGCCGCGCGTTGGCTCGGAAGGTGATGTCGTCGAGCACCTCGCCGAGCAGCATCAACGCCGGGCGGGCGAGGAGCACGAACGCGGCGACCGCCAGCAACTCGGGACCACGGACGGACCACAGGGTCGCCGGGTCGGCGGCGGCGAGCATGTCGACGAGACGGCCGGCGTATCCGATCAGCCAGACCTCGATCGAGGCGCAGACGATCGTCGTGAGGACGGCGATCAGCACGACCGGACGCAGCGGCCGGAACTCCTGGAAGAGGAACCGGCGGACGCCGGCGGCGGGGGTGGAGCCGTTACCGGAGGGGAACGGGTTGACGGGGTCCGAGAACACGGAAGACCTTTCCAGCGGCGAACAGGACCGGGAAACCGCTGGTAGCCCTCATGATCGTTCCTTTCTCCGGTGGACGTCCTCCCGTGACCCTAGGCGGCCGTCTTCGGAGCCGCCTCCCAATTTCCTCAAGGACCGGGCAGCGATACCGATTGCTGTTCCGTGCGAACTGGCGACCTGTGGCGTTGGTACACGGCGGCCGGGGTGCTGGCGGTCGCCGGTTACTACCTCCTGCCCGCCGGAACCACGCTGTCCAGCGCCGGATACAGCGCGATCGGCCTCCTCGCCGGTCTGATCACCCTCGCTGCGGCGCGGTGGCACCGGCCGGAGCGGCCCGCCGCCTGGATCCTCTTCGCCGCCGGCATCATCATGTCGGTCTTCGGTGACGTCACCTGGTGGTACCTGGACCAGGTCCGTCACGTGGAGCCATACCCCTCGGCGGCCGACGTCTTCTACCTCGGCTCGTATCCACCGCTGATCGCCGGATTGTTCCTCCTCCAGCGGCACCGCGGCCGGGACCTGGCCGGGTTGATCGACGCCGCCATGGTCGCCACCGGCCTGGGCCTGGTCCTGTGGGTCTTCGTCCTGCACCCGGTGGCCTCCGGCGACTCCGCCTCGATGGTGGAGCGGGCGGTCAGCACCGCTTACCCCTCGCTGGACGCGTTGCTGCTGGCCATGGTGGCGCGACTGCTCATCGATCGGCGGGTCCGCACGCCCAGCACCGATCTGCTCGGCATGGCGGCCGTGCTCCTGCTCTGCGCGGACGTGGCCTTCTCGGTGGCGAGCCTGTACTTCGATTACGACGGGCGGGCCATCGACTGGGGCTGGCTGCTGTCCAACGTGCTGTGGGCCGCGGCCGCGCTGCATCCGTCGATGGCGACGGTCACCCCCGCGGCACCGCAGACGTCGGGACGGGTGAGCCGCGGCCGCCTCATCATGCTCGGTGGCAGCTCGGTCCTGGCGCCGGGCATGCTCTTCATCCCGTCGGTCGGTGCCGATCCCGTCGACCGCATCGTCATCGGTGCGGGCGCGGTGGTGCTTTTCGTCCTCGGTGTGACCCGGATGGCCGGCGTGACGGCCAAGGTCCGCCGGCAGGCCGTCGAACTGGAACGCCTGGCCAGCCAGGACGACCTGACCGGGCTGCACAACCGGCGCCATTTCTACCGGGCGCTCGGCGACGCCCTGGCCGGCGGCCGCCCCCAGGTCGTGCTGATGGGCCTCAACCGGCTCCGCACTATCAACGACGAACTCGGTCACCTGGCCGGTGACGACGTGATCGTGCAGGTCGCCGCCCGGGCCGGTGCGCTCGCCGGGCCGGACGTCCTGGTCGCGCGGCTCAGTGGCGACGAATTCGCCGTCCTGCTCCGCGACGCGCCGGAGAGCGAGGCCGACGCGGTCGCCGCGCGGCTCGCCGGTGCGGTCCACGACCCGATCGACACCAAGGACGGGTACGAGGTACTCGTCGGCGCCGGAGTGGGTGTGGCCGACGGGGTGGACGCGGCCGACCCGGCGGAGGTGCTGCGCCGTGCCGGTGTCGCCATGTGGGCGGCCAAGCAGAGCGGCGAACCGTACCGCCGGTGGGCGGCCGACCTCGACGCCCGGTCCACCGAGGAAGCCCGCCTCGGCGCGCAGATCCGGCACGCGCTGGGTATGAACCAGTTCCAGGTCGTCTACCAGCCGATCGTCGCCATGCCCGAGCAACGGGTCGTCGCGGTGGAGGCCCTGGTCCGCTGGCATCACCCGAGGCTCGGCACGGTCAGCCCGGCACATTTCATCCCGGTCGCCGAACGCAACGGGCTGATCGTCGAACTCGGCGCGTGGATCCTCCGGACAGCCTGCGAGCAACTGGTCCGGTGGATCGGCGAACTGGGCCCGGCGGCACCCGACCGGGTCAGCGTCAACGTGTCGGCCCGCCAGCTGGCCCGCCCCGGTTTCGCCGGCACGGTCGCGGACGTCCTGGCCGCCACCGGACTCCCGGCCTGGCGGCTCACCGTCGAGGTCACCGAGACCGCCGTCTTCGACGGTGGCCCGGCCGTCACGGCCCTGCACGAACTGCGGGCCCTCGGCGTGCGGATCGCCCTCGACGATTTCGGCACCGGGCACTCGTCGCTCGGGCTGCTGCAAGCCGTGCCGGTCGACATCCTCAAGATCGACAAATCCTTCGTCGACCGGATCACCGAAGCGGGCCGGCACGCGGTCATCGCCGAGGCGATGATGCAGGTCAGCAACGGGCTCGGACTGGACGCGGTGGCCGAGGGCGTGGAGACCGCCGAGCAGGCCGAGGCGCTCACCCGGATCGGCTATCGCCTGCTCCAGGGCTATCACTTCGGGCGTCCCGAGGCCGAACCGGGATTCACCCGGCGCCCGGAATCGCGCGGCCTGGTCACGACCAGTGCCGCCGTCGAACCCGGCGTCTCACAGTAGCGGTGTCGATGGTCCACACAGGTCAGCGACGCCGTCAGTCTCGGCCCCATGCGAGAACCCTGCACCCTGCCCCAGGGGTAGCCTCAAGAGTGACCTGGATCACAACATCGCTCGCCCGTTCGTAGGATGGCATGCCGGATATAACGGAAATTCCGGAGCGAGCCGCTAAGCTACGGGATCAGCAGCGTGAGGGCTCCGGCCCGGCCGTCCAGGTTGGTCGGCCGCGGACCTGACGACGTCTCGCCGGACCCGCCGCGCGCATCGCAGTCGGTCCACTCTGTGGCCTGCGGCCGTTCCTGAACGGCATTTACCATTATCGCGCTGCATTCCGCCTGGCTCGAAAAGGTTAGGGAACTTCATTTTGAGAACGACATACGGTGAGGTCCTGGACTTGCTTCACCAAGACGTAAAGCGTGAATTGGATCTGCTACTCACATTTTTGATCCTCGATGACCTGGATCGGGTGATCGACGATCAGATACGCATCTATCGGCACGAGAACCGGGACATCCGGGCGCGCAATGCCGCCACCGTGATCGCCGGTCGTGTCCAGAAATTGAATTGCGACCTGATCGCCGCGCGGCTCGCCGACGGCAACGCCCGCCGGAAACTGTACGCGTGTTATCTCAACGAGGCGCGTACCGACCGGTTCCGCCACGTCGCCGTGGTGCTGGGGCGATTCACCGACAATCCGCACCGCAACGCCGTCCTCCTGCTCGGCCTCGGCGGCGTGACGGCGACCGAGGCCCGCCGGATGACCGGGAACAGGCACGTCGACTACGACATGATCGCGGAACAGCTCAACCTGGCCATGGCCGCATGAAGCGCGTACCGAGGAGCTCGATCTTGGACGATCTGACCAACGTGGATGCCCGGCGTGCCGAGTTCCGGTGCGGTCACACCCCCGGACCGCAGGACGATTTCACGCCGCACGAGGACGGGCTGACACTGCACGAAGCCGGGCATCTGCTCTATCGCGACGGCGAATACGCGGCCGCGCTGACCTGCATGGAGCGGGCTGCCGAGCGGGGCAACCTGTGGGCCGACCGGGACACCGTCGTCGTGCGGCAGGACCTGTTCGGCGCCGTCCGCCGCTCACCGGTGCGGGCCGCGGAGCGTCCCCGGCGGGTCCTGGTGCTGGTGGCGGCCGCCGCGGCCACCGTCGCGGCCGCGGCCTCCTTCTCGTACGCCCGGGCCGACCAGCGCCCGCGGACGGTGTCGGCGCCGGCCGCCGTCCCGGACGAGCAGCCGCCGCAGTTCAGCTCGGTCGTGCTGCGTCCCCAGCCGGACTCGGACGCCACGCGACTCGGCCTGACCGCCGCGCCGGCCAGCATCCCGGCCACCCCGCCGGTGAAGACCGCGCCGAAGGCGGACGGGCTGCTCGCGGATCGGTCGGTGAAATTCGAGGCACCCAACGAAAAGGGCGATTGGAGTACGGCGTACGTGCCCCGGGAGACCCGGGGCCGATCCGGTACGCAGCGCCAGTTGCATTTCAACGCGACGCCCGGCGGGCAGCTCGTCACCACGCTGCAGTCCACGCGGGAGGCCCGGTGCGTGTGGGTCTTCACCGGCACCGACGGTTCGGGTTCCGAACGCAGCAGTGCGGAGTTCGAGGTGGCGCCGGACTCCGCGAAGAAGGTCGAGGTGCCGGTGGGTGCCTCGGACAGTTTCACGGTCACGGCCCGGTCCGACGCGCGTGCGGGGGAGTGTCTCGTGGTCGACCCCCGGTTCGATGCCGCCGGCGGAGCGGAGGAGGAGGCGCGTGCCGAGGCCGCGCGTGTCGAGGCCGCACGTGTCGAGGCCGCGGAGGTCGAGACGGCGGAGGTCGATGCCGCGGAGATCGAGACCCCGGAGGTTTCCGCGCCGGACTCCTCGGTCACCGACCAACAGGCGGCGGCACCGGCGGCGTCAACTACGGCCGACTGAGCGCCCTTCCCGAGCTTTTAAGGCTGAGTAAAGGCTGGTCAAAGAGCGGTTTTAAGAATTTTGGGAGCGCTTCCAAAGATGGTCTAGGGTCCGGTGTCATGCCGATCCCCCAAACGCGATCACGGCGTCAGCTGTGGTTTGTCATCGCGTGCGCATTCGTGCTTCTCGCAGGCGTGGGACTCGTCCCCCAGATCATGTCCAACGCCTCGGCAGCCACCAAGACCGTCTACATCCCCGAATCGTGGACCCGGACCGGTGAGGTTCCGTGGACCACCGAACGCACCAGGGAGTCGAACAACTTCATCCTGCTGTGGGGTGAGAAGTCGGGCACCGACCCGGCGTCCGCGAGCGACCCGTACAGGTTCGATCCCGACAACGTGCTCAGCCAGCTGGAGAACCTCTACAGCTTCTACGTGAACACGATGAAGTTCACGCCCGAGACCGGACTGCTCGCCCAGCACAAGATCATCGTGATCGTCACGAACACCTGGAACCGCACCGAACTCAACGCCTGGGCCACCGGCGGTTCGGTCGACGGCAGGGTCGGAGTCATCAACGTCGCGCCCGGCGCCGCACTGCCCGGATCGTGGGGACTGGCGCACGAGCTCGCACACGTCTTCCAGAACTACACGTTCCTCGGCCGTAGCGGATCCGGGTTCACCGATCCGTCGGCGGGCACGTTCTGGGAGACCAGTGCCGAGTTCATGGCGATGCAGACTCTGCCGACGACGGCGGCGGGTGACCTGACGCGCTGGCTGCGTTCGGAGAACCTGTACTACAGCTCCAGCCGGCACCACTACGGCAACTGGATGCTGATGCAGTACATCAAGGACCGTGACGGTCTGGAGATGTTCAACCGCATCTGGAACGAGGCCCGCAACACCGAGCACCCCCTGGAGGTCTACCGGCGGATCGCCGGCATCGACCAGGCCGAACTCAACCGGCGGCTCGGTGAGTACGCGACACGTACCGTCACGTACGACTTCGGTAACCGGTCGACGTTGATGCCGTTCATCAACAACGTCTGGGGAGCCGGGTTCCTCAACGCGTACAACGGCGGCAATGTCGAAGCGGTCGACGCGAGCCTCGGGCATTTCCGGATCAACAGTCGCGTGGCGCCGTCCGACTACGGCTTCAACAAGATCAAGCTGGTGCCGTCGAGTGACGGCGGCCTGGTCAGGCTGCGGTTGAAGGGGCATGCCGAGACCGGTGCCACGGGTTGTACGTTCGGGCTGGTCGCGGTGAAGAACGGCACGCCGCGGTATTCGGAGCTGAAGTCCGGCACGGATGGTCAGGTCGACTTCCAGCTGCAGTCCGGGGAGAGCGAGGTGTGGCTGGTCGTCACCGGCACACCCAGCGCCGTCCCGCACTACGGGTTCCTGGACGGGTACACGAAGGCGCGGCGCTATCCCTACGAGTTCCGGGTGTCGGGCGCGACGCCGTCGGGGTTCGAGCCGGGTCACGTCAAGCCGGCGGCGACCCATGGTGGGCGCTGGCATGCCAACGGTGGTGGCTGGGTGGCCGGCAACGCGAGTGTCGCGTCGACGGCGTATGTCGGTCCGAAGGCGGCGGTGATGGGTGGCACGGTCACCGGTAACGCGCGTATCGAGGGGTTGGGCTGGGTCAACGGCGGCACTGTCGGCGGTAACGCGGTGGTGAAGGACAACGCGTTGATCCAGGACGGCGCGAACCTGTCGGGCAGTGTCGTCGTCGGCGGTGACGCGGAGATCGCGTTCGCCTGCTCGTCCGGCACGTACCTGCTGTTCGACCCGGACCGCAAGTGTGACGGGGCGGCCGGCGAGACCGACATCAACCCGTCGTTCAGCGTCTTCCCCAGCGCTGACCTGGCGATTCAGGAGAACGCGACCACGCAGCCGTCGGCGACCCCGACGACGGCCGCGCCGACCACGACAGCGACGGCCACTCCGGCCGCCACCGAGCCGGCCGCCACCGAGCCGGCCACCGGCGGCAATCTCGCCGGCACCGCCACCGCGTCCGCCTCGTACACCTCCGCCTGGGAGACGATCGCGGCGGTCAACGACGGCATCGAGCCGGCGGCGTCCAACGACACCGTCAACCGTCGCTGGGGCACCTGGCCGGAGACCGGCCGCCAGTGGGCCGAACTCCAGTGGCCGTCCGCGGTCACCGTCGGCCGCGCGCAGGCCTACTTCTTCGACGACGGCAACGGGGTACGGCTGCCCGCGTCGTGGCGACTCCAGTACTGGACCGGTTCCGCCTACGCCGACGTGCCCAAGGCCAGCGGTTATGCGAGAGTCGCCGACTCCTACAACACGGTGACCTTCACCCCGGTGAGCACCACCCGGCTCCGGTTCGTGCTGCGCGGTTCCGGCAGCGGCTCGGTGGGCCTGCTCGAAGTGAAGGCGTTCGCCTCGTAACGACCAGCCCTCTCCCGGCCGGCTTCTCCGGCCGGGGGAGGCCTGTCCTGTGGTGGGACCCCGGGGACGACAGTGCCGTAAAACATCTCCCCGGGCGTTGATTGATCGCCGGGACCAGTGCGAACAATGGTTTTTGAAATGGCGCGCTGAAACGGCCGCGGGTAACGGCATCGACCGGAAACGCGACGGGTGGCCGTACAAATCGTATTAGCCTGCAATGGCCCGGTAGGGGCCGGGAATCCGGCCTGCGTCAACTGCACCCAACGGGGGAATCCGTGCGTGGGCTAGTCAGGCGCGTCGGTACGGCTCTCGCCGCGTTCGCCATGATTCTGGTGTTGTCCTTGTTCGTGCCGTTTCAGACGGTACCGGCGGTGGCTGCGCAGTCGATCTGCCCGACCGCGGTATCGCTGACCAACGGTGACTTCGAACAGCCGGTGATCTCGGCCGGCGCCGTTTCGATCATGGCGCAGACGCTGGTTCCGGGCTGGCTGACCACGGCGACCGACAAGATGATCGAGCTGTGGCGTGGCTACGGCGGTGTCACCGCGGCGTCCGGAAGCCAGCACGCCGAACTGAACGCCAACATGGTCTCGACGCTCTACCAGGATCTGACCACGATTCCCGGGCAGATCCTGCGATGGCAGCTCAACCACCGCGGCCGTACCGGACTCGACACCATGGCGGTCGTCATCGGCTCGCCGACCGGGACGCTGGTGCAGCAGGGCGCCAACATCTCCGACAACAAGACGGCGTGGGGTTCCTACAGCGGTACCTACACCGTGCCCGCCGGCCAGACGAAGACGCGTTTCGCCTTCAAGTCGGTCTCCTCGGCCAGCGCCGACCCGAGTATCGGCAACTTCCTGGACGCGGTCTCGTTCGGCTCGGCCGGCTGTCTCACCACCACGACGTCGGTCGCGAACACCTCCGGCGCCACGACGGCGAACGTCGGTGACACACTCACCTACTCGGTCACCACCCGCAACGACGGCGGTACCTCGGCGAACCTGTCGACGATCACCGACACCCTGCCGGCCGGCACCACCTACGTCCCGGGGTCGCTGCGGTCGGTGACCAGCTCGACGACGACCAAGCCCACCGATGCGGCCGGAGACGACGTCGGCGAGTACGTGAGCGGCAGCCGGACGGTGAACCTGCGGGTCGGCACGGGCGCCACCGGTTCAGCCGGCGGCACCCTGCTGCCCGGCGAGTCGCAGACCCTGACCTACCAGGTGGTCGTCGGCTCGTCGATCGCGAACACGACGCTCGACAACGACGCGACCGCCACCTACACCGAGGTGGTCACCAACACCTCGCCCACCTCGACGTCCAACACCACGAGCATGACCGTCAACCCGGCCGCCGACCTGTCGGTGAGCGCGGCCCTGAGCGGCTCGGCGGTCGTCGCCGGCCAGGCGGCCACCTACACCGTCACCGCCGGCAACGCCGGGCCGAACACCGCGAGCACCGTCGTGGTCACCGCCACCGTGCCCGCCGGGCTCACCGGCGTCACCGCGTCGTCGGCGGGCGGCACCTGCTCGGTCAGCGGGACCAAGGCGACCTGCAACTATCCGACCCTCGCGTCGGCGGCGACGAGAACCATGACGGTCACCGGCAACGTGCCGTCGGGGGAGACACCAGGCACCGTCTACACCGTCGGTGTGGCGATCACGAGCGCCACGTACGAGACGAATCAGTCGGACAACTCGGCGTCGGTGAGCAACGCGGTCACCGGTAGTGCCGACCTCGACGTCGCGATGACGTACTCGCCGGCCGCGCCGGCCGGCGGTGACACCATCACCTACACCGTGACGGTCAAGAACAACGGCCCGTCGACGGCCCGGACCATCGTGCTCTCCGATCCGATCCCGGTCGGCTCGACGAACGCGTCGGCGACCATCCCGGGCGGCACCTGCGCCACCACCACGACCGGCACCATCGAGTGTTCGCTGGCCTCACTGGCGTCCGGGGCGACGGTGGTCGCCACCATCACGATGACGCTGTCGAACTCGAACCCGGTCGTCAACAACGCCGTCTCGCTCAAGGCGGCGACACCGGACCCGGACGTCAACAACAACATCGTCACCGTGACCGGGGCGGGCGCCCTGGTCGCCGACGTCGGCATCACCCTGACGCTCGGCACCTACACGGCGTACGCGGGGGACAGCACCACCTACACGCTGGCGGTGAAGAACAACGGCCCGTCGATGGCGGACAACGTCTCGTTCATCCCGGTGCTGCCACCGGGCGTGACCATCGTCCGGCCGACCACCGGGCCGATGGCGGCGTACTGCACGCCCACCGCCTGCACCATCCCGCACCTGCCACCGGGGGTGACGATCCCGCTGTCCGGCACTGTGGTGCTCGGCCCGGACGCGCAGGCCGGGCCGGGCACCGCGACGGTCACGGTGGTCACCACGACCACCGACCCGAACAGCACCAACGACAAGCAGACCGCCAACTTCACGGTTCTGCTCAAGGGCGACCTGTCGGTGACGCAGACACTCGTCAACCGGGACCGCGGCGGCACCACCCTGGTCCCGGGCGAGCGGATCCGCAGCGTCGTGACGGTCACCAACGCCGGCCCGACCCGGGCCGAGGGTGTGCTGGTCCAGCGGCCGGTCCCGGCCGGTCAGACCGTGCCGACCGCGTCGACCACCACCGGGTCCTGCGCCTTCCAGGGCACCGTCGACGGCAACGGCATCTCCCCGGACGGCGGCGTGTTCGTCTGCACCCGGTCGCTGATGGATGCGTCGACGACATGGGACATCACGTTCGACACGCTGCTGAAAGCCAGTTACGCCGGTAACTCGTTCGCCCGGACGGTGACGGTCTCGTCGACGTCACCGGACCCGACGGCCGCCAACGACAGCGTCACCACCACGGCCACCGTCGAGCACATCTCCGACCTCGACATGGCACAGACCACCAGCACACCGACGGTCGTGGCCAGCGACCCGGTGCAGTTCACCGTCACCGCCCGCAACACCGGGCCGTCGGACGTCACCAACATGGTGGTCCAGGTGCAGCCGCAGACCGGCCTGCTGATCAGTGGCGGCACCGGGGCCGGCAGCTACGACGCGGGCACCGGCCGCTGGTCGATCCCGTCACTGGTCACCGGTGGGTCCGCCGTACTCACCCTGTCCGGCACCGCGCTCAGCGCCGGCACGCCCAACAACGTGGTGAAGGTGCTCTCGTCGGACAGCACCGACCCGGCGTCGGCGAACAACACCGCTCAGACCGCCGTGACGATCACCCCCAGCACCGCCTCGCTGAAGATCACCGGCACCGCCACGGTCGCACCGTCCAGCCGCCAGAACGCGGCCCTCACCGGGGACGCGGTCACCTACCGGTTCACCATCGTCAACGACGGCAACGTGACGATGAGCCAGATCGCGGTGCGTGACGCGCTCACCGGGCTCGCCGACTGCCCGGCCACCACCCTGGCCGCCGGCGCGCAGATGAACTGCAACAGTCCAGTTCCCTACACGATCACCCAGTCCGATTTCGACACCCAGCAGCCGGTCTACAACACCGCCTCGGTCACCGGCCGGCCACCGGGCACCGGCGCCGCGGCGGTCACCTTCGGTCCGGCGGCGGTCACCGTGCCGCTCGCCACCGGCACGGCGTCACTGCGCGGGACGGTCAGCGCCGCGGTCAACCCGGCCGGGCACACCGGCGCGGCGCAGGCCGGTGACACCGTCACGTACTCCTATGTGGTCACCAACGACGGCAACGCGGCCCTCAACCAGGTCGGTGTCACCGACACCAAGGGCGGGGTCGCCAACTGCCCCGGCACCACGCTCGCCGTCGGCGCCTCGATGACCTGCACCAGCGGTACCCCGTACACGATCACACAGAGCGACGTCGACGACGGCGTGCCGGTCCGGGACTCGGCCACCCTCTCGGGACGGCTCGCCGGCTCCACCACGACCCGCACCTTCGGGCCGTACTCCACCGGCGTCCCGGTCGCCGCGGCCGCGCCGTCGCTGACCGCGGTGGTCACCGCGAGCGTGACGCCGCCGGCGCGGCAGAGTGCCGCGGACCGCAACGACACGATCAGCTATTCGTACGCGGTGACGAACAACGGCAACGTCACGATGTCCTCGATCACCGTCACCGACACCAGGGTCGGAACCGCCAGCTGCCCAGCCGCCACCCTGGCCGTGAACGCGACGATGACCTGCACCAGCACCTCCTCGTACCGGGTGACCCAGTCCGACGTGGACGCCGGCACCCCGGTCGTCGACACCACCACCGTCACTGGCCGCGCACCCGGCGCGTCGTCGAGCTCCTACGGCCCGTTCACCGTCGGCGTGCCGGTCGCCGTGGCCGCCCCGGCGCTGGCCATCGCGGTCGTGCCGGCGGTCACCCCGATCGCCCGGCAGAACGCGGTCCGCGCCGGCGACACGATCGCGTACTCGTACACGATCACCAACAACGGCAACGTGACCATGTCGAACCTCGGCGTCAACGACACCCGGCTCGGCGCCGCCACCTGCCCGGCCGGGTCGCTCGCCGCCGGCGCCACCGTCACGTGCACGGCCACCGGCTCGTACACCGTCACCCAGGCCGACGTCGACTCCGGTGCCGGGGTGACGGCGACCGCCTCGGTGTCGGGGCGCGCGCCGGGCGCGGTCAGCAACACCGTCTACGGCCCGAGCATCGTCACCGTGCCGGTGGCCGCGGCGACACCGTCGCTGTCCGTGACCGCGGTCGCGACCGTGTCGCCGGCCGCGCACCAGAGCGCCGTCCGGGTCGGTGACACGATCTCCTACACGTACACGGTGGTCAACGACGGCAACGTGTCGATGTCCGCCATCAGCCTCACCGACGCGCTGGCCGGAGCGGTGAACTGCCCGTTCACGTCACTGGCCGTCGGCGCGACGATGACCTGTACCGCCGCCTCGCCGTTCACCGTCACCCAGGCCCGCATCGACGCGGGTGTGCCGATCGTCGCCAGCGTCACCCCGACCGCGACGGCGCCCGGCGGGGCCAGCCCGCCGCTGGGGCCGTTCACCGTCAGCGTCGGCGTCGCTCCGGCCGTCCCCGCGCTGACCCTGCTGGTCACGGCCAATGTGACCCCGGCGTCCCGGGCCAGTCAGGCGCAGGCCGGTGACACGATCGACTACACCTACGACATCTCCAACACCGGCAACGTGACGATGTCGAACATCGCGGTGACCGACCCGATCGCCGGGGACGGCGCCTGCCCGTTCGCGACGCTCGCCGTCGGCGCACAGATGACCTGCACCAGCAACGGCCTTTACACGGTCACGGCAGGTGACATCGTCGCCACCACCCCGATCACCGACAACGCCACCGTGACCGCCCGGGCACCGGGGGCGGGCGTCTCCAGTACCTACGCCACCGGCAACGACAGCGTCGCCCTGGCCCAGCCCACCCCGTCGCTCACCGTCACCATCTCCTCGGCGGTCAACCCCGCCGGCAACCGGTATGCCGCAGCTGTCGGCAACACCATCACGCACAGCCTGATCGTCACCAACAACGGCAACGTGACCATGTCGACGATCAGCCTCACGGACCCCCTCACCGGCACCGCCACCTGCCCCTTCACCTCGCTGAACGCCGGCGACACGATGACCTGCACGAGCGGTACCGCCTATACCGTCACCCAGAGTGATCTCGACACGGGTGGGCCGGTCACGTCGACCTTCAACGTCGCCGCGGAGAGCCCCGGCCCGGTGCCCAGGACTTTCGGTCCCTTCCCCGCCGCGGTACCGGTCGCGCCGGCGAACCCGCTCCTCCAGCTCACCCCCACGGCGGTGCCGAGCGGCACGACAGTCGGCAGCACCGTCGGATTCACCTTCGCGGTCCGCAACATCGGCAACGTCACGATGGACACCCTCACGGTCGCCGGCACCACGTCCGGAACCGCGTCCTGCCTGGCCACGTCCCTGGCACCGGCCGCCACCACCACCTGCACCGGCGGCCTCGACCACACGATCGTCCAGAGCGACATCGATGCCGGGCTCGCGATCACCGACAGCTCGCAGGCCACCGGCCGCCGGTTCGGCACGGTCACCGATCTGATCTTCGGGCCGGCGACCGCCAGTGCACCGGTGGCCGCCGCGGCACCGTCGATGACGATCAGCAGCGTGGCCGCCGTCTCCAACCCGGCACACCAGACCGCCGCGGCCGCCGGGGACACCATCGCCTACACGTACACGATCACCAACAACGGCAACGTGACGATGGACAACCTCTCCGTCACCGACGCCCTGATCGGCGCGGTGACCTGCCCCGCCGCTCCGGTCGCGCCGGCCGGTACGGCGACCTGCACGAGCGGGCCGGCCTACACGGTGACCCAGGCCGACGTCGACGGCGGCCAGCCGATCAGGTCCGACGCGTACGTGCTGAGCCAGCAGGTCGGACTGCCGGCGCCGCACTCCTACGGGCCGGCCGCCACCTCGACCGCGGTGGCCGCAGCGGTGCCGTCACTGACCGCCGCCGTCGATGCGGTGATCACCCCGGCCGGGCATCAGAGCGCGGCCGAGTCCGGCGACACCGTCCGCTACCGGACGGTGCTCACCAACAACGGCAACCAGACCATCAACGACATCACGGTCGGTGATCCCCTCGCCGGGACCTCGACCTGCCCGGCCACGACCCTCGCGCCGGGCGCCTCGATGACGTGTACCAGCACCAACCCGTACACGGTCACCCTCGGCGACGTCGACGCGAACGTCCCGGTCGTCACCACGGTCACCGTCGCCGGCCGCCCACCCGGCGCCGCGAGCAGCGGGACACTCCTGTCACCGCAGGCCACCTTCGCGGTGATCGTCGCCGCCCCGGCCCTGACCATCACCGCCGACAGCAGCGTCACCCCCGGCAGCCACCGCGGTCAGCTGGTGCGCGACGACATCGTCGACTACGACTTCACCATCCGCAACGTCGGCAACGTGACGATGACCGGCATCGTCGTCACCGGCACCCGCAGCGGCACCGCCACCTGTCTGACCAGCACGCTCGCGCCCGGCGCCACCACCACCTGCAGCGCCGGGTCCACCTACCTGGTGACCCAGGCCGACGTCGAATCGGGACAGCCGATCGCCGAGACCGCCCAGGTCGTGGCCCGGGCGTCCGGCACCACCACCGACCTGACCTTCGGGCCGGCCACCGCCACCGAGATGATGGCCACCGCCGCTGACTCCCTCGACCTGTCGGTGACCGCCGTCGTCAGCCCGGCCTCGCACCAGCTCGCCGCCCAGGCCGGCGACAAGGTCCGGTTCCGTTACGTGGTCACCAACGACGGCGACGTCGAGGTCACCGGGATCGCCGTCGACGACAGGCTCGTCGGGTTCGCCCGATGCCCGGCCACCACCCTGGCCGTGGGCGCCTCGATGACCTGCACCAGCCGCGGCGAGTACACCATCACCCAGACCGACATCGACGCCGACCGCGCGATCCGCGAGCCGTCGACCGTCACCGGGCGCCGGGCCGCCGCCACGTCCGACACCACCTACGACCAGGATTCGGCGACGGTACGGCTGGTCGTCGGCCACGGCAGTCTCTCCATCGGCATCTCCGCCACCATCGAGGAGAAGGCCGCCATCCGCCCCGCGGACGTCAACTCCACCAACGGCAAACCCGCTGTCGGCGACGGCATCCGGTACCGCTACCTGGTCGTCAACAACGGCAACGTGACGATGTCCTCGATCAACGTCACGGACGTGCGGATGGGCCTCATCCCGTGCCCGTTCGACTATCTCCTCGTCGGCGACTCGATGACGTGCGTCGCCCCCAATCTGTACATCGTGACGCAGGCCGACATCGACAGCGGTCAGGCCATCTCCACCTCGGCATCGGCCAACGGCCTCGAACCGGGCGGCACCGTCCCGCTCGACTCCGGCCCGGCGGCCGTCGACACCCCGGTCGAACCGGCCGCGCCGGCCGTCGGCGCCGAGCAGGTCGTCAGCTGGGTCGACGTCGACGGCGACGGGGTCCTCGGCACCGCGGACAACGTGACGTCCACGATCGTGGTCACCAACAGTGGCAACGTCACCCTGCACAACATCTACCTGGAAGGACTGCCTGTCGGCGTCACCTGCCCCAAGACGACCCTGGCACCCGGGGAGAGCATGACGTGCGTCTCCGACACCTACCATCTGACGGCCGAGGAGATCGCCTCCGGGCACGGCGAGTTCCTGGTACGGGCGAACGCGACCACACCCGGTAACTCGGGCGGGGTGCAGGCCGAGGCGCCGGGCTCGCTCGACCCGACCACGCCGGGACCCGGCCCGACCCCGACACCGACACCATCTGCTTCGCCGTCGCCGTCGGTGTCGCCCAGCCGTACCCCCTCGCCGTCGGTCTCGCCCACCCGGTCGGTGACACCGACCCGATCGCCGTCGCGCAGCGTCTCGCCGTCCCGCACACCGTCCCGGTCCCCGTCGGCGACGCCGTCCCGCTCGAACGACGCCGAACCGGGCGAGAACCCGATCACCGGCGGCGACCACGGCCTGCTGCTGGTCGGCGGCACGATCCTGATCAGCGCCGGCGTGGTCCTGCTGCTGCTGACCGCCCGCCGGACCCGGAGGTTCGAGACCCCGGACTGACCGATGGGGACAGTTGCGGCGCCATCGGGAACGGATAGCATTCCGCGGATGATCACTGCTATCGAGTTGATCGCCGAACCCGGTGGTGCCGGCCGGATCCGGGAGACCGCGGAGGTTCTCCTGCTGCTCAAGAGCCGGGCCGACGACGACTGGGAGGATGTCCTCCCCGACCTCCCGGCTTGGCTGACCAGTGCTTTCGCGCCCGAGCGGACTCGGGAGGAGAGCGAGGCATGGCTCGCGCAGTGGCGGGTCGCAGCCGATCGGGAGGCTTTCGAGCGGGAGTCCGGCTGGACGGCGTCGGGCTGGATCCACTGGTTCTCCGCCGAGAACGACATGTGGAGCATCGCCGCCGTCCGCGTCGACCCGGACGGCCCGCGCCTGATCGTCGACCTCGACCACGACGACTTCGTCGTGCCGTTCGCGGCGTGGCGCTGGCTGGCCCGGGTGGCCGGGCTGCGGGTCGTCAAGGAACCCTGACCCGGTTGTGTGGGGTGGGACGATTACGGGGAACCGGTGGGGGCCTCGATAGTGCAGGTCTGTCCGGCGAGATTGCTCAGTGCGTTGCCGAGCCGCCGGTAATCGGTGGTGAAGTCCGACATGATCGCCCGCGACTGCAGGTCCGCCAGGTCGTCCTCGTAGATCTTGCTACGGAACTGCCCGATCAGCCGGAGGGCGCCGGGGTAGGCGGCGTCGACCTCGGCCGCAGCGGTGTCCACGGCCGCCGCGTGCCCGGTCAGGCCTGCGGGCACCGGTCGTGATCGCAGGTCGGTGATGTTCTCGCGCACCACGGCCTGGTTCCTCTTCATCATGGCGGTCAGGTCGTCGCGTCTGACGAAGATACCGGCGCGGTCGGACTGGACCGGCATGTCACCGGTTCCCGTTTCGCGGATCCGGTCGCAGGCGGCGACCACCGAAGCCTGATAGGCGGCCTTTGCCTCGTCCTTGTCCGCTCCTTCGGAATATTGGGTCCAGACGATCGCGGCGACGATGGACAACAGGATGCCGCCGCCTCCGAAGACGATCCTGGGATTCCATGACCGGTCGATCTGGTTGACGCTGCCACCCGCATGGACGGTGCCCGTCCACTGATGTGAGCCGGGGTCGGGAGGCTCACCCACCGCCGCGCGACCGACGGCTTTCTGTTTGGGGCTGCTGAGCATGCGGCCAGCGATTCCGGAAACGATCTCCCGGGCCGAATTGTTGTCGTCGAGTGTCATGTCGGAACGCCTTTCCGTGGCATCCGGGAACGTGGTCGGCCATGGCAGCGACAGTAGGAGTGGCCTCGAATGGCCGGAAGTTCGAAATCAGAACCAGGGATGCCAGCGAGGCTCAGGCGATGAGCGTCCGGGCCAGGCAGTCGGCGGCCCAGGTGCGCGGCCGCGGCCAGAGCCGCGCCATCGGCCTGGCCGCCGCCCACGTCGTCCGGCGGCTGCCCGGCCTACGTCCCGGTGTCACCCACATCGAGAACCTGGCCGACCCGGCCGGGTTCCTGGCCGGGCTGGCGGCCGACGGGTTCGAGCTGGAGTTCCCGCAGCACCTGGACGACGGCGGCGACGTTGGGCCGCTGCTCGGCCGATGAGCGCAGCACCGCGACGATGTCGCGTTCGAAGACCTCGGTGAGCGGGTGCACGTCGAACCGGGACGGCCGCAACCGCAGCATCAGGCTGGTGACCGTGCTGATGCCGATGCCTGCCTCGACCAGTGCCAGCGACACCGCCGTGTCGACGACCTCGTGCCGCAGCTCCGGTTCGATCCCGGCGCGCCGGCAGACGGTCCGGATCGCCAGGCCGTAGTGGGTGTCCTCGGGCGGCAGGATCCACCCGAGCGGTGGCCCGGTCCCGGCGAGGCTGACCGGCCCGCCGGTGGCCAGCAGGCCGGTCGGCACGGCGAGCGAGAACCGTTCCCGGTGCAGCGGTACGACCCGCAGTGACGGGTCCCGCCGGATCGGGACGTCCGGATACTCCAGCCCGACGGCCAGGTCGACGACACCCGAGGCGACCGCGCCGTAGACGTCGTCGACCACCAGCTCCCGGCTGCGTACGACCAGGCCGGGATGTCGCTGCCCGGCCCGCGCGAGCAGCACCGGCAGGATCTCCGCGGCCGCCGTCGCGAACACCGCCATCTGCACCTCACCGGCGACCCGGCCGGCACTGCGCTCCAGCGCCGCGGTGGCCTCCGCCTCGATGTCGAGGATCCGCTGGGCGTGCCCGGCGAACGCCAGACCGGCGTCGGTCAGCTCGACCCGCCGCCCGACCCGGCGCAGCAGCGGCACCCCGGCCGTCCGTTCGAGCACGGCGAGCTGCTGGGAGATGGCACCGGCGGTGTAGCCGAGCGCGGCCGCGACCGCGGTGACCGTGCCCCGGCGGCGCAGCTCGACCAGCGACCGCAGCTGCACGCTCGTCCAGTCCATATAGAAAAGCTAAACGATTTCGTCGGCAGATCAGGAATGGACGTCAACGAAACCGGCGGCCGACCATGAGACATGGGCAAGGTCGTGATCATCGGCGGCGGTGCGATCGGCACCAGCATCGCCTTCCATCTGGCCGAGGCGGGCGTACGCGACGTCGTGCTCCTCGAACGTGCCGACCTCGGCACCGGCTCCACGTGCAAGGCCGCCGGTGGCGTCCGTGCGCAGTTCTCCGACCGGATCAACATCGAGCTGGGCGCCCGCAGCCTGGAGGCGTTCGGCCGGTTCCCGCAACATCCCGGGCAGGAGATCGACCTGCACCGGGTCGGCTACCTGTTCCTGCTCTCCACCCCCGAGGACGTGAAGTCGTTCGAGCAGGACGTCAGACTGCAGAACGAACTCGGCGTCACCAGCCGCATGATCGACGTCGCCGAGGCGAAGGCGATGTCCCCGCTGATCGACACCGACGGCCTGCTCGCGGCCGCATTCTCACCCGACGACGGCCACTGCACCCCGGAGTCGGTGGTGCTCGGCTACGCCACCGGCGCCCGCCGGCACGGGGCTACCCTGCGGACCGGGGTCACGGTCACCGGCATCGACACGGCCGGCGGCGAGGTCCGTACGGTGCACACCGACCGCGGCCCGATCGAGGCCGACGCGGTGATCTGCGCGGCCGGTGCCTGGTCGGCGGCGATCGGCACGATGGCCGGGGTGGACCTGCCGGTCGTCCCGCTGCGCCGGCAGATCATCTTCACCGAGCCGATGCCCGATCTGGCCGAGGTCGTGCCGTTCACCATCGACTTCTCGTCGACCTACTACTTCCACCGGGAGGGCCGTGGTCTGCTGATGGGCATGTCCGACCCGGAGCAGGAACCCGGCTTCCACCTCGACTACTCCGACGACTGGCTGCCCCGGCTCGGTGCGGCCATCGGGCGGCGCGCGCCGGGCCTGCTCGACGTCGGCCTGTGCAACGGCTGGGCCGGCCTCTACGAGGTCACACCGGACCACAACGCGATCATCGGCCGGTCCGGGAACTTCCTGTACGCCACCGGCTTCTCCGGCCACGGTTTCCTGCAGGCGCCGGCGGTCGGCGAGGTCATCCGTGACCTCTACCTGGACCGGACCCCGTTCGTGGACGTGTCACCGCTGTCCACCGACCGTTTTGCCGCCGGCGCGTCCGGCCGGCCCGAGACGCACATCGTCTGAGAGGACCCGATGAGCACGATCGCCCCATGGCAGCTGCGGGCCGCCTTCGCCCGGCGTCTCTCCACGATGTACGGCCAGGAGGTGCCCGCCTACAACACCCTCGTCCAGGTCTCCGAAGAAGTTAACCGCGACGTCGTCGGCCGCGACGGCGACCAGGCGCAACGGCTCGGCACGATCGACCGGATCACCGCCGAACGCCACGGCGCGATCCGGGTCGGCACCCCGGCCGAGCTCGCCCAGGTGGCCCGGATCTTCGGCGCGCTCGGCATGCGCCCGGTCGGCTTCTACGACCTGCGCGAGGCCGCGAAGAGCGCCGTCCCGGTGATCTCCACGGCGTTCCGCCCGGTCGACGCCGACGAGCTGGCCCGTAACCCGTTCCGGGTCTTCACCTCGATGCTGACGCCGGCCGACCCGCGGTTCTTCGGCCCCGATCTGCGGTCCCGGCTGGAGACGTTCCTCGCCGGCCGGGAACTGTTCGGCCCCGAACTGCTCGCTCTCGCCGACCGTGCCGAAGCCGGGCACGGCCTGCCCGAGGACGACGCCGAGCGCTTCCTCGAACTCGCCGTCCAGGCCTTCGAACTGTCACCGGAACCCGTCGACCGCGCCTGGTACGCCGAACTCGAAGCCGTGTCCGCGGTCGCGGCCGACATCGGCGGCGTCCGCAGTACCCACATCAACCACCTCACCCCGCGCGTGCTCGACATCGACGACCTCTACCGGCGGATGACCGACCGCGGCATCGAGATGATCGACACCATCCAGGGCCCACCCCGCTGGCACGGCCCCGACGTCCTGCTGCGGCAGACGTCGTTCCGGGCGCTGGCCGAGCCGCGCGCGATGCGCGAGACCGACGGCACGGTCAACACCGGCGCGCTGCGCGTCCGGTTCGGCGAGGTCGAGGCACGCGGCGTCGCTCTCACCCCGGAGGGCCGGTCACGGTACGACGAGCTGCTCACCGAGATCGACCGGACACTGGCCGGCACTCCCGGGCGCAGCCGCGCCGACGTGGCCGTCGAGGTCTGGGAGCGGGGCCTGCCCGACACCGAAGCCGGGCTGCGCGAGCGGGGACTCGCCTACTTCACCTACACCGTCAACCCCGCCCGGCCGGACGGAACACCCCCGGAAACCCTTCCCGACCTGGTCGAACAGGGCTGGGTCACGGCTACCCCGATCGTCTACGAGGATTTCCTGCCCCGCTCGGCCGCCGGGATCTTCCAGTCCAACCTCAGCGGCGAGGGCAGCCGCGACACCCTGGCGGCCGGCGTCGACTACGACCAGGACTGGCTCGCCGGGGTGATCGGCCGGGACATCCACAACCCCTTCCATCTGTACGCACGTGAGCAGGCCGCCTCCATCGAGGCGGTCGCCGCCGACCTGAACCTGACGACGCTGAAGGACATCTGATGACCGACCTGCCGACCACCCAGCAGTTGCGTGACCGTGCCCGGGCCGCCCTCGACCGGATCGGTGTGACCGTCCCCGAGGGCGACGACCTGCACGCGAGGTCACCGATCACCGGCGAGCGGCTGTTCGGGCTCCGGGCCACCACCGCCGAGCAGGCCGGACAGGCGATCGGGGAGGCGGCCGAGGCGTTCCGCACGTGGCGTGTCACACCGCCGCCGGCCCGTGGCGACCTCGTGCGCACGCTGGGGGAACTGCTCCGTACCCATAAATCCGATCTTGCCGATCTGATCACCGTCGAAGCGGGGAAGATCCGCTCCGAGGCGCTCGGCGAGGTCCAGGAGATGATCGACATCTGTGAGTTCGCCGTCGGACTGTCACGGCAGCTCTACGGCCGTACGATCGCCTCGGAAAGGCCCGGCCACCGCCTCGCCGAGACCTGGCATCCGCTCGGTGTGGTCGGAGTGATCTCGGCCTTCAACTTCCCCGCGGCCGTCTGGTCGTGGAACACGGCCGTCGCCCTGGTCTGCGGCGACGCCGTGGTGTGGAAGCCCAGCGAGCTGACCCCGCTCGTCTCCCTCGCCTCCAGCCACCTGCTCGACCGCGCGATCGAACAGGCCGGTGCGCCGCGTGAGCTGCACCGGCTGCTGCTCGCCGGCAGCGACGTCGGCGCCCAGCTCGTCGACGACCCGCGGGTCGCCCTGGTCAGCGCGACCGGCTCGACCCGGATGGGCCGTGAGGTCGCGCCGCGTGTCGCCGCACGGTTCGGCCGGGTGCTGCTCGAACTCGGCGGCAACAACGCGACGGTGGTCGCCCCCTCCGCCGATCTCGAACTCGCTCTGCAGGGGATCGTGTTCGCCGCCGCCGGGACCGCCGGGCAGCGATGCACCACGCTGCGGCGGCTCATCGTGCACCGTGACGTCGCCGACCAACTCGTCGAGAGGCTGGCCGGCGTCTACGGCCGGCTGCCGATCGGGGACCCGTTCGCCGAGGGCACCCTGGTCGGGCCGCTGATCACCGATGCGGCCGCGGACGCGATGACCGCCGCTCTCGACCGTGCCCAGGCCGACGGCGGCAAGATCGTCGCCGGGGGCCGCCGCCTCGACACGGCCGGTGGCGCCTACGTCGAACCGGCCATCGTGCGGATGCCCCGGCAGTCCGGCGTCGTCCGGGAGGAGACGTTCGCGCCGATCCTGTACGTGCTCACCTACGACACGTTCGAGGAGGCGGTGGCCCTGCACAACGACGTACCGCAGGGTCTGTCGTCGTCGATCTTCACCCGGGACCAGCAGGAGGCCGAGAGGTTCCTCGCGGCCGACGGCTCCGACTGCGGTATCGCCAACGTCAACATCGGCACGTCCGGGGCGGAGATCGGCGGCGCGTTCGGCGGCGAGAAGGAGACCGGCGGCGGCCGCGAGTCGGGGTCGGACGCGTGGCGCGCCTACATGCGGCGGGCCACCAACACCGTCAACTACTCCAGCACCCTGGCCCTGGCCCAGAACGTCAGCTTCCTCTGACCGCGGTCCGGCCCGCGATACCCGGTCGCGGGCCGGGAACGCCGATGCCAGCATGGCGGGATGCCGTTTCGATGGGATCTGGTGACGCCCGCTCAGCTGGGCACCATGCTCGACGGCACCAGGGAGCCCAACCTGTGGTTCCTCGACGAGCTCGTGGAGTGCGCCGCGAAGGTGGTGGCCCGCAGCGGCGACGGCGATCTGGTCTTCGTGGGGCGGTCCCTCGACTCCATGTTCGACCTGCTGGGCGGCGCGGAGTGCCGGACCCTGCTGCGGTTGCCGGTCTCCTTCATGCGGGATCGGGACCGTTCCGGCCGGCGGTGGCGCCGACGCCCCCTGACCTCGGCGGAGACCACCGCCGCCCGCACCCTCCTGGCCTCCGTCGGGGTGACCCCGCACGCCCTCGCCCGCCGGACCCGCCCGGTGACCTTCGTCGACGTGGTCCACGAGGGAGAGACGTTCACCGAGCTCTTCGCCCTCCTCCGCGACTGGATCGACGAGGAGAACGAGACGTGGCCCGTGATCCGGCGCAAACTGCGATTCCTCGGCGTGACGTCCCGGGGCAAGACCAGCCCGAACAAATACCGCTGGCAGCAGGACGCCCCGTGGACCCGCGAGCTGCCGGCGAAGGCGGTGATCAACGTGTCCCTGAACCCGAGGGTGTGGTCCTACTTCGGCGACTACCAGGACAAGCTGACCCGCTCGTTCCGCCCCGACGACTGGCTGGCCGAGTCCGACACCCCGAACCGTGACGAACTCACCCGTCAGGCCCTGGCCGAAGCGGCCGCCCTGGTCACCTACGGCCGCTCCGCCACCGGCCGCCGAGCCTTGGCCCGGGCGATGGACGGCGAGCCGGCCCTGACCACGTCATGGCTCCGAGCCGTGCAGTCAAACCTGAACAGAAGCCACTCCTGAGCGCTGGCAGCCGGGCAGGGAACGGTTCATCCGGCGGCGTGGTGCGTCCGATGGACACCGGGGCCGACAATGTCGACGTGGCTGGATGGTTGAGGGAGTGGCTGCGCGCGTGGCGGACCGAGCGGCTCACGCTGGAGTCGCCGCTGCCGCTGCCGCTGGTCCGTGAGCGCCTGATCGAGGGTCGCATGTCCTACCTGCGGGCCTCGTTCACGCCCGGTGCCGGCGGCTACCGCGTCGTCGGCCGGGTCGGGGAGCGCTGGGTCTCGCTGGTGGCGGCCCGGGCCGGGGTGCGCAACTCGTGGCGGCCGGCGTGACGCGGACCGGCGTGACGCGGACCGGCGTGACGCGGACCGGCGAGACGCGGCCCGTCAAAGGGCCGGCTCGGCCCGCCGCCGTCCGCCCGGTCGGTCCGATCCGCCGACCCACGCCGTGACCGTCGCCGGGCTGTCCGCTATCCGTCACCCGGCCCCCTCGCACTAGGCCGCCGGTCCCGCCGTCGAGCACGATGGACTTCGATGCTTGGTCGGGCGGGGGAGGCCGGTATGTGCCAGGGGATTCGCACTGTCCGATGGGGATTCGCCGTGCTTGCGGCGGTTCTGGGCGGCGGATTCCTGGCCGCTCCGGCGGCGGCGGCGCCCGCGACCACGGCCCGGTACATCGTGCGATTGACCGGCAGCATGCCGAAGAAGGTCACGGCTCACCACAGGTTCGGTGGCGCGCTGCGCGGTTTCAGCGCCGACCTCACCCCGGCGAAGGTCGCCGAGCTGCGCCGCGACCCGGCCGTGGCCGCCGTGGACCCGGTCCGCCAGGTGCGGATCAGCGACACGCAGACCGGTGCGCCGTGGGGCCTGGACCGGGTCGACCAGCGTTCGTTGCCGCTGGACAGTGCCTACACCTGGACCGGCGGCGGCGCGGGCGTCACCGCGTACGTCGTGGACACCGGTGTGATGCCCACCCACAGTGACTTCGGGGACCGGGCGTCCGCACCCGTCAGCACCGTCGACGACCCGTTCGGCGTGACAGACTGTCACGGCCACGGGACGCATGTGGCCGGCACGCTCGCCGGGTCGGCCTACGGCGTGGCGAAACGGGCGACGATCATCGGGGTGCGCGTCCTGGACTGCCAGGGCAGCGGCACCGACGAGGAGGTCATCGCCGGGCTCGACTGGGTGATCGCGCACCACACGTCCGGCCCGGCCGTGGTCAACATGAGTCTCGGCGGAGACCCGTCACCGGCGCTGGAGCAGGCCGTCGAGGCGACGATCGCCGACGGGATCGTGGTGGTCGCGGCGGCCGGCAACGACAGCGGCGACGCCTGCGGGCACAGCCCGGCCCGGGTTCCGGCCGCGGTGACGGTCGGTGCGACGAGTGACGACGACTCGCTGGCCTGGTTCTCCAACCGCGGGCCGTGCGTCGACCTGCTCGCGCCGGGCGACGGCGTCCTGTCCGCGGCGACCTGGTCGTCGACGGCCACCACCACGATGTCCGGCACGTCGATGGCCGCTCCGCACGTCGCCGGTGCCGCCGCGTTGATGCTGGGCCGCGAGCCGCAGCTCACCCCGGCCGTCGTCGCGGCCCGGCTGAGCTCGTCGGCGACCCCCGACAAGATCACCGGGGTGCCCGGGAGCACCCCGAACCTGCTGCTCTCCACCCTGACCACGCCGCTTCCGCTGGCCACCGCCGCGACCCGCCGCCTGCCGGACGCCCTGACCGGTCGCCCTTACCGCGCGACGCTGCGGGCCACCGGCGGCGTCGGGCCCTACACGTGGAGCGTCACCGGCGGCGCACTGCCGGCGGGCCTCACCCTCAGTGCGGCCGGCACGGTCTCCGGGACCCCGGCGTCGACCACAACGGCAAACCCCTCGACGGTACGGCTACGCGATGCCGCCGGCACCCTGACGTCGTCAGTGGTGACAGTGGCTGTGCGGGCACCCGGGCTCCCGGCGCTGAACGAGTCGATCCCGGTCGTCCGGAGCTCCGGCGGTGGGCAGCTCTCCTCCGACGCCGGTTCACCGTCACTCTCCGCCGACGGGCGGTACGTGGCCTTCGTGACGGCCGGTGACGTCAACCCGGCCGACGTCTACGTCACCGACCTGGTCACGGCGACGACCACGCTGGTCAGTCGCACGACGGCCGGCACGGCCGGTGACGGGGCGAGCTGGGAGCCGGACATCTCCGCCGACGGCCGGTGGATCGCGTTCACCTCCGAGGCCCGGCTGACCGGCGAGGACACCAACGACAGCAGCGACGTCTACCTGGCCGATCGCACCACCGGGACGGTGCGGCTCATCAGCCGTCCGGCGGGCGGTCCGGCGGCGGGCGGCAGTCACTCACCGTCAGTCAGCAGCGGGGGTACGGCTGTCGCCTACGTGGCGTCCGAGCCGGAGCTGTGGGGCGGAACCGGGTACGGGATCACCGAGCAGGTGATCGTCGCGAACGGCCCGAACACCCTGGTCAGTGTCACCACCTCGGGGGCGGCGGCCGACGTCGTCAGCGACAGTCCGGTGATCTCCGACGACGGGCGGTACGTGGGGTTCACCTCGCTGGCGGGTGGGCTGACCGCGAATGGTCAGAGCTCGTACACGTCGCACGCGTATCGGCGGGACCTTGTCGCCCGTACCACCGTCATGGTCTCGGCATGGGCGAACGGTGACGCGGACGCCTGGGGTGAGATGCTCGATCTCTCGGCCGACGGCCGGTATGCGCTGTTCACGTCGATGGATGACCTGACCGGTTCCGGCTCGTTCTTCACGCAGGCCTACCGGCGCGACCTGACCACCGGGGCGACCGTCGTGGCCAGCCGCGATCCGGGTGCCACCGCGACGAGCGACCAGATCATCTCGGGCACTCTGTCCCGCGACGGCTCCCGGGCGATCGTCGGCGTGCACCGTTCCGACGCGTTCGACCCGGCGGGTGACCGCTCGTCGCTGCTCTCCGTGACGCTCCCGACGGGTGTCTCGGTGCGGGTCGCCGACTGGTACCCGGCGGTGTCCGACGATTTCCTGACCACCCGGTACGCATGGGACGGCGCGGCCCTGTCACTCGACGGCACCTACGCGACGGTGGCCACGACCGACGCGACCGCGATCCCCGGCTATCTGGCCGGCCCCCTGACCCCGAGAGCGACCCGTCTGCGCTGATCAACCCTCCGTCCCGCCGGGTCCGGGTCACCGTGGGCCGCCCGCCCGGCGCACAATGGGACATGTTCATCGAGATGATTCCCGAGGATGGGGCGCCGGCCCCGACAGCTGACTACTACCGCCAGCAGCGGGCGGCGTGGGGCTTCCTGCCGAACTATGCCGGCGCTTTCGGGCATCGGCCCGACGTGGCCGAGGCGTGGAACGGGCTCAACACCGCCATCCGCGGTGGGATGGACCGGCGCCGGTTCGAACTGGCCACCATCGCGGCGGCGCGGGCGTTGCGTTCGACGTACTGCACCGCCGCCCACTCCAAGTTCCTGCGCGACATCTGCGGCGACGAGACCTCGCTGCACCGGATCGCCGAGGCGCCGGACGGTGACACGCTCGACGAGCAGGATCGTGCCGTCTACCGGTTCGCCACGAAGGTCGCGACCGATGCGGCATCGGTGGAGCAGGACGACGTCGATGAGCTCCGGGCCGTGGGGCTCTCGGATGCCGACATCGCCGGCGTCGTCTACGCGGCGGCTGCCCGGTCGTTCTTCACCCGCGTCCTCGACGGCCTCGGCGCCCGGCTCGACGCACAGATCGCCGACGAGTTCGACCCGGACCTGTACGGCTCGATGGTGGTCGGCCGCCCCCGGGACCGATGAGTTCCGTGCACCTGCCCGGTCCACCTCCCGAGGACACCGGATCTTGACCGATATGCCGCCGCTCTCGGTGGGCGATCGGTCAGGATCGGCCGGGACCGACCCGGCCATCGCGGGTGCACGCCGCCGCGGACGCGTGACTCGTCTACTGTGATCGGCGGATCGGGGGAGGAGACGACATGGGTGTGGCACGTGCACCGGACTGGATTCTCAACGGGGGACCGCCACCGCCGGTCCTGTGGGCGGTCGTCAACCTGGACACCGCGGACCTGGAGATCGCCCAGCTGTGGCACGACCTGGCCGAGGCGGCGCTCGGGCCGATGATCAGACCGGCCGGGGCGCCCCGCTTCCGGCGCAGCCACACCGGGCGTCACGAGGTCAAGGTGCGGCGGCGATCCTGGGCGGACATGATGCATCCGAGCCTGGAGGACGCCTACGCGAACTGGGGTTACCGTGACGATCCGCCGCACGGCCCGGTCGAGTACGTGCGTCTCAATGCCTGGCGGCACGACGGGCCGTACCTCCAGTTGTCGCTAGCCCTCAGGCTCGTCGACCCGTCGGTGATGCCGGCGGTCGCGGATGCCGTGATCGGTCTGGTGCGGGCGATCGGCGACCGCGTCGACCTGGGTTACGGGGAGATCGCCGACCGCGTCCGGATGGGCCCGTCGACCGATCTCGACTACGCGCTGGACCGCGAGGACGAGGACAGCCTCCGCGACAGCCGCCGCCACCTGCGTGGTTACGGCTGGGTCACGGTCTGCCCGGCGGCCATCGCGGTGGCGCTCGGCGGGGCGGCGGCGATGCGTGACAGCGGCGCGTTCACCGACGTCGTCGAGCTGGCCACGGGTGGGCTGCTGCTGCGGGCCACCCGGACCACCTTCGACTACGACGACGATGCGGTGCGCCGGGTCTTCGAGGCGGTCCGGCGGGTCCTCCCACCGGGAGTGCCGCGGCAGCCGCAGTACGAGACGCTGCCGCACCTGATCCTGGAGGACGCCGCAGGGTGAACCGCGGCGGTCGGCATCGTCCTCGACGCCGGACCGCCGCGGCCGGTCATCCGGCGAGCGGGCCGAGTGCCTCCTCGATGGGCACGTCCAGGTCGAGGGCCTCCAGCACGGTCAGGAGCATGCGTTCCTCGTACCGGAAATGGTTTTCCATGATCGCGCCCACCCCGTCGAGATGCTGCCGCAGCTCGTCGGGGCCGGCGGATCGGTCGACGGCGGCCCGCAGGCCGCCGAGCAGGTAGGCGATCATCGAATGGTCTTGTTCCAGGGACCGTAGGACCGGCCGCAGATCCGGATGGGCCGCGGCGATGGCCGGAAAGAGGGTACGGTCCTCGCCGCGATGATGGCCGTCGAGGGCGGCGCAGAACCCGCGGCAGTAGAGCAGCAGGTCATCGATGGCGACAGCGTCCGACGCCGAGGTCAGGCGCAACGCGTCTCGCAGGCGCGCGTGGATCGCGCGCATTTCTTGAGCCCAGGCCACGAGCCTGGTCGTCTCGCGCTCAGACACGCGAAGACGAAGGGTACGACGACAACGTCGATCTCCTTCGGTCCGGCGCCTCCATGCCTGACACGGTCTGCCACCGGCACGCGACGCTGCCGTGACCTTACCCCGGTGGGTGTCGCCCGGCACACCCTCTCCCGGGTCCCTGATCCGTCAGTTACTGTCTTGTCAGGTAAATTCGCCGAGGAGGCCCCCCATGAGCACGCTCGACTTCCACGTCCACGATCTCGACTTCCCCGTCGGCAGTCGCAACAAGACCGCCACCCTGGTCACCGGCGAGACCGACGCCCTGCTCGTCGACGCCGGGTTCACCCGTGCCGACGGCCACCGCCTCGTCGCCGCGATCCTCGACTCCGGCAAGCGCCTCACCACCGTCGTCATCAGCCACGGCGACCCCGACTTCTACTTCGGGGCCGAGGTGGTCGCCGACGCGTTCCCGGAGGCCGCGATCGTCGCCACGCCGCAGGTCATCGCGCACATCCAGCGCAGCTATGCGAAGAAGCTGACCGCCTGGGCGTCGGCCGGTGCCAACCTGCCCACCCGTCTCGTCGACATCACGCCGCTCACCGGCGACCTCACCCTCGAAGGTCACGTGTTCGAGCTGCGCGGCGGCTCCCCGGCGCTGCCCGACCGGCACTACCTCTGGCAGGCCGGCCACCGGGCCGTCCTCGGCGGAGTCCTGCTCTTCCAGGCGGAGCACGTCTGGACCGCCGACACCGCCCGGCCCGAGCAGCGCGCCGCGTGGATCGCCGAGCTCGACGAGATCGCCGCCCTCGACCCGGCGCTGGTCGTTCCCGGGCACCGCCTGCCCGGCACCCCCGCGGACCTGACCGCCGTCACCGCCACCCGCGACTACCTGATCGCCTTCGAGGAGGAGCTCGCCGCGGCCGCCGACGGTCCGGCCCTCACCGAGGCGCTGATCCGCCGCTTCCCCGGCCACGGCATGCTGATCGCTGCCCAGATCGGGGCGAAGGTCGCCAAGGGCGAGATGACCTGGGGCTGACATGACCGGACCCCATCGCACCCGCCGGCTACCTGTCCGCGCGGCGGGGGCGGCGGACACCTTCGGGCGGAATCGGGGGGTCGGCGGTTCACCGCGGCCCCTTTTCCGGCTACCGTGCCTGAATGTATCGGGACCGTTCCCCTGTTCGGTGGAAAGCGGTGATTCTCCGGATTGGTTTCCGATGAAGTGAGTGATTTCCTCATTATGCCCACTGTCATGTCATGACCTGCTGAAATGCGCCTCTGGGTCGCCGTTGATCGGTTGTGGACGATCCATTTTCGAGGGCCGCGGGACAGATGTCCGACAGCCCGGAAAAGGTGATCGGTCGGTGGTTGCGGCACGGTCCGCGGTTTCGGTAAGAGTGTGCTACTCGGACCGCAGACAATGCCCGCATCCGTGAGGGGACGACCGGGAGATGACCGACAGCCAGGCCATCAAGGCCATGCGTGCCGAAGCAGTGGGACTGGCGGGGGAGGTGCTCGGCGACAACGAGCGGGCCGTCCTCGACACCGACCTCGCCGACCGGATAGCGGCGGCGCACCGGCGTGTGCTGGCGGCCGCCGACGAGCCGGTGACGATCGCGTTCGTCGGACAGTTCACCACCGGTAAGTCGGTGCTGCTCGGGGCGCTCCTCGGCGACGCGGGGCTGCTTCCGGCGACGTCGAACGCGACCACCGGCAACATCACCGTCCTGCGGCCGGTCGTGGTGCCCGGTGAGCGTACCCAGGTGCGTGACCCGGTGGAGGTGCGCTACTTCGACCAGGAGACCCTCGCCGCCTGCAAGAGGATGATGGTGGACGAGCTGGCCGCCGAGGCCCGCCGGTTCCACCTGCCGGAGCCGGCCGGCGACGGCTGGGCGGAGATCACCGACTGGTGCAGCCGGGTGGCGTGGACCGTCGAGGACCTGTGGGTCCCGGTGCGGGAGCTGATCGGGCTGCGCGACGCCGCCGTGTCGTACCCGTGGCTGGTCACCGGCGCACCGGCGCGGATGCCCTGGCAGACGGTCCGGGACGGGCTGCTGCCGATCGTCGCCCGCCCGGCCGCACACGTGCCCCGCTGGGAGCCGCCCCCGCAGCGTCCGCCGATCACCCTGGACGGGCCGGTCGACCCCGCCTTCCTCGCCGCCACCGCGTCGCTGGTGGACCGGGTGATCGTGACCGTCGAGGTGCCGGCGCGCTGCTGGCCGTTCGAGCGGCACCGGGTCGACGACGACGTGGCGCTGCTCGACTTCCCCGGCCGGGGCGCGTCGCCGTCGGAGATGCGGGACCGGTTCCTGCTGCGCAACACGCTGCCGCACCTCAACACGATCATGGTGCTGATCGACCCGGAGCGGCCCGACTCCAGCGACCCGGGCCGGATCCGGATGGACTTCGCGCAACTCGACCACGGGCCCGGCGGCAGCGGCCCGGCCCGCCGCCGTGACGCGGTGCTCGCGCTGATCAGCCGCTTCGACCGGCTGGAGGAGTCGGCACCCGACCTGGCCGTCGACCGTGCACCCCTGAGCAGCGCCGACATCGTCAACCACCCGCACCTGACCGGGCTCAAGGCGCTGTGGCGCGAGGCCGAGCGGGCCACCTCGAACGCCGACGCCGGCGATGCCACGGCGATCGTGTCGGTGGCGGCGGCGTGGGCGCTGGCCGACGGGTTCGCGCCGCCACCGATCCGGCTGCCCGCCCACCGGGACCCGGCCGAGTGGCGGGCCTCGATCGCGCACGCCGCCCGCATGTGGGGGCAGATCGCCGGGCGGGTGCCCGGGGAGCAGGGCATCGCGGGACCGCTGCGTGACTACGCGAGCGACGGCGGTCTCGGGCGACTGCGGCGGCTCGTCACCCGGCATGCCGAGCAGCACGGCCTCACGCAGAAACACAGCCGCGTGCTGCCGTACCTGGAAGAACTGCGCCTTCTCGTCGGTGAGGCGCGGGAGCGCCTCGGTGAGCTGCGCGATCGTGAGGCGGAGGCCGAGGTCCTGGACCGCAACGCCTTCCGTCGCCTGGTCAACGCGGCGAAGACCGAGGTCGCCATCTCGCGCGGCCGGTGCGCGGTCGACGTCTTCGCTCCGTCGTTCACTCTGGAGTCGGGGCGTACCGGCGCGGTCGCGATCCAGCAGACGGTCACCGCCGCCGTCTTCGCCTGGCGCGAGTGGGAGCGGCTGTTCAACGCCGTCGGCACCGGCGCGGCCCGGTCCGGGGTCACGTTGAACAGTGACTTCCTGGGCCCGTTCACCGAGGCCGTCGCGCTGGCCCGGCAGCGGGGTGTGGAGACCGCCGACGAGATGATCGACCAGTGGCTCGACGCCCGCGAGGCGGAGCTCGCCGACTGGCTGCCGCGCCTCCAGGCCGCCCTGGGTGACCGTCGTGCCGGTGCGCGCGAGCGGAACCCGGAGTTCATGGGCAAGGTCGCCCGCTCGGTCCAGTGCACCTGGCTGCCGGAGGACGAGATACCCGACCCGGAGCCGCCGAAGGACCCGGTGGAACGGATCTTCCCGTTGCGCGCCGACCGGGCCCTGCCCTGGCACCCGGACCGGGCCAGTGCCGCCGAGTCGAACCAGATCTACGTGATCCGGCTGCGCCGCGAGCTCGCCGCCAGCGCCGTCCGGGCCGGGCACACGGCGATGGCCGACCGGCTGCGCCAGCGCACCACCCTGCTCCAGGGCGAGCTGGGCCGGCTGCACGACACGTTCCCCGACGGCAGTCAGATCGAGGCGTTCCTCGACGACGTGTTCGGGCCGACCAGGTACCACGCCGACCGATCGCCCGCGGCCGCCGCTTCGAAACGGCGGCGCGGCGAGGTCAAGGAGATCTGACCATGCCACTGCGAATCGGGATCGACGCCGCCGGCCAACTCGCCGGCGACGGTGTGGAACTGCCGGTGACCGCCCGCGACGGCCGGGTCCGGCTCCCCGACCTGGTGCTGGAGCCGGCCGGCGGGTCGGTCTGGCTGCTCGGCGTCGAACCGGCCGCGGCCGGTGTCGACGGCGCCGTCGCCGGCCGCATCGCCAAGGGGTGGGGTGTCACCTCCCAGGAGCTGACCGGCCGGATCGTGCTGGCCGGCGACACCGTCGACTGGCCCGGCACGGCCACCGCCACGATCACCGTGGTCGTCTACTTCCACGAGAAGGAACTGAACGGGAACTGGGTCAGCCACCACACCTCCCAGAGCATCGGCTTCGTGCTGCGTCACGCCGCCGGACCGCAACCCGCGAGCACGACCGCGACCGTCGCCGGTGAGCAGCCGGAGGCGGCCGCCGAACCCGAGGAGGACCCGAAGTTCCACCACGGTGTGCTCGCCGTCGACTTCGGCACCACCGCCTCCACGGCCACCCTCTGGGACCAGTGGGTGTTCCGTACCCCGGTGCTGCCCGCCTCGCAGAACGCGGTGCTCCGCGACGAGATCATCGCGCTGCTCCAGTCCCGTCCCGACCCCCGCGACCGGGTCGCCACCGCCTGGGAGCGGCTGCGCGACGACGTCGCCGCCCGCTGCCTGCCCGCCGGGACCGAACCGGGAACCGTCGAGAACCTGATCTGGGCGCTGCAACGCGAACGCGGCACCGACACCCCGCTGCTGCGCCAGGTGCTGCTCGTCCTCGACACCAGCCTGCCGTCGCTGCCGCCGATCCTGGCCGAGTGGCTCGCCGACCGGATGCAGGCCGCCTACGGCGAGGCGTTCCGCGCGCCCGCCCCGGACCGCTCCCAGCTGCACCAGGTGCCGCTCGGGCCGGGCGGTGAACCCATCGTCGACAGCACCGTGTCGGTGAGCGGGAAGAACGGCGCGCTCACGGTACGGCTCGGGCAGCCGCTGACGGTGACCGGCGACGACGACTCCCTGGTGCTCGCCGGCCTCAAACGGCACCTCGGGCGCTCCGAGGCCGAGGCCCTGGAGAAGCGGGGCATCAAGACCGACGACGTGATCGCCCGGGCCATCGCGCAGCTCATCGACGGTGCCAACAAGTTCACCGGCGAGCAGCGCAAGATGGACCAGCGGCCGATCAACAAGGTCGTCGTCACCTATCCCACCGCCGCACCCGGTGCGGTCCGCCGCCGGCTGCGTGATCTGGTCGCGTCGGCCGCCGGGGTCACCGAGGTCAACATCACCTACGACGAGGCGGTCGCCGCGGCGTTCTTCGTCCTGATGCGGGAACTCGGCAGCCACCTGGAGATCGGCGTCGAAGCGCTGCGCGCCCGGATGCGGCCCACCGGCAACAGTGGCGCCCGCACCGAGAACGTGCTGGTCATCGACATCGGTGGCGGCACCACCGACATCGCCCTGTTCACCTTCGACCTGTACGACATGTCGCCGGTCACCACCATCCGGGTGCCCGAGCACCTCCAGGGCAAGGTCTACAAGGTCGTGCCCACGCTGCGGGGCACCAACGGCCGGGAGAACCGCGGCGGCGACTACCTGACCCTCGGCGTCTACCACTGGATCAAGGCGGTGCTCGCCGACGCGCTGCTGGTCGCCGGCCCGCAGGAGGGCGGACGCAGCTGGCTCGACGACGCGGTCCGCCGGATCAACAAGGCCGGCATCTGGGACGCCGACCACTACCGGCCCGGCGCCCTGGTCGAGGAGGAACTCGTCCACCTGCGCTCCGGCGACGGCTGGGCGCAGGACGGCTCCGAGGGCCTCGCACACCGCCCCGGCGTCGAGCTCGCCGCGCCGACCCACTGGAAGCAACGCCCGGCGAGCCGGCCCACCTTCCACCTGCTGTGGAAACTCGCCGAACTGGCCAAGACCGATCATCTCGGCGCGGGCCTGCCGTTCGAGCTGACCGCGGAGCGCCTCGCACCGGTGCTCCGCTCGATGGCCGCGGCCACCGGTGCCGACCCGGCGGTCGCCGAACGGCTGCTCACCGCCCTGCCGCTCCCGCTGACCCTGCAACCGGACGTGTTCGAGCAGATCGCCCGCCCCGCGCTGAGCCGCATCGCCAGACTGGCGGTCGGTCTGGTGCACAGCCGCTTCCAGAGCGGGCAGCAGCCCATCGACCGGCTGATCCTCACCGGCCGGGCCAGCCGCCTGCCGCTGGTCGAACAGGTCATCGGCGAGGAGTTCGCCGACGCCGCCGCCAAGGCGTCGCTCATCGAGTGGAACCCGGCCGCGCTGGTCGTCGATCTGCGCAGTGCCAAGAGCGCCACCTCGATCGGAGCGGCCTGGGTCGAGCGGATGCGGCGGGTGACCGTCCACGACCGGGACGCGCTGGACATAGTGACCCGTGGCGCCACCGAGATCAGCGTCGACGTGGACAACATCTTCCAGACGCTGCCCGCGACGTTCGGCATGACCGAACAGGAGTACTCCCGGCCGGTCCTGCCGGCCAACGCGCCGTTCAACGAGGTGGGCCGGGACGGCGGCGTGTGCCGGCGGGCCTACCTCGGCGCGCTGCGGACGACCATGCTGATCAACCGGGTGATCGACGGCGACGAGGAACACAAACAGTGGGGTGCCCGCGACCTGTCCGACATCGTCCGCGGGCAGAACTACCAGCTGGCCCAGGCCGCGGTGGACGCGCGGCACTCGATCAGCGACCGGTCCGCCGACGAGTGGATGGCCGGCATCCACACCGTCGTCGAGATCGACCAGATGCTCGACCTGACCCTGCACCTGTGGCGGGACCGGGACCGGCCCCGCCCGGCCGGCAGCGATCCCACGCCGAGCTATGTCGTACCGGCCGACGGCGGCCTCGACCTGATGAAACCCAAGGGCCGTCTCGCGTCGCTCTTCAGCGGCCGGACACCCGACGTCGAGGACCTCGCCGCCCGGGTCGTGCTGCGCGACGGCGCCGGCGACGAGATGGTCACCACCTGGGTGTTCCGCGCGGCCGAGACCGACGCGCGGGTCGAGCTCACCGAGGAGTTCGCCACCGCGCAGTCACTGAGCGGCGCCTTCCGGGCCGGTGTGGTCAGCCCGCGCCCGCTGCCGCCGCCCGGCAAGGACGGATGGACGTTCTTCCTGCGCGCCGGCGAGGACGTCGACATGATCGGCACCCTGCCGGCCCGCAACTACTCCGGCGAGTGGTACGCGACGGTCGACGCCGACGGCAACCTCCGGGTGGGGCCGGGCCGCCCCGAATACCTTCGGGCCGACGGGCTGGCCGAGATGGACGCCCACCCCGGCGCGGTGTACTCGACACCGATGGACCCCGGCGCCGAGAAGGACATCACCTCCGACCCCTACAACGGCGAACAGTGATGCGGGAACGGCTGCGGGAACTGCTCACCACGCCCGCCTACCGGTCGGTGGTCCGCGGCTACCTGATCGGCCTCGACCAGGCCCTCGCCGACGTGTGCCGGCACCATCCCGACACCGCCGCCGACGAGGTCCGCCGGGACCTCGCGACGCTGCTCGACGAGCGGGCGCCCGGCCCGCCGGCCGGGTCGCCCGGCCCGCCGGCCGGGTCGTTCGGCCCGCCGCCTCCGGTGATCGACAGCGGTCTGCGGACCGAGTTCACCGCCGACCCGGAAGTGGCCGCACACCTCGGCGGCACACCGGTCGCCGACGTGCCGGCCCTGTTCACCGCCCTGCTGCGGCTGCCGGCCGGACCGGCCGCGACCTGGCGGGCCCGGGCCGCCGCCGGCGAGACGGCCGGCGGCGACTGGACGGACGTGCCCAGCTTCGTCGACCGGGAGACGCTGATCCCGCCCGATCCCGCGACCGGCCGGCCCGGCCTGCGGCTGCGCCCGGAGGCCCCGCTGCCGGCCGACGTCGCCGAGGCCCTCGCGCTGCGGGCCGGCGACCACGGGCCCGGGTACCGGCTGGCCGTCGCCGCGGCGCAGGTGCTGGCCGTCGCCGGGCGCGACGGGACGCTCGTCGACCTGCTGCCGACCCGCAACGGCCTCCCGGCCGGGAGATTCGACCAGCCCGGTACGCCCACCGCCTGCCGATCCGAACTGCTCAGGCGCCTGCACGCACACACCGCGGCCACCACCCCGGGCGAGCGGCTGCGCACCCTCCTCGACGTCGACGAGGCGCTCTGCTCGGTCGTGCACCGGCCACCGGCCGCCGCCGGCAGCTGGTGGGCGAACCTGGCCACCCAGGTCCGTGACCTGGTGTTCCAGGCCGCCCGGGACGTGCCCGGGGCACAGGTCACCGAGCTCAGCGGCCGGTTCTCCGACATCCCCGCCGACATGACCAGCGACAACGCGGCCATGCTCGGCGGGCCGGGCACGGTGCTGGCGTGCCTGCGGCTGTGGGCTTCGGTGGACGGCCGGACCATCCCGGGACGGGTGATCATTGGCACCCGATGAGCGGCCGACGATCTCCGTCGCCGAATATGTGGCGGCGGTGGCCGTACCCGAGAAGGCTTTTCTCGATCCCCGGCTGAGGGCGGCCACGCCGGCGGCGGCGCGGCGGGGTGGGCCGTTGCGGCGCATCGGGCAGAACACCGTCGTCTTCCGGCTCGACGACGCCCGTGGCGACAGCTGGGCGGTCCGCTGTTTCCTCAGCCCGGGACGGCTGCACGGGAAACGGTTCCGGGCGATCGCCGGGCACCTGACCAAGCAGCCGATCCCGGAGATGCCGATCTGGGACGTGCTCCGTGACGAACTCCTCGTGGACGGGCGACGGGTGGCCGTACTCGTGGCGCCGTGGCAGGAGGGGGCACCGCTCGACGTCGCCGTGGCCGCCGGGCGGCGACAACCGGAGAGCCTCCGGGCCCTCGCCTTCCAGTGGGCCGACCTGATGCGCCGCCTCGAACGGGCCCGCGTCGCCCACGGCGACGTGCAGCACGGCAACGTGCTCATCGACCGGGACCGGATCGCGCTGGTCGACCCGGACGGCATCTGGACCCCGACGCTGCGGCAGCATGCCGCACCGGCCGAGGCCGGGCACCCCAACTACCGCCATCCCCGGGCCGGTGTCGCGCAGTGGGGACCGAACACCGACCGGTTCGCCGCCCACGTCGTGCAGCTGAGCCTGCTCGCCGTCGCCGCCGACCCGTCGCTCTGGGACCGCTTCCACGACGACAACAACCTGATCTTCACCGAGGCGGACTTCGCGGCACCCGGATCGACACCGGTCTGGGAGGAACTCGGCCGGTCACCGGACCGGGCCGTCGTCCGGTTCGCCGCGGTCCTCGCCGACCTCTGCCGTGCCGACCCCTCGTCGGTACCCACCCTGCACAGCACGATCAAAAAGGTGAACCAGATGACCACCCCCGCCCCCGCCCCGGTGAAAGAGAAGGAGCCGGCCCGCCCGGCGATGCCCCTACCGGTGCCGGTGGTGTGGCTGCTCGCCATCAACGCGATAGCCGGATTCGTGGTCGTCAACCGCGATCCTGAATCCGGCTTCGACACTGCCTATCCGGTGACGGTGGCGATCGGGGTGTGGCTGGTCCTGTTCGCCGGCATCCTCGCCGTCCGTGCCGCCCGGCCGATGCTCACCGGGCTCGTCGCCGGGTTCACCCTCATGCTGCTCGCCCTGCTGATGCCCGCGGTGGCCGAGGGCCGTCTGGAGGAGGACCTGGTCACTGTCGGTCTCGCGATGCTGCTCGCCGGCAGCGCGTTCCGGGCGTTGAAGGGCTGGCCGGGCCTGACCGGGGAGGGCCGGCGGCTCACGTTCCACCTGGGCGCCGCCGGCGGTCTGGCGGTGGCGGCCACCGAACTGGCCGTCTACGAGTGGGATGAGCACGCTCTCGACAGATACTCCGACGACTGGATGACCGGCGGCGTGATCGGCCTGGCCGTCCTCGCCCTGGTGGTCTGGCTCGGCCCCGGACAGGGCCGCGCCGGCTGGGCACTCGGCATGGCGCTCGCCGCCGCGATCCGGCCCACCCACGTGTCGTACTTCTACCTGGAGCCGTGGGACATGCGTGATCCCTGGTCGACGGCGGTACCCCTGTTCCGGCTGGTCGGCATCGCCCTGCTCCTCGGCGCCGCCGGAGTCGTCGCCGTCAACCGGCTCCGCAGACCCGTCAACCGGCCGCGCGGATAAGGAAAGGACCCATGCCCTACTCACGCCGGATGAGCACCCGATACCCGGGCTGCCTCATCGTCCTCATCGACCAGTCCGCCTCGATGGCGCAGCCGATCGCCGGCAATCCCGGACTGTCCCGCGCCGCCGCCCTCGCCCAGGCCGTCGACCTGCTCCTCGACGAACTCGTCGACCGCTGCGTCAAGGACGAGAGCCTGCCCGTCATGCCGTGGTGCGACGTCGCCGTCCTCGGCTACGGCGGCCACGGCGTCCGGTCCATGCTCGCCGGCGACGGGTTCGTCTCCACCGCGAAACTCGACGAACTCGGCGCACCCACCGGCGCCGACGCCACCGGCCCCCGCCTCCAGGCGACCCGCCGCTGGATCACCCCGCTCGCCGACGGCAACACCCCGATGGCCGAGGCCGTCGCCCGCGCCCACGACCTCGCGGCCCGCTGGATCGGCGGCCACCCCGACTCGTTCCCACCGGTCGTCCTCAACATCACCGACGGGCAGGCCAACACCGGCGACCCGGCCGCCCACGCCGCCCGGCTAACCGCTCTCGGCACCCGCGACGGCGGCGTCCTGCTGTTCAACCTGCACCTGTCCGGTGACACCAGCGCCATGGTCGAGTTCCCCAGCGCACCGCCACAACTCGGCGATCCGTTCGCCACCCACCTGTTCGGCATGTCCAGCGTCATCCCCGATCCGATGGTCGAGACGTCCCAGTTCCCGCTCCGCCCCGGTGCCCGCGGTTTCGTCTTCAACGGCGGCGCCACCTCCCTGACCCGCTTCTTCATGTGGGGCACCCCGTTCGCCGCCGCCGGACCGTGACATGACCCGCCTGACCTGCGACGCGATCGCGCTGCCCCGGCCCGACGGACCCTACCCGGACGGCGAGGACGCCTACGGTTTCGACGAACCGGGGATGCTCCTCGCCGTCAGCGACGGGGCCGGGTCGGCGTTCGCCTCCCGGCTCTGGGCCCGGATCCTGGTCCGACGCTTCCTCGACGACCCGCGGCCGGCCCTCGACGACGACGCGCAGGGCTGGCTGGCCGCGGCGGGCGCCGACTGGACCGCCGGACTCGACCTCGGCCGGTCACCGCGGCTGGCCCGCAAAGCCGCCGGGGGCAGCGGCGCCACCCTGCTCGGCGTGGCCGCCACCGGAACCGGCTGGAAGGCGGTCGCCGCCGGTGACACCTGCCTCTTCCACCTGCGCGAGGACCGGCTGGTCACCGCCTTTCCGCACACCGAACCGGCACAGCTCGACCGGGCGCCGGTGCTGGTGCACACGTCGGCGCCGACCCCGCTGACGACCGCCGCCGGCGATCTGCGGCCCGGCGACCGGCTGCTGGTCGCCACCGACGCCCTCGCCCGGTGGATGCTGGCCGAGGCCGCGACCGACCCCGGCGTCTGGCGGTGGCTGGCGCTCGCCAACCCCGCCATGGCCGCGGCGGACCTCACCGAGGCCCGGGCGCGCGGCGTCATCGCCGACGACGACATAACCCTTCTCCGAGCGACGATCTCGTACGGGTGACCGGCGCCCGGCCACCCGGGGCAGGTCACGGGTCAGGTGTCCCGGTGGTCCCGGCCCACAGACCCGCCGCGCGACACCGAATCGGACCGAACGGATGCTTGTCCGGTGTCCCACCCCGTACCAGGCTTCGGCTGATCGATGTCGTTCGAGGGAGCCCAGCGGTGACGCTGATCAGTGGCCGGTTGCCGGTCGTCCATCTGCTCGTGGTCCTCGGGACCCTCACGGCGCTGCTGGCCTGGGCCGCCACCATCGACTTCGCGCCGCTGGCCGCGGTGCTCGCCGTGATGGTGTCGACCCTGGCCGTCGTGTGCTGGCAGGCCCGCCGGGCCGGGATGCTCGGGCCGCTAGGCTCCGGTCCCGCCGCGTGGACGGTACGGGTCGCCGGCTATCTCATCGCGGGTGTCATCGCCGTGGTCGCCGTCGCCCACACACATCCGGCGACCCTCGAAGCGGCTGACGACGGGGCGGCGATGCTGACCCTAGCCACCGGGGCGGTGGCGTTCCTGGTGGCTGTCGCGGTGGTGTCCGGATCCGCGGTGAGCAGCCGGGTTCGGTACATCGGCATCGGCAGCGGTCTCGTCGCCGCCCTGGTGTGGGTCCTGGGCGTGGTGGTCGCTCCGCCGATCCCGGTGACCGTCGGGTGGGTCCTGGCCCTCGCCGGGGTGGCCGCTGTCGTCGCCGTCCTCGCCAGCGCCGGGACCAACCCGCTGCTCGCTGGGCTTCTCGCTCTCACGGTCACGTTCGGGGTCGTCTTCGGGGCGGTGGTGGGGCTGGCCCGCTGGGGGCCGGCCAGCCTCATTCCCGACGTCACCCCGCATGCTCCGGTCGCTCGCCGGGTTGCCGAGAGTCGCATCGAGATCGTCGACCCGTACGTCCTGGTCATGGTCTTGAGCGCGGTTGCGGCGGCTGCCTTCAGCCTGACCGCGGTCTTCTCCCGCCGATCTCCGGAATCGTCCGGTGAGCCCCTCGGGCATCGAATCGGGTAGACGACGCCGGCCGTGACCGGACCCGGCCGTGATGGATCAGGTGCGCGGGGGCATCAGGCGCTGGAATGCGGGCACCGCTACCGCGGCCACGCCGAAGTGCATCAGGATCAGGGCGATCACTCCCGTCGTGGTGGTGCCCGGCTGGGACTTCGACGCCAGCAGCAGGAAGTCGGGGATCAGGGAGACCAGCAGCACTACCGGAACGAGGATGCGCAGGATCCGGCGTGCGTTGCGGCTGCGGCCGACGATCACACGCCAGGCGACCGCGGCGATCACCGCGCCGATCACTGTCAGCGGGCCGTACACCGGTAGCGTGAGCTGCTGGAACTCATCGGAAGCGCCCAGTCCGAGGGCCGCTGCGGCGATGAGGCTGTTGATGATGAGGCCTCCGGCGACGGCGATTCCGGTGGCGGTCAGTGTCGCCTTCCAGGTCGCGGGTGCGGCGGTGGTGGGGGCGGTCGATGTCATGCGGATCCTCCAGGCGGAGTAACGCAGCGGCGGCAGCGCAGTGCGGCGACGCGGCGATACGGACTGAGTGGGGAGGGATGGTTGTTACTTCAAGCTTTAAGTGAAACTAGGGGGAGATCACTTAAAGGTGCAAGTAACGCCGCCTAAGAATCGGCTAAGGGAGCAGATCGATGAGATCACCAGGGGCGGTGTTTCCCGGCCACCGCGACGAACTGTTCCAGCTGCCGCAGTTCCACCCGTTCATTCTCCCCGGATGAACAATGCTGCCTACGATTCATCCCATAAGAACAGTATGTGGAGGAGGGCCGAGCCATGATGAGCTGCTCGGCAGACACACTCAGTCGCCGCCCGCGACGGGCTCGCGCCGCACCCGGGAGATCGCCGGACCTCCACTACATGGAGCCCGACCTGTGCTGCTACCTGCCGTGGGTGCGTACCCACCTGATACGTACCCACCTGTGCATGATCGTCACCTGCGTTCACGGTTGATCTCATGCCGGCGGCGAGCCGGACATGCCGAGGTCGCCCGCAACCTGCCCGGGACGGCTCCCGATCCCGGCCGGGACCGGGAGCCGTGAGTCGATCCGGGCTCAGGTGATGTCGCGGTTGCGCATCGCCCACACCGACGCGCCCACCACCAGCGCGGCCACGATCGCCGTACCGATGCCGGCCGCCTGCCAGGTCATCGTGAACGTGTCCGGCACGCAACCGCTCGACGACGAGTAGTTGCAGGAGTCGTAGTCCTCCAGGATCAACTCCTTGTACATCCAGACGTAGCCCCACACCGGCGCCAGCCAGGCATCGGGATACTTCGCACCGGCGAGACTCGCCATCATGTAGACGCCGATCTGCAGCGCGCCGAGACCGACGAGCGCGCCCAGCGCCATACCGGTGTGCCGGCCCAGGGATGCCAGCGCGAACCCGAGAGCACCCGCCACCACGACCATGGCGAGGCCCCGCAGCCCGGTCAGGGCGAACGACTGCCACACCCCGGAGGTCATCTTCTCGGTGGAGCCGCGCAGTTCGGCGATCAGCACGAACGCACCGGTCCACAGCGCGCCCAGGGCCAGCGTCAGGCCGGTGAACCAGCCGAGCAGGACCGCCAGCTTGGTGCCCAGGACCTGCAGCCGGCGCGGACGCCAGAGCAGCAGGTTCATCATGCCGCCGCTGTTCCACTCGGAACCGACGAACGACGCGCCCACCAGGAACGCCGCCGCCGCGAGCACCACCGCGAGCACCGAGATCATGTCGGGGAACTCGGCGCGCAGCTCGAACGTCTCCGGCATGTACCAGGTGTAGTCGTACTCCTCCGGCGTCGGTGTCCAGACGTCGTCGCAGTTCGGCGGATAGTTGGCCGCCTCCGGGGTGCCGGCCGCGGCCTGACACTTCTGCTTGTCCTCGGTGGCGGTCCGTACCGCCTCCTGGTAGTAGCCCTGCGCCTCGGCCTGGGCCGCCGCGATCTCGGTCTCGGTGACCCGCTGATTGCTGAGGAAGGTGCCCGCGGCGACCGCACCCAGGATCAGCAGCACGCCGATCAGGATCGACGAGGTGAAACGGCGCTTGAACAGGCGCCGGGTTTCCGCACGTGCCAGGCTCATTGGCCCCATCCGTTCTTGGCGCCGCTGATCGAGGACTCGTCCACCTGCCGGCTGTGCCCGGCGACCGGCGCCGTGCCGGTCAGCTCCAGGAACACGTCCTCGAGGTCGGCCGACACCGGCGTCAGCTCGCTGACGTAGACGCCGCGCTGCGCCAGCACCTTGGTGATCAGCGCCGGGTTGGCGGCGTTCGCGACGGTGAAGAAGTCGCTCTCCAGAGTCACCTGGGCGCCCGCCTCGCGCAGCGTGTTCGCCGCGTCCAGCAGGTCCACGCCCTGCTCCAGCCGCACCCGGACGGCACCCGACGTGTGCTGGGCCAGCACCTCGGCCACCTTGCCGGAGGTCACCCGCCGACCGGCCGAGATGATCGTCACCGAGTCGCAGATCAGCTGGATCTCACCGAGGATGTGGCTGGACAGCAGCACCGTCATCCCGGAGTCCGACAGATCCCGCATCAGCGTGCGCATCTCCCGGATGCCGCCCGGGTCCAGGCCGTTCGCCGGCTCGTCCAGGATGAGCAGCTTCGGCTCCTTGAGCAACGCCGACGCGACCGCCAGACGCTGCTTCATGCCGAGGGAGTAGGTCTTCACCCGCTCCTTGGCGCGGTCACGCAGGCCCACCTGGTCGAGCACTGCCGCCACCCGGCCGCGGTCCACGCCACCGGCGTCGGCGAGCAGGCTCAGCGTGAGCTCGGCGGTGAAGTTGCCGAAGAACTGCGGGCTCTCGACGATGGCGCCGACCTGGCCGGCCACCTCGGGCAGATGCTGTGGCACCTCCTTGCCGAGGATCGCCATCCGGCCGCCGTTGGGCTTGATCAGCCCGAGAAGCGTACGCAATGTGGTGGTCTTGCCCGAGCCGTTGGGCCCGAGGAATCCGTGCACCTGACCGGCTTCGACGACCATGTCGAAACCGTCCAGGGCATTACGGACACCTTTACGGCTGCGGTACGTCTTTCGCAGCCCTGATATCTCGAGTACGGGGGTCACTCGCCGCACCCTAGATCAGCGGCGCCACCTTTCGGGGGGTACGTCCGTCGCGGGCCACCGAAAGTGGTGCATTTCGATCACCAAGGCAGTGTTCCGGAGCGGTCGAGGTAACGGCCCGTGCCCGCCGACGGGTCCTCGGTCGCCAGCGTGACGATGGCGTCGGTACCCTCGGTCACCGTCTGCGGGCCGCTGTGGGCGTTCAGGTCGGTCGCGGTGTAACCGGGGTCGACGGCGTTGAAGCGGATCTCCGGCAGTGCCTTCGCGTACTGCGTGGTCAGCATCGTCACCGCCGCCTTCGACGCGGTGTAGAGCGGTGCCACCACCTGCGACTCGATCCGGGCCGGGTCGTGGGTGAGCGCCTGCGAGCCGAGGCCGCTGCTGACGTTCACCACGGCCGGCGACTCGGCGTCACGCAGCAGCGGCAGGAACGCCTTGGTCACCCGGACGATGCCGATCACGTTGGTGTCGAAGACGTGCGTGGCGTCCTCCCCGGTCAGGTCACCGGCCGGGGTGTGCGGGCCGGCGATGCCGGCGTTGTTGATCAGCACGTCGAGGTGGCCCTCGTGCGCGGCCACGTCGGCGGCGGCCGCCCGGACCGACGTGTCGTCGGTGACGTCGATCCGCACGAACCGGGCGCCCACCTCGGCGGCGGCTTTCTGCCCGCGGTCGGCGTCGCGGGCTCCGACGATCACGGTGTGCCCGAGCTGGACGAGACGGCGGGCGGCCTCGAAGCCGAGACCCTTGTTGGCGCCGGTGATGAAAACGGTCTTTGACATGCCCTCAGCCTGCGCCTGTTCCGGCGGTCCAACCAGGGAACGCTCCTCGGTAGGACCGCCGGTACCACCCTGGGGTCAGAAGGTCTGGGCGACCGACCGGACGACCGCGGCCGCCCGGTCCCACCCCGACCGGGAACCCCGGCCCGGCCGGTTGCGCAGCGCCGTCCGGGCCGTCTCGGCGTCGTAGAGAGGGGTCCGGTCGTCGAGGTGGGCGACCGGCTCGAGCCCGACGCGCCGCACCGCGGTCCGTGCGGACGCCGGGTCGAGAAGGAACTCCTCGCCGAGCTGGCGCGTGGTGAGCGCCTCCCGGCCGTCTACTGTGATCGCGATCGATGACATGTCGACACGCTAGCGCGTCGAAGCAAGGCGGCGGGGCCTACCGGGTGTCGGAGGAGGCGCCGTCGCCGAGGGTGGCCCGGGCGGCCTCCAGGCGGGCGATCGGGATGCGGTACGGCGAGCACGACACGTAATCCAGCCCGGCCTCGTGGAAGAACCGGACCGATGCCGGGTCACCGCCGTGCTCGCCACACACCCCGATCGTCAGGTCGGGACGGGTGGCGCGGCCCCGGTCCACGGCGATGCGGACCAGTTGGCCGACGCCGGTACGGTCCAGCGTCTCGAACGGGGAAGCGGTGAACACGCCCAGGTCCAGGTAACGGCCGAAGAACGCGCCCTCCACGTCGTCGCGGGAGAAACCCCACGTCATCTGCGTCAGGTCGTTGGTGCCGAAGGAGAAGAAGTCGGCCGAACGGGCGATCTCGCCGGCCGTCAGCGCGGCCCTCGGGACCTCGATCATCGTGCCGATGCGGATGGGCGGGGCCAGCGGGATCCCCGACAGGATGCGGAGCGCTTCCGCCCGTACCAGATCAAGCTCTTGAATCGTCCCGACCAGCGGCACCATGATCTCCGGCCGAGGGTTGCCGCCTGCGGCGACCCGAGCGGCGGCGGCCTCCGCGACCGCCCGGACCTGCATCGCGAACAGACCGGGAACGACCAGACCCAGACGTACGCCGCGCAGGCCCAGCATCGGGTTCTGCTCGTGCATTCGCCGGACCGCGGCCAGCAGCCGGGCGTCGTCACCGGCCGGTTCGCCGAGTGCCTCGGCCCGCGCCACCCTGGCCGTGAGCTCCTCCAACGGCGGCAGGAACTCGTGCAACGGCGGGTCGATCAGCCGAACCGTGACGGGCAGCCCGTCCATCGCGGCGAACAGCGCGGTGAAGTCGTCACGCTGCAACGGCAGCAGAGCATCGAGAGCTGCTGTCCGTTCCTGATCAGTGTCGGCGAGGATCAGGCGCTCGACCAGCTCGCGGCGGGCGCCGAGGAACATGTGCTCGGTCCGGCACAGGCCGACCCCGGTCGCGCCGAACCGGCGGGCCCGCGCGGCGTCGGCGGCGGTGTCGGCGTTCGCGTGGACCTCCAGGCGGGCCACCTCGCCGGCGTGCCCGAGCAGACGGCGCACCGCCGACACCAGCGGATCATCGGCCGACGCCAGCTCACCCTCGAAGAACCGGGCCACCCGCGACGGCCGCACCGGCACCGCACCGGCGTAGACCTTGCCGTCGGTGCCGTCCAGCGAGATCACGTCACCGGCCCGCAGCACCGTGCCGCCGATCGTCAGCGTGCCCGCGACCGCGTCGACGACCGCCTCGTCGGCACCGCACACGCACGTCTTGCCCATGCCCCGCGCGACCACCGCCGCATGCGAGGTCTTGCCGCCGCGAGCCGTCAGGATGCCCTGCGCCGCGATCATGCCGGGCAGGTCGTCGGGGTTCGTCTCGTGCCGGACCAGGATCACCGGCCCCGGCGCGGCCACCGCGGCCGCCGAGTCGAACACGATCGCGCCGACCGCGGCCCCCGGCGAGGCGGCCACACCGGTGGTCACCGGCTCCGGCGCCGACACCGGATCGAACACCGGGAACATCAGATGGGCCAGCTGCTCACCGGTGACCCGCCGCAACGCCTCGTCGAGGGTGATCGTGCCCTCCTCGACCAGCTGCGCCGCGATCACGAACGCGGCCGCCGGGGTGCGCTTGCCGACCCGGGTCTGCAACATCCACAGTTTGCCGTCCTCGATGGTGAACTCGATGTCGCACAGGTCCCGGTAGCGGCGCTCCAGCTTCTCCATCACCGCGAGCAGCTGCACGTGGCTCGCCGGGTCCAGCCGGGCCAGCTCGTCCAGGCCGACCGTGTTGCGGATGCCGGCGACCACGTCCTCGCCCTGGGCGTCCGGCAGGTAGTCGCCGTAGGCGCCGCGACGGCCGGTCGCCGGGTCGCGGGTGAAGGCGACACCCGTACCCGACCGGTCGCCGTGGTTGCCGAAGACCATCGCCATCACCGTGACCGCGGTGCCCAGATCCTGCGGAATGCCCTCCTGACGCCGGTAGAGCACGGCCCGGTCGGCGTTCCACGACGTGAACACCGCACTGATCGCCGAGTACAACTGCTCGTGCGGCGACTGCGGGAAATCGTGACCGGTGTACGCCGCGAAGATCTTCTTGAACGTCTCGACGAGCTCCCGCGGGTCGGCGCCGTCCGCGAACTCCGCCTCGAACAGGTCACCGGGGATCCCGTGGACGGTCCGCCCGAACATCTGGATCAGCCGGCGGTACGAATCCCAGGCGAACCGGTCGTCACCGCTGCGCCGGGCCAGACCGCGCACGGTCGTGTCGTTGAGCCCGATGTCCAGGATGGTCTCCATCATCCCCGGCATCGAGAACTTCCCACCCGACCGCACCGACAGCAGCAGCGGCTCGGCCGGGTCGCCCAGCCTGCGGCCCAGTCGCGCCTCGACCAGCCGCAGATGCTCCTCCACCTCGTCCAGGAGCCCGCCCGGCAGGCGGCCGGTGTGCAGGTACTCCCGGCAGGCGTCGGTGGTGACGGTGAAACCCGGCGGCACCGGCAGCCCCATCCGGGTCATCTCCGCCAGATTGGCGCCCTTGCCGCCGAGCAGATCCTTGAGATCCTTGTTCCCGTCGATGAAGTCGAACACGTAGCGGGACATCTTGTTCCTCGCCCTCGTCCGTGGGGCGGGGTCGTCCCGCCCCACTTCCGTGGTACCGCCGGGCCGGGCCTACCGGGTAGGGCCGGACGACCCGCGGTGATGCACCACCGCGACCGTGCACGAGGCGTTACGCAGCAGATGCTGACTGACCGAACCCAGCAGCAGACCGCTGAACGGGCCGTGCCCCCGGCTGCCGATCACCAGCAACTGCGCGTGGGCACTGGCCAGCGTCAGCACCGCCGCCGGATGCGCGACCGTCGCCTCGGCCACGATCGACACGTCCGGGTACGCGTCACCGATCTCGGCGATCAGCGTGTCGAACGGTTCCCGCTCCCGGCCGGTCACCGCGTTCGTGACGATCGGCGTCTCCTCCCACAGCCCCGTCACCGGCGGCCAGGCGCGGATCACCCGCAGCGGCGCCTTACGGGCGGCGGCCTGCGCGGCGGCGAACGCCAGAACCTCCGGGGCCCGATCGGTGCCGTCGACCCCGGCGACCACCGGGCCGGCCGTGGCCTCACCCCGGACGACGACCACCGGGCAGCGGGCGTGCGCACTGACCGCGGTGCTCACCGATCCGAGCAACCCCGCGACGATGCTGTGCCCCCGGCCTCCGATCACGATCAGGTCGGCCTGCCGCGACAGATCGACCAGCGTCGGTACGGCGTACGCGTCCACGGTCCGGGCGGTGACCTCGACGAGCGGCTGTGCCTTACGAGCGGTCGCGACCGCACGTTCCAGCGTGCTCTCCGGATGCGGCGACACCACGATCGGCCGTTCGTCGGCGTGCACCAGCTCGACCGTGGCGTCGGTGTGGGCGGCCTCGTCCATCGCCCACAAGAGGGCGGCCCGGGAGTACGACGACCCGTCGTACCCGACGATGATTCTCTTCTTCATGGCGCTACCTCCTTTGCGGCGTCCCCTCCCATCGCACGCTCGTGGGTAATCCGCCGGGCAGAGCCGTTGGTCCCGTTCCACCCACGGCCGTCCGGCGTACTCTCAGCTTCCGCCTGGGGCGTCGGTTCTCCGCGAACTCCGTCGGAGGCTGTTCGTTCGCCCCACCCCGGCTGCGTTTTTCGCCCGGTCAGCCGACGGTGGCGCCTACCAGCGTGCCGATTCCGTAGGTGACCGCCATCCCGGTCGCGCCGCCGAGCACCAGCCTGGCCATCGCACGAGCGGGTCGGGCGCCGCCGAGCCGGGCGCTGAGGTAACCGGTGGCGGCCAGCGCGACCAGGACCACGACGAACGTGGCGGCCACCCGGAAGCCCGGCGGCGGCAGCAGGATCGCGCCCAGCGGCAGCAGCGACCCGGCCGTGAACGCCACCGCCGACGCCGCCGCGGCCTGCCACGGGCTGGTCAGCTCATCCGGGTCGAGATGTAGCTCGACATCGGCGTGCGCCGCGAACGCATCCCGCTCACTCAGCTCCCGTGCCACCTGACGGGCGGTCGCCGGACTCAGCCCCTTCGCCTCGTAGAGCGCGGCCAGCTCCTCGAACTCCTCCTCCGGGAACCGCGCCAACTCGTCGCGCTCCTTGTCGAGCAGCGCCCGCTCGGTGTCGCGCTGGCTGCTCACCGACACGTACTCACCCAGTGCCATCGACACCGCCCCGGCCACCAGTCCCGCCAGCCCGGCTGTCGCGATCGGCGCGGTCGCGGTCGTCGCGCCGGCCACCCCGATCACCAGCCCGGCCGTCGACACGATGCCGTCGTTCGCGCCGAGGACCCCGGCGCGCAGCCAGTTGAGCCGCCCGGCCATGGCGGTGTCGTGCGGCTCACCAGGATGCAGAACCACGATCCCTCCCCGTTCTCCGCTGCCATCCTGACCGACATCGACACCTCCGGCACAGGGGTGTGGTGATCAGGTTGCGGCGATCGCACCGTGTGGGCGGTGCGTGCCATCGGTGTCGCGCAGTAGTCGCTCGGTCTCGGTGAAACCGGCGGCTCTCAGGCGGGCGGAGAGTTCGTCGGGCGGCCAGCGGTAGGCGGTGGTGACCTTGTGGTCGAACGCTCCGATCTCGGCGGCGGTGAAGAAGCCGATCACCAGGGTGCCGCCCGGGGCGAGCAGGCGGCGGAACGTGGAGAACACGTCGTCGACGTCCGGCGGTGGCATGTGGATCATCGAGTACCAGGACAGGATGCCGCTGACCGAGCCGTCGGCGAACGGCAGGTCGGTGAGCGAGCCGAGTCGGTAGTCGCCGTCCGGGTGGGTGGCCCGCGCATGCTCGATGAACTCGGGGACCAGGTCGAACCCGATCGCGGCAGCCCCCAGCGAGCGCAGGAACCCGGTGATGTGACCAGGTCCGCACCCAAGATCAAGTACCGGGCCGGGTGGAGCGGGGTGGCTGGGTGGGCCCGGGTGGGCGGCCAGGTGGCGGGCGATCAGGGACAGGTCGTCGGGGTGCACCTTGTCCTCGGCGCCGAACAGGTCGATGTAGATGGCGGCGATCGAGGTGTAGGCCTCGCGAACGTGGTTCATCAGCGCAGCGCCCGGCGGGCCGTGACCAGCAGGTGGTCGCGGAGGGCCTCGTCGTCGAGGGCGGTCAGCCGGCGGTCCGAGCCGGCGATCATGAGGCCGCCGCTGACCAGGCTCACCGCCACGCGGGTGGCGTCGTCGGGGTCGGGGCCGGTCAGCAGGTCCTGGAGCTGCTCGATGACGCCGATGGCGGGGTGCTTGCGGACCAGCTGGTTGACCAGCGGGTCGAAGGTCAGCGCGGCGGCTATCCGCCGGTTCTTCACGACCAGGTCGATGATGCCGGTCAGCGCGGCGTTGCGGCGCGCCGACGGGGTGCGGCGGCGCTGGGCGGCCTCGGCGATCGGCGCGAGCTGCTCCAGTGGCGGGCCGATGACGGCGAGGACGATCTCGTCCTTGGCGGGGAACTGGTGGTAGACGGCCGCCTTCGTGACGCCGAGCCGGTCGGCGATCATCTGGAGCGACGTGCCGCTGACGCCGTGCTCGGTGAACAGGTCCAGCGCCGCGGTCAGCAGCCGCTCCCGCGCACGTTTCTCGGCCATCGGATCACCCTATCGGCCCTTGCTTCCGACTAGCCGCTCGGCTAGCTTTCCGACAACATCAAGATAGCCGATCGGCTAGTGGATGGGGGAGGGGCGCCGTGTGGGATCGTGAAGTGGACGTGCTGGTCGTCGGCACTGGAGCGGCCGGCATGACGGCGGCGATCGCCGCCGCCGACAGCGGTGCCGAGGTGCTGATCGTGGAGAGCACCGCCAAATGGGGCGGCACCACGGCGCTCAGCGGCGGCGGTCTGTGGATGCCGACGCACCCGAAGATGGGCGGGACCGATTCCGTCGACAAGGCACTCACCTACATGGAGGCGGCCATCGGGGACGCCGGGCCGGCCAGTTCACCGGAGCGGCGGCGGGCCTTCGTCGAGACGGTTCCCGAGGTCTACACGTTCCTCGAGAAGCACGGCGTGCGGTGGGCGGTCGCCAAGGAATACCCCGACTACTATCCGGACCGGCCGGGTGGCATGACCGGGCGGGGAATCGAGGCGGAGCCTTTCGACACCCGGGGCCTGGGGGAGTGGTTCGCGACGTTCCGGGGGCGTGACAGCATTCCGGCGCCGCTGAAGACCGATGATGTGTGGCTGCTTTCCCGTGCCTGGTCCACGCCTGCCGGCTTCTTTCGCGGGGCGAGATTCGTGTTCCGTACCATATGGGGGTTGATCTCCGGGAAACGCCTTTTCGGGATCGGCGGTGCGTTGACCGCGAACCTGATGTCCGCGCTGCTCGCGCAGCGTGTCGAGGTGCTGTTGAGCACGCCGCTGACCGGTCTGGTCCGCGAGGAGGACGGCTCGGTTTCCGGGGCCGTCGTGCGCACCGCCGACGGCCGCGAGAACCGCATACGTGCGCGTCGCGGGGTGATTCTCGGCGGCGGTGGCTTCGCGCAGAACGCCGAATGGCGGAAGGAGCACCACGGCGTTCCGGGCTACAGCAGCGCCGCCGAGGGCGATCTCGGTGACCCCATTCGCATCGCCCGGGAGATCGGCGCCGACGTCGCGTTGATGGACGACGCGTGGTGGGGTGCCTCGGTGCCGCTCGGCGACGGGCACCACCAGTTCGTGCTCTCCGAGCGGTCGATGCCGTTCAGTATCGTCGTCGATCCGGCGGGCGACCGGTTCACCAACGAGTCGGCCAGTTACATCGATTTCGGGCATGCGCTGCTCGGCCGTGAATCGATTCCCAGCTGGCTGATCCTCGACGTCCGGCACCGCCGGCGTTACCTTTTCAACGCGTTCCTGCAAGGCACCAAGAAACTGCGCGCGGCCGGCATCGTGCGGTCCGCCGGCAGTATCGAGGAGCTCGCCGCCGATCTCGGTATGGAACCGGCGCGGCTGCGGGCGACCGTCGAGCGGTTCAACGGATTCGCGCGCAGCGGTGTCGACGAGGACTTCGGACGTGGCCGCACCGTTTACGACAACTATTACGGCGATCCGACGGTCAAACCCAATCCCAATCTCGGATCCATCGAGAAAGGGCCGTTCACCGCGGTGCAGCTCGTTCCCGGGGACCTCGGCACCAAGGGTGGCCTGCTCACCGACGAGGTGGCGCGGGTTCTCGACGCGTCCGGCGCCGTGATCCCCGGCCTTTACGCGGCCGGGAACACCACGGCGTCGGTCATGGGGCGCACCTATCCGGGGCCGGGGTCGACGATTGCGCCGGCCGTCGTCTTCGGCTATCTCGCGGGGCGCGACGCGGCCGCGAAGAGCTGAGAAGCGGATGGCGTACGGCCCGTCGGCTCACCGGAACCGGCGGGCCGCGGAATGGCGGTCACGGAAGGGCCCAGCGCTGGTTGTCGCCGGCGAATCAGTCCCAGATCCGCGGCTCGGTGCCGTCGGCCCGCAGGGTTGAAGGCCTGGTTCGGCGCGGTGCGGTTGACCACGACGGTGACCACGGAGTCGTCCGGAACACCGCAGCCCCGTTTCGTCGTCCCGGTGCCGGGTAGTTCACGAACACCTTGAGCAGAGGAGAGTAATCGTGAGCACCGTTACCGAGTCCGTGGACGTGAACGTGCCGATCGGCACGGTCTACAACCAGTGGACCCAGTTCGAGGACTTCCCCCAGTTCATGGACGGCGTCGAATCGATCACCCAGATCGGCGACCGCCGCACACACTGGGTCACCAAGGTCGCCGGGCAGACCCGCGAGTTCGACGCGGAGATCACCGAGCAGCACCCCGACGAGCGGGTCGCGTGGAAGAGCACCGGCGGCGACACCAGGCACGCCGGAGTCGTCACGTTCCACCGTCTCGCCGACGCCGAGACCCGGGTGACGATCCAGCTGGACTGGGAGCCCGAGGGCATCGCCGAGAAGGTCGGCAGCGCCGTCGGCGTCGACAGCCACCAGGTGAAGGCCGACGCCAAGCGGTTCAAGGAGTTCATCGAGAACCGCGGCACCGCGACCGGTTCCTGGCGCGGAGATGTCGATCGTCCCGGCATCTGATCAGCAGACGTCAGCGCCGGCCGGCCACGTGCCGGCCGGCGCTGACGCGTGCTGTCAGGGAAGATCGGCCGGCCGCGCCAGGTGGTAACCCTGGCCGTAGGTGACGCCGATCTCGGTCAGCCGGTCGAGTTCGGCCGCGGTCTCGATGCCTTCGGCGATCAGGTCGGCATCGACCTTCGTGGCGAAAGCGGCCAGCGACTGCGCGAGTGCGGTCTTGGCCGGGTCCTCGTGGATGTCACGGACGAGGCTGATGTCGAGTTTGATCAGGTCGGGCCGCAACTTGAGGATGTGCTGCAGGCTGGCGTATCCGGCGCCGGCATCGTCGATGCTCAACCGGACCCCGGCCCGGCGCAGCGCACTCAGCGCCTCGGTCAGCTGCGGATAGTCGGTTACCTGGGTGTGTTCGGTGATCTCCACGGTGATGCGGTCACTGGCGTGGGCGAGCATCGTGTCGCGTACCTGCCCGTCGAGCAGCGCCTCCGCCGACAGGTTGACCGCCAGCCAGGTCCCGGCCGGCAGGTCCGGCAGCCGGCGCAGTCCCTGGCGCACGGCGAGCAGTTCGAGGGGGACGCCGAGACCGCACTGGGTGGCCGCGGCGAACGCCTTGTCCGGTCCGGCGAACACGGCCGGGTCGAAGCGGGCCAGGGCCTCGAACCCGACGGTGTGCCGGTCCCGCAGCCGGACGACCGGCTGGAAGACCATCCGGACCGCTTCGTCGTCGATCACGCCGGCCACCGTGCGGCGGTTGTCCGCGGTGATCCGGCGCTGCTGGGCCAGCGGGCTGCTCATGTGGTCGCCGATCAGATCGGCGATCAGCGCCATGTACTTCACGGTGTGCTGGTCGAGCGACGGGTCGGGGTGCCGGCTGACGCAGCACAGCATGCCGGCGACGGTGCCGTCGGGCCGGTACCAGGGCGCTCCGGCGTACGAGCCGATCCGCAGGTCCCGGGTGACGGCGAGGTCGCGGGTGACCGGCTGCCGGCGGGTGTCGGGGATGACCTCCGGCAGGGTGCCGGCGACGACCCGGGTGCAGAACGAGCCCTGCAGGTCGGTGCCCTCCCCGACCGGGATGTTCATCGCCTCGATCGCCCCGGTCGCCGCGTAGATGAACTGCTGGTCGGCGGTGAACGCCGACACCCACGCCACCTCGACCCCCAGATGGCTCCTGATCAGGGTCAGGAGGCGCTCCACCTCGGCGCGGTCGGGATCACCCGGCTGCCAGGCCTCCGACTCGTCGACGGTGTCGGGCAGGGCAGCGCGCATGGAGGTCTCCTTGGTCTCAGCGTGGGCGACCGCTGATCCACCCTTTCGGCCGCATCGGCCGGAAACTGAGGTGGAGCCGCCCGTCACGACGTTTCCGGTGCCCGCCCGGCCCGACCGGCAGGGCTCCGATTTCGTGATCATCGGCGGTGCGAATTGGCCGGGTGGCCGGTATCAGCCGCCACCGTCTGTTTCCTGTGCTACTGTTTGGCCGTTGCAGTTTTGATTTCCGTGGACGTTTTTGGCGCCTGATGGGTTATCTGAAGCCCGTCCAGGCGCCTTTTCGTTTCCCGCCGGTGAAACGCGGGTGATCAACGCCGCGGCATGAGGGTCCGCACGGCGCGGGCTCCGCAGCTTGTTAAGGAAGTGACATGGCTACAGGTACCGTGAAGTGGTTCAACAGCGACAAGGGCTTCGGCTTCATCAGCCAGGACGATGGCGGCGCCGACGTGTTCGCCCACTTCTCGGCGATCTCGGCGAGCGGTTTCCGCAGCCTTGAGGAGAACCAGCGCGTGGAGTTCGAGATCACCCAGGGCCAGAAGGGCCCGCAGGCCGAGAACATCCGCGTCATCTGATTTCACGCCCTACCGACGGCGGCTCGAC
>NZ_JBHSBL010000015.1:437875-446943 GCF_042650585.1 Actinoplanes subglobosus
GTCGAGCCGCCGTCGGCATTTCCGTTCGGCCCGGCGTGTGCTCAGCCTGCGGGCGTCAGGTCGGTCGACGCGCGGAATGAGCCGTCCATCTCGAACGGCACCGACTCGTGCTCATGGGTCACCAGCCATCTCCCGCCGACACGCCGCAGGCCCAGCGTCACCCGGAACCACAGCGTGAAGCCCTCCGCCGCGCCCCGGGGCACCCCGCTCATGCGGTCGATGCTGGTCGCGAAGGCCACGTCACCGTCCGTGGTGATCTCCAGCTGGGTGACCTCGCGGCGTGGTGGCTTCTCGAAGTTCGCCATCCACGCCCGCAACAGCTCCGGGTCGCGGCGGTCGCCGGGCTGGCGCAGCGGCGGGGCGAGGTTGAATTCGACGAACCCGTCCGCGTAGTACGACAGGATGGCCTCGGCATCGCCGGTCTCCAGCAGTGCCGCTTTACGTTCGATGACTTCCTGGATCTCGTTCATGCCGTGACGTCGAAACCACCCCGGCCGGTTTCGACAACACAGCAGGAGAGAAGGAGACAACCGATGAAGTATCTGATCCTGATCCAATCGAACCCACAGTCGCTGGCCGTCTGGGAGACGCTGACCGACCAGCAGCGCGCCGACCTCGGCCTCGGCCACCTCCGGCTGAGCGCCGAGATGCGCGACGCCGGGGTGCTCGTGGCCGGTGAAGGGCTCGGCGATCCGGCCCTGGCCACCCAGGTCTCGGTCCGCGACGGCCGGACGATCACCTCGGACGGGCCGTATGCCGAGGTCAAGGAGCATCTGGCCGGCTTCTACCTGATCGACGTCGCGGACCTGGACGAGGCGGTCGCCTGGGCGGCGAAGGCACCGGACGCCGCCTACACCCGGGTCGAGGTGCGCCCGGTCCTGGACATGAGCACGTGGGAGATCTGAGTACGTGGGAGACCTCACCGGGCTGCCGGATCTGCTGCGCGAGTGCGCGCCGCAGGTCCTGGCCGCCGTCGCCCGCCGGTACGGCGACTTCGAGGCCTGCGAGGACGCGGTCCAGGAGGCGCTGATCGCGGCGACCCGGCAGTGGCCGGACACCGGGGTGCCGGACCAGCCGCGGAACTGGCTGATCACGGTGGCGAGCCGCCGCCGGGTGGAGGCGCTGCGCAGCGAGACGGCCCGCCGTCACCGGGAGGAGGCGGTGCGGCACGAGCCGGTACCGCAGGTGCGCGGCGACGACGAGCTGGCGTTGCTGCTGCTGTGCTGCCATCCCGAGCTGAGTGTGCCGGCGCAGGTCACGCTCACGCTGCGGGCGGTCGGCGGGCTCACCACCGCGGAGATCGCCCGCGCGCTGCTGCTGCCGGAGGCCACTGTCGGGCAGCGGATCAGCCGGGCCAAGCAGCGGATCCGTGCCACCGGCGCCCGGTTCGCGATGCCCGCTCCGGACGCGAGTCTCACCCCGGTCCGCCACGTGCTCTACCTGATCTTCAACGAGGGGTACACGGCCAGCTCCGGCGACAGCCTCAACCGGGTGGAGCTGACCCGTGAGGCGATCCGTCTGACCCGCCAGCTGCAACGGCGCCTGCCCGACGACGGCGAGGTCGCCGGTCTGCTCGCGTTGATGCTGCTCACCGACGCGCGCAGGCCCGCCCGTTCCGGATCGGACGGACTTTTGATCCCGCTCGCCGAGCAGGACCGCGACCGCTGGGACCGGTCCGCGATCGCCGAAGGCGTCGCGATCATCACCGACACGCTGGCGCGGGCCCCGATCGGTCCCTTCCAGATCCAGGCCGCGATCGCGGCGATCCACGACGAGGCGGCGCGGGCCGAGGAGACCGATTGGCGGCAGATCCTGACCCTGTACGGGATGCTGCACGCCCTCGACCCCAGCCCGATGGTCACCCTGAACCGGATCGTGGCGCAGGCCATGGTCGACGGCCCGCAAGCCGGTCTCGCCGCGCTGGACCAGATCGCCGGCGACCCGGTGCTGGCCCGTCATCACCGGACCATCGCGGTGCGCGCCCACCTGCTGGAACTGGCCGGCGACCGGGCCGGTGCGCGGGAGCACTACCAGCGGGCGGCGCGGCTGACCCTCAGCCTGCCCGAGCAGCGCTACCTGGAGTCGCGTGCGGCACGGTTGCATCGAGGCGCGTCATACTTGTCGGCATGAGCAGGGAGTTCGTGCGGGCGGGGCCGGTGGCGCCCGGGGAGTTCCTGCTGTCGTGGGCCGAGGCCACGCTGCGGGAGTCGCTGCGACGGCCGGCGCTGCTCGACCCGGGGTCGTTCGAGATCTTCGGTCAGGGCTCCCGGGTCAACAACACCCATCTCGACCAGGGCAGCGACATCGACCTGGTGCTGATGCTCACGATGCCGGCGGCCGCCGGCCGTCGCTGGGAGGACTTCCGCGACGACGTCCTCGCCGTGATGGGGGAGTCCCACACCGTCCGGATGGGGCGCCGCTGCCTCAACGTCGACGACCCGGACTCGCTGTTCGGTGAGATGGTCGACATTCTCGTCGCCACCGAGTACCGGTGGTATCCGGTGCCCGGGGACGGCCACTACGAGCAGGGCGTCTTCTTCCGGGATCAGGAGGGGCGGCCGATCGTCAACTTCCCGCGCCAGCACCGGCGCAACGGCGACGCCAAGGACCTGCGCACCGGCGGGCGCTTCAAGGAGGCGGTCCGATCCGCTAAACGTGCCCGGCGGCGGGCCGAGCGAGCGGGGATGATCGACGGCGGGGCCGCTCCGTCGTACCTCATCGAATGCCTTCTCTTCAACGTCCCCGACCGGGTCTATCGCGCCTCGCCGGGCCGCGTCGCCCACGGCGGCGCCGTCGAGTGGCTGCGGCGGAGTCTCGCCGCCGATCCGGTCTCGTTCGCGGCCCTGCCCTGCCAGAACGGGATCAACCGGCTCTTCGGGCCGGGCCCGGATCAATGGGATCCGGACGCTGCTGCGAGAATCATCGACGTTCTTCAGCAGATCTGACGTTCGGGGCGGTGTCGGCAGCATGTCGTGGACGGCCGCGCAGACCACGGCGGTGATCGTGCCGGTCATCGCCATCGTCGGGGCGGTGCTCACCGCGCTGCTGACCTATGCGCTCAACCAGCGTGCCGCCCGCCGGGAGCGCCGGGCCCGCGCGTTCGGCGAGGCGCTCAGCGTCATCGAGGACTACGCCGAGATGCCGTATCGGATCCGCCGGCGCACCGGCTCGGTGGAGGCGCGTCAGCAGCTCACCGAGGAGGTCAGCCGGATCTACTCGCGGCTCGCCTTCCACCAGGCACTGCTGGACATCGAGGCGCCCCGGGTGGCGGCCGCCTACCGGCTGCTGGCCAACGAGGCCAAGGCCGAGGTCGGCGAGCAGATGAAACAGGCCTGGCAGAAACCGCTGCGCACCACCGACGCGGACATGAATCTGGAGCATCACTACGACCGGAGGCGGGTCGACGCGGCCCGGGACCGCTGTGTGGTGACCATGCGGGCGGCTCTCGGGCGGGGGAGTTTCCCCGCACCGGCCAAACGGCTGCCCGGCCGGCCGGGCGTGGAGAGGCCGCCTGGCGTGGAGAGGCCGCCCGGTGGGGAGAGGCCGCCCGGCGTGGAGGGGTCCGCCAAACCTGAGTGAGACCTTGCGTGGGGTTTGATCCCGGCCAGAGGTTGCCTTGAGGTAGCGGGCCGATCTGATCGGGCATGAACGCCACCGCAGTCTTCGCCCCCGCCGCCCCCGCCGCTCGTGCCGGTGTCGAGTTGACCGTGGTGGTGCCGTTCTTCAACCCGGGAGCGGCGCTGCGCCCGACCGTCGAGCGTCTGGTGGCTTGCCTGGCTCACGCCGGTGTGGCGTTCGAGGTGATCGCGGTGTCCGACGGTTCGACTGACGGTTCGGCGGCGACGATCGCGGGGATCGCCGGGGTCACGGTGATCGACAACGCGGTGAACCAGGGCAAGGGTGCCGCGTTGCACCAGGGGTTCGCGGCGGCGAACGGTGCGTGGATCGGGTTCGTCGACGCGGACGGTGACATCGACCCGCAGCACCTGGTCGACTACCTGATGGTGGCTCGGGCCGGTGGTCACGCGGTGGTGTACGCCGACAAGCGGCACACCGAGTCGGTGAGCGCGGCCAGCGGGTTCCGCAAGCTGGTGTCGGTCAGCTACTCGACCCTGGTCACCGCGATGTTCGGCCTGGACGTCCGGGACACCCAGACCGGCTGCAAGATCATCCGCCGGGACGTGCTGCTGGCGGTCCTGCCCCGCCTCCGGGAGCGGCGTTTCGCGTTCGACCTGGAACTGTTCGTCGCCACCAAGGCCGCCGGGATCACCGATGTCAAGGGTGCCCCGGTGCGGCTGGAGGCCCGGGTCGCGGGGTCGACGGTCACGGCCAAGAGCATCATCCGCACGGTCCGGGACACGTTCACCATCTACGGGCGTCGCCGGGCCAGCCACTACGCGGCCTACGCCCTCGCCGCCTGAGCCTGGCGTGGGGTCGGAGGACCACCCCTCATGGCCTCAGCTACCTGCCGAGCCCATGAGGGGTGACCTCTCATCAATATCCGTAGACCATCTTGTAGGCGACTTCCGGCAGGAACTGCCCGGCCGACGAGCCGCCGCCGACCCCGCAGTTGCCGTCCGATTCACCGGGGGTCTTGAGCCACAGCAGCATCTCCGCGCCGCCGCCCATCTGCGTCGGTGTGCCGATCCGGCGCCCGGCGGGGTTGCACCACTGGCCGTTGGCACCGTTGCCGTTGCGGCTGGTGTCGACCACGAACGGTTTGGTGTAGCCGTACCGGCGCAGCTCATTGCCGAGACGGTTGCCGAAGGTGACGTTCTCACCGGTGGGGAAGTAGTTCGAGACGTTCAGTGCGAAACCGCGCGCGCCGGAGACACCCGCCGAGTTCAGGCGCTGAGCCATCGTCGTGGCGTCGACCCAGCCGGGATTGCCGGCGTCGAGGTAGGTCCAGGTGTTGGGTGCCTTGGACCGGAACTGACCGATCGCGCGGGAGAGCATCCCGAGGCGTTCGTTGATCTGGCTCTGGCTCATGCAGCTGAAGTCGCCCAGTGCGTCGGGCTCGAGGACCACCACGGCGGGCCGGCTGCCGATCGTGGCGGCGAACGACGTGATCCACTGGTCGTAGGCGGCGACACTGCCCGCGCCCCCACCGGAGTGGCCACCGCACGCGTCGCGGCCGGGGATGTTGTACGCCACCAGGAGCGGCAGCTTGTCGACGGTATCCGCGGCACCGACGTAGTTGCCGACAGCACGGGAGATGTCGCCGCTCCAGTTGCCGAACCAACTGGCCATCGGCTTCTGTGCGATGGCGGCGCGGATCGTGGAGGCCCGCCCGTCAGCGGGGTTGGCGGCTGCCCATGAAGCCGGACTGGAATACGGGTTGACGTAGAAGCCGCTGGTCTGGCTGATCGGATCGGCCTGCGCGGCGGGTGCGCCGACCAGGACCGCGGGGACCACGAGCGCCAGGGCGGCGAGCATACGGGAGCAGAGCGGTCGTCTCATCGTCGTGTCTCCTGAGCATCGGATGGGGATCGGCTGTCGGGGCGGCCGTCCGGAGCTGAGACTGGAAGCGCTTCCAGATTGTTACATCTGCATATCTCGATCTGATGCTGGGCAAAGGTTGCTCAGATGTCAAGCCGGGCCGACAGGGTTCCCGCGATGACTGGGACCGATTCCAGTTCGTGACGGCTGGGGATCGGTATTCGAGGTTTCCTGCCGCGGCAATTCGGTCGGGTCGGTCATCGCGACGGCGAGATCGGGTCGTCCGGCCCCGAGATTGGCGACAAATTCCGGAAGAATTGCGTAATTACCGACCAGATTGTCTAGTCGGCGCGACCCGAACGTCGCCGGCCATCGGCAAGTTGCATGTTCGGAAGCGGGGGCGTCGGGCCCGGTACCGAGCCGTTGCGGTCCGGAACTTCCGGAGCGGTTGTCGGCAGCGTGGTGAAGCGAGCTTTCTGGAGGGAGTGCGACCATCCGGCGCCTTCTCATATAACGGTTTTCTGGCATTCACTCCTTGCCTCATTTGCCAGAACGGTTGGCGAATAACTGTTATATCCATCGGAAAGTTGGGTGAGCTGCTCTTTTGCCGACACCGGAACATTGCCGACAACGCGCTGCTGGAATAGCTGGGAGCGCTCCCGTAACATCGCTGAAATCCGCGGTCGAATCATTGGCGTCGATAATTTCGGAGGCGTTCCGATGGCACAGCGAAGAGCGGGCAACCGCGTCCTTCTCAGTACGGCAGCCGCCATCGCGGCGACGATGATCATGGTGGGGGCGGCGCTTCTGACAAGCGGAACAGCCTCTGCCGAACAGAACAGCACGCTGGCGGCCACCGCCGGTTGTGGCAAGACACCGACCCTGCGCGACGGCACCTACACGATCCAGAGTGGCGGCCGGGCAAGGACCTATATCCTTCGGCTGCCGGCCAACTACTCCAGCTCCCAGGCGTACCGGCTGGTCGTGGGTCTGCACTGGCTCAACGGCAGCGCCAATGACGTCGTCGGCAACGGCTTCTACGGGCTACAGCAGCGATCCGGGAACAGTGCGATCTTCGTGGCCCCGCAGGGCCTGGACGCCGGATGGGCCAACACCGGTGGCCGGGACGTCACCCTGGTCGACGACATCCTGCGTGTCGTCGAGAACGACCTGTGCGTCGACACGTCCCAGCGATTCGCCCTCGGCTTCAGCTACGGCGGAGCCATGAGCTACGCCCTGGCCTGCGCCCGGCCGACCGTGTTCCGGGCGGTCGCACCGATCGCCGGCGCCAACCTGAGCGGTTGCTCCGCGCCGTCCGGTCCGGTCGCCTACTTCGGCATCCACGGCATCCGCGACAGCGTCCTGAACATCTCGCAGGGCCGATCGATCCGGGACACCTTCGTGCGAGCCAACGGCTGTGCTGCCCAGAACCTGCCGGAACCGGCGCAGGGCAGCGGCACACACATCACCACCGGCTACACGGGGTGCCGCGACGGATATCCGGTGAGGTGGGCCGCCTTCGACGGCGACCACGTGCCCCTGCCGGTGGACCGCAACGCCTCGTCCTCCTGGGTCTCCGGCGAGGTGTGGCAGTTCTTCTCCCAGTTCGGCGGCAGCACCACGCCGTCCAGCCCCACGCCGCAGCCGTCGTCACCCCAGCCGCCGTCACCCCAGCCGTCGTCACCCCAGCCGTCCTCGCCCGCGGCCTGCCGGGTCACCAGTGTGGTCAACGCATGGAACAACGGGCTGACCGTCGACATCACCGTCACCAACACCGGCAACACCGCGGTCAACGGCTGGGCGCTGACCTTCGGGGTGCCTGCCGGGCAGTCGATCACCGGCGGATGGAACGCCACCTACACGACGTCGGCCGGACGGGTCACCGCCACCAACGTCAACTACAACGCATCGATCGCGCCGGGCGCGTCCGTCAGCCTGGGTTTCCAGGCGACGCACACCGGTGACCGCGGCGCCCCGACGGCATACGCACTCAACGGGAACCCCTGCGTCAGCGGTTGAACCGCCCGCGCCGAGAGGTTCATACCGGCCCGTCCCGCACATGTCGCAGGGCGGGCGCGGCGAGCGCGGCGACCAGCTGGGCGGCCCCGGCCGATCGTGATCCGGCGGGACGAGCTGGAGAACGTGCTTGGTGGGTGCGACCGCCCGCCGGGTTCTAGGTCAGGTTCTCGGAAGGAGTGGGAACCGGGGCCAGCCGGCCCCGGACCGCCTCGGCGTCGGCGTGCTCCAGGCCGTCCAGGATCGCCAGGGACCGCTGCCAGCAGGAACGGGCCGCACCGTCCTCACCGGCCGCCGCGTGCACGTCGCCGAGCCGGGTCAGGGTGTCGGCCCGCTGGAACTCGTTCTCCATCTGGCCCCACAGCTCGACCGCGGCCCGATAGCAGGTCAGCGCGTCGTCGAGCCGGCCGGCCCGCTGGTGGACCAGACCGAGGCTGTCCCACGAACCGGCGGTGCCCTGCACGTCGCCGAGTTCCTGATGGATGGCCAGCGACTCGCGGCAGTGGGTGAGTGCCGGTTCCAGATCGCCCATCCGGGCCATCGACCAGCCGATGTTGCCCAGCGCGATGGCCTGGCCACGGCGGTCGCCGATCTCCCGGTACAGCTCCAGGGCCAGCGCGGACTGGTCGCGGGCCTCGGCGTCCGCACCGCGGCGGTCGTGCACCAGGCCGATGCCGAAACACACCCGGGCCTGGTTGAACCGGTCGCCGAGTGCCGCGAACGTCCACCGGGACCGGGCCAGGTGGGTCAGCGCGTCGTCGTCGCGGCCCAGCCACGAATACGCCATCCCCAGCGAGTGCTCGGCGTGGGCACAGCCGACCCGGTCGGCGGTGCGGGTCGCCGCGTCCAGGGCGATCCGTGCCACGGTCACGGCTTCGCGCCACATCGCGTGCGCCTCCATCAGCAGGCTGAGGCTGAACGCGAGGCGCCACGAATACGCCTCCAGGCCGGGCGTGGCCGCGGCCTGCCCGATCGAGGCGACCAGGACCCGCCGCTCGGCACCGAACCACACGTTGGCCGCCCCCGGGTCGCCGAACCGCTCCACCGGTATGTCGTCGCCGGCCGGTGGGAGGTCCAGTTTCTGCCACTCCCCGTACTGCACGCGGGCGCACGACTGCACCGAGTACAGCAGGTAGTCCAGCAAACGCCGCTGTGCGGCCCGCCGGGTGTCCGCCTCTTCCTGATCCATGGCGCATTCCGCGGCGTACGCCCGAAGGAGATCGTGCAGGGAGAACCGGTCGATGATCGCCTCGGTGACCAGGCTGGCCTCGGCGAGCTCCGCCAGGAGCCGGCGCGTAGCGGCCGGCGAGGCGCCGGTGAGCGCGGCGGCCGCCGCGACGCCGACGTCCGGCCCGGGGTGCAGACCGAGGAGGCGGAACAGGCGGGCGGCGTCGTCGGACAACCGGCGGTACGACCAGCTGAAGACCGCCCGCACATCAGTGCCCTCGTCGCCTCCGCGGAACGCCGTCAGGTCACCCCGGCGCTGCCGCAGCTGGGCGGCGAGACTGGTCAGCGTCAGGGCCGGCCGGGTCGCCGCCTGCGCCGCGACCACCACCAGCGACAGCGGCAGCCGCGCGCAGCGGGTGACGATCTCGGCGACCGCGGCCGGCTCG
>NZ_JBHSBL010000015.1:446972-537181 GCF_042650585.1 Actinoplanes subglobosus
GCGCCGCCGCCTCCTCGGCGGTGAGCGGGGAGAGCGGCACCGGCCGGGCGCCCTCGGTGGCGATGAGCGGCGTCAGCAGATTGCGGCTGGTGATCACGACGAGACAGCCGGGCGCGCCGGGCAGCAGCGGCCGCACCTGGGTGGCGTCGCGCGCGTTGTCGAGCACCACCAGCACCCGGCGCCCGGCGACCAGGCTGCGGTAGAGCGCGGCCTGCGGCCCAAGGCCGGCCGGCACCGACGAGGCCGGCACCCCGAATGCGTCGAGGAAACCGCGCATCACCTCGGCCGGGTCGGCGGCCGCACCCTCCGGGCCGAAACCGCGCAGGTCGGCGTAGATCTGCCCGTCGGGGAAGGCGGCGGCGGCGCGTTGCGCCCAGTGCACGGCCAGCGCCGTCTTGCCGACACCGCCGCTGCCGGACACCGCGGCGATCACCATCGCGTCGGTGGCGTCGGCCAGGGCGAGGTCGAGCTGGCGCATCTCGTCGGCACGGCCGGTGAACGCGGGAACCGCCGCCGGCAGCTGCGCCGGCACCCGGGTGGCACGCGGACGGCTCGCGGCGACCGGTGGCGGGCCGGGGCCGGCGGGTGTGGCAGCGGGCGCTGCCAGGCCGGCGTCCTGCCGCAGGATCGCGGTCTCCAGCTCGCGCAGCGGCGGGCTCGGGTCGATGCCCAGCTCCCGGCGCAGGCGGCCGCGCAGCTCCTGATAGGTGCGCAGAGCCTCGGCCTGCCGCCCGGCCCGGTAGAGCGCCAGGATCAGCCGGGCGTGCAACTGCTCGTCGAACGGGTGGGCGGCGGCCAGCTCCGCCAGCTCCGGCAGCAGCGCGGCGTCGTTGCCGATCGCCTGCTCGGCCTCGGCCAGGTCGCGGCGGGCCCGCAGGCGCAGGTCGTCGAGGCGGCGGGCCTGATCGTCGAGCCACGGCAGGGTCGACACGTCGGCGAGCGAGGAACCACGCCAGAGTGCCAGCGCCGACCGCAGCCGGCTCGCCCGCACCGCCGGGTCGGAGCTCTCGGCGGCCTCCCGGATCAGCGCCTCGGCGACGGCCACGTCGGTCTCGGTGGCCCCGGCCGGCAGCAGATAGCCGGGGGAGCGGGCCACGATCGCCGACCGGTCGCCGAGCACCTGCCGCAACTGGGAGACGTGCTGCTGCAGCGAGTTGGCCACGGTCGGCGGGGCGCCGGCCGCCCACACGCTGTCGACGAGCCGCTCGACACCGACCACCTCACCGCGGCGCAGCGCCAGCACGGCGAGCACCGCCTTGCGGCGCAACCCGGTCACCGGCCGGGGCAGTCCGTCGCGAACAACCTCGACCGGCCCGAGCAGGTTGATCCGCATGCCGTCCACTGTGGCACGTGCGGGACATGCCGCAGAAACAGTGACGTTGTCGGATATCCGCAGTCCGGGCGGGTGTTGCCGGGCCGATCTTGACCGGTTCACCACCGGCGACGGTGGCTGATCGGTCAAGGTCCGGCAGGGCGGCCCGGTGGACCGATCGCGCGATACGCACCGTGAGAGCAGGCCCTACTCCGTGTCCGTGTGGTGGACGAGGCGTAGCCAGCGGCAACTCCAATCGCCCTGTCCGGTGGCGGGGCCGGCTGGGGCGTAGCGGCCGTCCGCACCCTGGTGATCGCCGTGCCCGATCCGGTACCGCCCGGGACGGATCGGGAGCAGCGCGCCGATGCCCACCAGGCCGGGCAGGTCCAGCTTGATCGGTGTGTCCCGGCCGGCGGCGAGTGCTGCCGGGAGATCGATCACCTCGTCGGCCGGTGTCGCCGCCCACACCACGGCTATCCGGCCGGACGGCAGGTCGATCTCGCCGACGGTGTGGTGGTCCCGCGCTGCGGACCCGGTCACGTGGCGGCGTGGCCCGTCGTGGTCGGCGCCGACCCACGACCGCATGACCAGAAGGCTCGTCCGGTCGGCGTCGACGGCGATCTCGGCGGTGCCCGCGCCGTCCATCTGCCAGACCAGCCCGGTGTGCCGCCTCTCCGGCCCGAACTCCAGCAGCCCGGCTTCCACCTCATCGTCATCCGGGTGGAGCACCACTTCGGCGCGTGCCTGGTCGCAGGCCGGGTCGAGCTGCCAGTCCTCGTCGAAGACCCCGCCGGTCCAGTCCGCGAACGCCTCGGCCCCGCAGACGAGAAGGGAACCACCTTCGTTGCCGGTCCGGGCGACCCACGAGTAGTGCCTGTCGATCATCGAGCCACCGTATCGCCCGCGGTCGGGCTCAGCCCAGGTGCTTGGGGCCCAGGTAGCTGCCCCCGGTCGCGTCGATGGTGTTCGCGGTGAGCCAGGCGCTGTCGGGGCCGGCCAGGAAGGCGACCACGTTGGCGATGTCGGCGGGCCGGCCGACCCGTTCGATGGCCTGGCCGGCGGCGACCACTGCCTGCATCTCGGGGCGGTCGAAGACGAACGCCGTCTTGTCGGTGCGGGTGGGGCCGGGTGCGACCGTGTTGATGGTGATCCCCCGGGAACCGACCTCGTTGGCGACGTTACGGGTGAGGGTCTCCAGTGCGGCCTTCGTCATCGCGTAGGCCAGCTCGCCGGGCAGCGCGATCCGGGTGACGCCGGAGCTGATGTTGATGATGCGCCCGCCGTCGCCCATCAGCGGCAGCGCCCTCTGAATGAGGAAGAACGGCGCCCGCACGTTGACGGCGAACAACCTGTCGAACGCCTTTCGTGTCTCGGAGCCGATGCCGCCGTCGGAGTCGTCGATGCCCGCGTTGTTGACCAGGATGTCCAGCCGGGCGTGGCCGGTGCGGGCCCGCAGCCCGGCCTCGACGGCGTCGATCACGGCGTCGGCGTCGCCGTCGACACCGAGCTCGGCGCGGACCGGGAACGCCTGCCCGCCGGCGGCCTCGATGGTGGCGACGGTGTCCGCGGCGGCGGCGTCGTTGCTGGCGTAGTGCACCGCGACCAGGGCCCCGTCGGCGGCGAGGCGCTCGCAGATGCCCCGGCCGATGCCGCGGGAGCCACCGGTGACGAGTGCGGTCCGGCCAGCGAGAGTGCTCAAACTGTGTACCTCGTAATCAGTCATGTTTATGTTATACACAGTTCTGGAGTTCGGCGTCAACACCGGGATGAGAGGTTTCGATGAAAGCTGAGGTCAGCGCCATGGATCTGCTGTGGGGGCGGGGTGTCCGGGGGAGTCGCGGGCCCCGGCCGGTGCTCACGGTGGGGCAGATCGCCGAGGCCGCCGTCGAGATCGCGGATGCCGAGGGGTTGCCCGCGGTGACCATGCAGCGGGTGGCGCAGCGGTTCGGGTTCACGGCCATGTCGCTGTACCGGTATGTCCCCGGCCGGGCGGAGCTGGTCGCGTTGATGGTCGACAGCGCGATGGGAGTCGCGCCCGCCGTCGACGCCGCCGAGGGCTGGCGCCCGGCGCTGCGGCGGTGGGCGGGTCACCTGCGTGACGTGTTCCGGAGTCACCCGTGGGTCACCCAGGCCACGATCCAGGCGCGGCCGATCGGGCCGAACGAGTTGAGCTGGCTGGAGCGGGCCGTCGCGCTTCTGGGCGGATCAGGGCTGGCCGGCGGCGAGCGGGTGGATGCCGTCATGATCGTCACCGGTCACGTCCGAAATCAGGTCCAGGCCGAGATCGGCATCGCCGCGGACGATGGTGTCCACCTCGCCATGTCGCTGGCCGAGACACTGCGCGAGCGTGCCGCGGACTTCCCGGCGCTGACCGAGGCGGCGGCCGGCGGCGCGTTCGGCCCCGGCGATACGGACGGCTTCGCCTTCGGGCTCGAATGCATCCTGGACGGCCTGGAGCGGCGGATGCCGACGTGAATGCCGCGGTCCGTACTCGATGCGAGGCGGGCGGGCAGCATGGTCCGGAAAAGGGCAGGTAAACCAGGCGGAGACGAGAAATGGAAGCTCTGGAGTCTCTCGTTTCCCCTGGTTACCGTCCGGTAACGCAGCTCCACTCATTGACGCCGGTGAGTGGATTCGATGCTGAGTTCCCGGAGGCCGTACATGTCCGTACGTACCCGTATCTCCATCGCTCTGACAGCCACCGCCCTCGCCACCCTCACCACCGCGATCCCCGCGCAGGCCGCCACGTCCCGCGGCGTCACGATCCCGGACTTCTACACCCCGCCCGCGGCACTCCCGGCGGCCGACGGCACCCTGATCCGCACCGAACCGCTGCCCCTGGCACTGTCCCTGCCGGGGATCAGCGGAACCCTCCCGGGCCGCGCCACCCGGATCATGTACAAGACCACCGACTCGACCGGCGCCCCGGCCGCGGTGACCGGCGCCTACCTGGAACCGGCCGCCTCCTGGAAGGGCAAGGGCGCCCGCCCGCTGGTGGTCCTGGCTCCGGGCACGATGGGCCAGGGCGACCAGTGCTCCACCTCGCTGGCCCTGCAGCGAGGCCTGATCCTCGGCGTCGACGACGGCCAGACCACCGTGTCGATCGGCTACGAGGTGCTGGCCATCTACCGCCTGCTGGCCAAGGGCATAGCCGTCGTGCAGACCGACTATCCCGGCCTGGGGACCACCGACCGGGTGCACACCTACGTCAACCGGGTCGACTCCGGGCATGCCGTCCTCGACGCCGCCCGCGCGGCCCGGGCGTTGCCGGGCACGTCGATCACGGCCACGTCGGTGGTCGGCCTCTACGGTTACAGCCAGGGCGGGGGAGCGGTGGCGTCGGCGGCCGAACTCCAGGCGACATACGCCCCGGACGTGAAGGTCACCGCCACCTACGCGGGCGCTCCGCCGGCCGACCTGGCCGCCGTCACCGAGGGTATCGACGGTAGCGAGTTGCTCGGCGCGCTGGGCTGGTCGGTCAACGGGTTCGCGCAGGCGGAACCGGGACTCCAGCCGCTGCTCGACCGCTATCTCAGTGACTCCGGCCGGGCGGCGCTCAAGGATCTGTCCACGATGTGCGTGGGCGATGCGATCTTCGGGTACGCCGGCCGCCGCAGCACCGCCTGGACGACGAACGGGAAGTCGCTCACCGACATCATCAAGGCCGAGCCGCTGCTCCGCACGTACATCGGGAAGCAGTTGATCGGCACCCGGAAGCCGGCCGGTGTGGTCCGGGTGGCGACCGGTGTCTTCGACGATCTGGTGCCGCACGGTCAGGCCCGTACCATGGCCGCCGCCTGGTGCCGCCTCGGCGGCTCTGTCGTCTATGCGCCCGTGACGCTGCCGTGGACGGTGAGCCCGCTGCTCAACCACTTCGGTCCGCTGCTCACCGACCAGGGCACGGCTGTCGACTGGCTCTCCGACCGGCTGGCCGGTAGCACCGCGCGGAGCAACTGCTCGGTCATACCGCTGCTGCCCTGACCGGCAGGGTCACGACGAACTCGGTGCCGCCCCCGGGGCGTGGCCGGGCGATGACGGTGCCGTGATGCGCGGTGATGATGGCGTGCGTCACGGCCAGCCCGAGGCCGGTGCCCTTGATGCCGCGGCTGGTCGCGGTGCTGGCCCGGAAGAACCGGGTGAACAGTTTCGGGTACTGCTCGGCGGGGATGCCGATGCCGTTGTCGGCGACCGTCACCGTCACGGTGTTCCCGTCGTCGTGGCTGCTCACGACGACCGTCCCACCGGCCGGCGTGTACTTGACGGCGTTGGAGAGCAGGTTGTCGAGCACCTGCCGGAGCCGGCCGGCGTCGCCGTCGACCACGGGCACCGGCGCCAGGTCGGCGACGATCGTGACGCCGGCCGCGTCGGCGGCCGGCTGCCCGGACTGGACGGCCTCCCGCAACAGCCGGGCGATGGTGACCGGCCGCGGGTCGATGGTGTCGTGCCCGGCGTCGAGGCGTGCCAGGTCGAGCAGGTCCTGGACGAGGTGCAGCAGGTGGGCGCTGGTCCGCGCGATGACGTTGAGTTCGCGCCGCCCGGCCAGGTCCGGGTCGTCCAGCAGTTCCTCGGTGTAGGCGGCGATCACCCCGACCGGGTTGCGCAGCTCGTGGCTGACCACGGCGACCAGTTCGTCCTTCATCCGGTCGAGGCGCTGGAGCTGGGCGACGTGCTGTTCGCGCTGGTCGGCGAGTTCCCGGCGTTCGGTGATGTTGGTGCAGATGCCGTCGACGAACAGGCGGCCGTCCTCGTTGCGGCAGGTCGCCCGGGTCCACACCCAGCGCACCACGTCGTCGTAGCCGATCACCCGCACCTCGACCTCGGCGGGCTGCCCGCCACTGACGGTGGTGTGGAACCGGGCGAACAACGGCATGTCGTCCGGGTGGACGCGGGAGGCGAGGACGGCGGCCATGTCGGCGTCGACCGGCAGCACCGCCCCGAACACGCCCGTGCCGTTGGGGCTGGCGTAGACCGACTCGACCCGCCCGTCGGCGAGGACCTCCACGGTCCACAGGTAGTCGTCGACGTGCTCGATCATCCGGTCCAGGTCGCGGCGTACCGCGGCCAGGGCGAGGGTGAGGTCCTCGGCGCGACGGCGTTCGACGAACCGGCTGACCTGGGCCGCCACCGCCCGCAGCATGTCCAGGACACCGGTGTCGCAGGGGGTCTCCTCGTCGAGGTAGAAGGCGATCACGCCGGCCACCCGGCGGCCGCTGCGCACCGGCAGCCCGATCCCGGTGACCAGACCGGCGCGCAGGCCTTCGCGGACCCGGCCGGGCTGGTCGGCCTCGGCGGCGATGCGGCTGCTCCACAGGTCGGCGCCGCGTTTCCAGACGAGCCCGGCCAGGCCCTGGCCCCGGACGAAGGACAGCGGCCCGTCGCCGGTGAACGCGGACAGGTCCAGGCCGGGCCGGGTCCACGAGCTGGCCCGGACGATGTGCTCGCGCTCCTCGTCGACCTCCCAGTACTCCGCGCACGCCCAGCCGAGCTGCGCACCGATGGCGGCGGTGGCCGCGGCGGCGGCCTGCCCGGCGGTGGTCGCCTCGGCCAGCGCGGCCGCGGCGGCATGCTGGCAGCGCAGCAGGGTGTCGGCCCGGTGCGCCGCGGTGACGTCGTGCATCGCGGCGACAGCACCGGCCCGGCGGCCGTCACCGAGGTCGATCGGGCGGGCGTTCGTGACATACCGGGTCAGGGGGCGCCCCGGCGGGCGCACCACCAGATGCTCACCGTGCACCTGCTCGCCGGCGAACGCCCTGGCCAACGGCACTTCCTCAGGCTTCAACGGGGTACGCCCATCCGCCCCGTACAACCGATAGGCCCGCGCCCACTCCTCCGGCCCGAGCGGCTGCTCCTCGGCGTCGTGTGCCTCCCGCAGAGCCCGGTTGAACAGCCGCAGCCGCCCGTCACTGCCGCACGCCACCACCCCGGTGTCGAGGCTGTCCAGCAGCGCCTGCAGGAACGACCGCTCCTCGGCCAGCGTCTGCCGCTCGGTCTCCAGTTGCTGCTGCTCGGCCCGCCGCTCGCTGATGTCGTGCAGGAACGCGTGGAACACCGGCAGGTCACCGGAGGTGTCCACCGACAGGCTCATCTCGACCGGGAACTCGCGGCCGTCCCGGTTCACGGCGGTCAGCTCGGTACGCTGCCCGGCCAGCGCGGACCGGCCGGTCGTGGCGACCCGGGCCATGCCCCGTGCGTGCGCCTCCCGCAGTGCCGCCGGGATGATCAGTTCGGCGAGGGGCCGCCCGAGCGCCTCCGCCGTCGCGTGACCGAACAGCACCTCCGCGGCATGGTTCCAGGCCGTCACCCGGCCGGCGTGATCCGACGAGATGAACGCGTCGGGACTGGTGTCCAGGATCGCCTGCGTCCGGGCCGCGGCCAGCAGCAACTGCCCCTGGCTGACCCGCAACGCGATCTCCGCCTCGGCCTCCTGCGCGAGGTCACCGAGTACCGCCACGTCCCGCTCGGTCCACACCCGCGGCTCGCCGTCGAAGACGCAGAACGATCCGAGGACCTGCCCGTCCGGATCACGGAGCGGAAATCCGGCATAGGCGATGGCCTGATGCTCACCGATTGCCGGGTTTCCGGAGAGCCTTTCATCGGTACGGGCATCGCGCACGACCATCGGGGCGGCGTCCGCCACGACGTACTGACAGAAGGAGTACGACAGTGGTGTCTGCCGTTTCTCGGCCAGTTCCCCGGTCAGGCCGTGGTGACTGGCGAAGACCTGCCGGTCCGGCTCGATCAGCGTGACCACCCCGGCCGGGACGTCGAGCAGCCGGGTGGCCAGCCGGGTCAGCCGGTCCAGCCCGGTCACGACGGTGCCGTGCTCCAGCAGCCCGGTCGCGCGCAGCGCCCGTAACCGCTCGGGATCCTCGATCACGTGCGCCACATCCAGGTACATCGGCCGACGGCGGCCCGCTGTGAGGCGTTCAGCCGCCGGCCGGTCACATCTGGAAGCTGTGCCGTCCGGGGTGGGTGGCCGGGAGCAGGCAGTCGTCGCCGGTGGGCTGGTGGGCGTGATGGCAGATGTCGAGGTGGCTGAGCTCGCGACCCTGACGGCTCCACCGGATCCACCACCAGCGGTCACCGCCGTCGTCGGCCACGACGAACGCGGCGTGCATCTGGTCGTGCCCGGCGGCCAGCTCGCAGGCCACGCCGGTGTGCGGGGGCGCGCCCACCCGCTCGCGCAGCATGTGCAGGCCGGACAACTCGGCGGCGGTGAGGGTGGTGGCGACGGCACATCGCGGCCACACCCAGGCCGCTGCCGTGTCGTTCTCGACGATCATGACGGCGGGGCCGCCCGGTGTCGTGCCATGGTTTCCTCCCGCTGACTGAAACAGTTTGCGGCGCTGTACCCAAGATCGGCGATCGTAAACATGATTGCCGAATTATTTTCGGAGACACGTTACGCTGGCCGCGTGATCGAGATCGGCGGGCACGCCCCGCAAGCCGCACCCACCGCCTGGATCGCTCCCGGAGCGGTCGTGGCCGGCCGCGTCACCCTGGGTCCGGACAGCAGCGTCTGGTATTCCACGGTGGTCCGCGGCGACCTGGACTCCATCGCCATCGGTGCGGGGACCAACCTGCAGGACGGTGTGGTCGTCCACGCCGACCCGGGGCACCCGGCCAGCATCGGTGCCAACGTGAGCGTCGGTCACCGCGCGGTCCTGCACGGCTGCACCATCGAGGACGACGTGCTGATCGGCATGGGCGCGATCGTGATGAACGGTGCCCACGTCGGCGCCCACTCGATCATCGCGGCGGGCGCGCTCGTCCCCGAGGGCGTGACGATCCCGGCCGGTTCGCTGGTGCTGGGCGCCCCGGGCAAGGTGCGCCGGGAGACCACCGCCGACGAGCGTGCGGTGATCGAGGCCAACGCGCTGATCTACGTCGACCTGGCCAAGCAGCATCAGGCCGCGGCCGCCGCCGGCCCGGCCGCTGTCTCCGGCTCGGCCGCCGCCGGCTCGGCCGCCGTCTCCGGCCCAGCTGCATAGGAGACCCGGTCCCGTCCGGCCGCTTTCGCCTGGTAGAGGCGCTGGTCGGCGAGCAGTGGCAACTGCTGTGGCTCGATACCGTCGGCGGGGGAGCAGGCGACCCCGACGGAGACCGTGACGGCGATCGCGGTCTCCGGCCCGGCCTGGACCGGGGTGCCGCGGATGATGGCGTGGATCCGGCCGGCGACGGTCCGGGCCTGCTCGGGGTTCGCGCCGGTCAGCAGGACGGCGAACTCCTCGCCGCCGTAACGGGCGAGCACACCGTGCGTGCCGACGGCCGCCGTCAGCCGGCGCGCGACCTCGCGCAGCACCCGGTCGCCGCCGTCGTGGCCGTACGTGTCGTTCACCTTCTTGAAGTGGTCGATGTCGAGCAGCAGCACCGCTGTCGTCGCGCCGGCACCGTCCAGGGCGGCCTGGAAGTGGCGGCGGGTGCGCAGTCCGGTCAGTTCGTCGGTGATCGCCATCCGCCGCTGCACCGCCACGAGCCCGGCCAGGCGCGCGATGACCAGCAGGAACAGCACGCCGCAGCCGACACAGATCAGCGGGACGTGCATCGGCGCCCCACGCAGGTACTGGACCAGCAGCGCGGCCGGGGCCAGCAGCGACGCGAAGGCGAGCGCGGCCAGGCGCGGCATGCCGAGGTCGGGGGTGGTGTGCGCGGCCGGAGCGTCCACGTCCCGCAGCGACGGGTGTATGCCGACCAGCCCGATGAGCAGCGCGGCCGCGGTCCACAGCAGGTAGGCGAACGGCATCCACCGCTCGTCGCCGGAGACCGCGGCGATCGTGCTGATCGTGTCCGGGGCGATGATCAGCACGAGATATCCGGTGAGTGCGCGTACGGCCACCGGCTTCGGCCCGCCGTCCAGGAGCAGCCGGGCGCCTAGGGCGGCCAGCAGCAGGTCGCTCAACGGGTAGGCGGTGGAGACGGCCCGCACCGAGAGACCGGTGGTGCCGCCGACGAGCGGGTCGATGACGTAGATCCAGGACAGCAGCGTGGCGGCGACCGAGATGATCCCCGCGTCGATGAAACCGGGCACGTCCCAGCCGGGGGTCCGCCGCCGCACGATCCGCACCAGGGCGAACGCGCCGATCCCGGAGGCGGTCAGCAGTACCGCGTCGGCAAGACTCGGCGCACGGTTCGGACCGTCCTCCAGCACGCTCTGCGGCAGCAGCGGCGCCGCCAGGACCAGCAGCTGCGAGGTGACCAGCAGCCACGGCCAGCGGGAGGCGGGGCGGTGCCGACGGATGCCGTAGAGCATGGCGACGATGCCGCCGACCATCGCCACCAGCGAGAGCACGCTGGTGACGACGTCGGGGGCGGAGGTCAGCAGGGCGATCGCGTACGCCGTGAGCACCCCCACGCCGAAGATCACGTACGCCGTCCACGGGGTGCGTCTCATCGAGCAGAACAGTCGGCAGCCGCGATGTCCTCCTGAGGCCGGAGGAGGGTCGGAGGAGGTTCGGAGAGGGGTCGGAGGAAGCCGCGGGATGCCGAGTGACCTGGAGCGCTACCTGACCGGCCGGGCCCGCCGCCGTGGCCGGTCAGGTAACGCCGTCCCAGCGGGGCGTCAGCCGCGCCGCCACTTCTGGTTGAGGGTTCCGGCGCATTCCCACAGCTGCACCCGGGCGCCGTCGTCGCCGTTCCAGTCCTGGATGTCGATGCACTTGTCGGCCTGCGGGTTCACCAGGTCACCGGCCGCGCTCAGCACCCACTGCTGTGCGGGGTTGCCGTTGCACGTGACGATCTGCAGGACCACACCGTTGGCGGTCGAGCCCCACGGCACGTCGAGGCACTTGTTGTTGCCGGTGCGCAGCGTGCCTCCGGTCGCCTCCCAGCGTTGTGCGGCCGAGCCGTTGCAGTTCCACATCTGGACCAGCACGCCGTCGGAGAAGTTCCCGTTCGGCACGTCGAGGCACTTGTTGTTCCAGTTGCTGATCACGGCGCCGCCACCGCCCCCTCCGGAGGTGGTGAGCGAGAGGCCGTACACCGAAAGGATCTCGTTGACCGGCTGGAACCACATGGTGCCGCCGGTGGTGCAGTTGCCGCTGCCGCCGGAGGTGACGCCCTGGGCCTGGTTGCCGGAGATCCACGAGCCGCCGGAGTCGCCGGGCTGGGCGCACGCGTTGCTGCGGCTCAGCCCGGACACCGAGCCCTGGGCGTAGTTGATCGTCTCGTTCTTGCCGAGCAGGGTGCCGCAGCGCCAGCCGGTGGTCCGCCCGGAACGGCAGATCGAGCTGCCGATCGCGGCCTCCTGCGAGCCGGCGACCAGCACGTTGCCGCCCGAGTAGTTGTTGACCCAGGGCTGCGAGACCCAGTTGCCGTTGGTGCGTACCCACGCGTAGTCGTTGCCGGGGAACGACGACCCGGCGAACGTGCCCTGTGCGACGTTGTTGAATCCGAGGGTGGGGCTGCCGGTGCCGCCGCAGTGCCCGGCCGTGACGAACCCGCCGGCCACCGCGAACCCGACCGAGCACAGCGTGTTGCCGTTGATCACGTACTGGTCGCCGCCGCGGGTGTCGTACATCGGCTGCGGGCGGGCCACGGTGCTGGTCCGGACGGTGACCCCGTTCGCCCCGCTGGCCTCGGCGAACTTCCGGGCCTGGGCCTCGGTTCCGGGCGCGGCGGTGAGGACGACACTGTTGGTCGCCGGGTCCGCATACCAGCTGTGCACGCTGTCCGGGGCGGCGTCGCCGTGCTCGTCGAGTCTGGCCCGGGTGGCGTCGAGGTCGCTCGCGCCGCGCTTGACCAGCTTCGGGACGGCACCCTCGGCGCGGACCGCTGCGGCGTCGGCGGCGCTGGTGACGGCCACCGTCAGGCGGGTGGCGCCGTCCGGGATCCAGGCGCCGGCGAACCGTTCGCCGAGCTGGGCGCGCAGCCGTTTCTCGACGACCGGGGCCGCGGCCTCGACGGTCAGCCGTCGGGCGATCTCGTCGGCGTCCAGTCCGAGGTCGCGCCGCATGGCGTCGAGCATGCCGGGGGACAGGGTGAGTGCCGGGGGTTGCGGTGCCGGTGGCGCGGCATGTCCGGGGGTCGGGCTGAGGGTGGCGGCCAGGAGGAGCGCGGCGCCGAGCAGTGCGGGACGGTACATGTTTCGTCCTTTCTTGCACGCACTTGACGGGGGAAAGAGAGCGCTCTCACCGGCTGAGTCTTGTGACCGTTAAGGTAACTGTCAACAAGGTTCAACAAAATATGTCGATGCCTTGCGGTGACCCGGTTGCCAGGTTCGTGGCGATGCGCGAGGCTGTCATCTGGAACATGTTCGTTTCAGTTAGGTTTCCGAGCAAGTCCTTGACAGAAAAAGTTCGATGATGCGTGAATGTGTTCCACCGCGAGTCATCCTGCGGTCACCCCACGAGACATCACGCGGCGAGCTGCCGCTTCTCTCGCAAGGAGTTCACGCCATGAGTGTTCGGTCGAACAGGTGGCGGCCTGCGGCCGCCGTGCTCGGTGCTGCCATGGTGCTGGCCGGAGCGGGCGCCTGCGCCAAGTCCGAGGAGAGCCCGGCCGGCAGTGCCGCGGGCCCCGCACCTGCTGCTTCGCAGGTCGTCCAGTCGGCCGCGGCCGGCGCCGCGACCTGCACCATCGACCAGTTCGGTGGCACGAGGATCGATCTCAGGACGGCCAAGGTCGGCTTCTCCCAGTCGGAGAAGGAGGCCAACCCGTTCCGGATCGCCGAGACCCAGTCCATCGAGGACGAGGCCGCCAAGCTGGGCATCACCAACCTCACAACAGCGAACGCGAACTCACAGTTCAACAAGCAGATCAGCGACGTCGAGCAGATGATCGACTCGGGTGTGCAGCTGCTGGTCATCGCACCGCTCAACTCCGACGGCTGGGACTCGGTCTTCGCCAAGGCGTCGGCCAAGAAGATCCCGATCGTCACGATCGACCGCAAGATCAACGCCACCGCCTGCAAGGACTACCTGACCTTCATCGGTTCCGACTTCGCCGAGCAGGGCAAGCGCGCCGCCGACGAGATGGCCAAGGCCCTGGGCAACAAGGGTGAGGTCGCGATCCTGCTCGGCGCACCCGGCAACAACGTGACGACCCTGCGGACCAGCGGTTTCAAGGACCAGATCGCGAAGGTCGCCCCGGACATCAAGGTCACCTTCGAGCAGACCGGCAACTTCTCCCGCGAGGAGGGCCAGAAGGTCACCGAGCAGCTGCTCCAGTCCAACCCCAACATCAACGGCATCTACGGCGAGAACGACGAGATGGCCCTCGGCGCGGTGACCGCCCTCAAGGGCGCCGGCAAGAAGGCCGGCGACGTCAAGATCGTGTCGATCGACGGCACCAAGGGCGCGGTCCAGGGCATCGTGGACGGCTGGATCTCCGCGGTGATCGAGTCCAACCCGCGCTTCGGCCCGCTGGCCTTCGGCACCGCGACCAGGTTCTTCGCGGGCGAGGCCGTCGGCCAGGACATCATCATCTCCGACCGGGCCTACGACACCACCAACGCCAAGACCGACATCGGCAGCGCCTACTGATCGCGAGGGCGTCCGGCGTTCCGCCGGGCGCCCTTTCCCCACCCCCTTGAGAGGTACGCGTGACGCTGCTCGAAGTCGCCGGCGTGTCCAAGAGTTTCCCCGGGGTCCGCGCGCTCGACGACGTGTCCTTCACCCTGCGGCCCGGCGAGGTGCACGCCCTCGTCGGTGAGAACGGCGCCGGCAAGTCCACCCTGATCAAAGTCCTGACCGGCGTCTACCAGCCGGACGCCGGCTCGCTGCGCTACCAGGGCCGGCCGGTCACGTTCGCCGCCCCGATGGACGCTCAGCGAGCCGGGATCTCCACGATCTACCAGGAGGTCAACCTCATCCCGCTGATGAGCGTGGCCCAGAACCTGTTCCTCGGCCGGGAGCCCCACAACGCCCTCGGCCTGATCGACCGCGGCCGGATGGAACGCGAGGCCCGCGGCATCCTCGCCGACTACGGCGTCACCACCGACGTCCGCCGGCGGCTCGGCACCCTGGCGCTGGGCGCGCAGCAGATGGTCGCCCTGGCCCGGGCCGTGATGATCGACGCGAAGGTCGTCATCATGGACGAGCCGACGTCCTCGCTGGAACCGCGCGAGGTGCAGACGCTGTTCTCGGTGATCCGCCGCCTGCACGGCCAGGGCATCGGCATCGTCTACGTGTCGCACCGGATGGACGAGCTCTACGAGATCTGCGACTCGGTCACCATCCTGCGCGACGGCGGACTGGTCCACACCGGAAAGCTCGCCGATCTGGAACGCATCGAGCTCGTGTCGATGATGCTCGGCCGGGAGATGTCACAGACCCGCCGGGAGGGCTTCACCGCCTTCGCCGGGGACCACGAGACCGACGTCGGTGCCCGGCCGGTCCTCAAGGTCACCGGGCTGACCAGCCGTAACCGTCTGCACGACATCAGCTTCGACGTCCGCCCGGGCGAGGTCGTGGGGCTGGGCGGGCTGCTCGGTGCCGGGCGCAGCGAGACGATCAAGGCGATCGGTGGGGCGTACCCCATCGACTCCGGCACCGTCGAGGTCGACGGCGCCGAACTGAAACGGCCGACCACCGTCCAGGCCGTCGCGGCCGGCATCGCCGTGCAGCCGGAGGACCGCAAGGCCGAGGGCATCGTGGCCGGCCTGTCGGTCCGCGACAACATCGCCCTGGCCGTGCTGCCGCGCCTGTCGCGTCTCGGCATCGTCTCGGACGTCAAGATCGACCGGATCGTCGAGCGGTACATGACCCGGCTGCGGATCAAGGCGTCCGGCCCGGACCAGCTGGTCGGCGACCTGTCCGGCGGCAACCAGCAGAAGGTGCTGCTCGCCCGCCTGCTCGCCACCGACCCGAAGATCCTGCTCCTGGACGAGCCCACCCGTGGCATCGACGTCGGCGCCAAGGCCGAGGTGCAGAGCCTCATCGACGAGCTGGCCGGCGAGGGGCTCGGCGTCGTGCTTGTCTCCTCCGATGCCGAGGAACTCGTCGAGGGCTCCGACCGGGTGGTGGTGCTGCGCGACGGCGTCGTCGTCGGCCACCTCACCGGCGACCAGGTGACCACCGAAGACCTCATGGCCGGCATCGCCGCGGCTGCACCCTCCGAGGAACAACCATGACCACGACCACACTGACCGCCCGGCGCCCGGACATCCGATCCTGGCTGCCCGAGTACGGCGTCTACCTCGCCGTCGGGCTGCTGATCCTCTACAACATCTTCTTCACGCCGTACTTCCTGACCCTGAGCAACCTGCGCATCCAGCTGATCCAGGTCGCCCCGATCGTGATCGTCGCGCTCGGGATGGCGCTGGTCATCGGCACCGAGGGCATCGACCTGTCGGTCGGCTCGGTGATGGCGCTGGCCGCGGCCCTGATCCCGCTCTATCTCGGGTACGGCGTGGTCGCGGCCATCCTGGTCTCGCTGGCTGCCGGTGTGGCGGTCGGCCTGATCAACGGCGTGCTGGTTGCCCGGGTCGGGTTGCAACCCATCGTCGCCACACTGGCCGTGTTCGTCGGCGGCCGCGGCCTGGCCGTGGTGATCTCCGACGGGCAGCTCAAGGACATCCGTAACCCCGACCTGCTCTACCTCGGGTCGGGTGACCTGTTCGGCATCCCGGTTCTGGTGTGGATCGCCGCCGTCCTGGTCGCGATCGTCGCGTTCGTGCTGCGTCGCACCGTGTTCGGCCGCCGCCTGCTGGCCGTGGGCGGCAACCGCCGCGCCACCGAGCTGGCCGGCCTGCCGGTCAAGCGGGTGCTGATCACCGTCTACGTGATCTGCGCGGTCCTCGCCTCGATCGCCGGCCTGCTGTCGGTGGCCCGGATCCAGTCCAGCGACGCCTCCGCGGTGGGCCTGCTCATCGAACTGTCCGCGATCACCGCCGTCGTCGTCGGCGGGACCCCGCTCACCGGCGGCAGGGTCCGCATCCTCGGCACTGTCGCCGGCGCAATGCTCATGCAACTCGTGATCGCCACCATGATCAAGCACGATCTGGGACCCTCGACGGCCGAGATGGCGCAGGCCGTCATCATCCTCGTCGCCGTCTATGTGGCCCGCGAGAGGAAGTCGCGATGACCCCGGCCCTGCTCACCGGCAGCCCGGCCACCAGCGCCGCCGACGTGAGCCGCAGCGAGCGCACCGACCGGATCGTCGGCGTCGTCCAGCGGCAGGGCGCGCTCGCCGTACTGGTCACGGTCGTGCTCGTCGCGCTCGTCGCGTTCCCGGACTTCCGCAGTCTCGACAACTCCGGGACGATCCTGGTCGCGGCCGCCCCGCCGATGCTGATCGCGCTCGGCATGACCCTGGTGATCATCACCGGGGGCATCGACCTGTCGGTGGGTTCGCTCTACGTTCTCGGCGGGGTACTCGCGGCCTGGGCGTCCCAGTACGGCCTGGTCACGGCACTGCTCGTGCCGCTGGCCGTGTGCGGTGCGATCGGCGTGGCCAACGGGGTGCTGATCGCCTGCACACGGATGGCGCCGTTCATCGTCACGCTGGCCGCACTGCTCGGCGCCCGGGGACTGATGCGGGCGATCAGTGACGAGGGGTCCACCACCTACGTGGTCGAGAGCGACGCCTTCGGGCGGCTCGGGACCGGCTCACTGTTCGGAGTCGGCTGTCAGGTGTGGCTCGCCGTGGTCCTGGTGCTCGTCGGGATGCTGGTGCTCGCCCGGACCGGGTTCGGGCAGTCGGTGTACGCGATCGGCGGGAGTGAGGACGCCTCAGCTCTGATGGGGGTCGCGGTACGCCGTACCAAAGTGTTGGTCTATGTCTTTTCGGGGTTGCTCGCCGGTCTTGCCGGCGCCGTCAACGCCGCCAAACTGGGGTCCGGTGTCACCGTTCTCGGCGCCGGCATGGAATTGGACGCCATCGCCGCCGTGGTGATCGGCGGAACCCTGCTGACCGGTGGCGCCGGAAGCATCGCCGGAACCGTCGCCGGGGTGCTCCTGCTCGGCGTCATCCAGAACATGATCAACCAGGTGGGTGACCTCAACAGCAATTGGCAGCAGGTCATCAGCGGCACGTTTCTCGCCGTTGTCGTCGTCGCGCAGACCGTCCTCAACCGTCTCCGCCGCGTTTCCTAGGAGTTCCCCCATGCGCCGTTTCCTCGCGGTTCTGACCATGGCCGCCGCCGGCCCGGTCGGAGTCGCAGCGCCCGCCTCGGCGGCGATGCGAGTCGGCGCTGTCCGGATCATGCGCAATGACAACCGTGATCCGGTGTTCGACCGGCGACCCTCACCGTTCCGGGGCGTGGTGAGAAACAGCCGGTCGGTAGGCCGGTCCCGGCTCCACCGGGACGCCTTGGAGCATCGACACGGCGATCGTCGTCAGATGATCGGCCAGCTCGCCGGCCGGCTCGGTGAAACCCTGCACCACCCACTCGATGAGCAGCTCGGTGACCCCGGCGACCAGGCACAGCACGGCACGGTCGAACAGCCGCCGGTCCCGGGGTGTCCCGCCGGAACGGAGGATCAGATCACCGAGCAGCACGGCCTCCTCGTGCAGCAGGCCACGCCGGCGCACCTCCATGCGCGGAGCGTTCACGTAGATCACCCGCGCCCGTTCGGGATGCTCCCGCAACAACCGGGTCAGCGTGGACATCACCGGGGTGACCAGCTCCTCGATCGAACCGGCGGGCGGTCCGGCCGCGACCAGGGCGGCCAGCAACCACGAGTTCTGCTCGGTGTGCACCTGGAAGAGCAGGTCGGCGCGGTCGGTGAAATGGTCGTAGAAGTAGCGTTTCGACACCTTCGCCGCACCGCACACGTCGGCGACGGTCACCTCGTCGTAGTCGCGGGTCGCGAACAGATGAACGGCCGCGGCCACGATCCGGTCGCGCCGCTCGGACTCACGCTGCTCACGGGACCGGCCCGCGTACACCTCGCGTCCGCGGCCGGCAACGGCCGGAGGACTGTTCACGCTAACAGGGTAGCCCGTTCCCGAAAACTCCTGCCCGGTCGCGTCCGGTCACGTCTGATCGGCACAGCCAAGCCATAGGAGGTCGACGATGAACAGGCGGCGCCTCATCATCGCCGGCGCTGCGGGCCTGGCGGCCGGCGTCACACCGGCGGCCGCGGCCGGCCCGATCCCACAGCACCTGATCGACCGGTACGGCCTCGACACCCGCTGGTACGGCCGGTACCTCGACGCCTGGGGCCTGCCCGTTCTCGGTCCCCACCACATCCGGGACGCCACACTCGCCCGGATGCGCGACCAGCTCGGCACGCTGCTCCGGACCCAGCCGTACTGGCCGGTGCACGAGCTCGACCGCCGGAACGTGCGCCTGGTCGTCGTCGCCCGCGGCGAGCGGATGAGCGCGATCCCCGACGTGCGGCAGCGCTTCGGCACCGAGCTGGACGAGCGGTACCGGGGCGGGTTCGGTGCCACCGACTCGTTCCCGCTGTCGGTGTCGGCCGAGAGCAACCTGATGGACGGCGAGGGCGCGGAGAACGTGTTCGTCCACGAGTTCGGCCACACCCTGCACCTGATGTCGCTGCGGCACATCGACCCGGCCCTCACCGGTGAGCTGAACAGCGCCTACGGTGCGGCCCGGCGGCTCGGGCTGTGGCTCAACACGTATGCCGCGAGCACCGTCGACGAGTACTTCGCCGAGGGGATCCAGACCTACTTCGACGTGAACCGCCGGGGCCCGGTGGGCGGTGACGGCGTCCACAACCACATCAGCACCCGGGCGGCGCTGCGGGCGTACGACCGGCCGTTGCACGCCCTGTTCGAGCGGGTCTACCGCGGGCGTACCCTGCCCGGCTGAGACGGGTCCCGGGGCAGTTCGACGTGCACGTTCGTGCCGGGGCGGGCGCCGCGCGGACTGATCGTCACGGTCCCGTGGTGACGTTCGGCGATCAGTTTCGCGATCGCCAGACCGAGCCCGGCCCCGGGGATCGCGAGCTCGGTGGTGACCGCCCCGCGGTAGAAGCGATCGAAGACGTACGGCCGCTCGTGCTCCGGAATCCCGAAGCCGGTGTCGGCCACGTCCAGGGTCACCGCCAGCGCCGCCTCGGCGAGCGTCACGCCGACCGTGCCGCCGTCCGGGGTGTAGGTGATCGCGTTGTCCAGCAGCGCGCCGGCCAACTGGGCGAGCCGCCGTGGATCACCGCGCATCGGCATCCGCTCCGGTCCGTGGCGGGTGACCGTGATGCCGCGGCCCGCGGCCCGTTCCCCGACCGCCCGGACCGCGCTCGCGACCACGGTGACCAGGTCGAGCTCCTCCATCGTGACCGGCACCCGGCCGGCGTCGAGGGCGGACAGCTCCAGGAGCGCCTCGACCAGCCGCCGCAGCCGCTCGCCGCCCCGGCAGACGGCCTCGATCAGCGGCAGCAGCTCGGCCGCCGGGGTGTCCGGACCGGCGTCGGCGAGCAGCTCCAGGTACGACACGATGATCGTCACCGGGGTCCGCAGCTCGTGCCCGACCAGGTTGAGGTATTCGTCCTTGGCCCGGCTCAGCATCTGCTGCAGATCCTCGGCTCGGCGCGCCTCGGTGATGTCGTGGAAGACCTCCACCGCCCCGATCCGGTGGTCCGGCCCGTCGGCGATCGGGTGGGCGTTGACCCGCATCAGGCGCCGCCCGTCCCGGGTGTGCAGGACCTGTTCGACGTCCCGGACGTCACCGCCGTGCAGTGCGCGCAGCAGCGGGCCCTCCCGCGCGGCGACCGGTTCCCCGGCCGGCGTGGTGACCGGCAGCGTCCCGGCCCACTCGGCGGCGTGACCGTGCACCTCGCTGACGCCGAGCCGGTCCCGCAGCGAGCGGTTGACCACCACCATCCGGCCGTCGGCGTCACAGGCGGCGACCCCGGTGTCGAGGCTGTCGAGCAGGGTGTTGAGGAACAGACGCTGCGCGCGCTCACCCTGGTGGGCCCGCTGCTCGGCAACGAACGCGGCGCACGCCTGCGCGCCGTCGTCGACCGCGGTCAGTTCGTCGGGCTGCCACCGCCGGGGCAGGTAGTCCATCACCGCGCACACGCCGACGATCGCTCCGGCCGGGTCGCGGATCGGGTATCCGGCGTACGAGCGGATCCCGACGATCCGTACCGGCGCCTCGGCCGGTACCCGGTCGTCGGTGTCCACGTCGCCGATCACCACCGGGAAGCCGCTGCGCAGCACCTGACCGCCCAGCGTGAAGATCATCGGGACGCGCTGCATCGGCTCGAAGCCGGCCGGCAGGGCGTGCCCGCCGATCAGCCGCATGTTCGCGCCGTCGGTCAGGTGGATCATCGCGCAGGCGGCGCGTGCTCCGCGTACCGTCAAAGCGGCCAGACGGTCCGCGGCCGTGCGGGACATGCCGCCCGGAGCCATCTCCATCACCGCGGCCGGCGCTGCCGACTGTGTGCCGCGGTTCATTCCCGAAGTGTCCCGCCGGCCGGGTGCCCGCGTGGCCGGAACCTCCGAGGCAGGCCCCTCCGGCCACGGAAACAGGGCGAAACGAGAGGGTGGGACGGATGGTCGCGATCGTGGTGGCAGAGGACGATCACGACATCCTGATGGTCGTGCAGCGCCTGCTGACCCGCGCCGGGCACGACGTGGTGCCGACCGCCGACGGCGCCGAGGCGTGGGAGGCGATCCAGCGGCAACCGCCCGACCTGGTGGTCAGCGACATCAGCATGCCCAGGATGTCGGGAACCGAGCTCTGCCGGCTGATCCGGACCACCGAGGTGACCCGTGACATCCCGGTGCTCATCATCAGCGGCCACCTGATCCCGGGCGACACCGCCGCTGTCGAGCACGCCACCGCCGTACTGCGCAAGCCGTTCCTGGCCCGCGAGTTCGCCTCCTGCGTCGACAAGGTGCTGCAGACCGGGCACGTCGAGGGTCAGGGCCCGGCCGTCTGCCCGTGACCGCCCGGTTGCTCCCCGGCCGCAACCCAGCGTGTGTCATGTCGCACAGGTGCCGTGCCGAAGTGAGCCGAGTAGGTGAATCGCTGGAAGGTGATCATGGGCTCGGGTCGCGTGGCGTCGCGCTGGCTGGTCGGGCTGCTCAGCATCGTGCTGGCAGGCCTGTCCGGCTTCGCCGTGCTGGGCAGCCGTGAGCAGGCCGAGATCGTCTCGCAGCTCGCCTCCGACAGCGCCAACACCGACGCCTACCAGCGGACCGCCTACCTGGTCGCCTGGGAGATGGCCCTGATCCAGGCCTCGATGCGCGAACCCGACGGTGAGGAACGCCGCCAGCTGCTGAGCGTCTACGCGCAGACCCAGCAGGCGATGATCGAGATGGCCGCGATCGACAGCGAGGACCCACTGCTCACCGCCGAGATCGTCCGGGAACACCAGGGCCTGCGCCCGCAGATCCTCGCCTACCTGAAACTGCTCGACCAGGGTGACGCCGAGGGCGCTGAGGAGCGCCTGGAGAAGGTGATCGAGCCGATCGCCATGGAGATCATGAACGTGGTGCTCGACGAGCAACGGCATCACCTGGCCCTGCACGCCGACCAGCAGGCCGCGGGGGAGGCCGAGTCGCAGAGCCTGCTGCTGGGCAGCCTGCTGACCTTCACGGTCAGCCTGATCGCGCTCGTGCTCTTCGGCTGGTCCAACCGGTCCCACCGGCGGCAGGTCGAGGACATGGCGATCACCGACCCGCTGACCCGCCTGCCCAACCGCACCGCCTTCGCCCGCCGGGCCGCCCAGGCGCTGGCCGACGAGTCCGGTCACCGCCGCCGCCCGGGCCGGGCCCGGCTCGGGCGGCCCACCGTGCTCGTGGTCAACCTCGACGGCTTCCGGGACGTCAACGACCAGCTCGGGCACCAGATCGGCGACCTGCTGCTCATCCGCGCCGGCCGGCGCCTGCAGAAGGCCGTGCGCGAGAACGACTTCGTCGCCCGGCTCGGCGCCGACGAGTTCGCCGTCCTGCTGCGCGACACCGACCCCACCATCGGCGAGACCATCGCCGCCCGGGTCACCGAGGCCTTCGAGGACCCGTTCGTCATCGACGACGTGACCATCGACCTGGAGGTCAGCGTCGGCGCCGCCACCGCCGGGCCGGGCGAGGACGTCCCCACCGTGCTCCAGCACGCCGACACCGCGATGAACCTGGCCAAGGAACAGCGCCTCGGCTTCCGCCGCTTCAGCAACACCGGCACCGGCGACAGCAACGCCAGGCTCACCCTGCTCGGCGACCTGCGGCGCGCCCTGGACACCGGCGACGAGATAACCCTCAACTACCAACCCAAGATCGACATTGGTACGGGCGAACTGGCCGGCGTGGAGGCGCTGGCCCGCTGGCAGCACCCCACCAAGGGGCCCATCTCGCCCGGCACGTTCATCCCCGTCCTGGAGGCGACCACGCTCATCCACCGGTTCACCCACCAGGTGCTGACCGAGGCGCTCACCCAGGTCCGGACCTGGCTCGACCTCGGCCACCGGGTGCCCGTGGCGGTGAACATCTCCACCCGCTCACTGCTCGACCCGGCCTTCCCCAACCTGGTCGCCTCCCTGCTCCAGCAGGCCCGGGTCCCCGGGGAGCAGCTGTGCATCGAGGTCACCGAGCACAGCATCATGACCGACCCGAACACCGCCATCGAGGCTTTGCACCGGCTACGCAGTCTCGGCGTGAAGACCTCCATCGACGACTACGGCACCGGCTACTCGTCGATGACCTACCTGCGCCTGCTGCCGCTCGACGAACTCAAGATCGACCGCTCGTTCATCAAGGACCTGGTCACCGACACCGGCAGTCACGCCCTGGTCGCCTCCACCGTCGAACTCGGCCACAACCTCGGCCTCGCCGTCGTCGCCGAGGGCATCGAGGACGCCGACACACTCTCGGCGCTCCACGAACTCGGCTGCGACCTGGCCCAGGGATACCACCTGGCCCGGCCGATGACCGCCGACGCCCTCACCCAGCGCATCCACCGGCCCGCGGCCATGGTCGCCTGAGGCTGTGGAACCAGGGCGCTGTCGCCGTCCGGCTCCGGCCGCCCGGTCCCGGCCGGCACCAGCCGTTTCGGTTCCGCGGTCCCGGCCTTCGGCCGCCTGGTCCCAGCCGGCACCAGCCGTTTCGGTTCCGCGGTCCCGGCCTTCGGCCGCCTGGTCCCGGCCGGCACCAGCCGTTTCGGTTCCGCGGTCCCGGCCTTCCTCGACCACAGCCGCTCGCCGTCCCCGGCGTCCGGTGGCCGTACCGCATCGCATCGCCGGCAGGCGAAGATCGTCCTGTCACCCCCGTGCCGACCTCGGTCAACATCTACGTCGCGGCGGCGTTTCTCTCAACTCGGTTTCCGGCCCGCCGATGCACAGCCTCGGAGCGAAGGAGAACGGATGCGAGCGGCCCTGGTCACGGTGTACGTCGCGGCGACGCTGGTCGCGGCGACGTACGCGGTGCTGTGCCGGCGTCGTCGGCACCGGGCGCCGCTGGCCTCCTCACTGGCGCTGATCACCGGCGGGGCCGCGCTGTGGTCGCTCGCCCAGGCCGTCGCCGTCGGCACCACCTCGCTGCCGGTGGCGACCGCCGCGACCTACGTGATGTTCCCGGGCGTCGCCGTCGTCGTCGCCGGGTTCCTGTGGCACACCATCGTCTTCACCGGGCGCCTCGACCAGCTGCGCCGCTGGCGTGCCCTGCTGCTGGTACATCCGGTGCTGATGACGGCGGCGGTGATCACCGACCCCTGGCACCATCGGTTCCTCACGTCCGTCACCGCGTATCCCGACGGTGGCGTGACCGTCGCGCCCGGACCGCTGTACTGGACCCACACCGCCTACTGCTACGCGCTGATCGGCGTAGGCACCCTGATGTCGGTGGCCTCGATGCGCCGGGCGGTCCGCGGGCACCGGCGGGTCTTCGTGCTCTTCCTGGCCGGTGCGCTCGCCCCGCTGATCGGCAACGCGCTGACGATCTTCGCCGATCTCAGCGACCGCCAGGTCGACCTGACCCCGGTCCTGTTCCTGGTCACAGCCACGGTGTGGTGGTGGGCGGAACGGTCCGGCACCACGGCACGACGGATGCCGGTGGCGTACGACCAGGTGATCGCCGCCCTCAGCGACGCCGTGATGGTGCTCGACCCGGACGGCCGTGTCATCGACGTCAACCCGGTCGGTGCCGCGATGCTCGCCGAACTCGGCCACGTACCGGCCGGCACCCTGCTGGGCCGGATGTGGTTCGAGGTGGTCGGCCCCGAACTGACGGCGGCCTTCGCCGGCGGCAGCGACCAGCAGACCCTCTCCACCGCCGACGGAACCGTCTACGACGTGCGGGTGGTCCGCATGCGCACCGCCGACGGCAGCACCCCCGGCGCCGTCGTCGTGGTCCGCGACGTCACCGAGCTGGAACGACTCCGCGCCGAACTCACCGACCAGGCCGTCCGCGACGGGCTGACCGGGGTCTACAACCGCCGCCACCTGACGGCGGCGCTGCACGAGCTGGCCGTCACGGCCGACGCCGAAGGCCGGCCGCTCGCCGCGGTGATGCTCGACGTCGACCATTTCAAGGCCGTCAACGACACCCACGGGCATGCGGTCGGTGACGAGGTGCTGATCCGGATGGCGCAGGAGATCACCGCCGCGGTGGGCGACACCGGAACGGTGGCCCGCTACGGAGGCGAGGAGTTCGCCGTCATCCTGCCCGGCGTTTCGGCTCACGCGGCCGCGGCCCTGGCCGAACAGTGGCGTCGCTGCTGCGCCGAGGCGATGATCGCCACCCCGCGTGGCCCGCTGCGAGCCACGTTCAGCGCCGGCGTCGCCGAACTGGCCCCCGGCGCAGGCGTCGAGGATCTGCTGCGGCGTGCCGACCATGCGTTGTACGCGGCAAAGAAGCAGGGCCGAAACCAGGTGGTCACCGACACTTCGCTGGCCTTGCGCCCCTGACCGACCCTCGTCCCACCCGGTCCCACCCCGTCCCGTCCCTTTTTCGCGTCGTCCCGTTCTGTGCCGTCCCGTTCTGTGCCGTCCCGTTCTGTGCCGTCCCGTTCTGTGCCGTCCCGTTATGTTCCGTCCCGTTCTATGTCTTTCCCTCGCTGTGCCGGCCCGCCTTTTTCCGTCCGTCCCGTCCCCCTCTCGTCCCGTCCCGTCCCGTCTCGTCCGGCCCCGGCCAGCCCAATCCAGTTTTGTCCTTTCCTGTCCCGACACGTCTCTTTTCTGTCTCGTCGCGACCCGTCTCTTTCCGTCCCCGTCCATGGCTGGAGCCTGATGCGAACCCGGGCCCTTGCAATGCTCGAGCGTCGCGAACAGGCAGCAGAGTGTCACCGCCTTCCGTGATCTGCGAGTGCGCAAACCGTGTCGACCCATGTCTTGCGTTGTGATGCGTCGCGTAGCTGTCCACCGGTCGATGGACAACCGGGCTCAACGGCTCGGTCGTCCCGGCGGCAGGGCCCGGAACGGGAGCATGAATGCATCGCCGCCGAACGGCCGGCCACCATCGATGGGGGACTGTGATGCAGCACAACGGGACGCACACCAACGGACTCGCCGAGATGATCCGTGGACTGGTCTGGGACCTGGGACTGCCGCTGATCACCTACTACGGGTTGCACGCCGTAGGCGCCTCCGACAGCGCGGCACTGCTGGCCGGCACCGTGGGCGCGGCACTACGGATGGCGTGGGTAGCCGTGCGTAGCCGCACCCTGAGCCCGTTCTCCATGGTCATGGCCGCCGTCTTCGGTGTCGGACTGCTCTTCACCCTCCTGACCGGCGACCCGAGATTCCTGATCATCAAGCACTCGGCGATGGCCACCGCGATCGGTCTGGCATTCCTGGTTACCGCACTGCACGGCAGTCGACCTCTCACGCTGGCCGCCCAGCAGAGTTTCATGCCGGGCAAGGCCACCGAGTTGGCCGAGGCCTACGCCACCAACCCCGATGTCCGGCGGGGCCACCGTCTGGCCTCGCTCGTCTGGGGCGGCGGCCTGCTGATCGAGGCAGCGGCCCGCGCCGTACTGGTCTACCTCCTCCCGATCGAGATCATGGTCGGCGTCTCCACCGCACTGACCGTGGTCACGTTCGCCCTGCTGATCGCCTGGAACGCCCGCTACCTGGCTACCCACCGCCAGGCCGCCGCCGAGACCCGTCCCGAGCACCAGCTTCCGGTCGAGGACCACGTTTCGGTCAAGGACCAGGTTTCGGCCGAGGACCAGGTTTCGGCCGAGGACCAGGTTTCGGTCGAAGCCTCCGTCCGGGCAGAGGCTGCGGCCCACGTTTGAACCGGCCGACCCGGCGAGCATCCGAGACCTCGGCTCCCTCGGGCCGAGGTCTCAAACTCGCTTCCATCCAGGACCAACCCGCCCGCTGCCGGACCGCCCGGACCACCGGGCCGCCCGGACCGCTGGGCCGCTGGGCCGCCCGGGCCGCTGGGCTGCTGGGCCGCCCGGGCCGCTGGGCTGCTGGGCCGCCCGGGCCGCTGGGCCGCTGGGCCGCTGGGCCGCTGGGCCGCTGGGCCGCTGGGCCGCTGGGCCGCTGGGCCGCTGGGCCGCTGGGCCGCTGGGCCGCTGGGCCGCCGGGCCGCCGGGCCGCCGGGCCGCTGGGCCGCCGGGGCCGCCGGACCGCCGGGGCCGTCCGGAGTGCCTGGGTCACCCGGGCCGCCTCAGGCCTCCCCCGATCGCCCGGGGGAAGCCGGATTCGTGTGGGCCGTCTTGAGTGCTTTTGCTGCGGGACCCGCGGCAGTGGTTCGGGTGCCGGAGGAGGCCTGCCCGGCATCCTGGCCTTCGGCGCGGATCGGAGCTGCTCCGGTCCAGTGAACGCCAGGCTTCGGGCGGGTGGGTCGTTGGCGCCCTACTCGCTACGGAGGTTTCCTGGTCGGGTCAGGCGCATCAAGGTCGGTAGTGCCGCCGCGGTCGTTCCGAGGACCACCAACGCGGCCATTCCCGACGTCGTGCCGATGCCGAACCAGTCCACCGTGATCGGCGCCTCCACCGCCGCCATCAGGATCGATGACAGGCCACTGCCGAAACCGATCGCCAACGTCATGCCGAGCAGCACCGGCACCGCGGCCTGGAGGAGCACCGAACCGGACAGGGTTCGCCGCCTTGTCCCGAAGGCGACGAGCACCGCCAGGACCCTGCGTCGCTCCCGCATCTGCTCGGCCACGTTGACCACCATGCTCGCCCCGATCAGTACGAGCATCGCAATCGTGCCGGCCAGCAGACCCTGTCGGGTGCTCCGCAGCGCGTCGGCGACGGCCTCGTTGCCCGGACTGGCGATCAGCGCCTGCGGATCCAAGCGGGCAGCAGCATTGCGTAGCTGCTCCTGTGCGTCCGGGGATCCGCTGTCGAGAGTCAGCGTGTAGCGCGACTCACCGGCCGGGAACGCGTCGCCGGCTGCAGCGGGGGTGACCAGCAACAGGGGGCCGGAGTCCAGCAGAGCGTCGACAGGGGTCACGTCACGGGTCGACGACGGGGGCGTCCACGACCGGCCGCCCTCGATGGCGAAAGGCCCGCTGCTCGCCGTGTTGATGGCGAAGGCGTCACCGTCGGCGCAGCTGGGCATGGCGGCGTAGGTGGCCAGCGCCCAGCAACTCCCGATCCGAATCAGGACCGGTGCACCATCGTGGGTTGCGGCAACGATGCGCACGAGCTCGACGGACCGCACGCCGGGTGTCTCGCGCAGCGCGGTCGTCCATGTGCTGGTGGTGAGCTCCGTCTTAGGCATGACCTGATGGCGGACCTGCCCCGACGACGCGGTGTCTGCGCCACTGACCTGTGTTTCGATCCCGCTGACCAGGCCTTGGACGGCGATCACCCCGGCCACTGAGACGGCGATGCCGGACACCGCGCGCACCGCTGTGCCGCTGTCGAGCTGCAACCGGCGCACGGCCAGCTCCCAGGCGACGCCGCCACCACCGAGACGGCGCACGACCGCGTCGACCAGCCACGGCAGCAGCAGAGCGACGCCGATGAGCAGCAGGGCGACCCCCGTGGCCGCCCGGATCTCGATCGACCCCGAACCCGGCTCGGCATCGAGACCGTCCTTGAGGGGCCACAGCAGCCAGATCCCGGCGACCGGCAGGATGAGCCGCCACCACAGCCGCCGCCGGACCGTCGGGCTGAGCCGGACCACGCCGAGCGGCTCCACGACGACCCTGCGCATCGCCGACAGGGTGACCAGGACAGCCACGGCCGGGACACCCGCCGCGACGAGCACGACCAGCACCGGGACCGGGCGCATGTCGGACAGGTAGAAGCTGAAGGGGCCCGTCGCATATCTGCTGGCCAGCAACGCCGCGCTGAACGCGAGGACCGCGCCCACCAACAGCCCCAGGACAGCCCCGGCAAGGGTTTCGCCGGCGGCGATCCGCCGGGTCATGCCGGCATCCGACCCGACCAGCCGTAACGCCGCGAGCCGCTTGTCACGGGCCTCGCCGCCGAACCGGACGGCGCTGGCCATGAACACGATGACCGGCGTCAGCAGCACGACCATGCCGACGGCGGTGAGCAGCACCATCATCGGGGAGACGCCTTCCTCGGCATAGCGGTAGCCGAACGCGTCGATCCGATAGCCGCTGTCCTCAGTGAGGGTGTCGGCGCCCAGATAGAAGGCCAGATCGGCGGGACCGGTCAGGCCCTCGTCGCCGATCGTGCCGACGACCCGCGCGTCCCACCGCTGGGCGAGCACCGGATTACTGTCGATCAGCCGCTGGAGGGCGGGGGAGACCAGCATCTCGCCGGGGCCGGGCAGAGTGGTGACGCCCGGCGGGATCGGCGGCCGCGAGCCCTCCGGCTGAAGCATCCGGCCGTGGATCGCGTCGTCACGGAAGGTGGTCGTCGCGATGCCGATCAGCATCGTATCGTCGCCGCGCGCCAGGTCTCGCTCACTGCCGAGTGCCTCGGTGCGGGCCTCCTTGCGTGCCCCGCTCGCCTCCAGCGCGGACGGCAGCGCGGCCAGGCACAGCAGCAGAGCGACACCGACACCCGTACCGGCGGCGATCAACGCGAGCCGCGCCCAGCCGGCCCGGCCGCCGGCGACGCTCATCCGCGCCCCGAGCCCCAGCTCGAAGATCCACCGGCGCAGACGGCCGCGGCCCGTCATCGGGCGTGCTCCTGCTCGCGGACCCGGCCGTCACGGACGACGGCCTCGCGGTCGGAGTATGCCGCGACCCGTGCCTCGTGGGTGACCAGCACGACCGCGGCACCGGTCTCGCGGGCTGCCGCGATGAACAGTTTCATCACCAGCTCACCATTGAGCGAGTCGAGGGCGCCGGTCGGCTCGTCGGCGAACACCACGCGCGGCCTGCTGACCAGCGCGCGGGCCACCGCGACCCGCTGGCCCTGACCGCCGGACACCTGACCGGGCCGCTTGGTGGCGACCTCGCCGACCTCGAGCCGCTCCAGCCAGCCGGTGGCGGTGCGGTGCGCCTCCCGCCGGCCGACGCCGGACAGCCGCAGGGGCAACGCCACATTCTCCACACAGGTCAGCTCCGGAACGAGCTGACCGAACTGGAAGACGAACCCGAACTCGCCGCGCCGCAGAGCGCTGCGCTCGCTGTCGGACATCGCGGTCAGGTCGCGGCCGTCGTAGGACACCCGGCCGGCGGCGGGCTGGAGGATGCCGGCCAGGCAGTGCAGCAGGGTCGACTTGCCGGAGCCGGACGGGCCCATCAGCGCGACCACCTCACCCGCCCAGATGTGCAGGGAGGCGTCGTCGAGCGCCTTGGTCTCGCCGAAGTTGAGGGACAGGCCCTCGGCGGCCAGCAGCGGTTGATCGGTCATCGGGGAGACTCCCTGAGAGGTCACGGACGGATGCGGGCGGCCAGGCGGTCCAGGCGGGCGGCGGTCAGCTCCAGCCAGCGCAGATCGGCCTCCAGGTGGAACAGAGCGTGGTCGCAGATCAGCTCGTCTGCGAGGTCGCCGTCGTTCTTACGGCGGGTGAGCTCGCGCATCAGCCGCAGATGCTCGGCACGCTGGGCGTCGAGCACGTCGTTGGCGTCGCGCCCGGTCATCAGGGCCAGCACGACCTTGGTATAAAGGGTGCTCTGGAGATAGGGCTCCGGCTTCTCTGGTCGGCCGATCCACTCCGCCACGTCGGTGATCCCGGCATCGGTGATCGCGTAGCGCTTGCGGTCGGGGCCGTCGCCCGGCTCCGACTCGACCTCGACGAGTCCGTTTTTCAGCAACCTGGCCATCGTCGAGTAGACCTGCCCATAGTGCAGCGCCCGGTCACGCCCGAAGGTGTCGTCGTAGGTGCGCTTGAGGTCATAACCGTGTCGTGGCCCGTTCTCCAACAGACCCAGGAGTGCGAAGGTGACTGACATGCGGCTACTATACACACCATGTATAAACGTGGTGCATACCCAGCTCGGGGCCTCTACTTCTCCCACACGGGCACGGAGGGCAGACCACGTGCGGCCCGGGCCCGGTCGGTCAGCTCCTGGATGAGCGCGGTCTTGGCCCGTGCGTAATCGGCGGGGTGCGTGCCGGCGTCGGCCACGTCCCGTTTCAGCCGGGCATAGCGTTCGGCCTCGGCTGGGTGTGCCCGCAGATAATCACGCAGGATGCGCTGGTTGCGGGTTGGCCAGGTGTCCGCGGCGACCATGTGCAGGATGTGGGTGCGTCGCCGACCGGCAAAACGGACGTAAAGGAGCCGGTCCGTCATCGCGTTGGAGTGTCGCCGATAGCCGTGGTCGGCCAGCGAGCCCTCGCGGCCTTCGACTTCGGCGAGATCGGCGGCTGCCGCCATCAGGTCGATCGTCGGTTTTGCCGCCAGTCCGGGCACGGCGGTCGAGCCGATGTGCTCGATCGCCGACACCACGCCATGGAGGACGGTCCAGAGCTCGGCGATCGCCTCCGCTGCCATGCCGGGCCATGCCGGGTCGTAGTCGACAACCTCGATAGGGGTCCCATTCACGACCACATTGTTGGGTTCGGGCGCCTGCTAAGAGCGAAGGGCGACGGGCCTGGGGTGGCGGAAGCAGGCCTGGCGTGGCGGAAGGGCGGCCGGGTCCGCGGGCGGTAGTCGGGTGAGGCTTGGGCAACGGAGCGCGGCCCGGCCGGGGCGGCGCGAGAGGCCGGCGGCCTGGGGTGGTGCGAGAAGGCGGGCGGCCTGGGGTGGTGCGAGAAGGCGGGCGGCCTGGGGTGGTGCGAGAAGGCGGGCGGCCTGGGGTGGTGCGAGAGGCGGGCGGCCTGAGGCGGTGCGAGAAGGCGGGCGGCCTGAGGCGGTGCGAGAGGCGGGCGGCCCGGGGCGGTGCGAGAAGGCGGCCGGCGACGGGAGAGGAGGGGTGAGTCGGGCGGTAAGGAGGCAGTTATGCCGAGGCGGGTGGCGAAGAGGGTGGGCCGAGGCAGGCGGCGAGGACGAGGTGGGCGGACCTAGGTGGTGCAGGCCGGGAGCGGGTGGCGAAGAGGGTGGGCCGAGGCAGGCGGCGAGGACGAGGTGGCGGACCTAGGTGGTGCGGGCCGGGAGCGGGTGGCGCGGGAGCGGGTGGTGTGGGACGGGTGGTGTGGGGACGTGCGGTGGGGATTGAGGGGAACTCCGCCTCGTGAGGTAAGGGGTGCCTAACCTAACATCGGAGTGGTGACGTTGCATGATCATCCCGGGACGGCGGTGCTGCTCAGAGCGGTCCGACGCAACGGAAGGCTGCTGTGGACCGGGACAGCGCTCTCCGGCATCTATCAACTGAGCGCGGCGTTCGTACCCATCATGATCGGGGTGATCGTCGACCGCGCCGTCGCCACCGGTGACGTGATCGCCCTCCTGGCCTGGACCGCTGTCCTCGGTCTGGTCTATCTCGTTCACGTGGTGAGCTACCGCTTTGCCGCGCGGCGTCTGCAGCGCGCCATCGTCGAGGAGAGCCATCGGCTGCGTGTCGAGATCGCCGCTCGGATCCTGCACCCGCGCGGGGTGCGGACCGACCGGCACGCCGGTGATCTGCTGACGGTCTCCACGTCGGACGCCGAGTACACGTCCTACCTGCTGGATCACATCCCGCGGGTCACCAGTTCCCTGGTCGCGGTCGTCGTCAGCGCGGTCACCCTGCTGCTGATCTCGGCGCCGCTCGGCCTGACCGTGCTGATCGCCACACCGATCGTGCTGGCGGTGCTCAACCTGACCGCGCCGGTGATCGCTCGGCGCGTCCGGGACCAGCAGGATCAGGCGGGCCGGGCGACGTCGCTGGCCACCGACCTGGTCACCGGCCTGCGACCGCTGCGGGGGCTCGGTGCCCAGGACGCCGCCGCGGAACGCTACCGGGTGGTCAGTCGTCAGTCCCTGACCGCGACGGTCCGGGCCTCCCGAACCCAGAACGCGTATCTGAGCGCCTCCACCACCCTGAGCACGCTGCTGGCCGGGGGCATCGCGATCGTCGCCGGCTGGTTCGCGCTGACCGGCCGGATCACCGTCGGCCAGTTCATCACCGTGATCGGCTCCGCCCAGTTCCTCATCGAACCGTTCGGGACGCTCGCTGTCGTACCCAGTTGGACGGCCGCGGCCCGGGCGGCGGCCGACCGGGTCGCCTCGGTGACCACCGCGGGCCTGATCCTGCCCGACGGTGCCGCGGATCCGTCCGAGCAGCGGTGCGACCTGCGCCTGACCGGGGTGACGCACGGCCCGCTCACCGGCCTTGACCTGCACCTGCGCCCGGACGAGTTGCTCGGCGTGGTCGCGCACCGGCCCGGCGACGCCGAGGCGCTGGTCCGGCTCCTCGCGGTGCCGGACGGCTACGACGGCGACATCCTGCTCGGCGGCGAGCGGCTCGACGCCGTGGACCGCGCCCGGGCCCGGCGGCTGCTGCATGTCGAGCCGCACCACACCGATCTGTTCACCGGCACTCTCGCCACCAACATCGCCGTCCACGACTCCTCCGGCGAGCATCTGTCCGGTGTGCTGCGCGCGGCTGCCGCCGACGAGGTGGCCCGCCTGCATCCGGAAGGTCTCGGCACCCTGATCACCGAACGCGGCACCAATCTCTCCGGCGGCCAGCGCCAGCGGGTCGCCCTGGCCCGGGCGCTGCACGCCCGGCCGCCGCTGCTGGTCCTGCACGATCCGACGACCGCTGTCGACGCCGTCACCGAGCAGGCCATCGCCGACGGTCTCCGGGCTCTGCGGCACGGTCCGGGATCGGGGTTCGGCACGCTCGTCATCACCACCAGCCCGGCCCTGCTCGCCGCCGCCGACCGGGTCGTCGTCCTCACCGACGGCGCGGTCTCCGCCGAGGGCACGCACGCCTCGCTGGTCGACGGCGACGACACCTACCGCCGGGCGGTGCTGCGATGACCGCGCCGTTCCTGCCGGTCGCCGGCTCGCTGGTCGACGGCGATGACACCTGCCGCCGGGCGGTGCTGCGGTGACCGCGCCGTTCCTGCCGGTTGCCGGCTCGCTGGTCGACGGCGATGACACCTGCCGCCGGGCGGTGCTGCGGTGACCGCGCCGTTCCTGCCGGTCGCCGGTTCGCGGGAGAGCCGTGCCTGGCTCGGCGCCGAGCTGCGCACCCGCCCCGGTGACACCGCGCTGACCCTGCTCGCCGGGCTGCTGGCGGCGGTCGCCGCGATCGTTCCCGCCTATGCTCTGGGCCTGCTCGTCGACCGGGTCCGGGCCGGTGGTGACACCGCCGCGATCGTCCCGGTCGCCGTGACCATCGTGCTGGCCGCGCTGCTCGGCGGCCCCGCGACCGGGCTGGCCGGCCACCTGACCCGCCGGCTGGGTTCACGGATCCTCGCCGACCTGCGCGAACGCACCGTCGACACGGCACTGCGGCTGCCGGCGCAGATCCTCGACCGGGTCGGCCGCGGCGACCTGCTGTCCCGGGTGAGTGCCGACATCACCGCGATCGACCGGGCCGTCTCCGACGTGTTGCCCGGCATGGTGTCGGCGTTGCTGCTGGCCGCCATCAGTCTGGTCACGATCATCGGCATCGACTGGCGTCTCGGCCTTGCCGGTGCGATCGCGCTGCCGCTCTACGTGCTGGCGCTGCGCTGGTACCTTCCGCGGGCGGCGCCGTCCTACGCCGCCGAGCGGATCGCCGTCGCCGACCGGTCCCAGCAGCTCGTCGAGAGCATGCAGGGCTTGCGGACGGTCCACGCCTACCGCCTCGAGGACCGGCGGCTCGACGGTATCGCCGAGGCGTCGGCTCGCGCCCGGGACATCTCGATGTACGTGTTCTCCTTCTACACCCGTTTCGTCGGCCGGATCAACCGTGCCGAGCTGGCCGGTCTCGCCGCGGTGCTGATCGTCGGCTTCCTGCTGGTCCGCGCGGGTACGGCGACCGTCGGCGAGGTCTCGGCCACCGCCCTGCTGCTGCACCGCCTGTTCCTCCCGGTGATCCTGCTGATGGTCACGTTCGACAAGGCGCAGGACGCGGGTGCCAGCCTGGCCCGTCTCGTCGGCGTCCTCGGTATGCCCGTCGAGCGCCGTGGTTCCGGCTCCGAGCCGTCCGGCCGCGACCTGGTGCTGGACGACGTCACCTTCGGGTACGACGACGGCCCGCCCGTGCTGCGGGGTGTGAGTCTGCGTGTCGAGCCGGGCGAGCTGGTGGCGCTGGTCGGCTCGACGGGCGCGGGCAAGACGACCGCCGCCTCGCTGGCGGCCGGCATTCTGCGCCCCGCCAAGGGCGAGGTCACGCTCGGCGGCGTCCCGGTCACCGACCTGCCGGCCCACACGATCGCCATCGTCAGCCAGGAGACGCACGTGTTCGCCGGCCCGCTGTGCGAGGACCTGCGCCTGGCCCGCCCGTCCGCGTCCGACGAGGATCTGACCGCGGCGCTGGCGGGGGTGGGGGCGCTCGGCTGGGCCCGGAGTCTGCCCGGCGGACTGGACACGGTGGTCGGCGACGGCGGTCACGCCCTGACCGCGGCGCAGGCTCAGCAGCTGGCCCTGGCCCGGGTGCTGCTGATGGATCCGCCGGTGGTGGTGCTCGACGAGGCCACCGCCGAGGCGGGCAGCGCCGGCGCCCGGGATCTGGAGTTCGCCGCTTCGGCGGCACTGACCGGCCGGACCGCGCTGGTGGTGGCCCACCGGCTGACCCAGGCGGCGGCCGCCGACCGGATCATCGTGATGGAGGACGGCGAGATCGTGGAGAGCGGGCCGCACGGCGAGCTGGTGGCGGCCGGTGGACGTTACGCCCGCCTGTGGTCCGCGTGGTCTACCCGGTGAACCGGCCGGTGCGCCGCCGCTCGGCCTGCATCAGGGCCACCTCCTCGGCGCCGGTCACGACGATCCGCGGGTCGGGGGTGAAGTCCAGATCGACCGAGCGGTCCTTGTAGTCGACCGCCCCGAGGATGACCTTCATCGCGTTGAGCCGGGCCAGCTGCTTGTCGTTCGACCGGACGATCACCCACGGGGCGGGACGGGTGTCCGTACGCCGGAGCATCTCGTATTTGAAGGTCGTGAAGTCGTCCCATCGATCCTGTGCCTGCAGATCGATCTCGCTGAGCTTCCACTGGCGCAGCGGATCGGTGCGGCGCCGTTCGAACCGCCGGGCCTGTTCCTGCCTGGTCACGCTGAAGTAGAGCTTGACCAGGATCGTCCCCTGCCGGGTCAGGTCCTTCTCGAAGCCGGTCACACCGAGCAGGAAGTCGCTGTATTCCCGGGCCGTGCAGAAGTCGAAGACCCGTTCCACCATCGCGCGGTTGTACCAGCTCCGGTCGAACAGGACGAGTTCGCCGCCGGTCGGGAATTCGGCGACGTACCGCTGGAAGTACCACTGGGACCGCTGCTCGGCGGTCGGCCGGCCGAGCGCGACGACCCGGCAGTGCCGCGCGTTCATGTAGCGGGCGACCCGCCGGATGGCGCCGCCCTTGCCGGACGCGTCCCGCCCCTCGAACAGCACGATCATGCGGAGGTTCTGCGCTTCCAGGTGCTGCTGGAGCTTGAGCAGCTCGACCTGCCACGGCCGCAGCATGCCCTCGGCGTCGATCCGCCGGGCCAGGGTGTTGCGCTCGCGCCGCAGGCGGCTGATCTCCAGGAGTGCCTGCCCGTATTTCGCTGCCAGTTCCGTCGGCGCCGGTGGTGTCGTAGCGGGCATGGTGTGCCTCCTCCAGCGCTGTCGGGTCACGGCAGATCCAGGATCCCGCCCCTGGTGGTACGGCCGCGTCATCCCTGCCGAGTGATCCGTCCGCGGGCCGGCCCTCATCCGCAGCGGATGAACCCTGCCGCGTGCCTGCAACTTGCACGCTGGGAAAACGGCCTTGTTGCGCGCTGCGTGCGAATACCGATGGTTGCCGCTCGTGTGCGCGCTGTGATTCGGTGAGCCGGGGGCAAGGAAGATCGTCGATCACATCCGGTCACCGCATTCGCGAGCGGTGACCGTCCGGCATGCCCGCGGGGCTGGGGTCTAGGGGGCACACATGACAGAACAGGCGGACAGCCGCGTGACGGCGCCGATACCCATGGAACACACCGTCCCACCGCGGCTGTCGTCCGGGGTGGCGCCACGTCCGCGGCTGATCGGGCTGCTGGACACCGGCGTGCAGCGGGCGGTGACACTGATCTGCGCCGGACCCGGCTGGGGCAAGACGACCCTGGCCGCGTCCTGGGCGGCGGCGCGGTCCAAGGGCGGGCCGGTCGCCTGGCTCACCGTGGACGCACAGCACAACGACCCGTGCCGGTTCTGGGCGGACCTTCTCACGGCCCTGCGCGCCACCGGCGCCGTGCCGGTCCCGCCGGACGGCCCGCCCGCCGACGCCCTGCGCACCGCCGTGGCCGCGCTGGCCGGGCCGGTCGTCGTGATCATCGACGACCTCCAGGCGGTCACCGACGCGCGGGTCCTCGACATCCTCGCCGAGGTGCTGCGCCGGCACGCCGACCGGCTGCGGTTCGTCCTGGTCACCCGCCGGGAACCGGACCTGCCGCTGCACCGGTTCCGGGTCAGTGGTGGCCTCGTCGAGATCCGGCCCGGCGACCTGGGATTCCAGCTCGACGAGGCGGGCCTGCTGACCCTCGCCCGGGGCCGCACTCTGGGCCCGAAACCGCTGGCCGAGATGGTCCGCCGGACCGAGGGCTGGCCCGCCGGGCTGCGGCTGCTGCTCGACACCCCCGACCCGGTCGCCGCCGAGGAGGCCCTCGACCAGTACCTGATCCGGGAGGTGCTGCCCGGCCAGGACGACCGGGTACGCCAGTTCCTGTTGCGTACGAGCATCCCGAACCGGGTCTGCGCCGGGCTCGCCGACGCGCTCACCGGCGAGAGCGGCGGCCAGCAGACCCTGGAGCAGCTGGCCCGGCACAACCTGTTCGTCGAACGTGCCGGTACCGGCCGGTGGTTCCGCTACCACCCGCTGTTCCGGGCCGCCCTGCGCCGCCGGGTCGCCCGGCGCTGGCCCGGCGAACCGGCCCGGCTGCACCGAGTCGCGGCCGCCTGGCACGAACGCGACGGCAGCGCCCTGTCCGCGATCACTCACGCCGCCGACGCCGGCGATTGGGACCTCCTCGCCCGGTACGTCGTCCGCCGCGGCCTGCCCCTGTTCACCTCGGCCGACCGTCCCCAGTTCGTCGAGGTGCTCCAGCGCATCCCGCCCGAGCGGTTCGCCACCTCGGCCGAGCTGGCCGTCTGCGAGGCGATCCTCGTCTACGCCCACGGCGACCACGCGGCGATGCCCCGCAACGTGGCCACCGTCGAAGCCCTGCTCGCCGACCGGGACGGCACGACCCGGATGGAGATCGGCGCCGCCCTCGCGGTGCTGCGCGCCACCACCGTGCTGCGCTGGCGCGGCGACATGAACCAGCTCGTCGACGCCGGCACCAGCCTGCTCGATCAGCTCTCCCGGCTCAGTTTCGAGCAGATGCCGGTGCTCCCGCAGTACCGGGCGATGATGCTCAACTGCAAGGGCGCCGGACTGCTGTGGACCGGCCGTCTCGACCACGCCGACCGCTACCTGTGGGCTGCCACCAGCTCCGCCCGCACCGCCGGCGTGCCGCTCTTCGAGATCAACTCGATGGCACTGCTGGCCCAGCTCGCCTTCGTCCAGGGTTCCCTGCGCGAGGCCTGGGAGCACGCCGACGCAGCCGAGGAGGTCGCCCGGCGCATCGACGTGCAGTACCGGATGGCGGTCGGGCCGGCCTACCTGGCCCGGGCGCTGATCGAGTCGGAGCGTGGGCGCGAGTCCGAGGCAGAGGAACAGCTGCGCAGCGGATTGCACGCGCTCGGCGAGAAACCGGAGGTGGCCCAGGCGGTCCTGGCCGGGCTGGTCCGGGTGCGGCTGCTGACGGACCGGGGAGAGGCCGCGGCGGCCGGTGCGACCCTGGCCCGGCTCAGCACCCAGATCACGCCGCCGGTGGCCGTACCGCTGCTCGGTCGTCTGCTCGCCCTGGCCGACGCCGAGATCCGGCTGATGATCGGTGACCCGGCCGTCGTCATCGCCCGCTACCGGGGCCGGGCCAACCTGCTGCCCGCCGAGCAGCTCTGCCTGGCCCGCGCCCACCAGGCCAGCGGTGATCTGGCGGTCGCCGACATCCTGCTGAGCCGGATCCGCGACGGCTCGGACCGGGTCTCGGCCGTCGGCGCCTGGATCCTGACCGCGCTCGCCGCCGACACCCAGGGCCGCAGCTCGGTCGCCAGTGAGGCCCTCGCCCGGGCACTCGCGACCGCCGAGCCGGAACGCATCCGCCGGCCGTTCCGCACTTTCGACGCCCAGCGGGTGCTGGTCCTGGCCGAACGCCAGCAGTGGCTGACCGAGCTGCGGAGCCCCGGCGGTGGCGGTGGCGGCGTGCTCGCCGAGATCACCGGGGAGATCCCGGTCATCTCCGGCGGGCCGGCGGCCGGACCGCTGAGTGAACGCGAGATCGACGTCCTTCAGTACCTTCCCACCGTCCTGACCGCCGCCGAGATCGCCGAGAACCTGGGAATCTCGGTCAACACGGTGAAGGCCCACATGCGATCGATCTACCGCAAGTACGGCGTGGGCCGCCGCCGGGAAGCCGTGGTGGTGGCCCGCCAGGCCGGTCTGATCTGATGCAGCCGACCGGCGGCGGTGGGAACGACGTGCTCGAACGCAACGAGATCGAGGTGCTCCTGACCCTGGCCGAACAGTTGCACGTCGGGCGTACCGCGGAACGGCTGCACCTGCCCAGCGCCCGCGTCACCCGGATCATCCAGCGTCTGGAACGGCGGATCGGCGCCAGCCTGTTCGTCCGGACCAGCCGGGTCGTCGGCCTCACCCCGGTCGGCGCCCGCCTCGTCGGCGACCTCACCCCGCACGTGGCCGGAATCGAGGCCGCGGTCCGCCGCGCGGTCGAGGCCAGCCGCGGGATCCGCGGCACCCTGCGGGCCGGGTTCGCCGGGGCAGTCGCCGGTGGGCTGTTGCTGGGTGCCGTGGCGACGTTCGCCGACCGATATCCCGGCTGCACGGTCCGCGTCCAGGAGACCCGGCTGAGTGACGCGGGTGGCTTCGATCTGCTCGTCACCGCACCGCCGGTCGACGGCATGCGGGTCGGGCCGGTGCTGCTCGCCGAGCCGTGGGTGCTGGCCGTCGCCCGCGATCACCCCTTGGCAGCCCTCGAACTGGTCAGCCGGGAGGTGCTGGCGGCCCATCCTGTGCTCCGCTTGCGTGACGGCGCCACCGAGGAGTCCCGGATCTACCGGCTCCCGGCGGTGACACCCACCGGCCGCCCGGTACCCCGTGGTCCGGAGGCCGGCACATTCCCCGAGGCCTTGGCCCTGGTGGCGGAGGGACGGGGCGTCCTCCCGGTGGGCGAGCGCGCCGCCCGGTTCTCGCCCCGCCCCGACGTCGTCCATCTGCCGATGCCGGACGTGCCGCCGGTCCCGTGGTCGCCGGTGTGGCGGGCCGATGACGAGAGCGCGCTGTTACGGGCGTTCCTCACCGCATGGTGAGCAGCAGCGCGGCGAACCCGGCCGGGTCGCGCAGATGCGGGAAATGCTCGGCGCCGAGATGGGTGGACCGGGGGAGAGGTTCGGCGAGCCACTCGCGATAGCCGTCCAACAGGTCCGGATTCTGCCGGGGTACGGCGAACTGGCGATACAACTCAGGAACGTCGTCGAGACTCTCCGGGTCACCGCAGCCGACCGTGATGACCCGGTGGGTGACATACCGCTCCGCGAACGTCTCGGCCAGCCGCGCCGACTCGGCGTGCGCGATCAGGATCGGGGCGCGCCGCAGGTCCAGGCTGTTCACCAGCATCGCCAGGTCGTGGGCCAGGTCGCCGGCCCCGCAGTCGTCACGGGCCGCGGACTGGCCGTGGCCGGGCAGGTCGACGGCGACCGCCGAGACGCCGTCGCCGAGCTCGGCGGCCAGCGGCCACCACATGGTGCGGTCGTAGCGCAGCCCGTGCAGCAGCACGACGGGCCGGCCGAACCGGCCCCAGCGGTCGTAGACGAGCAGGTTCCGCGGCGTCCCGTAGGCATGGGTGGTACGGCGGGGTGGTTGTGGGTGCACGGGATCGTCTCCTGAATCGGGGGAGGCGCGGCGGGGGAGGAGGGCAGGGGAGGACCCGGCTCCTACACGCGCAACACACCCAGCCGGCTCAGGACGACGCCGGGAACCATCGATTCAGGGACGGGAAGAACAATTTCACAGCGCGGGTACGGCACCGCGGCGACGATCACCGGCCGGGCCCGCTGGCTGAGCCGTGGCGTCCAGTCGTTGCCGTGCCGGTGCTCGTGAGCGACCTCGTCGGCATGGGCCCGGTCGTCGCACGACGCCGCGACCGGACCGCCGCCGTGGTCGTGACGATGGTGCGCCGCGGCCGCCGAGAACAGCGCCGACGCGGACATCAGCAGCACCAGCATGACCAGCACCACGAAGCCGGAACGCCGGTTCGTCGGATGCTGGCGCGAGGTCACCGCTCCAGCGTACCGACCGCGCGGCGCGGCCGGATCAGTCGACGTCGACGATCTCGCGGCCCAGCGGCCACAGGGCGGCCGGGACCAGCTTGAAGTTGGCGATGCCGAACGGGATGCCGATGATCGTCACGCACTGGGCGACACCCGCGGTGATGTGGGCCAGGGCGATCCACCAGCCGAACAGGACCAGCCACAGGATGTTGGCGAGGCCGGAGGCGACACCGGCGTCGCGGCGGTCGACGATGGTCCGGCCGAACGGCCACAGCGAATACACCGCCAGGCGCATCGCCGCGACCCCGAACGGGATGGTCACGATCAGGGCGAAGCAGATGAGAGCGGCGAAGCCGTAGCCGATGGCGAGGACGAAACCGCTGCCGAAGATGAACCAGAGGATATTGAGGATCAAGCGCACGTGTTCATGATGAACCACCCGCGCCAAGCACCACCGGCGAGAGCGCCGGAGCCAGCGGCAGCCGGATCACGAAGGTGGTGCCGGCACCCGGCGACGAGTCGACACCGATCTGGCCGCCGGCGTCGGTGACGATCCCGTAGACGGTGGACAGGCCGAGCCCGGTGCCCCGGTCGGCCGGTTTCGTGGTGAAGAACGGTTCGAACAGCCGCTCCTTGACCTCGGCGGTCATCCCGGTACCGGTGTCACGGACCGTCATCTCGGCGTGGGTGGAGGTCCGGCCGGTCGCGATCACCACGTCGCCGCCGTCGGGCATCGCGTCGCGGGCGTTGATGACGAGGTTCATCAGGATCTGGTCGAGGCGGCCGCGGTTCGCCCGTACCGGGAGGGGCCCGGGATCCGGGCGGCAGGTCAGCCGGACCCGGCCGCCGATGCTGCGGCTCAGCAGCTCGCGGGCGTCGGTGACGACGTCGTTGAGGTCGACCGTCTCGACCTGGGTCGGTTCACGTTTGGCGAACAGCAGCAGCTGCCCGGTGAGGGTGCGGGCCCGGTCGGCGGCGTCGCGGATACGGGCCAGGTCGGCGGCCCCGTCCGGGGTGACCTCGTCGGCCATCAGGTCGGCGTAGTTCAGGATGATGGCGAGCAGGTTGTTGAAGTCGTGCGCGACACCGCCGGCGAGCTGGCCGAGACTCTCCATGCGCTCGGCGCGGATCCGTCGCTGTTTGTCGGTGACGTCGCGTTCGGTGGCCGCGGCGGCGACGATCCGGCCGCCGGCGTCCCGGATCGGCGTCACCGCCACGGAGACCAGCAGGTCGCTGCCGTCCCGGCGGATCCGGCGGACCTCGTCGAGGTGCAGCTGCCGGCCGGCGGCCAGGTCGGCGAGTGTCCGGTCGAGCACGTCGCGGCGTTCCGGCGGCAGGATCCGGCTGAAGTTACTGCCGACGATCTCCTGCGCGGTGTAACCGTAGAGGCGTTCGGCGGCACTGTTCCAGGTGGTGATGGTGCCGTCGAGAGCACTGCCGATGACCGCGTCGGACGACTGCTCGGCGAAGGCGGCGAGCATCTCCCGCTCCCGTGCCGCCTCCGCCGCGACGGCCTGCAGCCCGCGGTGGTGCCGGGCGAGCGCCCAGCTGATGATCGTGATAGTGATGATCACCAGCAGGCGCAGGGTCTGGTCGAGTGCGCCGAGCAGACCCTGCCAGGTGGAGATCGCTGCCGCCGCGGCGAACGCGTAGGCGCCGACCGCCAGGACGGCGACCGGGCTGGCGGAGGCGGCCGCGAGCGCCGGGCCGAGGGCCAGCATGCCGAAGGTGAGCATGCGGGGCGGTGTGGCGGCCGACAACGCCGCCAGCACCGTCACCAGCACCAGCGACGTCGCGACATACCTCGTTGCGCCGGCCGACAATCTCCATATCCGGGACATTCCTGAATTTTCACACGATAGGTACTTATCCGTGGAGGCGGCCGATCAACGCGTCACCGACCTCGACGCCGGTACGACCGGACGGGCGCGGCGGAATGCTCATCGGGCCACCGGTTCCAGGGAGTTCGCGGGCCGGGGAAGTCCGTAGTGCTCACGCAGCGTCGCGCCCGCGTAGTCGGTACGGAACCGGCCCCGCTCCTGCAGGATCGGCACCACCTTGTCGACGAAGGCGACCAGCCCGGACGGCAGCACCGCCGGCATGATGTTGAAGCCGTCGGCGGCCCCGTTGTCGGCCCACTCCTCGATCGTGTCGGCGACCTGTGCCGGGGTGCCGGCGAAGGTGCGGTGTCCGCGGCCGCCGCCGAGACGGCCGATCAGCTGGCGGACCGTCAGGTTCTCCCGGCGGGCCAGGTCGACGATGAGCGTGAAGCGGCTCTTCGCGCCCTCGATCTCGTCCTCGGTCGGCAGGTTGTCCGGCAGCGGCTCGTCCAGCGGCAGATCGGCCGGCGTCAGGTGGAATCGCTCGGCGAGCTGCGCGACGGCGTACCCGGGGCTGATCAGCCGTTCCAGTTCGGCGTCGAGCTCCCGGGCCTCGGCCGGGGTGTCGCCGATGACCGGCACGATCCCGGGCAGGATCTTGACACCGTCCGGGTCGCGGCCGAGCGCCGCGGCCCGCTGTTTGAGGTCGCGGTAGAACGCCTGCCCCTCGGCCAGGGTCTGCTGGGCGGTGAAGACGGCCTCGGCCCACCGGGCGGCGAAGTCCTTGCCGTCCTCCGAGGACCCGGCCTGCACCAGCAGCGGCCAGCCCTGCGGCGATCGCGGCACGTTGAGCGGCCCGTCGACCCGGAAGAACCGCCCCCGATGGTTGATCGCGCGGACCTTCCCGGCGTCGGCGTGCACACCCGCGTCCTTGTCGGCCACGACGGCGTCGTCGGCCCAGCTGTCCCACAGTTTCGTGGCGACGTCGAGGAACTCGTCGGCCCGGTCGTACCGCTCCCGGTGCAGGGGCACGTCGTCGAGGCCGAAGTTGCGGGCCGCGTCGGCTCCGGCGGTGGTCACGATGTTCCACCCGGCGCGGCCGTCCGACACGTGGTCGAGGGACGAGAAACGGCGGGCCAGGTTGTACGGCTCGTTGTACGACGTCGAAGCGGTGGCGATCAGGCCGATCCGCGAGGTGACACCGGCCAGCGCGGTCAGCAGCACGGTCGGCTCCAGCTTGCCGGTCGGCCGGCGGCCGGGATCGCCCTGCTGGACCGGGCTGTCGGCCAGGAACAGCGAGTCCAGCTTCCCACGCTCGGCGACCCGGGCCAGGTCCTGGTAGTGCCGGACGCTCCACCCCGCGTACGGGTCGCTCTCCGGCAGCCGCCACGACGCCTCGTGGTGGCCGACGCTCATCAGGAACGCGTTGAGGTGCAGTTTCCGCTTCTCAGGCATCGGCGGCCACCCCCAACCGGTCCAGCAGCAGGCTCCGCAGCGCGGCGAACCCGGCGTCGGAGCGGGACCGGTTCGCCAGCTCGACCCGCACGTCGGTGTCGACCACGCCGGCGTCCAGCAGGATCACCCGGTCGGCGAGCACGATGGCCTCGTCGACGTCGTGGGTGACCAGCAGTACCGCCGGCCGATGGGCCTCGCAGAGTTTGCGCAGCAGGGCGTGCATGCGAATCCGGGTGAGAGCGTCCAGCGCACCGAACGGCTCGTCGGCGAGCAGCAGTTGCGGTTCGCGGACCAGCGAGCGCGCCAGGGCGGCTCGCTGTTGCTCACCCCCGGAGAGTTCGTACGGCCACGCGCGCTCCCGTCCCGCGAGCCCCACCTCGGCCAGCGCCTGTCGCCCACGGTCACCGGCGTCCGGCCCGCGCAGGCCGAACGTGACGTTGTCGAGGATCCGTTTCCACGGCAGCAGCCGCGAGTCCTGGAACACCACCGACACCTGCTCCGGCACCGAGATCCGGCCGTGCCCGGACACGTCCCGGTCGAGCCCGGCCAGCGCCCGCAGCAGGGTGCTCTTGCCGGTGCCGGAGCGCCCGATCAGGGCCACGAACTCGCCTGGCGCGATGTCCAGGTCGAGCCCGTTGAGCACGCCGCCGTCTTTGTTGAAGCTGCGGTGCAGCCCCCGGACCCGGACCGCCGGCGCGGTGGTCAGCCCTCCAGCGTCTGCCGCCATGACAGCACCCTCCTCGCGGTGAGACGGACGGCGCTGTCGGCGCAGTAGCCGAAGACGCCGTAGATGACCAGGCCGACCACGATCACGTCGGTCTGCCCGTACTGCTCGGCCAGCGTGATCATGTGGCCGATGCCGGCGACCGCGTTGTACTGCTCGACCACGACCAGGCCCAGCAGCGACGACGTGACCGCGAACCGCATGCCGAGCAGGAACCCGGGCAGCGCCCCCGGCAGCACCACGTGCCGCACGAACTCGCCCCGGCTGATCCCGATCGTCTCGGCCAGCTCGGCGTACCGCCCGTCGATCGACCGCAGCCCGTTGTGCGTGTGGATGTAGATCGGCACCAGGCTGATCAGCGCGATCGTGATGATCTTCATCTCCTGGCCGATGCCGAACCAGGCGATGAACAGCGGGATCACCGCGAGCGTCGGCACCGACCGTTTGATCTGGATCGGCCCGTCGATCAGCGACTCGCCGATCCGCGACAGGCCGGACAGGACCGCCAGCACCGCGCCGGTGACCACGCCCAGGGTCAGGCCGATCGCCGAGCGTTGCAGCGACGACAGGATGTTGCCGAGCAGGTCGTGGTTGACCCACTGGTCCTCGAAGGCGATCACCACGTCCCACGGCGCGGACAGGATGGCCGGTTTGATGACGCCGGTCGCGGAACCGGCCGACCAGAGGGCCAGGGCGAGAGCCGGGCCGATCCAGAACGCGAACCGGATGCGGCGGCCGGGGCCGAGACGACGGCGTACGACCCGCGCGTCGACCTCGTCGGCGACGGTGACCGGGGGAGTGTGCAGGGTGGCGGTCACGACGCCTCCCCGGTGACGACCTCGTCGCCGGCGGCGGCCGCCTGCACCGGCTCGAACCGGCGGTCGATCAGCGTCGTCACGTCGAGCTTGTCGTGCTTCTGTTCGGTGGCGAGCAGGTCGGCGGTCTCCTGGAGACGGGTGATCGCGGCGTCCCAGCTCGCCGGGATGCCCTTGGTCCCGCCGATCTCGACGACCGCCCTGGCGTCCGCCTCGCTCAGGCCCTGGGTGTCCTGGTAATACGCCTTCGCGTACTCGGCCGGGTGGTCGTTGGCCCACAGCAGGGCCTTGGTGCGCACGCCGATGTAGGTCTTCAGCGCCGCGGCCTTGTTCGCGTCCTCGACCGCCGAGGTGAGGCAGTACAGGGTGGACGCGTCGTCCCGGATACCGGTGAAGATCGACGAGGAGCCCGGGTACTTCGCCTCGTACAGCTTGATGTTCTGCGCGCCGATCGGTGCGACGTCGACGGCCTTGCTGCCCAGCGCGGTCACGTAGGAGTCGCCGGTGCTGGTCAGCTCGACCAGCTGCACGTCGGACTGGGACAGCCCGGCCTTCTGCAGCACCCGCAGGACCAGGGCGCCCTGTGCCTGACCGGCGCTGTAGGCGATCTTCTTGCCCCGCAGGTCGGCCAGGGACGTGACGCTCACCCCGGGCGCGACGCCCAGCTTGTAGATCGGGTGCGCCAGCGGGTCGATGGTGACCGACTGGAACACGATCTTCGTGGAGGTGCCGGTCCATGCGGCGAACAGCGACGGGATGTCCGCGACCGCGCTGCAGTCCAGCTTGTCGGCGCGGAACGCCTGGATGCTCTGTGGGCCGCCGCTGATGTTGGCCCACTCGATCTCCACGCCCGCGGCGGAGAGCTCCTTGTCCAGCCCGGAGGCGCCGACGATGGCCTGGATCTGCGGGTCGCCGAGGCGGAGCACCGTGCCGCTGGGTACGGCGTCCGGCAGCGCGGCGGTCAGCTCCAGTTTGGTGGCGGCCGGTTCCTCCGAACAGCCGGCGGCGAGGGTGAGCACGGTGGCCAGCGCGGCGCCGACGGCGACACCGGCCGGGCGGCGGCGGAAGATCTGACGGAAGAAAGCGGCGTCGACGGAGACGGCGACGGTCATGGTGATGCTCCTGTCCTGCGACTTAATTCATACTATGCAGCTAGGATCAGTAGGTGAACCATGCACCGTTGTGAATTAAGTTCGGGCAGTTCAGGACGCTTTGAGGTGCGCCTGGAGATCGAGTGGAGACGCGTAGACCTGGTCGAGAGCGACCGATCCGCCGGCCACCGCCAGCACCGCGCCCGGGAAACTCGACGGGCACACCACCCGGTCCACGCCGGCGCCCGCCGACGACCTGGCCGCGATCTCCGCCCGCAGCATCGCCAGGCTCCCGGGCAGCTGGTTGGCGCCCGCCTCGGCGACGATCAGCACCTCCGGGTCGAAGAGGTCCAGCAGCAGTGCGGCCGCCCGGCCCACCAGCCGGGCCCGCTCCCGCAGCAGTGCCACGGCGCCCGCGCTGCCCGCCGCGGCAGCCTCCACCAGCGCCGGGATCTCCGGCCGGTCGATCAGCCGGTCGGCCAGCGCCCGCCGGATCAGCACCCGCTCGGACACCGCCGCCTGCAGGCACCCGACCCGCCCGCACGAGCACGCCTCCCGGCAGCCCTCCACCGGCAGGTGCGCGACGGCGCCCGACGCCGACCGCGGTCCCTGATGGACCGCCCCGCCGGTCGCGAACGCCACGTCCACCACGTTGCCGACGAACAGGTGCACGGCACTCTCCCGGGCCCGGACCGCCACGTCACCGAACAGCAGCTCACCACGCAGCAGCGCCCGCGAGTTGGTGTCGGCCCGCACCGGCAGCCCGGTCACCGCCGCCAGCTCCGCCGCGATCGGCACGTCCCGCCAGCCCAGAGCCGGATGCTCGACGATCGTCCCGTTCGGCGAGTCCACCCAGCCGCCGGTCGCCACACCCAGCCCCAGGATCCGCCGCCGAGACGCGTGCCGCCGCCGGAGCGCCGCGATCAGGGCCGCCACCGCGGCGATCACGCTCGCCGGGTCGGTCCGCCCGTGCGGCTCGGTCGACTGCGCGACGATCCGGCCGCGCAGGTCCAGCAGGGACACCGTGATCCGCGGAACCGCGATGTGCACACCGATCACCGCGGGCCCACCGCCCGGCAGATCCAGCGGCACGTGCGGCCGGCCGATCCCCGGCGGGCCGGCCGCCTCCGGCACCTCACGCACCAGGCCGCGCTCCAGCAGCGACCCGACCACGCCGGACACCGACGCCGGCGACAGCCCGGTCGCCCGCGCCACCGAACTGCGCGCGATCGGCCCATGATCGAGAACCGCGCGCAGCACCGCCCCGGCCGAGTCGCGCGACCGGCGTGCCCCGGGCGACGGCAGGTCTCCGCGCCGGGTCGTGCGCCGGCCGTCGATCATCCGGCCAGCGTAAATCGCCACGCACGTCAATGTCGCGTCCGGTTACCGGTCGTTTCACGGTCGGTAACATCGACCGCGACTGTCACGAGCGGCGCGGCATGATCGTCCCTGTCGCGCAGCGTGGCGAGCCGCCCCTCGTACTCCTCGGCGTCGATCTCACCGCGCGCGAACCGTGCGGCCAGCACCTTCCCGGTGTTCCCCCGGCCGGCGGCCGTTTCGGCGATTGCGAGGACCATCAGGACCCGGCCTGGGTACGGTCGGTCGCGGGGCCGCAGCGATGATTCTCAGTCTGGTCGTGCTCGCGGCGATCACCGGAGCGTGGGCGCTGCTCGCCGGGCGTCTGCGCCGCGCGCATGTGCGGCTGCCGTTCGTGATGGTGCTGGCCGGGATCGTGACCGGTCTGGTGCCCGGCAACACCGTGGTCGAGACGCTCGACTCGACCGTCGCCCAGCACGGTGCCGAGGTGATCCTGGCCGTGCTGCTGTTCGTCGACGCCGGCAAGATCGGCGGAGGGCGCCTCCTCGGGGACGAGCCGGCTCTGGCCGTACGCCTGCTGCTCGTCGCTCTGCCGTTGAGTGTCGCCGCGGCGTTCCTGCTCGGCGCGGTGCTGCTGCCCGGCGCCCTGACCTGGCCGGCCCTGCTGCTGATCGCCTGCATGCTGGTGCCGATCGATCTGGCGCCGGCCGAATCGCTGCTGGCCGGCGGTTTCCTGCCGGCCCGGGTGCGGGGTGTGCTCAGTGTCGAGAGCGGCTACAACGACGGTCTCGTCTCGCCGGTGTTCGCGTTCGCCCTGATCCTGGCGGGCACGTCGGCCGCCGCGGACACCCCGCTCGAAGCGCTCGGCGCGGCCCTGCCCAGCGCCGCCATCGCGATCGTCTCCGGTCTGCTGATCGGTGGCACGGTCGCCTCCCTGATGAACCTGGCCGAGCACGCCGAGTGGATGACCGGCCAGTCCCGGCGTATCGCCGTGGTGGTGGCGCCGCTGCTCACCTACGCCGCGACGGTCGCCGTGGGCGGCAACGGGTTCGTGGCGTCGTTCGTCTGCGGCATCACCTTCCGCTACCTGCGGGAGATCGTTCCGCGACGCAACCTGAAGGCCGTGCACATCGAGCACGACCTCCAGCTGCTGGAGGACCTGACCGCGTTGCTCACCATCGGCATGTGGCTCTACCTCGGCAACGCCGTCGTCTTGACGCTGCGTGACGGAGTGACCGGGCCGGTGGTGGTGTTCTGCCTGGCCGTGCTGACCGTGGTCCGGTTCCTGCCGGTGCTGGCCGCCACCGTCGGCACGAGCCTGAGCCGCGGGGAGCGCCTGGCCCTGGCGGCCGTCGGACCGCGCGGCACCTCCTCGGTCGTCTTCGGGCTGCTCGCCTTCAACGACCTGCCGTCCGGCGAACTGGCCGGCACCGCACTCACCGCGATGACCGTCACCGTCGTCGCCGGTGTGCTCCTCTTCGGTGTCGGCCCCGCTGTGCTTCCCCGCACCCGCTCGTCAGGTGTAGCCTGACGCCGTCAGGGTGTGCCTGACAACTCCGGGGAGGCGTGATGACCGACGTCGGACTCAACTGTTCGTTCTGCGCCAAGCCGGCCGAGGCGGTCGAGAAGCTGATCGCCGGGCCGGGGGTCTACATCTGCAACGAGTGCGTCGGCCTCTGCAACGACGTGCTCGGCATCGAGCAGCAGCGCGCTCCGGACGAGCCGTCCACGCCGCTGCCGGTGTGGGAGGAGTCGATGACCGACGAGCAGATCCTCGAGGTGCTGCCCCGGATCGCCGCCGTCGGCGTGCAGACCGAGGCGAGCCTGCAGCGGCTGGTCACCATCCTGCGCGAGCGGCGGGTGACATGGGCGCGGATCGGGGCCGCGCTGGCCATCACCCGGCAGTCGGCGTGGGAGCGGTTCTCCGGCGAGGAGTGAATCCCTAACGTGCGGGCCCGGCCGGCCGATCAGGCGTCTGGGCTCTGCGGAAGGTGCGGTGATGGTGGTTCTGGCGCTGACGGCACTCTTCGCCGCGGCGGCAGCCGTCGCCGGCACGGTGTTCGCGATCGCGTGGCGGCGCCGGGCCGAGGCGCCCGGCTTCGGGTCGATCGCCCTCGTCGCGGCCGGGGCCGCCTGGTGGTCGGCCGCCTCCACGGCGCCGCTGTTCCTGCGCGACCACACACTGATGATGATCGGTCTGTCGGTGCCCTACCTCGGCGTCTGCCTGCTGGTGGCGGGTTGGTGGGCGACCGCGCGGGCGCTGACCGACCGGTTCTGGACCATCAGCCGGCGCGCGACGGTCCTCCTGGCGATCGAGCCGGTCCTGTGCCTGCTGGCGCTGGCCACCAATCCGTGGCACCACCAGTTCATCCAGCGGCTCAAACCGACCGTCATCGACGGTGCGCTCGCCGCCGTGTTCGGACCGCTGTTCTGGGTGCACACCCTCTATTCGTACGTGCTGATCGGCTATTCGGCCTTCATCGTCATCCGCGTCTACATCCGGGAGACCGGCCGCTACCGGGGCTATCTGCTGGTGGTCCTGACCAGCCTGCCCAGTGGCGTGATCAACATGGCGGGCATCCTCGCCGGCGGCCGGATCATCGATCTCACCGCGGTCGGCTTCGCAATGACCGCCCCCGTCATCTACTGGCTGGTGGCCCGCCAGTCGATGCCGGCGCTCGCCCCGGTCGCCCACCAGGAGGTGATCCGGAACATGGACGACGCCGTCATCGTGCTCGACCCCGGCCAGCGCCTGGTCTTCACCAACCCGGCCGCCAACCGGTTCCTGCTGCGCCTCGGCCTGGCCACCGAGGAGGACGGCCGGGTGCGGCTCCCCGAGCGGATCACCGGCCTGTCGCCCGGCGCCGAGGGCAGGCACCTGCTCCGCGACGTCCACGGTTCCGGCATCGACTTCGACGTGCGGGTCAGCCCGCTGCGCGACGGGCGCGGGAAGACCGCCGGAGCGATCATGGTGGCCCGTGACGTCACCGAGCAGAACCGGCAGCGCGAACAGGCCGAACGCGCCAACGAGCAGCTGCGCACCCAGCTCGCCACGATCGAGGCGCTGCGCGCGAGCCTCGCCGACCAGGCCGCCCGCGACTACCTCACCGGGCTCTTCAACCGGCGGCACCTGATGGGCGAGCTGACCACCGCGCTGCGGGCCGGCGCCGGCTTCGCCATCGCCCTGATCGACATCGACCACTTCAAGAGGATCAACGATGGGTACGGCCACAACACCGGCGACGACGTGCTGACGCGGGTGGCCGGTCACCTGGTCCGCTACCTGGCACCCGGTGACGTGGCCGCCCGCTACGGCGGTGAGGAGTTCGCGCTGCTCCTGCACGGTGTCTCCGGTGACGAGGCCGCCGCCCGGGTCGACGACCTGCGCCGTACCGTCGCGGCCGCCCCGATCCCGGCCGGTGCCGGGCCCCCGCTGACGGTGACCTTCAGCGCCGGCGTGGCGGTGGCGGACGGCCGCCGCTCCGCCGTCGAGTTGATCCACGAGGCCGACGTGGCGCTCTACACGGCGAAGACGAACGGCCGTAACCGTGTCGAGCGGGCGACGACCCCGGTCAGAGGGTGAATCCGGAGACCAGTTCACGCAGCTCGTTGCTGGTGCGGCTGAGGGTTCCGGCGTTCTCCCGGGCCTTGGTGGCGATCGTCGTGGTGGCGCCGACCGCCCCGGCCACCCCGGCGATGTTGACCGCGATGTCGGCGCTGCTGTCGGCCACCTCGGTCACGTTGCGGCTCATCTCGCTGGTGGTGGCGGTCTGCTCCTCGACGGCCGCGGCGATCAGGGTCTGGAAGTCGCTGATCCGGGCGACCACGTCACCGATCTGGCTGATCGCGCCGACCGCCTCGTGCGAGTCCGTCTGGATCGCCTTGACCAGCCGGGAGATCTCGTCGGTGGCCCGTGCGGTCTCCTGGGACAGCTCCTTGACCTCGCCGGCCACCACGGCGAACCCCTTGCCGAGCTCGCCGGCGCGGGCGGCCTCGATCGTGGCGTTCAGGGCGAGCAGGTTGGTCTGTTCGGCGATCTTGGTGATCATGGCGACCACGTTGCCGATCTCGATCGACGAGTCGCCGAGCTTGCCGACGGTCTGGTTGGTCTGCTCGACCACGGTGACGGCCTCGCCGGCGACCCGGGCCGCCGCACCGGCGTTGCGGGCGATCTCGTCGATCGCCTGGGTCATCTCGGCGCTGCCGGCCTGGAGGGTCTGCACGTTGCCGGAGACGTGACCGGCCGAGTCGGCGACGGTCGCGGCCTGCGAGTCCATCTCGGTGCTGGCGTCGGCGATCTGCTCGGAGACGGCCGACAGCTCGTGCGACGCGCTGGCGACGGCGCCGGCGTGCCCGGCGATCGCCGAGACGGTGGCCCGCAGTGAGGCGGCGGTCTCGTTGACGGCGTCGCCGAGGCGGCCCAGCTCGTCGCCGCGCTTCAGGTCGACGCTGACGGTCAGGTCGCGGTCGGCCAGGCGCCGCAACGCCGCGACGACGGTGGCCAGCGGGCCGACCACGGACCGGGTGACCCAGACGCCCATCAGGACCGCGACCAGGACGGCCAGTGCCAGCGTCACGCCGAGCATGGTCAGTGCCGTGGTCCGGACCTGGTCGACCTCGGCCCGCAGCGCCTCGACCCGGGCGTTGACGGACTCGTCCAGCGCCGCGGTGATGTCCAGGACCTTGCCGTACGCCGCCGACGCCTCACCGCCGTTGACGCTGTCCATCGTCTTGGCGAGCGCCGCCCGGTTGTCGGCGGACAGCCACTCGTCCAGCTTCTCGTCCCAGGTGAAGAACTCGTCCCAGGCCGGCGCGAGGTCGTCGAACCCAGCCCGTTCCTCGGCGGTCATGCCGGCGGTGTTCGTCGCCTCCAGCCCCTCGTAGAGGGCCTTCTTCGACTTGATTTCACCCTGCCGGTTGTAGCCGTCGGCGCCGGTGGCGTAGGCGTACCCGTACGCCGCGACGTCGGAGATCCACAGGCCCTGCCAGCCGGTCACGTCGGCGGCGTTGTACTTGGCGTCCTGGATGTCGTCGCGGAGTTGCTCCAGGACGGCGAGTTCCCGTTCGGCCGCTGCCTGCTGGCGCAGGCCCCACCAGCCGGCTCCGGCGGAGGTGACGATGAGGGCGGTCAGGGCACAGTAGGAGACGGCGAGACGCTTGCCGACACTGACATCACCGATACGCACGAGGGCTCCTAGTCGAGGCGATTCCCCTCGTTCGGGCGTGGCGTGGTCAGGCTGAGAGAAAGCGCCGCGGGGGTGGCCCCGCGGCGCTGTTTCACGCTCAGGCTGCGGCGCAGGTCACAGCCGGTTTGCTGTTCGTTGCGCCGCGGGAGGCGGTGAAGCCCCAGCTGGTCTCGGCGCCGGCCGCGAGCTTGCCGTTGTAGGCGGCGTTGCGGGCGGTCACCGTCTCACCGGAGGTGGTGACGGTCGCGTTCCACGTGTTGGTGAAGCGCTGCCCGTTGGGCCACGTCCACGTGACGGTCCAGCTGTTGATCGCGCTGCTGCCCGCCTTGACCGTGACGTTGCCCTGGAAGCCGCTGGTCCAGTCGTTGGTGACGGTGTAGGCGGCGGTGCAGCCACCGGCCGGCGGGTTGCTGGGCGAGGTCGACGGCGACGGTGGGTTCGACGGGGACGGCGACGACGAACCGCTGGGCGACGGCGACGTGGTGCCGCCGTAGACGCTGGCCTCCTTCGAGGTGGCCTTGATGCCGTTGGCGCCGTTGAAGAGCCGCTGGCCCCAGCTGGTCAGCTGGGCCGGGTCGAAGTTGGTGACCATGTCGAGGTACTCGACGCCGCCGCCGTTACCGGACCAGGACCAGCCGAGGTAGCCGATGCCGAGCTGCTGGCTGGTGGCCAGGATGGTGTCCTCGTCGGGGTTGCCGTCGGAGTGGTTGTGCCCGAACTCGCCGACCACGATCGGCAGGCCGGCGGTCTGGAAACGGCCCAGGTAGTCGTTGATCTCCGCGGCGGTGTCGAACACGCCGTACATGTGGATCGAGAAGACGGTGTTGCGGTTGGGGTCGGCGGCGAACACCGAGGCGGCGTTGTCACGCATGATGAACTGCCAGTCCTGACCCCAGTTGGGTGCGTCGACCATGATCTGGTGCTGGAACCCGGCGGCCCGCAGCCGGCTGATCGCGGACTTGGTGTCGGCGGTCCAGCTGGTGGAGGCGGTGCCGTTGCCGTACGGCTCGTTGCCGATGTTCAGGATGACGAAGTTCTCCTGGCCGGTGAGCGCGCTCTTCACCGAGATCCAGTAGTCGACGGCCTGGGCGAGGGTGGCGGCGCCGGACTGCTCGCCGTAACCGGTGGTGTCGTGCACCTCGAGCACGCAGATCAGCCGGTTGGCCTTGCACTGGGTGATCACGTTGCTGACGTCGGACGCCGAGTTCGCGGTCCAGCGCTGGCCGCTGGCGAGCACCACCCGGACGGTGTTGGCGCCGAGGGCCTTGATGTCGGCCAGCGACTTGCTGGTCTGGCTCGCGTACCAGGTGTGGGCGTGGTTGACGCCGCGCATCACGAACGTGTTGCCGTTGGCGTCCAGGATGCGGGTGCCGGAGACGGTGAATCCGGCGGCGGCCTGCGCGGGCTGGGCGAGGGTGACGACCGCTGCGGCGGCGGTCAGGACGGCCGCGAGGCCGCCCCACCATTTGGCTTTCATGGGGATTCCTCCCTGTCCGCCTGGGGACGGCGGCGGACAGATGTCGGGGACGGTCGTCGAGAATCTAAAATGGCTTAACTAAGCCGGTCAAGAGGCTGAAGGCTAATGATCTTCGATGGGAATCCGCGCTTGACATCGCAAACTTAAGCCGCTTAATAATGAGCGACATCGAAGTTGATCCCTGCCTGGAACGAGGACCCGCCGATGAAGAAGACCGTCGCGGCTGCCGCCGTGGTGGCGCTCGCGCTTGCCGGCTGCTCCGGCTCCGGCGACGAGACCAAGCCGGATGCCGCGAACAGCTCGATCACCATCTTCAACGGCGCGAACGGCACGATCGTGGAGAACTGGAATCCGTTCTCACCGACGCAGCTGCAGCCCACCAACGGCACCATGCACGAGGCGCTGTTCTGGTACAACGTGGCCTCCGAGGCGCCGCCCGCGCCGATGCTGGGCACCGCCTTCCAGTGGAACGCCGACGGCACCGAGCTGACCGTCACCACTCGCGACGGCGTCACCTGGAACGACGGTCAGCCGTTCAGCGCCAAGGACGTGGCGTTCACCTTCGACCTGATCCGGCGTACCAAGGCGATCAACGCGACCGGGCTCGATCTCAAGTCGTCGGTGGCCAAGGACGACAAGACCGCGGTCCTCACCTTCGGCAGCAAGTCGTTCACCGACGAGGCGTCGATCATCGGCCACACCCCGATCGTCCCGGAGCACGTCTGGAGCAATATCGACGACCCGGCGAAGACCATCAACCCGAACCCGGTCGGCACCGGGCCGTACAAGCTGAAGTCCTTCTCCTCGCAGAGCTACGTCCTGGAGAAGAACCCGAACTACTGGCAGCAGGGCAAACCGCAGATCCAGAACGTCCGCTACATCTCGCTGGCCACCGCCGACGCCGCGAGTGCCGCGCTCACCGCCGGCCAGGTCGACTGGATGAGCTCCTTCCTGCCCGGCCTGGACCAGCTGCTGAAGAACCACAAGGACCTGTCGTACGTGAACACGCCGGTCCTCACCGCGTCGATCTTCACGTGTTCGAGCACCTCCTACGGATGCTCCGGCCCGCAGACCGACACCGCCGTGCGCCAGGCCATCTACCACGCGATCAACCGCGACCAGCTCAACAAACTGGCCGGCGGTGGGTACGCCGGAGTCGCCTCGCCGACGCTGCTGCTGCCCGAGCGTGACAAGAAGTGGATCGCCGACCCCACCCAGGTGACCATCCCCGGCACGCCGGACGTGGCGAAGGCCAACCAGATCCTCGACGCGGCCGGCTGGGTCAAGGGCGGCGACGGCATCCGCAGCAAGGACGGCCAGCGGCTGTCCCTGACCATCCAGACCGTCACCGGGTGGAGCGACTTCATCTCGCTCAACGACGCCATGGGCCAGCAGCTCAAGGAGGCCGGCATCGAGCTCAAGCCGACCCAGCTGTCCTGGAACGAGTGGAACAACAACCAGGTGCAGGGCCGCTACCAGCTGTCCCTCGACTCGATCGGCCTCGGTGCCAACTCCAACCCGTACCACACCTACCAGGCCAAGTACGCCACCGTGACCACGGCGAAGGTCGGCGAGGCGGCACAGACCAGCGGCAACTTCGCCCGCTACAGCAACCCGGCCGTCGACGCCGCGCTCGAGATCGCCGGCGGCACCAACGACGAGGCCGCGCAGAAGGAGCAGTACACGATCATCCAGAAGGAGATCGTGCGGGACCTGCCGTACATCCCGATCTACGTGAACTCGCTGCTCACCGAGTTCAACACGAGCCGCGCCACCGGCTGGCCGACGAACGACAACAAGTACGCGCTGCCCGCCTCCTGGAAGATCTGGGACAACGGCATCGTCCTGGCCAACCTGCAGCCCGCCAAGTAGCCGTACCGTGCGCCATCTGATCCGCAAACTCGGTTTCTACGTGGTCGCCCTGTGGGCGGCGCTGACCGTCAACTTCGCGATCCCGCGGATGATGCCGGGCGACCCCGTGGAGATCATGCTGTCCAAGATGGGCCAGAAGGGCCCGGTGACCGACGAGACCCGCAAGGCCATCGAGGCCCTCCTCGGTGCCGACTCCAGCCGGCCGATCTGGTCGCAGTACGCCGATTACCTGGCCGGACTGGCCCGCGGCGACCTGGGCGTGTCCCTGGTGTTCTTCCCCGCGCCGGTCAGCACGATCATCGGGCAGACGCTGCCCTGGACGATCGGGCTGATCGGCCTGGCCACGATCATCTCGTTCCTGACCGGCGTGGGCCTGGGCACCCTCGCCGGCTGGAAACGTGGATCGTGGACGGACAACCTCATCCCGGTCACCACGATGTTCCAGTCGGTGCCGTACTTCTGGCTCGCCCTGATCCTGCTCTTCGTCCTCGGCAGCATCTACCCGGTCTTCCCGCTCAACGGCGGCTACGACGTCTACAACGTCACGCCCGGCTGGAACGGGCCGTTCCTCGGCTCGGTGCTCTACTACGGCACCCTGCCGGCACTCACCATCATCATCTCGTCGATCGGCGGCTGGATGCTCGGCATGCGCAACATGATGGTCTCCACGCTCTCCGAGGACTACATGGTCACCGCCGAGGCCAAAGGGCTCAGACCCAAAAAGATCATGATGCGGTACGCCGCACGCAATGCGATCCTGCCGTCGGTGTCCGGGTTCGCCATCTCGCTGGGTTTCGTCGTCGCCGGGTCCATCGTCACCGAGGCCGTCTTCTCCTACCCCGGTATCGGGTCGGCCCTGCTGCAGGCCGTCGGCGGCAACGACTACGCGCTCATGCAGGGCATCTTCCTGATCATCACGCTGTCCGTGCTCGGCGCGAACCTGCTCGTCGACCTGCTCTACTCGGTCATCGACCCGCGTACCCGGGCCACCTCGTGACCGGCAAACTCGCGGCCGGACTGGCCATCGCCGTGCCCATCGTCCTGTTCGGCCTGATCGGCCCGTTCCTCGTACAGGACCCGCTGCGCGTCGACGACATCGGGCTGACCCCGCCCAGCGCTGACCACCTGCTCGGCACCACACAGACCGGTCAGGACGTGCTGGCCCAGCTCGCCTACTCGACGCGGGGCTCACTGATCGTCGGCGCGGTGGTCGGCGTGCTCACCCTCATCCTGTCCGGGTTCTTCGGCATCGTCGGCGCCTACGCCGGTGGCTGGCTGGACGAGGCGTTCTCCCTGTTCACCAACGTCATGCTGGTCATTCCGGGACTGCCGGTGGTCATCGTGATCTCGGCCTACATGCCGGACAAGAGCCTGCTGCTCGTCTCGATCGTCCTCGCCATCACCAGCTGGGCCGGGTCGGCGCGGGTGTTGCGCGGATCCACGCTCAGCCTGCGCAGCCGTGACTACGTGCTCGCCAGCCGGGTCGCGGGGGAGAAGCGGTGGCGGATCCTGCTCGTCGAGATCCTGCCCAACCTGGTCCCGCTGCTCGCCTCCCAGGTGGTGTTCGCGGTCATCTTCGCGATCCTCGGCGAGGCCGGGCTGTCCTATCTCGGTCTCGGCGCGAGTGGCACGTTCACCTGGGGGACCATGCTCTACTACGCGCAGAACGGGCTCGCCCTGCGACTCGGGGCGTGGTGGTGGTTCGTACCCCCGGGGCTGCTCCTCGCCCTCTTCGGCGCCGCCCTCGCGCTGATCAACTTCTCGATCGACGAGGTCATCAACCCGCGGTTGCGCAGTCAGACGCGGGCTGCTCGCCGGGGCTGGAACATGTCGCGTGAGCAGCTGCGCAAGGCCAAGGAGGCGACGCTGTGAGCCGTCCCGTGCTGACCGTCGAGAACTTCGGCGTGGACTATCTGGTAGACCCGGTGGTGCACGCGGTCCGGGACGTCTCGTTCACGCTGCGCCGGGGCGAGATCCTCGGCCTGGCCGGCGAGAGCGGCTGCGGCAAGAGCACCCTGGCGTACGGCATCGTCCGTCTCCTCAAACCCCCAGCCGTGATCACTTCCGGTCGCGCGTTGTTCCACGATGCCCGGCCGGACGCCTCGCCCTCCGCCGCTTCCCCTTCCTCCGCCTCCCGTCCGCCTGCCGCCTCTCCTCCTGCCTCCCCTTCTTCCGCTTCCTCTGCTCTCGTCTCCCCTTCTTCCGCTTCCTCTGCTCCCGCCTCCCCTTCTCCTGCTTCTCCTCTCCCCGCCTCCCGCGACGTCGACTGGGGTGAGCTGAGTGCGGAGGAGCTTCGGGCCGCGCGGTGGGACCGGATCTCGATGGTCTTCCAGGGGGCGATGAACTCGCTCAACCCCGTGGTCTCGATCCGTGACCAGTTCGAGGACGTGTTCGTGACGCACCGGCCACGGATGTCCCGCGATGAGCGGCGACGGCGCTGCGGAGACCTGCTGGAGCGGGTTGGCGTCGACCGTACAAGGCTGAGGTCTTATCCCCATGAGCTCTCCGGAGGCATGCGGCAAAGGGTGATGATCGCGATGGCCATGGCCCTGGAACCGCAGATCATGATCATGGATGAGCCGACCACCGCCCTCGACGTCGTGGTGCAGCGCGACATCCTCCGCGAGATCAGCCGGCTGCGCGACGAACTCGGCTTCGCGGTCATCCTCATCACCCACGACCTGCCGTTGCTGCTGGAGATCAGCGACCGGATCGCCGTCATGCGACACGGCGAGATCGTCGAACTCGGCGACGCCGAGCAGATCTACCGGACGCCCCGGCACCAGTACACCCGCAAGCTGCTGGCCTCGTTCCCCAGCCTCACCGGCACCCGCGGCGCGTTCGTCCGCGGCGCTGTTCCCGGCGGCGCTGTCTCCGGCGGCGTTGTCCCTGGCGGCGCTGTGCCCGGCGGCGTTGTCCCTGGCGGCGCTGTCTCCGGCGATGCCCCGGTGGACGCGTCGTGACCCGGCTCGAGGTCCGTGGGCTGGTCAAGGACTACCGGCTGCGGGACGGGCTGCGGTCCACCCGCCTGCGGGCCGTCGACGACGTCGGGTTCACCCTCGATCACGGCCGCACCGTCGCCCTCGTGGGGCAGAGCGGCAGCGGCAAGTCGACCATCGCCAAGCTGCTGCTCCAGCTGGAACGCCCGACCGCCGGCGAGATCCTGCTCGACGGCAGCCCGGTCGCACGCCGCGGGTCCGGGCTCGTCCGTTACCGGCGGCTGGTCCAGATGGTCTTCCAGGATCCGTTCGCCTCACTCAACCCGCACCACGACGTGGCCCACCACCTGGCCCGGCCGCTGCGCCTGCACCACCCGGCCATGAGCGGCACCGACATCGACGCCCGGGTCCGGCACCTGCTGGAACGCGTCCACCTCGACCCCGGACTGGCCGGCCGACGCCCGCACGAACTCTCCGGCGGCCAGCGTCAGCGCGTCGCCATCGCCCGTGCCCTGGCCCCGTCGCCGGGCATCCTGATCGCCGACGAGCCGGTCTCGATGCTCGACGTCTCGATCCGCCTCGGTGTCCTCAACCTGCTGGCCACCCTCCAGCGGGAGGAGGACCTGGGCGTCCTCTACATCACCCACGACCTGGCCACGGCCCGGCACTTCTCCGACGACATCCTCGTCATGTACCACGGCCGGATCGTCGAACGCGGGCCCGCCGACGAGGTCATCCTCAACCCGAAGCACGAATACACCCGTCTGCTGGCCGACGCCACGCCGAGCCCGGAGCGCCGTTTCGGCGGCTAGGTCGGGAGTTCGGAGTTCGGAGTTCGGAATTCGGCCGAGGCCACGCCGTAGCCCCGGCCGAATTCCGAACCGCGGCTAGGAAGCCTGGCTGATCAGCGTGCCGGCGAGCCAGACGTCGGCCAGGTCGCTGAGCGGGATGTCGAGGGCCTGGCTGAGGCAGACGACCGTGCCGAACGCCGGTGCGGGCAGGCGGCCCGTCTCGATCTTGCGGAGTGTCTCCGGCGAGATCCCGGCCGCCAGGGCCACCTCGACCAGGCTGCGTGTGCCCCGCGCGGCCCGGAGTGCGGCCCCGAGACGCTGGCCCGCGGCGATCTGTTCGGCGGTGAGCGGTTGGCGAACCATGCCCGCAGGATAGCCGCTCCAACTGCGTGGTATAAAAATACCGCACAGGGAGAGGGAGGCTGTCGTGATCGAGCTCAAGTCCGCCGAGGAGATCGGCCGGATGGCGGTTGCCGGGAAGTTCGTGGGTGAGCTGCTCGCCGAGCTCCGCGAGGTCGCCGCGGTCGGCGTCAACCTGATGGACATCGAGCACCACGCCCGCCGCCGGATCAAGGAGCGCGGCGCCGAGTCGTGCTACTGGGACTATGCGCCGTCGTTCGGCCGTGGCCCGTTCCGCAACGTGCTCTGCCTGTCGGTCAACGACGCCGTCCTGCACGGACTGCCGCACGACTACGTCCTGCGCGACGGTGACCTGGTCAGCATCGACATGGCGGTCGGCATCGACGGGTGGGTCGCCGATTCGGCGGTGTCGGTGATCGTCGGCATCCCCGACCCGGCCGACCTCAAGCTGATCGAGGCCACCGAGGTCGCCCTCGAAGCGGGCATCGCCGCCGCCCAGCCCGGCGGCCGTCTCGGCGACGTGTCGGCGGCGATCGGTGAGGTCGCCCGCTCCTACGGGTACGGGGTCAACGGCGAGTTCGGCGGCCACGGCATCGGGCGCACCATGCACGAGGACCCGCATGTCCCCAACAGCGGCCGGGCCCGTCGCGGCATGCGCCTCGACCCGGGTCTCACGATCGCCATCGAGCCGTGGTTCTGCCGGTCGACCGACAAGATCAGGTTCGACAAGGACGGCTGGACGATCCGCTCCGCCGACGGTTCCCGGACGGCCCACTCCGAACACACGGTCGCCATCACCCCCTCCGGCCCCCAGGTCCTCACCCGTCGCCCCTGAACGCTCGCCGGGCTGCGCCGGGCTGCGCCGGGCTGCGCCGGGCCGCGCCGCGCTGCGCCGGGCCGGGCCGATCTTGAGCGTTTTACCACCGGTTTCGGTGGTAAAACGCTCAAGATCGACAGGTTGCGCCCGGCGCGAGGCTGGTGTTCCGTCACTTTTTGATGCGCAATGTCAGGATGTACGCGGCTGTCAGCGCCACACCACGGTCCTCGTCCCGGGAGAGCTCGGTCAGGGCACGCGTCGCCGTCTCGCCGGGGATGTCGGCGAGAGCCTGGGTCACGCGGCGGCGCACGAACGCGTCACCGGGGGCGAGCCGGCCGACCAGCCCGGCGGCGATGTGCTCGGCCAGCGGCGGATCTCCCGCCAGCACACCCAGCGCGTCGGCGGCGTCGACGTCGTTCACCTCGTCGACGATCATGTCGATCAGGGTGGGGATGGTGTCGGCCACGCCACGCGGTCCGAGGGTCAGGGCGGCGAATCTCCGTACCCCCAGATCCTCGTCTTGCAAAGCCTCGTGCAACAGGACGTCCGCCGCCTCGGTGGGGATCTCGGCAAGCGCCTGAGCCGAACGTTTCCGCACGTCGGCGTGGGGTGAGCGCAGGCCTTCGGCGAGCAGTTCCGGCCCGGCGTCGCCGGACTGGGCCAGCGCCCAGCGCAGAGCGCCCGCGACGTTCGGGTCGGTCTCGTTGAGCGTCGCCTCGACAAGTGCCTCCACCGGCGCGGTGCCGGTGGCGAGGGCCGCACGCTGCCGTTCCTCCGGTTTGTCGGATCCGAGAGCGTGCAGCAGTGCCACGACCTGCAGGACGTCCTGCCAGCCGGACGGTTCCGCGTCACCGATGCGGCGCAGCCGGGTGAGCAGTTCCGTCTCCCGGGCGATGCGTTCCCGCGTACGCCGGATCAGGTCCTCGACCAGCCCGGACGGGGTGAACCCGGGATCCTCCAGCGCCCGCCCGACGTCACGCAGCGACAGTCCCAGCGACCGGAGACTCTCGATGTGGAAGATCCGCCGGATGTCCTCGTCGGCATACTCCCGATACCCGGCGTGACTGCGGCCGGTCGGCGTCACCAGCCCGAGCGACTCGTAGTGGCGCAGCATCCGGGCACTGACCCCGGACCGCTGCGCCACTTCACCGATCAGCACCGGCCGTCACCCCTGTCCATCGTTCTGCCGAGCAGGTCGGGACCGGCCGTCGCCCCTGTCCATCGTTCTGCCGAGCAGGTCGGCACCGGCCGTCGCCCCTGTCCATCGTTCTGCCGAGCAGGTCGGCACCGGCCGTCACCCCTCACCATCGCGTTGTCCTGCTGATCGGCGCGGTCAGTCACCGTTCAGGAGCGTCCGGGCCGAGGGCCACGATGCGTTTCGCCTCCTCGACGGCCAGCTCGAACGCGGCCTCCGGGTCGTGAAGCAGCCGTCGTGTGGCGATCGCGTGAGCGACCACGCGAGCCTCGGTGCCGGTCATCGCCGCCTCCAGGACAGGCACGATTGTCTCACCGAGGTCCACGAGGGCCCGGCTCAGACTCAGCTGGGTGGCCCGGTCGCCCCGCCCGAACTGGGTGGCCAGCACCGAGGCCAGCTGCGATGCCTCCTCTTCCGGCGCCAGCACCACAGCGGTTCGCCAGGCCGTCCGGGCCACCTGGTCGTCGGCGTCGGTCAGCAACTCCCGGGTGATCGCCGGCCAGGCCGACCGGTCCCCGATCTTGGACAGCGTGTGGAGAGCCTGACTCCGTGCCTGCGGATTGGCCGACCGCAGTTCCGCGACGAGCCGGGGCGTCGTCCCCGACACCTGGTGCCGGGTGATCGCCCAGGTCAGCATGTCGCGCACGTAGAAGTCCGGCTCGATCGAGCAGCGTTCGATGAGCTTGTCGACATACTGCGGGTCCGGCGCGGTGCCGATGGCCAGAACGGCCTGTAGCCGTACCGACGAATTGGGGTTCTCCAAGCCTTGGAGAGCTTGCATGATCACCGGGATCACCTCCACGGCTCCCAGTGAAGGCCTTACCACGGTGTCAAGGTCAAGGCTGATTCTTCTCGGGTCGGGGCCGGGCCCGCCGATTGCGCCTCGCGTGACGACGCTGCGAACTCCCCGCCGTTACGGCCTACTCGCTCTCACCGCCGTGGCTGGGGTCGCGGTCGGCGGCGTGCTCGCCCTGCGCGCGAAGAATCGCCGACGGGCCATCGTGCCGGAGCCTGATCGGGAGGCGCCCCCCGTCGTCGCGCCGCGTCCGGCCGAGCCGGAGCCCGCGCCTGCTCCCGCGAGGCGGATCGGCCCGGAGCGGAAGCTGGTCCGGATGGCCGCCGGCGCCGGCGTCGTCGTCGTGCTGGCGATCGCCACCGCGATCGTGACTGGGCCATCCAGCAGCGGCGGGACGGTCACGCCACCCCTCGTGGTGACCCGGAGTCCCGGTCAGGGCGGGATGTACATCGAGGTGACCGCGCCGGGCCCGGTTGACCATGACGACCGGGTGGCCCTGGCCGGGTCGGACGGCGCTCGGGTGGAGGTCGGTATCACGCCGCACATCGATCGGACCTCCTACGACGACGCGAGCCAGCGGACCGTCTTCTACCAGGTGCATCTGAAGAACACGGGCAGCGTCCCGGTGATCGCGCGGCTCGATCCGGAGGCCTGGCTGCTCGACGCCTCCGGCACGACCTATCACGGCGATCCGATGCGGTCGCGCATGGTCGAGACGAACGTGGCGGGAGAGCCGCCCTATCTGGAGCCGGGCTGGGAGATCGATCTGACACTCGGGTTCGACGTCGCCAAGTCCGCTGAACTGGCCCGTGTCCACGTCACCCTGCCGATGGCCGGCCGCCCCTACGGGGAATGGAACCTCCGTTAGCCGGAGGGACGGCCCCCACCGGAACGGCGGTCAGACGGTGGCGGCATCGCGACTGCCGCGGACCTGACCCCGATCCTGTCGACGACCGTCAGGGCCGTGGGGGTGTTGATCGGCCGGTGTTAATGTCTGCGGAATGCGGGTTTCGGGGGTCGCGCCGCTGCTGGTGGTGCGGGATGTCGCGGTCGGTGTCGCGTTCTACCGGCGGCTCGGGTTCACTCCCGAGATCGAGTGGGACACCTACGCCAAGCTCACCAACGGTCCCGCGGTTCTGCATCTCGCCACCCCGGGCGACCCGCCGCCGGACCGGCCCGGCCTGGCGCTCCGAGCACCCGATGCCACGGCGGCCACGGTGCCGGCGGCGGTCGTATTGCAGGTCGGCGACTGCCGTCAAGCGTGCACCGAGCTCGTCGCGGCCGGCGTCGCCCTGCTCTCCGAACCGTCCGCACCGGCTTGGGCGAGGGCATGGGCGACATGAGTCACACCCGGATCCGGGCGCAGGTCCGTGACCTCGTCGCTCGGCACATGAGCGGCCGTGGTGAGTAGCCGGACGATGCCGACCACGATCGCCGCCCTCGCCGCCGACCCGTCGCCGCTGACCCGCACGATCACCGTCGACGGCACCGGACTCACCGTCCGGGCCCTGCTGCCCACCGACGAGATCGCCCTTGTCGCCTTTCTCGCCGGCCTGTCCGCGACGAGCCGCCGTTTCTGGCACGGCGACACACCCGATGCCGAGGCGGCCGCGGACTGGATCGAGGTGATCGGCCGTCACGACAAGTTGCGGCTGGTCGCGGTCGACGGGACGGACCTGGCCGGGGTCGTCGATCTGAGCCTGTCACTGCCCGAAGGTTTCGAGATCACGCGGTACGCCGGACACGGCATCCACCTCGACCCGGAGCGGACGGCCCGTTTCGGCCCCTGTGTCGCCGACGCGTGGCAGGGCCGCGGCCTGGCCGACGCCCTGATCGCGCCGGCGTGGGACGCGATCCGCCTGCTCGGCCGTGACGTCGTCGTCCTGTTCGGCGGAGTGCACACCGACAACGCCCGGGCCCGGCGGTTCTACCGTCGTCACGGCTTCGTCGAGGTCGGCGACATCGACATGTGGCGGCGCCTATGACGGGGCGGGCCCGGTGCTCTCCCGTCGCAGGACGCGGATCGGCGGCCCGGCGTATTCGGCCGGCTCGGCGCCGTCGAGGGCGGCGACCACGGCCCGCCCGAGGGTGAGCCCGTGTTCGTGCACGTCGATGCTGAGGGCCGACAGTGGTGGTACGGCCAGTTCGCACAGTGGTGAGTCGTCGTGCACGAGCAGGCTCACCCCGCCGGGGACGTCCACGCCGGAGCGGATGAGTTCCTGTTCGGCGGCGACGGCCATCACGTCGTTGTCGAACACCACGGCGGTGGGTGGCGGGTCCGTGTCGAGGAGGGTGCGCACTCCCCGTACCCCCGCCTCGGGTCCGTAGTCGCCCTCGACGATGTGCACCTGAACGCCGTGCTGCGCGGCCGCGGCGTGCATGCCCGCGGTCCGTTCGGCGGTGTGCACCAGGTCGGCCGGGCCGCTGACCCGGCCGATGACCCGGTGCCCGAGGCCGGCGAGCATCTCGACCGCGACCGTGGTGGCGCCGGCGTCGTCGGTGACGACCCGCGGGAAGGCGGGTGCGTCGGCGCGGCCGGCGAGCACGGCGGGCAGCCCGAGCCCGGCGAGATGGTCGGGCCGGGTGTCGCCGTGGACGAGGTTGACCACGACGACCGCCTGCACCGTCCGGTCGCCGGCCCACCGCCGGTAGGTGTCGAGTTCGTCGTCGAGATCGGGCACGACCAGCAACAGCACGGTCGCGCCGTGCGGGGCCATCGCCTCCTCCATCCCGGCGATGAGCTCCATGATGAACGGTTCGACGCCGATCCGGGCGGTGCTGCCGGTGAGGACGAGCCCGATCAGGCCACCCGGTCCGGGCATCGCGTCAGCCGACCTTGGCCGGCAGGGTCAGCGCGTTCGCCGACCGCAGCACCTCGGGCGCGCTGAACGCCTCCCCGTCGACGGTCGCGCCGGTGCGGACGGTGAACGTGTGGGTCTCGCCGGGCAGCAGGTCGACGAGCATGTCGTCGACGAGCGCGTCGGGTGCGACCCGGTCGGCGAGCACGGCGATGTCGCGGGCGAACGAGGCGGCGGTCACGGTCACCGAGTATCCGCCTTCGACCGCGACGGTGTGCGCCCGGACCGCCGCCGGGTCGTAGCGCAGGTCCTTGTCCTCGGCGAACAGGTGGACGGCACGCAGCCCGCCGGCGTCGACGACCAGCACCTCACGATCGGTTTCGGTCACGGTGAGCAGCTCGGGAGCGAGGTCGATCAGCGCGACCGACCGCGCCGCCACGTCGAGGTCCACGGCGGTCCCGGCCAGGACGGTGCCGTCGAACCGGACGCGCCGCAGGCGCGCGCTCTCGCGCCAGGGCTCCTCACGGTCGTTGATCACGGCCAGGACGGTCCGTCCGTCCCGCTCACGGATCGAGAGCAGCACCGGGGCGTACGCCCTGCGCAGCGCGAACCACGAGGGCTTGAGCCGCCCGGCCCCGTCCACGACGGCCCACGAGGTGACCGGCCAGCAGTCGTTGAGCTGCCAGATGATGCTGCCCATGGTTCGCGGGGCGTGGCTGCGCAGGTGCTCGACCGCATAGGCGGTGGCCCGTGCCTGGTTGAGCTGGGTGGCCCAGTGCCAGTCACCGAAGTCGGCCGGCACCCGCATGTGGTGGGCGAGCCCGCGGTCGAGTTTGCCGTTGCCGTCCTCGGCCTTCTGGTGCAGCAGGAACACCGGTGATTCCTTGCGCAGGTCCTCCGGGGCGAGCGCCGACGTCAGCGTGGACCAGGTCGGCGGTGCCTGCCAGCCGAACTCGGAGCAGAACCGGGGCACGAAGCCCGCGTGGTGGGTGTAGTCCTCCCGGTTCCACGCGTCCCACTCGTGCCGTGTCCCGAATCGGTCGTCGTTGGGGTGCACGACCTCCGGGTCGTGACCGGGGCTGGACGGACTGCCCGGGTGGTAGGGCCGGGTCGGGTCGAGCTCGGCCAGCAGCGCCGGGAAGTCCTCGTAGTAGTAGCGGGCGCCCCAGGTCGCGCCGTCCAGCGCCTCCTTCCAGCCCCAGTCCTCGTGGCCCCAGATGTTCTCGTTGCCGCCGTTCCACAGGATCAGTGACGGGTGCGGGGCGAGACGGGCCACATTTTCCCGGGCCTCGGCGAGGATCTCGGAGCGGATCGGCTCCTCCTCGCTGTAGGCGGCGCACGCCAGCGGGAAGTCCTGCCAGACGAGGACGCCCCGCTCGTCGCAGACCTGGTAGAAGTCGTCGGACTCCCAGATGCCGCCGCCCCAGACACGCAGCAGGTTCGCGTTCGCGGCGACGGCCCGGTCGACGGCCGCTTCCAGGTCGGCACGGGTGATCCGGGTGAGGAGGTGGTCCTCGGGGATCCAGTTGAGGCCCAGGACGAAGATCTCCCGCTCGTTGACGACCAGGGTGAACCTGCTGCCGTACTCATCGGGGGTCTCGTCGAGGCGGACGGACCGGAAACCGACCCGCGCCGCGTGCGTGTCGAGTGTCTCGGATCCGCTGGAGAGGGTGACGGCGACGTCGGTGAGCGGCTGGTCACCGTGCCCGGCCGGCCACCAGACCGGTGCGCCGGGGACTTCCAGTTCCAGCACGGTACGGTCGGCGCCGGGCGCGATGACGGCCTCGGCCCGCAGGAAACCGGCCGTCAGTTCGACGCGGAGCTGCTCGTCCGAGGCGCGCTCGACGCTCACGTGCACGGTCAGCCGGCCGGTGCGGCCGTCGGCGTCGAGAGTGGCGAGCGGGCGGACCTCGGCGAGCCGGGCGGTGTGCCAGCGCTCCAGGCGCACACCCTTCCAGATGCCGGCGGTCTGCAGGTCGGGGCCCCAGTCCCAGCCGAAGGAGCAGGCCATCTTGCGGACCGCGTTGAACGGATGGGGGTACGGCCGGGGCCGGCTGCCGAGCTGTGCCTCGATGGCCTCCGCGTACTCCAGCGCCGAGTCGAAGCGAACGCTCAGCGGGACGTCGCCGCCGGTCAGCAGGTGCCGCACGTCGAACCGGTAGCCGCGGTGCATGTTGGCGGTGCGGCTCAGCTCCTCGCCGCCGAAGTCGACGGTGGCGACCGTGTCAAGGCCGTCGAAGACGAGGTCGACCCGCTCGCCGGCCTGGGCCTGCGCGGCGGTGACGGTGGTGTCGTAACGCCAGGCGCTGCGGTGGAACCAGCTCAGATCGGCCTCGTTGCCACCCAGGTAGGGGTCGGGGATCAGGCCGGCGTCGAGCAGGTCGGTGTGCACCGTGCCGGGGACGGTGGCCGGAACCGGGGCGGCGGCGATCTCCGGCGGGACCGGTCCACCGGCGGCCCGGACGGTCCAGCCGGTGTGCAGGTCGATCTTGAGCATGTCGGGAAGCTCCCATGTCGAGTAGTTCGGGGGTTGCCGCCGCGCCGGGGGCTACCACATTCTTAAGCAACTGAACGAAGTCCGTCAACGCTGGTGGAGCGGAGGTACGGGTGGCCGATTTCGTCCATCTGAGCAGGGACGGCGTGAGTGTGGTGCTCGACTGTCGGGGGCCGTCACTACCCGCGATCGCGCACTGGGGGGCCGCTCTCGGTGACGTCGATCCCGCGGCGCTGACTCTGGCCACGGCGCCACAGCCGATCGGGTTCTCGGCGGACGGGACGGTCCGGGTGTCGATCGTGCCCGAGCAGTCGGCCGGGTGGCTGGGGCATCCCGGACTCGCCGGGCACCGGGACGGTCGTGCATGGTCCAGCGCGTTCGAGGTGTCCGAGATCGATCGGAGCGGGGTGGCCGTACGAATAGATGGTCTTGATCGGGACGCGGGCCTTTCGCTGGCCGTCGACCTGGAGTTGCTGCCTGGCGGGGTGTTGCGCGCTCGCGCGCGGTTGACGAGTCTTCTGCCGGGAACGTACTGGTTGGAGCACTTGATGGTATTCCTGCCGGTTCCGGATGCCGCTGTGGAACTGCTGGATTTCACCGGGCACCATCTGCGGGAGCGTTCGCCGCAGCGGACCGCGTTCACGCACGGGCTGCGGGTGCGGGAGAACCGGACCGGGCGCACCGGATATGACTCGGCGTATGTGTTGTGTGCCGGCACTGCGGGGTTCGCCAACCGGTCCGGCCAGGTGTGGGGCGTGCACACGGCGTTCTCCGGTGGCGCGCGGACCATTGCGGAGCGCAACTATCACGGGCACGCGGCGCTAGGCGGTGGCGAGTTGCTGCTGCCGGGTGAGGTAGGGCTCGGCGAGGGCGGGTCGTACGTGACGCCGTGGGTTTACGGGGTCTTCGGCGCGGCCGGGCTCGACTCGCTGTCCGCCCGTTTCCACACGTATCTGCGGTCCCGTCCGCATCATCCGGTGCGGCCGCGTCCGGTCGTCGTCAACACGTGGGAGGCCGTCTACTTCGATCACGACCTCCAGCGGCTGACCGAATTGGCCCAGGCCGCGGCGTCGGTCGGGGCAGAGCGGTTCGTGCTCGACGACGGGTGGTTCGGGTCGCGGCGCGACGACACGTCCGGACTGGGGGACTGGCACGTGTCCGCCGACGTGTGGCCGGACGGGCTCGGGCCGCTGATCGAGGTGGTGCGCTCGCTCGGCATGGAGTTCGGACTGTGGGTCGAGCCCGAGATGATCAACCCGGACTCGGACCTGGCCCGCGCGCACCCGGACTGGATCATGGGCGTCGGTCACCGTCTGCCACCGGCCGCGCGGTCACAGCAGGTCCTGGACCTGCACAACCCCGCGGCGTACGACTACGTGCTCTCCCGTCTCGACGCCCTGCTGACCGAAAACGACATCGCGTATCTCAAGTGGGACCACAATCGGGATCTGGTCGAAGCCGGACATCCCGCCAGCGGACGGGCCGGGGTGCGCGATCAGACGCTGGCCGTCTACCGGCTCCTCGACGACCTGCGCGGACGGCATCCCACCGTGGAGATCGAGTCGTGCTCGTCCGGAGGCGGGCGGGTCGACCTGGAGATCCTCGAACGCACCGACCGGGTGTGGGCGTCGGACTGCATCGACGCACACGAGCGGGTGGCGATCCAGCGGTGGACGTCGCTGCTGGTGCCGCTGGAACTGATCGGTTCGCACGTCGGCGCACCGGCATCACACACCACGCACCGGACGCTGCCGCTCGACATGCGGGCCGGCAGCGCGCTGTTCGGCCACCTCGGCATCGAATGGGACCTGTCCCGGGCCTCACCCGCCGAGCGGGACCGTCTCGCCGCGTGGATCGCGCTGTACAAGGAGGTCCGCGAACTCCTGCACACCGGCACGCTCGTGCACGGCGACGTGGCCGACCCCGCGTACACGGTCACCGGTGTGGTCGGCCCCCGGGACGCGCTGTTCGCCCTGACCGCGATCGCGACCAGTGCGGCGTACCCACCCTGCGCCGTGCCCCTGCCCGGCCTCGACCCGGACCGCGTCTACGACGTCCGCCCGCAACCACCCGGCGACGCCCCCGACGGCAACGCCGCAGCGTGGGGCGCTGCGCTACCCTGGTGCACGCCGCAGGGCGTCCGGCTCAGCGGCCACGCCCTGGGCGTCACCGGCCTGCGCCTGCCGGTGCTGTACCCCGACCGTGTCCTGCTCGTCCGTGTGACCCCGACCGAGGTGGCTGAGTGAGGGAAGCGGTCGGCGAGCCGGCACCGGGCGGACCCCCCACCGCCGGTGCCCACGTCCCTGCCGGGTCCGCCGGCCGCGCCCACGTCCCTGCCGGGTCCGCCGGCCGTGCCCACACCGCTGCGGGTTCCGCCGGTCGTGGTCGCCGGCCCGCCGCCCGCGAGAGCATCCTCGACGCGATCCGGGCGTCCGAGCAGCTGAGCCGCGTCGAGCTGGCCGCGGTGACCGGCCTGACGGAGGCGGCCGTGTCGATGACCGTCCGCCGCCTGCTCGACGAGGGCCTGTTGGTCGAGACCGGCCGCACCCCCACCGGCGGCAAACCACGAACCCTGCTGCGCCTCGACCCGGCGGCCCGCCTGGCCGTCGGCGTCCACCTCGACCGGGACGTCACCACGTTCGTCCTGACCGGGCAGACCGGCGGCGTGATCTCCCGCCTGGCCCGTCCCGCTCCGACCGATCACCTGCTGACCCACCTGGCCGAAGGCATCAGCACGCTCCTCGCCGGATCCGGAGTGGACCCGGTCCGCTGCCTCGGCATCGGTGTCGTCTGGCCGGCCCCGGCCGGCGGCCTGCCACCCGGCTGGGACTCGCCACCGCACCTGCGGGACTGGGACGCCGACGCACTCGGCCGCCGCCTGGCTGAGGAGACGGGCTGGCCGGTCCTGGTCGAGAACGACGCCACCGCGGCCGCGGTGGGCGAATACTGGGTGGCCCGAGTCGGTCCTGAGCGCGCTTTCGCCGCCCTCTACATGGGCAGTGGCATCGGCGCCGGCATCGTCAGCGAGGGCCGAGCCGTCCGCGGCGGCCACGGAGCAGCGGGCGAATTCGGTCACATCTGCGTCCAGGTGGACGGCCCACCCTGCTGGTGCGGAAGCCGCGGCTGCCTGGAGATCCTCGCCGGCCCCCGCACCGTGGTGGTGGCCGCCCGCTCCGACCCGACCGCCTTGGCCGAAGCGGGCCTGGGCGACACGACAGGCCGCGGCGTCGCCGCGGACTTCGCCGCGGTGGCCCGGGCAGCCCGGGCCGGTGCCCCCCATTGCCTGGCGTTACTTCAAGACTCTGCCCGGTACGTGGCAGCGGCCGCCGAATCAGTCGTCAACCTCCTGGACGTGGACCTGGTGGTGCTGACCGGCCCCGGTTTCGCCGCGGCGTCATTCGTCTACGGCCCGGCCATCATGCGCCGCGTGGCCCCCGCCGACGCCAAAACGTGGCGCCGATCGGTAACGGTCACCGTCTCCCTGGCCGCAGCGACCGCCTCCGCCACCGGCGCCGCAGCCCTGGTCCTCCAGTCCCATCTGCGCCGCTGACACCACCGGCCGGCTCTCACGGCGGGTTCGGGGGGCTCTACCTGGTACTTTGCAGCCCGGAGTTGATCTCAACTGACGGAGAGTGGCGGTCGTGGGTGCGGAACGACTGGGTCTGAGGCCGGGCACCCCGGCGGATCGGCAGTGGATCTTCCGGCTGCGACACACGGTCTACGCGGAGGAGCTCGGTCAACACGCCGTGAACCCGGCCGGCCGGCTCCAGGACGACCTGGACGAGCACGGCGTCGTGTATCTGGTGGCCACATGGGGCGATGAGCCGGTGGGATTCGTGAGCGTCACCCCACCCTGGACCGGCCGATGGTCGCTGGACAAGTACCTGTCCCGGGAAGACCTGCCGTTGCTCGACGCTCCGGACGTGTTCGAGGTCCGCATCCTGACCGTGGGGGGTCCATGGCGCGGGACCGGAGCTGCCGGCCTGCTCATGTACGCCGCGCTGCGCTGGGTCGAGTCGCGCGGCGGCCGGCACGTCGTGGCGATGGGCCGGACCGACCTGGCCGACATGTACCGGGGAGTCGGCCTGCGCCCGACCGGGCACACCGTGACCTCCGGCGAGGTCGGCTTCCAGGTGATGTCGGCGCCCGTGGACCAGCTGGTGGCGGTGACGGTGCAGAGGTACGCGACAGTGCTGGACCGCCTCGCCGGCAACCTGGACTGGCACCTCGACATGCCGATGCGCGACGGAGCCGACGGCTGCGCACACGGCGGGGCGTCGTTCGACGGTATCGGCGCCGATTTCCGCAGCCTCGGCCGCCGGCACCGGGTGGTCGCGGCGGACGTCCTCGACGCCTGGTTCGCGCCGGCGCCCGGCGTGCTCGAGGTTCTGGCCGAGGACCCGTCGTGGAATGCGCGCACCTCCCCGCCGGTGTCCGCGGACGGCTTACGCGCCGAGATCGCCGAGGCACGCGGCCTGCCGGCCGGCTCCCTCACCCTCGGTGCCGGATCCTCGGACCTCATCTTCCGGGCTTTCCGCCAGTGGCTCACGCCGGCGAGCCGGGTGCTGCTGGTCGACCCCGGTTACGGCGAGTACGCCCATGTGGTCTCGGACGTGATCGGGTGCCGGGTGGATCGGCTCACCCTCGGCCCGGCCGACGGCTGGCGAATCGACATCGAGCGGCTCGTCGGCGCACTGGCCGGGGCCGACTACGACCTGGCCGTCCTGGTGAACCCGAACAATCCGACCGGCGGATGGCTGCCGGCGCGGACCCTGCGGGACGCGATCACCCGGGTGCCGGCGCGCACACGGATCTGGGTCGACGAGGCGTACGTGGGCTACGCCGGCCTGGATCAGTCGCTGGCGTCGTCGGCCGTCCACAGCTCCAACGTGGTGGTCTGCACGTCGATGTCGAAGATGTACGCCCTGTCGGGTATGCGGGTGGCGTACCTGACCAGCGACGCCCCCACGGCGGCCACCCTCCGCCGGTGGACGCCGCCGTGGGCGGTCAGCCTTCCCGCCCAGCTCGCCGCGGTCGCCGCGCTTCGTGACCCGGCGTACTACGCGGCGCGCTGGGCGGAGACCGCGGTACTGCGCGCGGAACTGGCGGCGGAGTTGCGGGCCGTCGACGACACGGTGCTCGTCGACGAAGCCGTGTCGAACTTCCTCCTGCTCACCCTCCCGCCGGACGGGCCCAGCGCCGCCGAACTGGTCACGGCCTGCCGGCGCGACGACGTGTACCTGCGTGACCTGTCTCCGATGTCACCGGCCTTCCAGGGGAGAACCGTCCGGATCGCCGTGAAGGATCCCGCCGGCAACGCCCGGATCGTCGCCGCCTACCGGGCCGCCCTGACAGCCGGACGAGGACGCCCGCGGTGATCACGGTCGGCGCACTGGTGCCGTACCTGGTCGGCGCCCTGGTCGCTGGGGGGATCGCGGTCGCGGTCTCCCGGCGGCGGGACATGATCCACCGATGGTGTGCCTGGGCGGTGGGGATTCCCCTGGTGACCGGTGGGTTCTGGCTGGGGCCGCCGGGCGCCGCGGTCATCGCCGCTGTCGTCGCCGTGATCCTCGCCGCCGAGTTCGGCGCCCTGATGCGGGCGCCGTGGCCGGACCGGGCCGCGCTGGCCCTCGCCCTGACCGGTCTGATCGCGACGGTGTGGCTCAGTCCCGGGCACATCCTGTACGCCGCGGGCGCCGGCGCGTTGCTCGTCGGCACCGTTCCGGTCCTGACCGGAGACACCGCCGACGGTCTGCGCCGGGCGGCCGTCGGCGTGCTCGGTCTGGTGTGGTTCGCGCCGCTGGCGGCGATGGTGCCGCTGGGCGCGATCACGCTGCTCCTGTTCGCCGCGGTGTCGATCGGTGACATCGCCGCGTACATCGCCGGCCGACGGTTCGGCGGCCCACGGCTGTCCCCGCTGTCGCCGGCCAAACACTGGAGCGGGACGATCGTGGGCGGGGTGGCCGCCGTCGGAACCCTGGCCGCCGCCGGGGTCTTCACCCGCGGGCTGCCCACCTCGCTGGTCGTGGGTCTGGTGGCCGCCGTCGTGGTCGGCGCTCCACTGGGTGACCTGTTCGAGTCGATGGTCAAACGCGGTGCCGGGGCCAAGGACGCCGCGGCCTGGATCCCCGGTTCCGGCGGCCTGCTCGACCGGATCGACTCGCTGCTGTTCGCCCTGGCCATCACGCTACTGCTGGGGAACTGACGCCGGGATCACGTCGATGTGGAAATGCAGAAGGATCGGACCGTGCCAGTTGAGGCCGACCGAGCTGCCCCTCCGTGGCTGCCCGAGGAAGCGGACGGTACCGAGGCCGGTGACGCTGTTCACCGCCAGCGCCACCGCGTAGTCGTTGTAGAGGGCCCGCCATCGTACGCCCGTGGACTTGGCCGCCGCGTCGGCGGCGAGCAACAGTTCGACCGCCTTGTCGCGGAGCCAGAAGCCACGTTCGTCCCGGTGCACGTCGACCAGGTACACGTCGGCGGACAGGCCCCGGCCGGTGAAAGCGCCACCACCGTGGCCGGCCCGGTTCGTCACGCGGTGCCCGCTGTGTCGCCGGCGCAGATCGCGGAGGAACCGGGCCATCGCCGGCTGCACGTCCGGACCGGTGCCGAGATCACCGAGCGGTTCCAGGGTGTCGCCGGCCGGTGGACGCGGGGCCGGCCGGAAATCCGGCTGAGGTGCAGGTTGCCCGAGCGTCTCGAAGTCGATGCCCTCCCGGCGGCCGTACATCCAGAGCCTGGCGATCTGGTTGAGGGTGTACCGGAGCTTGTAGTTGATCGTGCCCTCGAGGGTCAGGTTGAAGTCCTCCTCCAGGTGGGCGAGGAACTTCGTCTCGATCTCCTGCTGGACCTCGCTCACCGGGCGGGCCTTGACCGCGGCCCCGGCGTCACGGATCCGGGTGGTCCGCGCTTGCGGCGTCTCACCCGGGACGACGGCCGCCCGCGCCGCCACGTCGGCCAGCCGCACCGCCTCGGCGTGCGCCTTCCGGGCCGTGCCCGGAGCCTCGCGCAGCGCGTAGACCCGGGCGGCGTCCCGGGCGAACGTGGTCACGGCCGCGAGTCCGGCGAAGTTCCGGCCGTTCGTTCCCCGCATCGGGCGGTCCGCCTCGGTGATGGCACCCACCGCGATCGCCGGCCGGGGAGGCTTGACCACGATGGTCGATGGCGACGCCCAGCCGGCCTTCGACATCGCCGACCGGATCGTGTCGCCGAACCAGCCCTCGCCCTGGATGCCCTCCTCGTCCTCGAGTTCCTCGGCTTCTTCGGCTCCTCCGGTCTCCTCGTGCCACGATTCGGCAGCGGTCTCCTCGTGCCACGAGTCGTCAGCCACGAAGCCGTCGAACTCCTCGAAACCTTCCTCCAAGCCGGTGAACAGGCCCGCGTCCGTACCCTCGGCCTCGTCCGAGGCCGTTTCGTGGAGCGGCGTCTCGTCAAGCGGCGTCTCGTCCGGCTCGGCGACCGTCTCCCTGACCGCCGTGGCGTCCTCGTCCGCCTCCCACGCCGCCGGCGTCTCACCCTCGGTACGGGCCTCGACCAGACGGTCGACCTCGGAAGCGGTCAACGCCCGCGGCGCCGCGCCACCGGGACCTCGGAACTCCCAGTGCCACGGTTCCTTCTCGTACGGGCCGAAGCCGAACGAGGCGGCCCGCCGCAGCAGCCAGCCGTGGAACCAGGTGGCCAGCCAGATGCGTTTGGCCGCGTCGGTGGTGCTGTTGCGGACCGGGTGACCCTTCGTGCGTACCTGCTGGAAGTCGATCGCGATGCCGTTCTGGTGATTGCTGAAACCCGGCGCGGCCACCTTCCACGAGATCTTGAACGTGTCCAGCATGTAGGCCACCGCCGCCGGACCGTGCGGGCCACCGTTCAGACCGGAGCGGCCCGCCGCGGTGCGCTGGTAGTAGCCGCCGAAGTGATGCCGCCAGACGCGCTGCTGGTCGACGAGGCTCCGGTATCCGCTGACACCGGTCAGCGACGTCGTCCGCATCGCGTCGTCGTCACCGGCCCGCCGCGCCTCGGCGAGGTCGTGGTTGGCCGCGGCCAGCAGGCGCCCGGCCGCCTCCGCCGCGTCGGCACGCATCGCCAGCCTGGTCCCGGGCACGGTCCGTAGCTCGGTGGCCCGTAGATCCCGCTGCTCGGACCGTGACTTCCGCTTGCGGGCAACGGCCGCGCTCAGCACCGCCTCCCGGAACGCCACCTGCTCGGAGGTGCCCTGCCAGCCCTCCGTTGCCACCTCGTCAAGCCATTCATGGGTACTCAGAAACGGCGACTCGAACTGATACGCCCAGTGATCCAGATCGGACATGACAACCTCCTCACACCGCGGTGCTCGGTTGCGGCGCCCGGCCGTTGAGACCGCCGGGGACGGTGACCGCCGGCATACCCGACCGTTGGGTGAGCGCCATCGACGGCGCCTTCAGGTCCCGCCCCGTCACCCGCGACCAGTGCGTGATGATGACCTTGAGCAGGCTGCCGAGACCGCCACCGAAGAGCAATGGGACGTTGTTGCTGTTGATCACGCCGGATTCGATGAGCCACAGGAGTTCGGACATCGCCGGGGCGAGAATGAAGTAGCTGTGCGAATGGGAATGTGCGGGAAGTCCGACCCGGTCGCCCATCGCCCGTAGTCTCTCCTCGGGACTGCTCGCGACGATCTGCAGATCATCGAGGATCGAATCGGTGGTCAGCAGGGTCAGGTGCAGCCACGACATCGTGGCGACGTGGTCGAACTCCTCGCGAGCCAGTTTCAAACGCAGCGGGCCGCGGCGGGTGACGAGCATGTCGTGCAGCCGACGTGCCAGGTCGGCGATGCCGGCGTCGTCAGTCGGCTTGGCACCGGTTGTGTTGGCGTTGTTCTCGATGCCGATCCAGACGAGCCGGAGAAACTCCTCCAGGGTCGGTACGAAGGCATGGTTTGCAGCGTCGGGTTTGACGAAAGGGTAGGGTCCGTCATCCCTTCCGTGATTGAGGCCCATCCCGAACATGAGGGTGTAGTCGATGCACCGGGTCGTCTGGATCTCGGGGCGTATCCGGCTCACCTGCGAGGCGAAGAGGAACGGGGACGCGTCTTTGTAGAACAGTTCTTCCGTCGTCTCGAGCCACTGATAGGTCGCCGGCTTCTGTGGAATGCCGAGCCGTTCGCCGTGCCGGATTTCCGAAAGGATGCGCTTCACGATCTCGTAGATCCGAGTGTTCTCGATCATGTAGGCATAGATGAGATGATCCCAGAGCACGCTGTTCCCGGCGGACCGCGACGGCGCTCGCGGGGGCAATGTCCCAGCGGCCGGGCCCAGGGACCAGTAGGTGGCCATGACCCTTTCGACGGTTATAGCCGGGCTCTTGAGCAGGTCGTTGACAAGCGTGACGTCGAGCGTGCCGCCGTTCGAGCAGAAGTTCCGAAACATCGGTAGCTCCAATCAAGGATTCGCCGGAGGATTATGTGTGACGCCTTGGATCTTCTTACGCAGATCTTCCAAGATTTTCGACGCGTCTCCGGTCGGCGGTTTGAGCGTGAAATCCGACGAGCCGCTGATGCCGGGGTCATCGCGTTCTCCCAGGAGCTTCCGGAGAGTTTCGAGTCTTGTCTCGAGTTCCGATTTGTTGGTCGGTGTGCTCATGTCGCCATCTCCATTTCTCTGCCCAGGCGCAGCATCCAGGTCTCGAACTGTCCGGCCACAGCCGTCGCGTTCCGTGGCTCGGTCGCGGCCCGATAACCCGACAGGGCCAGCAGCCGCAGGCACTCGCGATCGATCCAGTACGGCGAGGTGAACAGTGACGGCCCGGCGTCCCGTTCCAGCAGCGTCAACGCCGCCGGCGAGACCCGTCCCGGATCGGCCAGTTCGGTGATCGTCCGTCCGCCGAACGCCGTATACGGCAGCCGCAGGCAGACCTCGGCGATCCGTGGCATTGCCCGCACCGACCCGGCCAGGAACGGCTGGACCCCCTCCGGCGCACGTGACACCGGATACGCCGCGACCCAGGCCCGGCCCAGGTCGTCCCAGGGCCCGGCGCCGTACGCCCGGATCGCCATCGCCGTGCCCAGCAGCACCCGCAGATACCCGACCGGGTGCGGGTCGAGGGGACGGAACGCGTAGACGCTGCCGTCGTCTGCGGCGATCACGTCGTGCAGGGCGGCCACCGACGCGTACCCGGCGTGGGCGAACGCGAACGTGTCGGCGGCGATCTCGCTCGCCCACCCGGCCCAGGCCCGGGCCAGCGCCGGGGTGTCCGCGAGTTCGGCCCGGAGCGCCGCGGCCAGCTCGTCGTTCCAGTTCAGCAGGAACGCCGCCTGATGACCGGCCTCGTGCAGCAGTGCGGTCGGCCGGCACAGATTGTGCCGTGTGATCTTGACGGCGGCCGCCAGCGACAGTGTCCGCCCGTCCCACAGCCGCAGCCCGGCCCGCAGGATGCTGGCGCCGAACCCACGGTCGAGATAGGTCAGCACCGGTGGTGTGGGGCGGCCGAGCGGCCCGAGCACGGTGTCGAGGCTGCGACGGGCCAGCGTGTCGCAGGCCCGCAGCAGCGCCGCGAGCCGGGCCGACGTCCGCGTGTTGACGGCGTCGCCGTAGAAGTCCAGGGCGGTCTCGATCCGCTGGTAGCTCCCACGGAACGCGATCACCGCCCGGCGCAGCGACTCCCACTCGGTGTCCGAGGAGGCCGCGGCCAGTTGTGCGGCGAGCACGTCACCGTGGCGACGCAACCCGGTGACCGCCTGGCACAGCTGGGAGCGCAGGGCCGTACCGAGATAGTCCTCCAGGCTGCGCCATGCCGCGGCCGATGCGAAGTTCTCCAGGTCGGCCAGCCCGGCGGCGGCCGCCCGCCAGTGGGCGACCTGGCGGCTGACCTGCAGGCGCATCGCGGCGGACGGCTCAGCCACGACCGCCGCCGGCGACGATCTCGATGTCCGCCGGCTGCCCGCCGCGCCAGCGCAGCCGCAGCGTCACCCCGTCCTCGGCGGCGGTCGCGGCGGTGGCCAGTTCGGATCGGCGGGCCGGCAACTGGCTGGCCAGCACGTGCCGGACCCGGGCCGACAGCGACCGGTGCCGGCCGCCGGCAGCCCTGCTCAGCCACGGTTCGTAGAGCCTGTTCAAGGTGGCGAGGGTGATCGCGGCGGGACGGCGGGCGCGGTCCTGGGCGGCCAGCGTCTGCGCCAGCGACTCGCTCAGCCGCAGCGTGACGGTGGTGGTCGCGGTCACCGGGTTCTCGTGCACGCGGACCCGGCTGAGTGCCGCCGCCCCGGGCCGGGCGGCCAGGCCGCTCGCCGGGGCGGGGCCGGTCACCTCCAGCGCGTACAGACGCTGGCCGACGGCGAGGGCCGAGCCGTCCTCGAGGAACCGGTCGGCGACGTCCGTACCCATCTCCGGGTCGCCGAGCAGCGCCGCGGCCGCTTCCCTGGTCAGCGGCAGCAGCTGCGCCGCGGGGTCGGCGCCGGGTCCGGCGTCGACGGCGGGTTCGGTGCGGGCGATGCGGGCAGCGGTCGTTCCCGGCAGGACCTGGAACAGATGCAGCCGTGCCTCGACGTCACCGTCGTGGCCCAGCCGGTCGTGCAGGACGGTGGCGAGGGTACGACCGTCGCGCGTCCGGATCCCCTGCGCGGCGTCGGCGCTGATCCGGACCATGATCGGTGCACTGAAGGCGCGGTGCCGTCGTGGTCCGCGCGGCGGCATGGTCCGCCACACCCCGGGCCGTCCGCCGGGCCGGCGCAGCACCCGTGCCGGGAACGCGGCCCGAGCGGCCCGTCCCGCCGCGACCAGCGCTTCGGCCTCCAGTAGCGCGGTGACCTCGACGTCCTCGTCGGTCAGCCCGGCCAGCCCGGCAACGGTGTCCTCGACCAGCGCCACGACCGCGTCGGCGGCCGGGTTCCGTTCGGGTGTCTCCTCGCCGGCCTCCAGCGACATCATCTTCATGCCGGCGTCGACGATGGCCCGCGACAGCGCCGGGGTGAGCCGGGGCCCGACCATCGGCGCGATCATCCGTCCGAGGTGCCCGGCCAGGAACTTCACGACCCGATCGCGGCCGATCACGCTCAGGCCCATCCTCAGCACCGGAAGGACGGCGGGCAGGAACTGCTCGACCAGCGGGGTGGGATCCTCACCTTCGGCCAGTCCGGTCAGGCCGCGGGCGAACCGGTCCCGGGCGGCATCCAACATCAAGAGCGAGACATCCTCGGTGGTACGCCCACCGAGTACCGTTTCGGCCACGAGCAGCTCCTGGTCCTCCACCGTGCCGGCCAGCATGAGCCCGACCGCCTGCTCGTCGAGGAACTGCTGGATCGTGCCGGTCTCGGCCGCCGCCGGAGTCTCGACGGCCTCGGCCTCGGTCTCGCCAGCGGCGGTGCCGAGCAGTCGCCGGGCCAGCATCCGGGCCGGTTGCCGCAGCTCGGGCGGGAGCCGGTCCAGGGCGAGCTTGAGCACCCGGTTCAGCATCGGGCGGACCAGTGCGGCCAGCCGGCGCAGGATGATCCCGGCCGGCAGCACGTTGGCGACCGCCGAGAGACCCTTGGCACCCAGGCGTACCGCGCCCTTCGCGATCGACTTGGCCTTCTTCAGCAGCGAGCCGAGGAAGTCCTCGAACACCGGATCGGCCAGGCGCTCCGGCACCCGTACCCGGTCGAGTGCCGTTTCGAGGTCGGCCTCGGACGGCGCGGACAGCCCGGCCCGCTCGACCGAGCCGGCGGCGTCGGCGAGTTCGGTCAGCAGCCTCTCGGCGTCGTCGGCCAGCGGGCGCAGATATCGGGCGACGGTCTGCTCGGCGTGCTCGACACCGAGTTCGCCGTGGCCGGCGGCCAGGTCGGCGCGGTCCTGTGCCTGCTGGACCAGCCGGTCGACGGCGGCGTCGAACTCCTCGTCGTGCAGGTTCTCGAACAGGTCGGTCAGGTCGGTCTCGTCCGCTCCGGTGCCCGGTCCGCTGCCGTCGTAGTACTGGGAGAGGAACGGGCTCGCCGGGGCCTGCCCGGCCGGCGGCGCGGACGGTCCGCCCCCGGAGCCGTCCAGTACCTCGAGGAACGGTGTCTCGATCAGATTCACGGCGCACTCCTGCCGGCGGGAAGGTGGAGGCTCACAACGGCGACCGTAGAAGCCGTCCCCGATGGTCAGAAGTTCGATATTCGAACCGGCCACACCGATGGGATGCTGAGGTGGTGCGCAGCTACGGCCAGTACTGCCCGGTGGCCAAGGCCTCCGAACTGCTCGGTGACCGCTGGATCCTCCTGATCGTGCGAGAGATGATCTACGGCCCGCATGGATTCACCGCCCTCGAACGCAACCTGCCCGGCATCTCCCGGTCGGTGCTGACCGCGCGGATCAAACGACTGCGCAACGACGGCATCATCGAGAAACAGGCCGACGGGCGGTACGCGTTCACCACCGCCGGAGAGGCGTTGCGGCCGGTCGTGCACGCGCTCGGCAACTGGGTGGCGCGCTGGATCCTGGCCGACCCCACACCGGCCGAACTCGATCCCGAGATGCTGATGCTCTACATCTCGCGGCACATCGACCGGGAGGCGCTGCCCGTGCGGCGGACCGTCATCGAGTTCGACTTCCACGGCGAGCCGTCCCGGCGACTGTGGATGACTCTCGAACCCGGTGACATCTCGGTCTGCCTCAGCCATCCCGAGCTGCCCATCGACCTCACCGTCGCCACCACCGTCGGTGACCTGTTCCGCGTCTATCTCGGACGGATGGCGCTGAGCACGGCCGTTCGTGAGGGACGGGTGCGGCTGATCGGGACCACCGGCATGGTCAAGGGCTTCTACCGATGGATGCTGTGGAGCAGTTTCGCGGGGGCCAGCCGGGCCGCCCTCGGTCAGGCGGCGAGCTGATCGCCGGGTTTCAGCGGGCGGGTGCGGGTGCCTTGCGGGACTCGGGGGTGGCGGCGAGGCGGTCGCGGAGGAGGCCGTGCCGGAACTGGTAGACGCTACCGGCACTACGCAGGACACCGCGTTCGTGGGCGTCGGCGAGGCTCCGGGTGAGTCGCAGCGGCAGTCTCCCGAGCGCGGCGAGAACGATGGTGGCCAGGCAGTATTGTCCCCAGGCGCTCAGTAGCACCGCCGCCAGAGGGACCAATCCCATGATCAACCAGGTCATCGGATTTTTCAGCCCGATGCTCTGGGCGAACAGAGCCAACTCGACGGTGCCGACGGTGGCAGCCGACACCAGCGCCGCGTTGCGGTCCAGCGTGAGCGACGCGAGCGGACTCGTCGCCGACGGTGCGGCCACCGCACCGCTGGCAAGCGCCGCGACAACACCGACCGTCGCTGCGAAGACGGCGCCCAGCGTGAAGCTTCCTGTTGCCAGGGCGACGATCAGCAGAAGCGGACAGGTCACAACCAGGAACGACTTCAACGCCGCCCGTGGCGACAAGCGCCGCGGATGATGCAGATCTGTGAAGATCATCCGCCCGAATGCGGTGAACAGACCGATCCCCGATCCGACGCGAAAGGCGATCAGCCCGGGCGACATCTCGTCGTAGACCACGGGAATGCCGGTCAGAACCGCCGACAGCGTGCCGAAGATGGCGACCAGGATGACGAAAGCTATGGACGCCACCTGGACGGCCGACGCCGGGCGGATCTCCGCGATCCGCCACCACGCCAGGTCGTAGGTCCGCTGCTCCCGGAGGTGACCGGCGAGCGTAGCCAGCCACCGCGCCTCCGGGATCTCGGCCGGTACCCCGCGATGATCCGCGTAGGCCGCCGGGATCAGATGTTCGAGCAGGTGCCGCTCGATTCCGTCCCGGCTGCCCGCCCACTCCGCCGTCAGCAACTCCCAGGGATCACGCTCGCGATCCTGGTAGACGGTCCGGGCGAGCCAGATCAACAACGGCGTCGACAACGCCCGGACCAGAGGCGTCCCACTCTCCCGCCGCAGATGATCGAGCACCGGCGACCAGCGCGGAGCGTCCACCCCGGCGCTGTCGGCGAGATGCTGCGCCGCCTCCGCCGACGGAATCGGCTGGAGTTCGACGACCACGGCCGCCGGGATCGGCCCGCACACCTGGACCGCCGCCCGGTACGGCTGCGTCCGGCACGTGACGACGAACTCCCGCCCGGCCGTCGCGGCACGGGACAGCCCGATCAGGGCCGCACGCTGCCGTTCGTCGTCCAGTTCGTCGAGCCCGTCGAGCACCGGCAGCACGAACCCGCCCACCACCAGATCCCGGGCCAGGCTGCGGGACGTCGACCCGGGTCCCGGCACCGACCTGGCCAGCCGCCGGTCCTGGGCGATGAGCTGGTCGGCGATCCAGTCGTCGAGGGACTGGACCGGGTTCCAGGCGGCCGCGCTGAGCAGCACGGTCACCGGCTCGCCCGGGACACGACGGGTGAGCAGCTGCACCGTCAGGTGAATGGCCAGCAGCGACTTGCCCGCACCCGGCTCGCCCAGCATCACCAGCCGTCGCGGCACGTCCCCACGAACGAACACGTCCGCGACCCGCGCGTAGTCGCCGCCGACGTCGACCGGCCCGGCACCGGCCGTCCGGAGGATCGACGCCCAGCTGGCCATCACCGCGCTGGTCCCGGCGTTGACGGCCCACGTGACGTTCAGTGGCCACGGGTCACCGACCCGGCGGGCGGCCTGCTCGGCGGCCCACTGCTCCCGTTGCGCGGCGGCCAGCCTGGCCAGCACGGTCTCGCGCTCGCCGCCGGCGTCGGTGTTGCCGAGACGCCACAGCCAGGTCAGCGCACAGACGCAGGCGGCCGAGGCACTGACCGAACCGAAGACGACGCTCGACCACTTGTCGGCCCGCTCCAGCCCCTCACTGTGCAGGAACCAGGCGAGCAGCAGTGCCGCCACCGTGGCCGCCACCAGCGTGATCAGGAACCAGACGCGGGGGCGCGTTGACCAATTCGGCACCGCACCATGATGGACTTCCGGTCCCGGTCACGACACCACCCGTACGGCTGATCAATCGACGATGATCATTTCGGTAGGGCCACCCTGAGGAAGGCGCCGTGCGGAGTCACCGCGTACTCCAGCCGGTCGACGACGTCGTCGTGGATGGCCGGGCGGATCACGACCGTACCGGGACCCGCCTCGATCTCCTCCGAGCCGGGATCCGGGCCGCCGAGCGCACGCCACGGCAGCGGCCCGGCCTCGATCGGCCAGGCGGCCGGCCCGACCGTGCACAGCACCGCGAACAGCACGAGGCCGGAGATGTCGGCGTCGACGACCGACGAGTACGCCGGATCGACGGTGGCCGCCACCTCGGCCGGGTCCGGGATCCACACACCCGGGTCGACGACCGGACGCCAGCCCGGATCGGCCACGGCTCGGGCGGCCTGCCGGGTCTGCTCGGCGACCGCGTCGAGGTGGTGGAGATGCTCCAATCTGGTCATCGCGCGGCGCAGGGTCGTCCGTACCACCGTGGGGATCTTCTCGGCCGGCCGGAGGTCGGTCCGCAGTGCCCCGGCGAACCGGGCCGCCTCCGCGTCGCTCACCGTCACGACCTCGGCGAGGAGTTGCCGCTCGAAGGCCGGCAGCCGTTCCTGGACATAGCCGGTCAGAGCGTCCATGCCGGTCCAGCCGCCGAGCGCCGCCCGGACCGCGGTGTCGAGAGCGGCCACGTCGCCCGGCGCGGCCGCGAACACGTGATCGCCGGGCGGGAAGAGGTCACAGAGCACCCCTGCGGTGTTCACCGCGAGCACGTCGATGCTGCGCACCCCGGAAGTCTAGGATGCGGACTGTGACCGATCCGCTCGGGAATCTGTCCCCGCGACAGCGTGACCTGCTCACGTCATGGCTCCCCGACGGCGTGGTGGTGAAGGATCACAGCTGGGGCATCGTCGAGACCACGGTCCTGGAGATCACCGACGGTAGTGGGCGGTACATCCTGAAGGCCGGCGGCGCCACCGACCACCACATCGAGCGCGAGCTGCGCGCCCACCACCACTGGCTGACCCCGTGGACCGACCGGGGCCGGGCCCCGCGGCTGGTGCACGGCGACGTCGACGGGAAACTGCTGGTCACCACCTACCTGCCGGGCGAGCTGGTGACCGTGACCAGCCCCGGCGTCTTCCGCCAGGCCGGCGAGCTGCTCGCCCTGCTGCACGGCCACCCCGCCGTCCCGGACGACTACGAGCGCCGCGAGAACGCCAAGTGCCTCAAGCTCCTCGACGGCCCGCACCGCATCACCCCCGCCGTCGTGGACCGGCTCCGCACGCTGATCACCGGCTGGCCCACCGCGCCGGAACCGACGGTGCCCACGCACGGTGACTGGCAGCCGCGCAACTGGCTCGTCCACGACGGGGTGGTCGCGATCATCGACTTCGGCCGCGCCGCGCTGCGACCCGCCTACACCGACTTCTCCCGGCTCGCGGCCCAGGATTTCCGCGACGATCCCGCGCTGGAGAGAGCCTTCATCGAGGGGTACGGGTCGGACCCGCGCACCAACGACGGATGGCATCGTGGCCGCATGCGCGAGGCGATCGGCACCGCCTGCTGGGCCTACGCGCACGGCGAACTCGACTTCGAGGCGCAGGGCCATCGGATGATCGCCGAAGCGCTGGCCGAAGATCTGTGAAGGACGTGTCAACCGGGTGAGCCGCCGGGCCCGTCTCAGTCGCGAACGACATGACGGGGAAGGACACGACGATGGGGGCTGGCTCGGATGACGAGTACACCGAATACGTCTCGGCGCGGATTCCCGCTCTGCGCCGCCTGGCTTACCTCCTGACCGGCGACGCCCACCGGGCCGACGACCTGGTCCAGCAGACGATCACCACGCTCTACGTGAAATGGCAGCGCGCCCGGGCGGCCGGCAACCTCGACGCCTACGTGCGGAAGATGCTCGTCCGCACCTATGTGGACGAGAAACGTCTGGCGTGGGCGCGGGTCGGCCTCTTCCGGGAGGCGCCGGAGCCGCCGCCGGTCACCGAGGCAGGGGCGGAGGACCGTCATCTGGTACGGGCGGCGCTCACCCGCCTGCCGCGGCGCCAGCAGGCCGTCCTGGTGCTGCGCTTCTTCTACGACCTGCCCGTCGACGAGGTCGCCGCGATGCTCGGCTGCACCTCCGGCACGGTGAAGACCCACACCTCACGTGGCCTGGCCACCCTGCGGCGCCTGCTCGGTGACTCCGGGGCTGCCGCTTTCCAGTTCGCGAACTGACTTCTCGCCTCCGAGGGAGTGACGATGCGTACCGATCACGATCTGATCCACCTGCTCGACGACGAGCCACCCACCCCGTCCACCGTCGACGTCCGTGGTGCGATCGTCACCGGCCGCCGCCGCCGGACGATCCGCCGCGCGGGCTTCGCCGGCGCCGCCGTGACGGCACTGGCCGTGACCGCGGTGGTCGCCGTCGGCGGCAACCTGTTCACGCCCCGGCCGGCCGAGGTCGCCGACCCCGCGTTCCCGCTGCCCACGTGCACGGTCGAGACTCTGCCCGGAGTGTCGGACCCGCGGGTGACGGGTCTCGGCGTCACCGGCTCCGACAGCACCGGCCGCTACCACGTGGGCCGCACCGAGCCGGTCGCCGAGGCGGTTCTCTGGGCCGACGGCAAGGCGACGATCGTCGATCTGCCGGGCGAGGGGAAGGCGGCCCTCACCGACGTGAACGCGTCCGGGACGGCGGTGGGCTGGAGGTTCGCGAAGGACGGCGACGCCGAGCCGGTCCCGTTCGTCGTCGAGCGGGGGACGGTGACCCCGCTGCCCGGCGTCGAGCACGGGATCCCGCACGCCATCAACGACTCCGGTGTCATCGCCGGGGAGTCGGACGGCTACGCGGTGCGGTGGGCCTCGCCCCACGACGCGGCGGCCCGGTTGATGCTGTCGTCCGGGACGTACCGGTCGCGTGCGCTCGCCGTCGACCGGGACGGCGTGATCGTCGGCGAGACGGTCAGCGCCGTCGAATGGAGCGCGGTCGTCTGGCCCTCCCTGAACGAGGTGCGTGCGCTCCAGGCGTCCCGCATCGACGGCAGACTGCCCTCGGTCAGGATGGTGAGTGACATCCGCAACGGCTGGATCGTCGGTACGGCGAGCACCACCCTGCGGACTCCGACGAAGGACATCGCTCCGGAGGTCCAGAAGACGGTGACCATGCGATGGGACGTCGCCGGGAACCCGGTCGAGATCATCGACCAGTCGAAGGTGACGCCCGCCACGGTGACCTCCGACGGCTGGATCATCGGCAACGACGCGACGGGCACCCCGGTCCTCTACAACAGCGACGTGACCACGCCGCTGCCGCTCCCGGCCGACAGCCAGGCGGCGACCGATTCCCGATACACGGCCAGCGACGACGGCCGCGTCATCACCGGTCTGGTGGTCCACCCCTCCGGCGCACGCCGTCCGGTCCTCTGGCGCTGTAACTGAATCACCCGTGGGAACGTCCGCGTGGAAGGACCACGCGGGCGTTCCCGCGGGTGGTGGTGCGGTTGCCTCAGGCAGTCGCGACCTCGCGGACGGCCGCGGCGACGGCCGCGTGGTCCTTGCGGAGGATGTGGCTGTGGTTGCTGGGGACCTTCGCGCTGATCCTGATGTGCGGGTTGCGGGCGACCACCTTGCCGAGGCCGGCCCGGATCACCTCCTGCTCGTCGCCCTTGCTGCCCAGCGAGCTGCCGGACGCGAGGACGTAGCGGGTGGGGACGGTGATGGCGTCCATGACGGGACCGAGTTCGCTTTCGCGGGAGATCCGGCCGAGTTCGATGTTGCTGGTGGCCTGCTGTCCGGCGTCGAGCCGGGGGACCAGGCCGGTCGGGCGCAGCAGCGGCATGAACCAGGCCATCCGCTTGAACATCGTCCGGATGCGTTCCTCCATGGCGTCGTCGAGCCAGTCGTGTGGCATCGCGCCGTCGACCAGGACCGCGCCGATCGTCCGGTCCGGGTTGCGGCTGGCCCAGTGCGCGCCGAGGAACGCGCCGTAGGACCAGCCGACGAGCAGCGCCCGGTCGACACCACGCGCGGCGAGGACGGCGTCGATGTCGCGGATGCCCGCCTCGAACGAGTAGTCCGACGAGGTCTTCGACTTGCGGCCGCGGCCCCGTTCGTCGTAGGTGATGTGCCGCCAGTCCGGGCCGAGGCCGGCGATGACGTGTCTCCAGTAGCCCTGTGTCGCGAACTGCCCGTTGAGGTAGAGCACCGGGACGCCGGGGCCGCCGGTGTCGGTGCACGCGAGGGCCGTGTCGTCGATCTCGACCATGCCGGTCCACGGGGTGATGGTGCTGATCATGTCGGGTATCTCCAGTCGAGGGGTGGGGCGGCCGGGCCGGGGGTGGCCCGCCCGCCGGGGGAGTGGAAGGGTCAGATGCTGCGGGCGGTGATGTCGCCCTGTGACGTGGTGGCCCGGATGTCGAGGGCGGTGGTGCCGTCGTTGCGGAGGGAGTTGCTGACCCGGCCGTACGCGGTGCCGGCGTCGAGTGCGGCCGACACCCCGCCGGCGGCCGCGACGGTGATGTCGCCCTGCTGGGTGGTGAGGACGACGGTGCCGCGTACGGCCTCCGCGATCCGGATGGAACCCCGCTCGGTGGTGATCTCGGCCGGCCCGGTGAGGCGTCCCACCTCGACGTCGCCGTCGGTCGCGGTCAGCCGTACGCTGGCCGCCTCGTCGATCTTGATCTGCCGGTAGGCGCCCTCGAACGTGATGTCACCGAGCCGGCCGACACCCCGCAGCTCGGTCGCGGCGGTCTTGGCGTCGACCCGCGAACCGGCCGGCAGCTGCACGGTGACCTCGACGGATCCGGCCGAGCCGAGCAGCCTGTTCGGCGTCCCGCCGACCTCGATCCGCAGAACCCCGTCACCGTAGGTGACGGCTGCCTGCTCGGCGGTCGTGACGTCGCGACTCTTGCCGGGGTCGGAAGGGCGCACCTCGACGACGGTGTCGCGACGGTCGGCGGCGATGAACTGGATGCGGCCGGCCGGAACGTTGAGGACGGCGGCGATCGGGGCGGGGGTGGCGAAGGTCTGCATCGTTCTCTCCTGCGTTCGTAGCTTGTTTCCGATGCGAGAAACGCTACGTTGCTTTCCAGATCTAGGCAACGTCATAGTTGCAATGGCGTGGGGTATATGAAGCTCAAGTCCTTGAAAACGTTGCAACAACCCGGGAGGTAATGCAACGCTGAAGCCGCGTTGCATTGCAATGATTCAGGAGTGAAAGCTATGCTGGCCGGGCCGGAGACCGAAGATCGAGGAGACCGTGATGCCGGGAGGCAGACTCACCCAGCAGGAGCGCCAGCAGATCGCCCTGGGGCTGGCCGACGACCTGCCCTACGCCGAGATCGCCCGTCGGCTCGACCGCCCCACCTCGACGATCACCCGTGAGGTGATGCGCAACGGCGGCCCCAACGGCTACCGCGCCGACCTGGCCCATCGTGCTACCGAGCGCCGCGCCCATCGCCGCCGCCGCGCTGCCGCGGCCGATGGCCCGTCGTCAGGCGG
>NZ_JBHSBL010000015.1:537223-582301 GCF_042650585.1 Actinoplanes subglobosus
CCGGCCGCCGGGCCGGGACAGCGAGGCGGTCGAGGAGTATGAGGAGACGCTGACGACCGTGCTCATAGCCTCGGGTGTCTCCCGGATGAGCGCCCGCGTGCTGACCTGCCTGTTCGTCACCGACTCGGGCAGCCTCACAGCGGCCGAGCTGGCCCGGCGCATGCAGGTCAGCCCCGCCTCGGTGTCGAAGGCGATCGCGTTCCTGGAGAGTCAGAGCCTGGTCCGGCGGGAGCGCGACGAGCGCCGCCGCGACCGTTACATCGTCGACGACGAGCTCTTCTACCAGGCGACCATCGCCAGCGCCCGGGCCAACGACCAGCTCGTCGCCGTCGCCCGCCAGGGTGCGGCGGTGCTGGGCGCCGACTCGCTCGCCGCGGCCCGTCTGGAAAACGTGGCCCGCTTCCTGGATTTCATCAGCGAGAGCATCACCCGCGCCGCCGACCAGGCCCGCGCCGTCCTACGGTCCGGCCCGGACGTGTCAGGACGTTGAGCAGACCCGCCAGTCGTCCCCGATCTTCCACCACATGAACACGACGACGGCGAATATGAAGGGCGGCGGATTGGTGTCATCGCGGGAGGCCGCGGCCAGATCCTAAGAGGACCGGGCCAGGCGTCACAGCACCTCGACCAGGCGGCCCGACGCGGCCACCGCGTGAATCGGGAGGGTGAAGCCGGAGACGACGTCGATGACCACCGCCCGATCGGTCACCCCGGTCGCGAGGGTGCAGTGCGGCACCAGCGCGTCGGGCCGGTAGTACGGCCAGACACCCTCGACGATCGGCTCGATGGCCTCGTGGACCTGCCGGTGCAGGGCCAGCAGCCGCTGCGAGGGGACGACGCCGAGAAAGGCGACCGACTCGTCGGTGAGGAAGAAGCCGAGGTTCGCCAGCGGGAGGGACAGCCCGGCGACGTCGGCGAGCATCGGCCGGAGCACGTCGGAGACCGTTGAGGCATCACCGTGCTCGAAGACGGACAGCGACACATGGGGGTGGCGGCCCGATCCGGGCCGGCTGCCGAGCGAGCCGACGCCGTGCGCGTCGAGCGCCGCCCAGATATGCCTGACCAGCCGGTCGGAGTGTTCGTCGAGGAAGAGCTCGATGGCGAAGGGCATGGCGGTCAGACTTTCACGGTCCCGGTGGAGAGGTCGACGTCGATCAGATCGGGCAGGCGCAGGCGCGCCCAGAAGTACCCGGGCCGCAGCGGGAACCTGCTGGCCAGCCACAGGGTCACCGCGAGCCCGTGTGTTCCGATGACCAAGGTTTGACCTGCCGGGAAGGCAAGACCGGCATGGTGTGCGACACCCGCGTCAAACCGTGCGACAGCGTCCGCGTGACGTTCCCACCCGTCCATGGGCGCGCCTTGGACGTAGGCCTGGGCAGTCGCGCGGTAGACGTCCGGATCGGACCATTCATGCGGACGGCGTACCTCCGCGAAGGAGGAATCGGCCCGGACTGGCGACGCTGTGGTGACCTGCCGGAGGGTTTCCTGAGCCTTGGGCTCGGTGCTCGCCACCAGGTATGCGTTCGCGGGGATCCGCGGGGCCAGCCGCCGGGCCGCGGTGAGGCCCTCGGCGCCGAGATGCCAGTGCTCGGCCGGAACGTCGGGTTCGATGTGTGGCATGGCGTGCCGGACGAGGAGCAGGCGTGTTCCCGGAATCATGGATCAATGGTGACGCCCGGCCGGCGGGGAAGCCGGCCGGGACGGGTTCACCTACTTGTGGGGGACGGCGCGATCAGTAGCCGTAGCGGCTCTTGAGATGCCGCCACCAGTCGCGGAACATCCAGGCGTCGAACTCGGTGATCGACGCGCTGCTGCCCGCTCTCATGATGAAGTTGCTGACGCCGGACGGGGTCCAGTCGTAGAAGTCGTCGAGACCCCACGTGTGGCCGATCTCGTGCAGCAGGATCGTCATGTCGGCGGTGTTGATGTTGTTCATGAAGTACTCGCGGCCCATCCGCTGGCCCCAGTCGCCGCCCGCGCCGCCGCCGAAACCGTCGGTCAGCCACAGTGACTGGTCGTAGTGGCGGGCGTAGCCGCCGGGGCAGCTGGGGTACTGCCCGTTCTGGTGGAAGAACCGCCCGCACGGGGTGGAGCACTGTGGGGCGTTCTCGCGGATGTCGTTGACGTAGATGTCGACGGAGGTGTCCGTCCACTGGAGCTGTGAGCGGTTGCGGACGGCCCAGCCGACGACCTTGACCGGCACGTCGCCGTACGGCCACGCGTTGTGCCCGACGAGTTCGTCCATCCATTTCTTGTGCTGCCGGGCCAGGGCGGCGTGGATCTGGTCGCGCTGGGCGGCCGTCACCGACGCCGACGAGTCCCAGCGGACGCAGTAGTTGATGTACCCACGGTTGGCCATGATCTGGTCCCAGCCGTAGTTGCGGAACCCGTACAGGTTGCCGTTGTTGTAGGTCTGCTCCTGGTGCTGCCAGACCTGGTTGAGCGGGGTGACCAGGTTGGACGGCGGACTCCAGGTGGCCGGTGCGGCGAGGGCCGCCGAGGCCGGGGTCAGGAAGATCGCCAGCAGCACGGCGATCAATCTCCTTCGCATGGATCCCTCCTTCGAGACATAGCATCGAATCGTTTCGATGTTCGGGCCACGGTGCCTTACGAAACCGTTTTCGGCAAGATGTCCTACGCGTTACCAAATAGATCCATGTGAGCGGCCGCCACGCCGCGGACCCCTTGACAGGGCGTTTGCTGGAGTATTACGTTCCTGAAAACCTTTTCGGTCCGGCATGGACAGCAGATCTCCCAGCTGGGCTGCGTCTTCTAGGGCAGCCGCTGAAACCTTCCGAAACTTTCTGAAAGCGATTCATGGAGGTATTCCGTGCGAAGAATCCTGGTGTGGACCGCGCTGGCGGCCCTCATGGCCGGGCCACTGGTCGCCTGCTCGTCCTCCGGCAGTCGGAGCGAGGCCCAGGCGCCGACCGGTGCGGGTGTCGACGGTGTGGACGACGGGTCCGAGCTGACCCTGTGGACCCGGGCGCCGCTCGAGCTCCAGGCCAAGGCCCTGGTCGACGCCTACAACAAGTCGCACAAGAACCAGGTGAAGCTGACCATCGTCCCGAACGACGACTACGTGGCGAAGGTCGGCGCCGCGGCCGGCAGCGGTGACCTGCCGGACCTGTTCGCCGCCGACATCGTCTACGTGCCGAACTGGACCGAGGCGGGCCTGTTCTCCGACCTCACCGAGAGCATCGCCAAGCTGCCCTACGCGGACGAGATCAACCAGGGGCACCTGGCCGCCGGCACGCACGAGGGCAAGAAGTACGTGCTCCCGTTCGTCCTGGACCTGTCGGTGATCTTCTGGAACAAGGCGCTCTACAAGGAGGCCGGTCTCGACCCGGAGAAGGGTCCGACCACACTCGACGAGTTCAAGCAGCAGGCCCTGGCCGTGCAGAACCTGAAGAAGGCGGACACCTACGGCACCTACTTCGGCGGCAACTGCGGTGGCTGCAACGTCTTCACCTGGTTCCCGATGGTGTGGGCCAGCGGCGAGGACGTGATGGACTCCGACGGCAAGAAGTCGCTGCTCAACGGCACCGCTTCGCAGAAGGTCTACAGCACCTGGCGTGACCTGCAGACGGCCGGCGCCATCGCACCCGGCTCGAAGGACGAGACCGGCGCCACCTGGGTCGCCGCGTTCCAGGAGGGCAAGATCGGCGTGATGCCGTACCCGGCGACGCTGCTGCCCACCGCGTCCAAGACGGTCGACGTCGGCGTGACCGGCATCCCGGGCGTCACCGGCGGCCAGTCGACGTTCGTCGGCGGCGACGGCATCGGCATCTCCAAGGACGCCGAGAAGACCCAGCAGGCGTGGAACTTCATGGCCTGGTTGATGTCCGACAAGGCACAGGTCGACGTGCTCGCCGCCGGCAACAGCACGGTCGCCCGCACCGACCTGGCCGACAACCAGTACTCGGCCAAGGACCCGCGGGTCGCCACCATCAACAAGGTCGCCGGCCTGCCGACGAGCAAGACCCCGGTCGCGGTCAACTTCCAGCAGGCGTTCAACGCGCCGGGCAGCCCGTGGGTCACCCTTCTCCGCAACCAGGTGTACGGCGACGCGTCCACCCTGGACAAGGACAACGAGGCCGTCACCCAGGTGCTCGGCCAGTGAGCGTGGCCTCACGGATCAGCATCACCGAGCGGTCCGGCCTGGTCTCCAGGCCGGCCGCCGCCCGGAAGAGGAAGTTGACCGGCTGGGCGTACGCCGCACCCACCGCGCTGTTCGTGCTGATCTTCTTCGTCACGCCGATCCTGCTCGTCGGCCGGATGTCGGTGTCCGACTGGGGCCTGTTCGCCGGCGACCGCGGCCTGAACGCGCCGGCGAACTTCACCGACGTCGTCGAGTACCGCCTGTTCTGGCCGGCGGTCTGGTTCACCGTCAAGTACACCCTGGTCACGACGGTGATCCTGTTGGGCCTGGCCCTGCTGATGGCCCTGATCGTCCAGGAGTCCAGCCGCTGGACCGGGTTCCTGCGCACCTCGTTCCTGGTCCCGAGCGCGCTCGGCCTGGCGTCGGCGTCGCTGCTGTTCTACGCCCTCTACTCACCGCAGAGCAGCCCTTTCGGTTTCCTCGGGGTGTCCTTCCTGGGCACCCCGACGGCGGCGCTGTGGTCGACGGTCGCGCTGATCGTGTGGCGGTTCGCCGGTTTCTACATGCTGCTGCTCCTGGTCGGGTTGCAGGGCATCCCGGCCGACGTGTACGAGGCGGCCCGGCTGGACGGTGCCGGCCGCTGGCAGACGTTCCGGTACGTCACCCTGCCGCTGCTGCGGTCGTCGATCGCGCTGTGCACGATCCTCTGCGTCACCGGGTCGATGCTCGCGTTCGACCAGTTCTACCTGCTCACCAAGGGTGGGCCGGACAACAGCACCCTGACCGTCGTCCAGCTGATCTACAACTTCGCGTTCTTCGGCGGCAACGACCTGGGCCGCGCCGCCGCGCTGTCGATCATGCTGCTGGCCGCCCTGCTCATCGCCAACGTCCTGCAGTTCCGGGGACTGCGCGGGAAGGAAGGGTGACGCGTGTTCCGTACCCCTCAGAAGGTTTTGACCGGCGGTCTCGCCCTGTTGTTCCTGTTCCCGCTGCTCTGGGCGAGCGTCGCCTCGGTGAGCCCGCAGGCCGGTTCGGCCCAGATCGACGGCTGGGGTTTCGGCAACTACCGGACTCTCGCCGCCTACCAGGCGGGTGTCGGCCAGTATCTGCTGAACTCGACGGCGGTGTCGCTGATGACGGTGGCGTTCACGCTGGTCGTGTCGCTGCTCGGCGGCTACGCGTTCGCCCGGTTCCGGTTCCCCGGCCGTGACGTGCTGTTCCTGGTCACGCTGGCGATCCTGATGGTGCCCTACGCGACCCTGCTCATCCCGCTGTACGTGCTGCTCAACCAGCTCGGCCTGCAGGACTCGCTGCTCGGCCTGGCGCTGGTGCTCACCATGTTCCAGCTGCCGTTCGCGACGTTCATGATGCGGATCTCGTTCGAGTCGGTGCCGACGGACCTGTCCGAGTCGGCGCAGGTCGACGGCTGCGGCAGCCTGCGCACCCTGCTGTACGTGCTGGTCCCGGCGGTCAAGCCGGGCCTGATCACGGTCGGCCTGTTCGCCTTCCTGGCCGCCTGGAACGACTTCATCACCCCGCTCGTACTGATCAGCGACTCGGCGAAGATGCCGCTCCCGCTGGCCGTGGCGAACATGCGCCAGCAGGTGATGGGGATCGTCGACTACGGCGCGACCGAGGCCGGCGTGGTGGTGCTCGCGCTGCCCTGCGTCGTCCTGTTCCTCGCACTCCAACGGCACTACGTCCGCGGTTTCATGTCCGGCGCACTCAAGGGCTGATGATTCACATGACGATCGACGAAACACTGGCCACCGCTGTGTCCGGAACACCGGTGGCACCCACTCGTGGCCGGCTGCGGCCGCTCGGCGTGGGCGAGGTGACGCTGCGGCCCGGCTTCTGGAAACAGCGCCAGGACACCAACTCGGCCCGCACCTTGAGCCACATCGAGCACTGGCTGGAGAAGGCCGGCTGGCTCGCCAACTTCGACTTCCAGGAGCGGCGGGGGCGGGAGTTCGCCGACACCGAGGTCTACAAGTACCTGGAGGCGCTGGCCTGGGAGTACGGCCGGACCCGCGACCCGGACATCGACAACCGCTACCGGACGATCGTGCGTCGGGTCGTCGCGGCCCAGGAACCGGACGGCTATCTCAACACCAAGTACGGCCGTCCCGGCCAGCCACCCCGCTACAGCGACCTGGAATGGGGCCACGAGCTCTACTCGTTCGGCTACCTGATCCAGGCCGCGGTGGCCCGGGCCCGCACCTACGGCCCGGACGAGCTGCTCGACGCGGCGATCCGGGCCGCCGACCACGTGTGCGCCGAGTTCGGTCCGGAGGGCCGCAACGGGATCTGCGGCCACGCCGAGATCGAGCTCGCGCTGGTCGAGCTGTACCGGCTGACCGGGGTCCGCCGGTACCTCGACCAGGCCCGTCTGTTCGTGGAGCGGCACGGTCACGGGACGCTCGCCGACATCGAGTTCGGCCGGTCCTACTTCCAGGACGACATGCCGGTCCGCGACGCCGACGTGTTCCGCGGGCACGCCGTCCGGGCCACCTATCTGGCGGCCGGCGCGGTGGACGTGGCGGTCGAGACCGGTGACGGTGCGCTGCTCGACGCGGTGACCCGGCAGTGGCGCAACACCGTCGCCCGGCGTACCTACCTCACCGGCGGCATGGGTTCCCGGCACCAGGACGAGGCGTTCGGTGAGGATTTCGTGCTCCCGCCGGACCGGGCCTACAGCGAGACGTGCGCCGGTGTCGGGTCGGTGCTGCTGTCGTGGCGGCTGCTGCTGGCGCACGGCGACCCGCGGTACGCCGACCTGATCGAGCGGACCCTGTTCAACGTCATCGCCACCTCGCCCGGCGACGGCGGCGACCGCTTCTTCTACACCAACACGCTGCACCAGCGGACCCTCGGCGCCGAGCCGCCGGCCGACGTGCAGGTGCCGCGGGCCGCCTCCAACCTGCGCGCGCCGTGGTTCGACGTGTCGTGCTGCCCGACGAACCTGGCCCGCACCTTCGCGAGCCTCGCCGCCTACGTCGCGACCGTCGACGACGACGGGGTGCAGATCCACCAGTACGCCTCGGCCACCATCCGGACCGGCGCCCACCACCTGGAGATCGACACCGCCTACCCGGCCGACGGCCTGGTCACGATCCGGATCGTCGCCGGGCCGGACACCCCGTGGACGCTCAGTCTGCGCGTTCCGGCCTGGGCGTCGGGGGCCACTCTGGACGGTCTGCCGATCAGCCGCGGTCTCGTCCAGGTCCGCCGCCGTTTCACGGCGGGAGAGGTCCTGCGGTTGCGGCTTCCGGTTCAGCCGCGGCTGGTCACGGCAGACGACCGGATCGATGCGGTACGGGGTACCGCCGCCGTGGAACGCGGACCGGTCGTCTACTGCCTGGAGTCGGTCGACGTGCCACCGCACGTGGCGTTCGACGCGTTGCGCCTCGACCCGGCCGCCGTACCGGTGGATGCCGACGGCACCGTCGTGGTGAGTCTGCGGCCGGCCGCGAGCGAGGACCACGACTGGCCGTACCGCCCCGCGGCCCCGGCGGGCGACGCCGCATCGCTGCGGGTGCCCCTCCACCCCTATCACCGGTGGGCGCGCCGCGGCCCGTCCACCATGCGCGTCTGGATCCCCCTGACCCCCGAGAGGTGAGTCCGCCAGATGTCCGACACCCCGATCAGCCGGCGACTCTTGCTACAGGGGAGTGCCGCCGCCACGGTGGCGACCATGATCTCCGCTCAGCCGGCCGACGCCGCCCCGAAGAAGTGCGCCACCGTCAACGGCCTGCCCGTACCTCGCTCCTGGCGGGCCGTCCCGTTCTCGCTGAACCAGGTCGACCTGGGCCCCAGCATCTTCACCGAGAAACGTGACCGGATCCTGGCCTACGCCCGCGCCTACCCGGCCGACCGGATCCTGTCCAACTTCCGGGCCGCCGCCGGGCTGGACACGCTCGGCGCGCAACCGCCGGGCGGCTGGGACGACGCGACCGGCAACCTGCGCGGCCATTACAGCGGCCACTTCCTGTCGATGCTGGCGCAGGCGTGGGCCGGCACCGGTGAGGCGGTCTTCAAGGAGAAACTCGACCAGATCGTCACCGGGCTGAAGCAGTGCCAGGACGCGTGGACCGGCCAGGTCGGTCTGCCCGGCACCCCGCCACCGCCCGCGACCTGGGCCGGCGGTGGGCTGGAGCTGTCCGGCGACGGCCATTACGTGGGCCTGCCGGATGCCACGATCGACGGCCTGACCAGCGCGACGATCGTGATCCGGTTGCGGATCGACGAGCTGCGCACCTGGTCGCGGGCATTCGACTTCGGCGTCGGCACGGCCGTCAACATGTTCCTGACCGTCCACGACGGCACCGGCCCACGCTTCGCGATCACCACCTCGGGCAGCGGCGGCGAGCAGCGCATCCCGGTCGCCACGCCGCTGCCGGTCGGCGAGTGGGTGACCCTCGCCGTCACGCTGGACGGGCAGGTCGGCACGCTGTATGTCGACGGTGTCGCGGCCGGCACCAACCCGGCGATGACGCTGACCCCGGCCGCTCTCGGTGCCCCGAAGAACAACTGGATCGGGCGCTCCCAGTACGGCGACGCCGGCCTGAAAGGGGTCGTCGACGAGTTCCACCTGTTCGACCGTGCGCTGACCGCCGAGGAACTGGCCACCGCGACGGGGAACCTGGCCTGGTACCGGTTCGACGAGACGGCCGGGACCACTGTCGGCGACTCGTCCGGCCGGGGCTGGGACGCCGCCGTCGTCACCGGTGCGGGCGGCCCGCCCGGCCCGAGTCACGCCGGGTTCCTGGCCGCCTACCCCGAGACCCAGTTCATCCAGCTCGAACAGTATGTGACCTACCCGGCGATCTGGGCGCCATACTACACCTGCCACAAGATCATGCGCGGGCTCCTGGACGCGCACACCCTGACCGGTAACGCGACAGCTCTGGACGTGGCCAGGGGTATGGGGGAGTGGGTGCACTCCCGGCTCAGCAAGCTCACGCGTGAGCAGCTGGACCGGATGTGGTCGCTCTACATCGCCGGGGAGTACGGCGGCATGAACGAGGTGATGGCCGACCTGGCCGCTCTCACCGGTGACCGGACGTTCCTCACCACCGCCGCCTACTTCGACAACACGAGACTGCTCGCCGACTGCGCGGCCGGCACCGACACCCTCGACGGTAAACACGCCAACCAGCACATCCCGCAGTTCCTCGGCTACCTGCGGATGTTCGAGCAGGGCGCGAGCGGTGACTACCGGGCGGCCGCCGCGAACTTCTACGACATGGTGGTCCCGCACCGCACCTACGTGCACGGCGGAACGGGTCAGGGCGAGGTGTTCCGCAAGCGGGACGTGATCGCGGGCAGCATCGTGACCGACACCAACGCGGAGACGTGCGCGGCGTACAACATGCTCAAGGTGGCGCGGAACCTGTTCGCCCTGACCCCGGACGCACGGTTCTTCGACCACTACGAGCGGACCCTGGTCAACCAGATCCTCGGATCGCGGCGCGACGCCGACAGCACCACCGATCCGCTGGTCACCTACATGCTTCCGGTCGGTCCCGGCGTGCGGCGCGGCTACGGCAACATCGGCACCTGCTGCGGCGGCACCGGCCTGGAGAACCACACCAAGTACCAGGACGCTGTCTGGTTCCGATCACCCGACAACGGCACCCTGCACGTCAACCTCTACATCGCCTCCACGCTGCGCTGGGCCGAACGGGGCGTCACGGTCGCCCTGGCCGGCGACTATCCCAGGTCACCCACCTCGACCCTGACGATCACCGGACGGGCGCGGTTCGATCTGCGGCTGCGGGTCCCGGCGTGGGCGCGGCAGGACTTCACCATCAAGATCAACGGCAAAGCTCAGAGGGTACGGGTGACCGAGAACGGTTACGTCAGCCTCCACCGGGACTGGCGTACCGGCGACCGGGTCGAGGTCACCTTCCCGTTCCGCCTGCACGTCGAGCAGACCGTCGACGACCCGTCACTGCAGGCGCTGCTCTACGGCCCGCTCACCCTGGTCGCCAAGTCCACCGCGACCGGTCACCTGCCGATCGCCGTGGATCCCACCACCGCGGCGCCCGGGCCCCGCCCCCTCACCTTCACCCTCGGCGACGTCCTGTTCGAGCCGCTCCTGCTCGGCGACAACGCCAGCTATCACACCTATTTCCGCCGTACCTGAGAGGTGTCTCCGTTCATGCCGACACCCCGCTCCATAACCGGTTTCACCGCCGCTCTCCTCCTGCTCACGACACTCGCCCCGGTCGCCGCGCACGCGGCCCCGAACACGAACACCCCCTACCCCGTGTTCAAGGGCGACGCGAATCCGGTTCCCGACGACCGCACCGGCTACCACACCCGTAACCAGCTCCAGGCGATCTTCGAGGCCGACGTCGCCGCCCGAGCCGGTAGCGCACCGGGCCAGGACTTCTGGATCGACCGCATGCTCGCGCGGACCGGCAACCAGCCGGGCGGCTCCAACGGCGACGCCAACCAGCACCTGTTCAGCCGGGCCGGGTCGCGTTCATGAAGACCCACCAGCCCGGTGTCCTCGGGTTCGGTGGGAAACTCGCCTACATCGAGTCGCTGGCCACGAGCGGCTACACGATCACGGCCGCGATCGGCGGGACCGAGACGGCGCTCACCGAGGACCCGGCCCAGCGCAGGCAGACACCCAGCTACTGGCTACAACCGGTGGTGGGTGCAGAACGTGCCCTATCTGGACAGCCCGGAGGACAACATCGACAAGACGTTGTTCTACCGGTGGTGGCTGATGCGCTACAACTTCCTCGACGCCGACCTGCCCGGCAACGACTACCAGTTCCCGACCTCGATGGAGGGAGTGCTGGGCTACAACAACGCGATCGTCCTGACCGTCGGCATGTTCGTCGACGACCTCAAGTACTTCCGCGATCCGTCCTGGTCCTACGGGCCGTGGCTGTCCGCCGGCGAGGTCGCCAAGAGCGGCAAGTACGTGGACAACCCGGGTGACCCGGCGAACTGGTCGAACAGCTACACCCAGTACATCTCCGAGGCGGCGTGGCGGTCCTACCAGCTGCACGGCGGGCCGGCGTCGGTCGCCCGCAACCTCGCGGTCACCCCCGGTGACCATCCGGCGGGGATCGCCGCGTCCGTCGCAGGCACCCAGGGCACGGTGCAGATCGAGAGCCGGGTCGGCTTCCGGTTGCTGCTGCGCGCGTCCGGCACCCTCCGGCCGGCGGTCACCGCCGACCGGATCACCATGCGGTAGGACCGGACGTGGAACCCGTTCCAGCCCAGGTCACCTACACGGCGGCGAACACCGGGAACGTACGCCTCGACGTTCCCGGCACCGCGGCGGTCTCCTCCCTGGCCGGCACGCGCGAGGCCCTGCTCGCCGCCGGCGAACTGCTCCCGGGCGGCACCCGTGACGAGTCGGCACGCATCGACGGCGTGTGGGGCCTGGGCCGGCTCGTCACGACGGTGACCCTGACACCGCCCAGCGCCCCACTGGTGACCGCCTCGATCACCGCGTGGGTGATGCCGTGGCCCCAGTTGCTCGTCGCCGCGGCCGCCGTCCTGCCGGTACTGGCCTGGCGCCTGCGCCGCCGGCACCTCCGGTCGATGCTGGCCAGGGCCCGCGAGGAGGGCCGCCGGTCGGCGAGCCGTTGACACAGTGGATCGCGCTGAGACTCCGTCGTCAGTCGTAGATGTCGATGTTCGCCACGGGCTTCCTGCCCCTCGGTGAGCCGGTCGCCGTGCAGGTCAACGTACTCGGCGCGTCACACGTGAACTCGTTGTCCGTCCGCGTGTCCGGATCATTCCAATAGACGGTCACGGAGCCCTCACTCGTCAAGTACGTGACGGTTCCCCCGGTGCCGCCCTCCTCGTCGGTCGATGCCGTTTCCATTCGGCCCACACCGTCGGCGGAAATCTCCTCCGGCGGGCTTGAAGTCCATTCTCCGTAGGTGACTTGGGAATGGATGAGCGTCATCAGGAGATCGGTGTGGTTCTTGATGATGACCTTGGTGGTGAACTCGCCTGGTTCGGCCGGTCCGGCGAAAGAAACACCAGGTAGACCGGTTACGAGTGTCGCGGTCGCAAGCACGGTGGCCCCTGCGGCGCGCATCTTCGAGGATTGGGATCGGATTGTTTTCATGTGACAAACTCCCGCTACGGGCGTCATGAATATCGGCGCGACAACTGTCGCCTTGGCCGGGCCGTTGTCGAGTATTGCTTATGCGGGTCGGGCGGCCTGCTGGAACTGAAGAACCGGAAAGTTCTGATCTTATTGCTCCGGCGGGGATCCGTTTCGCCGGAACGTGGGGTGCGATGTCCGTCGATCGGACGCGGCGCATTAGCCTCGCTGTCATGGTGGCTGAGGCGGCGGGGCGGTTCCGGCGGACCCCGATCGAACGGTCCGACCAGCGTGTGTCCTGGGAACGCACTGATCAGGCCTTCTTCGCCGCGGGAGCGTGTCACATCCTCGCCGCGGTCTGCCGGGAGACCTACCCGGACCGGGCGATCGGGCTGACGGCGATGTTCATGGCCGGCGAGGAACATCCTTCCCACGTCTACGCGACGTGGGAGGGGTGGGCGTTCGACTTCTCCGGATGGAGTTCCGAACCCGAACTGCTGACGGTCAATGCCGACTTCGAGGGCCGTCCGATCCGGAGCGCCGAGATCGCCGGAGAGCTGACGGACTTCTGCGAGCGGCATCACCATCGTCTGCCGCACCAGTACTGGCGGGATCCGCTGCCACGAGCCCGCGACTACCTGGCTCGGTTCGCGCCACCGTGGACCGGCTGATCGTGCCGGCTCCCGCCAGCCCCGTCAGCGGTAAACGGGATGCGGGTTCCGGGTGGCTCTGTGATGCTGACTCGCCATGAGCGTCGAGCGCCGGCCGGAGCGGTTCCGGGATCCTCTCGTGGGGCTGTATTCGCTGGCGGAGCAGGACATCGACGTCGTGTGCCCGCGCTGTTCCGCGCGGGCGGTGATCAGCGCCCAGCCGCACGACGGTCTGACCGTGCTCTCCTGGCCGCGCCGCCTCGTCTGTCCGACCTGCACGCATTCCGCGTGGTGGGAGTCGAAGGGGAACTATTCGAGCTGGGGCGGGCCGATTGATCCGTTCTTCCGGCTTCCCCTGTGGCTCCGCGCGAGCTGCCGCAACGGGCGCACGCTGTGGGCGTTCAACGAGGCGCACCTGACGCTGCTGGAGGACTTCGTCACCGCCCGGCTGCGGGAGCGGACCCCGGATGGGTACCACCAGACGCTGGTCGAGCGCCTTCCCGCCTGGTTGAAGTCGGCGAAGAACCGCGACGAGGTGCGCCGCGTCATCAGCCGCATGCGGGCGGCCTAGACAGTCACTGTCCGGAAATGCCCGCCGCCAACGTTGGCGTGGCCTGCCACGGCGGCGGAGGCCCGTCAGCGCGGCGCCATCCGGATGGCACCGTCGAGGCGGATGGTCTCGCCGTTGAGCATCGGGTTGCGGACGACGGCCAGGGCCAGGTCGGCGAACTCGGACGGCTTGCCGAGACGGGCCGGGTGCGGGACCTGGGCGCCGAGTGACGCCTTGGCGTCCTCGGGCAGGCCGGCCAGCATCGGGGTCTCGAACAGGCCGGGGGCGATCGTGACGACCCGGATCAGTGACTGGGCGAACTCACGGGCGATCGGCAGGGTCATCGCGGCCACGCCGCCTTTGGAGGCCGAGTACGCCGCCTGGCCGATCTGCCCGTCGAAGGCCGCGACCGACGCCGTGTTGACGATGACGCCACGCTCGCCGTCGACCGGCTCGGCGCGGGCGATGCGCTCGGCGGCCAGGCGGATCACGTTGAACGTGCCGATCAGGTTGACCTCGATGGTGCGCCGGTAGAGATCGAGGGGGAACGGGCCGGACTTGCCGACGACCCGGGCGGCGGTGCCGACTCCGGCGCAGTTGACCGCGACCCGCAACTGCCCCAGCGCGTCGGCGGCGTCGAGGGCGGCGGTCACCGACTCCTCGCTCGTCACGTCGGCGGGGGCGAAGACGGCGCCGCCGATGCTCTCGGCGATCGCCTTGCCGTCGGATGAGGGCAGGTCGACGATGACGACCTTGGCGTCCTCGGCGGCGAGCGCCCGCACGGTGGCGAGGCCGAGGCCGGACGCGCCACCGGTGACGAGCGCGACGTCGTTGTTGGTCAGTCTCACGGCGGGATCCCTTCGCAGTCCGGCCGCGCGGAGCAGGCCGGTCGGGTCGAGTCTCGCCGTCGGCACGAAAACAGTCAAGCCTGTCTGTTTCACGCGAGCAGGGCGTGCCGGGCGATCTCCTTCCAGTGCTCCAGCATCGGCTCGGTCCGCGGATCCCTCGTGTCGAAGGCGTAGCTGAGTGCCGTACCCCGCATGCTCGTGAAAAGCACCGGACGGACCGGGAGGTAGAGGGGGCGGCCGACCAGATCGGGCCCGAAGAGCTGGTCCATCCGCTCGCGGATGGCCCGGCCGAGCCGCCGCTCGGCCGGCCCGATCGCCTCGGCCAGCGCCGGCTCGGTCCGGGCGGCGACCCACAGCTCGGTCGCCGCCCAGAAACTCGGCTCCTGGAAACTGGCCCACAGGCAGTCGACGACCACGGCGATCCGCTCACCGGGCCCGGACGCCTCGGCGATCCGCGAGGTGAGCGGGCCCGGCACCGGCGCCTCCAGCCGCGCGGCGAAGATGTGGTGCGCCGCCGCGACGAGCAACTCCTCCTTGGACGGGAACTGGTGCAGCATCCGGCCCCGCGACATGCCCGCCTCGGCCTGGATCGACATCGTGCTGGTCCGGGCGTAGCCGTCGCGCAGCAGGCAGGTGACGGCGGCGTCGAGGATCCGCGAGCGGGACTCAAGGCTCCGGGCCGAGGTGGTCATGGTGGCGAGAATACCGGTCAGAGGTGACTGTTCAGCCCTTGACCGCCCCCGTCAGGCCACCGACGATCCGGCGTTCGAACAGGCTGAAGAACACCAGCGCCGGAATCATCGACAGCGAGGTGAACGCGAGCACCTTCGCGGTGTCCACCGAGTACTGCGAGGCGAACGCCTGCACCCCCAGCGGCAGCGTGAACGCTTCCTGGTCGTTCAGGATGAACAACGGCAGCAGGTAGCTGTTCCAGCTGTTGACGAACGCCAGGATGCCGACGGTGATCAGGCCCGGCACCGACAGCGGCAGCACCATCCGCCAGAAGAAGCCGAGCCGGCCGAGGCGGTCGATGGCGGCTGCCTCCTCGAGCTCCCTCGGGATCGCCTGGAGGAACGGCACCAGGATGATGACCGTCGTCGGCAGGCTGAAGGCGATCTGCGGCAGGATGATGCCGGGCAGGGTGTTCACCAGTCCCAAGTTCTTGATCAGGACGTACAGCGGGGTGATCGCGACTGTGGGCGGGAACATCAGCCCGGCCGCGAACAGCGCGTACATCGCACCCCGCCCCCGGAAGTGGTAACGGGCCAGTACATAGCTGGCCATCACCCCCAGCGTGACGACACCGGCCGTGGTGATCACCGCGACGATCGTCGAGTTGGTGACCTGGAGCCAGAAGGTGTCACCGGTCAGGACGTCGGCGTAGTTGCCGAACTGCCACGGGTCCGGCAGGCCGGCGGGATCGGTGGTGATCTGCGAGTTGGTCCGGAAGCCCCCGATGATGATGTAGACGACCGGGCCGAGCATGACACCGATGAGAGCGAGCGCGACGGCGTAGACGACCGGATTGCCGCTCCGCGTCTGGGTGGCCGTGGCCATGTCTACCGTCCTCCGGTGAGCGCGCCCTGGGTGTCCCGGCGCAGTACGAGACGCTGGTACACGAGCGCGATGATCATCGAGATGATGAAGAGCACGACCGCCACCGCGTTGCCGTACCCGTAGTTGCCGGCGTTGCGGCCCTCGGAGACCATGTACGTCGCCATGGTCGACGTGCCGGCGGTCGAGGCGACGTACTGGCCCCAGATGATGTAGACCAGATCGAACAGCTGCAGCGCGCCGATGACCGACAGGAAGCCCCAGATCCGGATGGTCGGCCCGAGCAGCGGAAGGGTGATCCGCCACTGGGTCTGCCAGTACGAGGCGCCGTCCATCGCGGCGGCCTCGGACAGTTCCTCCGGGATGTTCTGCATGCCGGCCAGGAACAGGATCACCGCGAACCCGACGTACTTCCAGGTCAGGATGAGCATGAGCGTCCAGATGGCGATGGCCGGATCGGCCAGCCAGTCCTGGGCCAGCCCGTCCAGGCCGATCGACCGCAGGATGCCGTTGACCGCGCCCTCGGACTGCAGCAGCAGGGCCCACGCCGTACCGACGATCACCTCGGAGATCACGTACGGGACGAAGATCAGCACGCGGACGATCGACTGGCCCCGCATCTTCTGGTTGAGGAGCAGGGCCAGGCCGAGCGCGATCGGGCCCTGGAGGACGAGCGACAGCACCACGATCTGGGCGTTGTGCCACAGCGCCTCGTGGAACAGCTTGTCCTGCAGGATGGTGACGTAATTGTCGAGCCCCACGAAATTGGTCGGTGGACCGAATCCCTTCCACCGGTAGAAACCGTAGTAGGCGGCCAGCAGGACCGGGGTGATCACGAAGCCGACGAACATCAGGATGGCCGGGCCGGACAGCGCCACGATCTCGAGGCGCTGAGCCCAGCCGATGCCGCGCCGGCGGGGCCGGGCCGGAGGCGGCGCCGCGACGCCACCCCCGTCCCGGACTCGGGTGCTCAGGGAGACCAAGCCACTCAGCCCTTCTTGGCTGCGTCGTTGACGGCCTGGAGAATCCCGGCGACGTCGCCCTTACCGGCGAGCAGGTTCACCACACCGACGTTGAGGGCGTTGCCGACGTTCTGCCCGTAGATCGTGTCGAGCCACTGCGACACGTACGGCGCCTTGTTGTAGGCGTCGAGAACCGCCTTCAGGTAGTCCTCGGTGACCGCGCCCTGCGCCTCCTTGCTGACCGGCAGCGCGTTGAACGCCTTGTAGTAGCCCTCCTGCACGTCCTTGGTCAGGATGTAGTTGAGGAAGTCGGCGCACTCCTTCGGCGCCTGCGCCGAGCAGGAGTAACCGTCCGCGCCACCCATGATCGCGGCCGGGTCTCCCTGGCCGCCCGGCACCGCGGGGAACGGGAAGTAGCCCAGGTCGGGCAGCGGCTTGGCGTCCTTGGTCAGCGACGCGATGACACCCGGGTCCCAGGCGCCCATCAGCTCCATGCTCGCCTTGTAGTTGGCCACCAGACCGGCCGAGCTGCCCGCGCCCTGCTGCGCCGACGTGGTCAGGAATCCCTCGTTGAACGGTTTGGTGTCGGCGAACGCCTTGAGGTCCTCACCGGCCTTGGTCCAGCACGCGTCGGTGAACGTCTTGTCCTTGGCGGCGGCGTCGAGCGCGGCCGGGCTGCACGCGCGCAGGGCGAAGAAGTAGTACCAGTGGGCGGCCGGCCAGGCGTCCTTGGCGCCGAGGGCGATCGGCGTGCCGTTGGCCTTGAGCTTGCCGACCGCGGTGTTGAGCTCCTCCAGCGTGGCCGGGGGAGTGGTGACACCGGCCTTCGCGAAGACGTCCTTCGAGTACCAGAGACCCCCGGGCAGGATCGACACGGGTACGGAGTACGCCTTCCCGTCGACTTGCCCGGTCTTGAGGGCCGCCTCCCCGACGGCCTGTTTCGTCGCGTCGGTGATGTCGGCGGTGATGTCCTTGAGCTGGCCGGCCTCGACCATCGCGGCCATCTTGCCGCCACCGCGCTGGAGGAAGATGTCCGGCGCGGAACCGGAGTTCAGCGCGGTCTGGAGCTTGCCGTCGAGGTCCTCGTTCTGCACCTGCTGAATCTTGATCTTGACGTTCGGGTGGGCCGTCTGGAAATCGGCGACCGTCTTCTCCCAGAACGCCTTACCGGGCCCGGTCGTCGCGTTGTGCCACAGCTGCATCTCGACGTTGCCGCCATCGTTGCCGGTGGAGCTGTCGTCGGTGCAGGCGGTCAGTCCCAGGGCGCTGAGCGCCACCGCGACGGCCATCGCAAGGGTCCTTCTGGGTGCCACGAAACCCCACCTCATCACTATCGAAAGTTTCGGAGTGTTTCCGGAAGATGTCGCTCAAAATATGGAGCGGCAAACGTGGATGTCAAGACGTCACCCGACGCGGAAGTAGCGGGACAGGAATAACTCACGGCTACCGATAATTATCGGAAGTTACGATCAGTGCCGCACTTCCACCGCGCGGCGCCCGGCAGACCGGTATGCTCCGAGATCGTCCGAGCCATGGGGTGATCCACATCGACTTCGTGCTGTTTCCCGGCCGCCACCACCTGCTGACCACGTTCCAGGCCGAGTACCTTCACCGGCTCGCCGCCGGCAGCGGGGCCACCATCGTGTGGGCGGTGACGTCGGCCAACCACGAGAACACCCGCCGCAACCCCGTCCCGTACCACCGTCGGGAAGCCGCCATCGAGCGGTTCAGCCTGGTCAGCGGCCTGCGGTCACTGGTCGTGCCGGTCTTCGACACCGCGCCCACGGACGCGTTCGCCGAGGTCACGCTCAAGAGCATCGCGGTGGCCACCGGCATCGACCTCACCCCGGCCGGCACCGTCGTCGCCTGTTCGACGCCGGAGGTGGCGAAACTCTACGAGCGGATCGGCTTCCCGATCGCGCTGGTCGAGGCGGACCCCGAGTTGCGTACGGCACCGGAGCGCCCGTGGGACGTCCTGCTCCGGCTGGCCGCCGGCGACGACACGTGGCGCAAACTCGCCCACCCCGCGACCATCGACGTCTACGAGCGGTACCGGCTCGCCGACACGGTCCGTACCGTCGTCAACGACCCGCTCGTCGGCGACGAGGGCGGACTCACCGCGACCCGCGACTACCGGACGTACGTCGAAGCTTTCGCCGACGCCGCCGAGCGCAAGTGGACCGCCGTCCGCCGGCACGTCCGGCCCGGCCGGATCGTCGACATCGGCTGCGGCGCGGGAGCGGTCCTGGAACTCGCCGACCGCGAACCCGGCCTGCACGAGAGCGACCTGATCGGCGTCGAGGTGGCCCGCCACCTGTACTCCGAGTGCGTCCACAAGAAGGCACAGGGCGTGTTCCGCAACGCCAACGTGTACTTCTACCACCGCAACGTCCTCGGTGGCGCGATCTTCGCGGACCGCTCGGTGGACACCACGCTCACCTTCGCGCTCACCCACGAGATCTGGTCGTACGGCCGGCAGCGCGAGTCGCTGCTCCAGTTCGCCGGCCGCATCTTCGACCACACCGCACCCGGCGGCGTGTGGATCAACAGCGACGTCTGCGGGCCCGAGGACCGCCGCCGGACGGTGCTGCTGCGGCTGGCCACCGACGACGGCGACAACCCCGCCGAACCGCGGCGTGATCTCGACACTCTCGACTCGCAGCGGATCAGGCGGTACGTCGCGGGCCTGTCCACCCGGGCCCGGCTGGACCAGTTCGCGGCCGATTTCGCGTTCCCGTTCACCTTCGAGGCCGTCGGCGACGACACCGTCCGGCTGGAGCTCGGCGCCGCCATGGACTTCCTGACCCGCAAGGACTACGTCGACAACTGGCTGTCCGAGACCCGCGAGCAGTTCTGCGGCCTGTCCTTCGCCGAGTGGTCCGACCTGCTCACCGAGGTCGGTTTCACCCTCGACCCGGCGTCCACCCCGATCCGCAACGACTGGATCATCGACAACCGGATCGCCCCGGTCGCCTCCCTGACCGACGTCGACGGCACCCCGCTCGACTGGCCCGGCACCCACCTGCTCGTGGTGGCCCGCCGGCCCCACAACAGCTAGCGCAGGAGGGCGGCCATCTCCGGGAGCCGGAAGTAGTCGGCGGTGGCCAGCGCGGACGGGGTGCCGCCGTCCGGGTCGGCGCCGGCCGCCAGCAGCGTCATCACGGTCACCGGGTTCTGCCGGAACACCGCCGCCGACAGGGCGGTCTGGCCCCGGTCGTTCACCCGGTTCGGGTCGGCGCCGTTCGTGAGCAGGGCGTCGACGGTGTCCGGGTGGTCGTGGTACGCGGCCAGGATCAGCAGGGTGTCGCCCCGGTCGTTCGTCAGGTTCGCCGGCAGACCGGCGGTGACGTTGGCGATCAGCTCGGGCGTGTGGCCGAACCGGGCCAGGTCGAACATGCGATGGGCGTACGCGATCGTCTCTTCATCCAACGGGGTCACGGGGTAACCGGTACCCGCAACGTCGGGCCGGAAATCCCGCCGGCGGTGTCGGATCGAGGTCGCGGCGTTCGTAGCAGAGGTGACAGACGGGAGATGGGTATGCGATACCTGGTTTCGGTCATCGACGACAAGAGCAATTCCGGCACGGAGAGTGAGATGGTCGCGATCGACGCCTTCAACGAACGGGTGCGGGCCGACGGGCACTGGGTGTTCGCCGGAGGCCTCGCCCACCCGGGGACGGCCACGGTCATCGACGGGCGGGGCGCCGAACCGGTCTTCACCGACGGACCGTTCGTCGAGACGAAGGAGTTCCTCGCCGGGTTCTGGGTGTTCGAGGCGCCCGACCTCGACGTGGCACTGCGACTGGCCGCCGACGGGTCGAGGGCCTGCAACCGGCGGGTCGAGGTGCGGCCCTTCCTGTGAGCGATGTCCACGAGGCGGTCACCCGGGCCCACCGCGCCGAATGGGCCCGCATCGTCGCGGGTCTGACCAGGCGATTCGGTGACCTCGACGTGGCCGAGGAGGCTGCGGCCGAGGCGTTCGCCACCGCTGTCGAACGATGGCCGGTCGACGGTGTGCCGCCCGGGCCGGGCGCCTGGCTGACCACCACGGCGAACCGCAAGGCCATCGACCGGATCCGGCGGGAGAGCAAACGCGACGACAAACAGAGGGAGGCCCAGATCTCGTACGACGAGGACCGCCCCGAACCCGTCGGCGCCATCGACGACGAACGACTGCGACTGATCTTCACCTGCTGCCACCCGGCGCTCGCCATGGAGGCGCGGGTCGCGTTGACGCTGCGGATGGTCGGTGGATTGAGCATGCCGGAGATCGCGCGGGCCTTCCTGGTGCAGGAGGCCACCATGGGTCAGCGCATCACCCGGGCCAAAGCCAAGATCAAGGCGGCGCGGATCCCGTACCGGGTGCCGTCGGCCGAGGACCTCCCGGGCCGGCTGGGCGGGGTGCTGGCCGTGCTGTTCCTGGTCTTCAACGAGGGCTATCTCGCTTCCGGACCCGACACCGATCCGGTGCGGACGGAGCTGACCGCCGAAGCCGTCCGGCTGACCCGGCTGATCCGTGGCCTGCTGCCGGACGACGGTGAGGTGGCCGGACTCCTCGCGTTGATGCTGCTCACCGAATCACGCCGGGCAGCCCGTGTGTCGGCGAGCGGTGAGCTGGTGTCGCTGAGCGAGCAGGATCGCGGGGCGTGGGACACCGGGCTCATCGCCGAGGGACACCGGCTCGTGCGGGACCGGATCGCCTCCGGGGTGGCGCCCGGGCGATATCAGATCCTCGCCGCGATCAACGCCGTGCACACGTCGGCGCGGGACGTCCGGGACACCGACTGGTCACAGATCGTGGCGCTCTACGATCAGCTCGTCCGGATCGATCCGTCACCGATCGTCGCGCTGAACCGGGCCGTCGCGGTGGCCGAACTCGACGGTCCCGAGGTGGCGCTGGTCGCCGTCGACCGGCTCGACGAGCGGCTCGATGGCTATCACGCCTTCCACGCGACACGTGCCGACCTGCTGCGCCGAATGGGCCGTAGCGGACAGGCGCGGGAAGCCTACGATCGGGCGATCGCGCTGGCGGGCAACACCGCCGAGACCGCGTATCTCACGCGCCGGCGTGACCAGTTGCGGTCATAGCATTCCCTAGCCTTTCATGACCACCATGGTGATCGTCTTCGTCGTCGGGGACGCCTTGCCGCGGCTGCGGTAGTCGGGGGCCTTGTCGACGAACGGCCAGGCCAGCGAGCCATCGGCGAGGGGGACCAGGTCGCCGCCGACCTGGACGCCGAGTTTGCGGGCCTTCCCGGCCGGTGCGCCGGCGGCGGTGAGAACCTGGCCGTAGGTGCCGGTGTAGCGGCCGTCGCAGACACCCGCGCTGCATCCGGTGACGTCGACCTGATCCCAGACGGCGAACGCGTTCTTCCCATAGCGGCCGATCCGCACGTTCACGTGATCATAAGCGGACGTGTTGGTGAGGTAGCGGATCGCGCGCGTCGATGGGTCGGTCGTCAGGGTCACGGCCGCCGAGTCCTTGTCGTCGAGAGCGGTCACGGCGACGTTGTGGTTCTTCCAGCGGGCGGTGACCAGATATCCGTAGTCGTCGGCCGGGTCGGGGGAGGCCTTGGACCAGCCGCGCGACTGCCAGGCGAGCAGATACCGTCCGTCACTGAAACGAACGAGGTTGCTGTAACTGCCCCCGTCGCCGCCGAACGGTTCGGCGCAGTATCCGGCGACGCATTCGGCGTGGTCGAGGCGGTCTGCGCCGGGCCGGGGGAAGCCGATGCCGGTGTTGAGGAACAGGCCGTCCTTCCAGTCGTTGGCGCACACCGACGCGAACGGCGGCCTCTTCTCGGCGGCCAGCGCGATGCCGGTGTTGTGGCTGCAACCCCAGGTCCAGCCGCCCGCCACGGACTGCCCGGCGGCACTACGGTAGGTGAGACGGTCGCCGAAGTGCCCCGACTCGTCACGGACGGCGAAGTAGGCGCCGTAGACCGTCCCGTTCCACGCCAGGTCCCCGACCAGCATCGGCGTCGACGTACTGGCGTCGGTCAGCAGCGACGACCACGCCTGCTTCCCCTCGCGGTAACGGATCAGATAGGCGGCGCTGTCACCGAACGTGTTGCCGTTCGGGTCGGCGCGCCGGGTCAGCAGGGCGAAACCGTCGTCGTGGGCGATCAGGCCGCTCGCTTCCCGGCCGGGCACCACGACGTCGTCACCGCTCCGTCCGAAATCCTTGCCGAGCGGCGTGACGTGCACGTTCTTGCCGTCAGCGGCCAGCCACGCGAGCCATGCGGTGCCGTTCGGCGCGACCGCGAACGGCGTACGCCGGCTGTGCTGCTTCCCGCTGTATCCACCGATCCGATAGGCGAACGGGACCGGCAGACTGATCGTCGTCGTGGTGATCGCGCCCTTGGCGACGGTCGCGGAGGGTGACGGCGTCGGTGTCGGGCTGGGTGCCGCCGCGGCGGATGTCGGCGCGGCCACGACTGCCGGCGGCGTCTCCTGTGGGTCGCGGTCGACGAACACCAGCAGCGCCACCGCCAGCGTGACGACCGCGGAACCAGCCGCGACCAGCTTCCCGGCCTTACCCACCGTGACCGTCTTACCCATCGCGCCCGTCTTGCTCAGCGCGGTGATCCGGGACTTCAGGTCGATCGGGACGGCGATCAGGGCGGCGCTCGCCAGTAACCGCTCGGTGGGGATCAACGCCTTCGCGGCTCCACCGCAGACGTCGCATTCCCTCAGGTGGCGGGCGATGCGTTTGCGCCACAGGGCGCCGGGCACGTCGTCCCAGCCGGCGAGCGCCTCGGTCAGGTCCGGGCAGCGGGCGGGGGCGGCTAGAGCGACCACGATGGTACGGGCGACCTCGAGCTGTTCGCGCATCCGCTGAATCCGGACGCCGGCGTGCGCCACCGAAAGTTCCATGGACTCGGCGACCTCCGCGCGCGTGAGCGCACCGGCCGCCTCCAGCCACCACAGGGCGAGCGTCTCGCGGTGATCGTCGTCCAGCCAGAGGGTGGCCTCGGCGGTCTGGCGACGCTGCGCGGACACGTCGAGTCGCAGCGCCGTCACCGCCGCGAAGTCCGTCCCCGGGTCCGGCTCGTGCAGTTCCTCGTCGAACGGTGCCGTCCGGCTCATCGCCGTGTGCCGCGACCGGTGACGCTCCGTGACCTGGTGGCGGGCGATCGCCATGAGCCACGGCCGGAATCGGGACGGCTCACGCAGTGCCGGCAGATCCCGGACCGCGCGCAGCATCGTCTCCTGGACCACGTCGTCGACATCCGCGTGGCGGCCCAGCATGCGGCCGACGAAGTTGTAGACCAGCGGCAGGTGGTCGGTGACGAGCGCGTTGATCGCCTTCCGGTCACCGGAGCGGGCGGCGACGACGACGTCGGTCTGGATCTGATCAGTGATGGTCATGGCGTGGGCAGGGTACCGCCATCCGCGCTCCCGGCGGCGTTGACGAATGTCTCCCCGAAATCCTGTTACGAGGAGCCTTCCCGTTCCGCCGGGCCCGCTGCCCGGCCGCCGCCCTCGGCCGCTCCTGCCTCGTCGCCGCGAATTCTTTTCGGGAAACCTGTTATGCCGTCGGTGGCCGGCCCGCCATACCCGTCGTCAGGACGTCCGGATCTCAGGAGAACACGATGAAACGATTCGCGGGACGGTGGCGGGCATCCAGGACGATGCTCGCGGCGGCTGTTGCGGTGGTCAGCCTGGCCGCCTGCTCGGCGACGTCCGGGGACGCAGCCGACGACCCGGTGCCCGGTCAGCAGGTCGCGGCCGGGTCGTCGGTGCCCGCCGCCCCCGGAGCCTCCGCCGGTTCCGCGGGGTCCGCGCCCGCCGGGGCGTCCGGGCAGCCGAGCGCCCCCGCGCCCAGCACGACGGCATCCGCCTCCGCGGCGGCGGCCACCACCGCGGGTGGCTGTGCGCGCAAGGTCTCCGCCTCCCCGGTGGTCAAGGTGACGCAGGTGTCGCTGCCGTCGAAGGTGGTCGGTTACGGCGGTGAGGGTGACACCGAGAACCTGCCGATGGCGATCGCCGCCCGTCCCGACGGCGGGTCGTGGCTGGCCTGGCTCGGGACCAACGGCAAGGTGTATCTCGGCAAACTGGGGTGCGACGACAAGCTGGTCGGTACCCCCACCAGCTTCACGGGTATCGACCTGCAGGACGTGCAGGCCGACGCCAAGGGTGGAGTCATCCTCCTGACCCGTAAAGGCGACTGCGGCGGTGGTTCGCTGTGCGGCGGGGCCTCCAGCCCGTGCAACACGATGCACATGGTCCGGTTCGACCTGAACGGCAAGCTGGTCTGGGAACGGCAGGTCACGAACCTGACCGGTAGCCGGACGGGGTATGACGACGGTGCCCGGTTCATCTGGTGGTACCAGCACCACGGCCGGCTGGCGACCAACGGGTCGGACTGGGCGGCGTACTTCGGTGTGGCGATCACGGTGAAGAACGGCAACTGTGTCGACATCCACGAGGGTGACCGGATGCAGGTGGTGAGCTCCAGCGGGAAGCTGCTCTCCGGGCACAAGGACGCGTTCGAGGTCGGGTGCAGTCACGCGTGGACGTCCCGGGTGGTGTGGGATCCGCGGACGAAACGGTTCGTGGCGGTGTGCGCGACCGACAACGCGTGCCGGATCGCCCAGCCGAACCCGTACCGCACGGTCGCGGCCGGAACGTGTGACGGCACGCTGTTCGGCGGCGACCTGGTGCTGGCCAAGTCGAAGGGCTACTGGACGGCGTGGAGCCAGGGCGGCAAGGTGCGGCTGGAGAAGTTCACCACCGGCAAGTCGACGTCGACGATCAGCACCGGCGCCGGGTCGCAGCATCCGCATCTGGCGTCCTACGGGTCCGGCCGGATGCTGCTGTCGTGGCAGTCGGGTTCGCAGATCGCGGCGCAGGTGTACGACGCGGGCACCGGCAAGGCGGTCGGAAGTAAACTGACCATCGCCGTGAAGGATCACTCCTACCAGGCATTCAAGGCCTACGCCGACGGTAGCGTCGCCTACCCCGCGGCGGGCACGTCGACCTCGGCCATCAAGATCGCCCGGGTCCTGCCCCAGTCCTGACCGTCCCGGCCGGCCGCGCGACGTGAGCGCGCGGCCGGCCTTCGGGCGGCGACGGCCGGGCCGGTGGAAACACCCCGGCTGATGTCTCAATCGAGTGCGTCAGCCAATTCCAGGTATGTCGGAGCGAGACGTCGCAGCGTCCCGGCGGCGGCCTTGCCGTCACCGTTGACCAGGTCGTATTGCAGGCTGCCGACCAGCCGCGCCTGAACGGTCGCGATCGCCGCCGCCCGGCCGTGACCGATACCGGTCAGCGCGGTCGCCGCGTCGGTGAGGCGCCGCGCACCGACCCGTACCGCGAAATGGATCAGATGGTCCCGGGCCGCCGCTTCCAGCCCGTGGTCGATCTGATCGGCCAGCCTGTGCAGGCCGTCCGCACCACCGAGCGTGCCGTCCGGCACCGGCAGGTCACGGCCACGCAGCCAGGCGACCGCGCCGGGCACAGCCGCGCGCAGCGCATCCTCGCTGGTCACAGCCTCAACCCGGACAAAACCACTTCGCATGGTGTACGCCCGGCCCCGATACCCGATCGTGTCGGCCCGCCAGGCCGTCAGAAAATCTTGAACAGGCAGAGTCGCGTACGCGAACCCGTGCGGATCGTGGAACCGGACCACATCACCGTCGACCTCCAGCACGACCACGAAGTGATCCGACCGGATCGGCCCCGTCATCCCCGGGATGTGCCGCAGCAACCCGAACTCCACGGGCCCCACCAGAACCGGCCCGCCCACCGCCCGCAGCCGCCCGAGCGCCTCCTCGTGATCCTCGGCCCCGTCCCGCCGACAGGTCCACCCCAGCAGGCGGACCGCCTGGTCAAGCCCTTGATCGGGATCCCAGCCGAACGGATCGAACAGCGGCAGCCGCCCACCGAGCAGCTCGAACCCGAACGGCGACCCGGTGAGCACCTCGACGACCGACGGCGGCGGCGCGTGCTCCCCGAGCATCATGGCCAGCGAGTTGGCATAGCAGTAGGGCCCGGACCCGATGTATGGATGCATGCCGCCGAGGTTCGGCCCTCACACGGTGTGAGGGTCAATCCCGCAGGACGACGGTGACACCGAACCGTTCGAGCAGCTGGACCACCTCGTCGAAGTAGGGGAGCAATCCCTCCGGATCCTCGACGACGTCGGCCAGCGCATGCCGTGCGACTCCGGCGTCGTGCCAGATCAGGGTGAACGGGGGCACCACCCCGAACCCGCCGTTCAAGCAGTCCCGGAAGGCCTGCCACTCCCGGCCGAAGTAGCGCCCGGGCCCGAGGAGAGCCTCGGCGATCGCGCAGTGCAGGCCGGGTTTGTCGGTGACGAACCGGCCGTCGACGTGATGCTCGCCCCCGGTGCGATCCGGTTCCGCCGGCAGCCGCCAGGCCCGGGTGGTGAGCTCCATCCAATCCTTGCGGCCCTCGGTGTCGTACGCCGCCCATCCATTCACCTCGGCTGGCGGCCCCTGATACCAGAGGTCCCAGATCGGGCGGGCCCGCACCGGCGGCCGGTCGCCACCCCCGTGGTGGACGGTGATGTCCACGAGCCCGTCGCCGAGAACGGACGGCCGGGTCACCGTGACCTCGTTGCCCACGTGGTGGCTCGCCATGACGGTGCCGTGCCGATCGAGCACGAGGACCTCGACCTGATCGAGGTCGGAGATCGGCGGCAGCGGCTCAGCGAATTCACAACCAATGAGCTCCATCGGTACGGCCACCGGCTCCGGCCGCGACCGGAACAGCCCGTCGACCGTCTCGCACCGACTCCCCTCCGAGTCCAGCCCGATGAAGAATTCGAACCGGGGATCGGCAGGCAACCGCCCGCCTTCGGGGACGACCCCGGCACCGAGAACGATGTCGTACCGCGCCGGGTCGCCCGGATCGGCCCGGCCGGCGATGACGACGGCATCGTCCAGAGTCCACCACTGCACCGGCTCGTCACCGTCTGACACCTCGACACACGCGCTGCCGAGCCCCCGGCCCGCCGACTCCGGCGCGATGATCGCTTCCAGCAACCGCCCGACCGGTCGGCACCCCCGCAGGACCAGCACCTCGCGTGGCAGTGGTGCCCGATCGACGAACAACCCCTCGGCACCCACGCACCGCGCCCAGAGGCGCTCCACGTCGTCCGCGTCCTTCCGAACCAGGTGATACCCCACCGGCAGATCCCGCACCGAGCCCCCCGAATCGTCGCGCCCACGATACCGAGACCCGTCCTCGGGCGTTGGTGCCGGTGTGGAACGAGAGCTGGCGAGGAAACCGGTGGCCGCCGCCGGTGTCGTGATCCTGGGGTGTGCGGTGGCCGCTCTCCTGGCGGCGCTGTGGTCGTCGGCGCTTGTCGTGCGGGGAACCGAATTGTTCGGGTGGAACACGATCCCAGCTCTCTGGCCGCTGCTCTCCGGGGTGCTCGTGGCGTCGGTGATTCTGCTGATCAGTCCGCGGTACGCGCGTGCGGCCGGGGTGGTGACGCTGCTCTGCGCGGTGCAACTGGTGGGTGGCGGGTTCGTGGCGTCGCGGGACTGGCTCAACACCTGGGGTGCGAGCGGCTTCGACACGCAGGCGCTGGCCCTCGTGTTGCCGCTGACGATGATGCTGGTCATCGCGATGACCGTCGCCGGCTCGGTTGCCGTCGCGCTGCTCTGGCATCCGACGATGCGGTGGCGGCCGGAACGGCTCAGGTGGCTCGTCGCGGGGGTGCTGATAGCCGTCCTGCTGCCGGCCGTACTGATCCCACTCGCCGGGACCGAACTGACGATCATCGGTCAGGTCGCCCTGACCTGGTCACTGCCGTGGGGCTTCGGGATCGCCGTCGGCGGCTGGCTGGAGAAGCCCCTACGGAAGATCGCCGCGGCGACCGTGGCGGCCAGCGTGATCCTGACCCCGGCCATACTGGTCACCTGGGCCGTGTCCTGGGCGACGCTGCACCTGGTGGACACCGTCGGCCGGGACGCTCTGATGATCGGCGCGGTGGCGGTGCTGTCGGCCTGGGCGGCTGTCGCCAACCTGCTGCGGCACCGCGACCGCCGCAGGCAACGCCTCCTCAGCTGACCCGAGGCCACTCGGTGATGGCGTTGCTGCCGTACTCTGCCGCGACCCGCCGGGGTTCGGCCACTTTGATACGGTCGCCGCAGGCGGAGGGGCTGACGAATGCGGCGATTCGAGCGTCTGAACAGTGGTGCTCGGGAAGTCTGGCAGATCCGGCAAGCAGGCATCCGCTGCTTCATCAGTTGGGGCCGCGAGGGCACCCGCCGGGGTGGGGCGACGACGGTCACGCTCAACGATGAGAGCCATGCTCGCGCGCACTACGAGCGGAAGATCAAGGCGCAGGTGCGCAAGGGATTCCACGAGGTGGAGCCGTTGCCGGACCCGGACGCGCTGGTGGCACCGACGCTACGGAATGGCGTCGACTGGCCGGACTGTCGACCGGTTCGCGCTTTCGATGGAGTGCTCTGTCAGGCGATGGTCTTCAAGGCATCGCCGGGCCGGGGTTTCTGTGGGCTGACCCACGCTGCGGCCCGGGTCCGGCTCCACCTGCGGGGATTTCAGAGGCGGGCGGGCACGGTCACTCGACGAACGATCGCCGTTCGTCCGGCGCGACGCACGCGCGGTCAGGCGAGCGGAGCCGGGGCGGGGCCAGGGGGAGCCGGACGTGCTGGCCCCGCAACCACTCGTCGACGGTGTGCCGGCGATCGGTGAGCACGGCCCATCTGACCAACGACGCGTCCCGGCCCTGCAGCAGCCGCTCGGTGAACTCCTCGAGCGTCTCGGCGGGACCCTGCCGCAACGTCTCGACCAGCCGGACGACCGCACGCGGGATCCCGGCGCGGAAGAGGTCGAGGGCGGTGACCCGGCGCGTCGGCACCGCATGAAGCCAGGCCGCCTGCACCGCCACGCCACCGCAACCGGTGGCCGCGACGTGCCGGGCGACCCGGTCCAGATGGTCGGTGAAGAGCCCGTCACCGTCGACGATCTGACCCCGGTGTGCCCGGGTCGCGATCCGGCGTGCCTTGGCCAGTCCCGTCAGGACATTGCACTACGCCGTCACAAGCCGGCGGCCGCCGCGGTGAGGATCTCGGTCACCACCTGGTCGGCGGCGGCCGGCTTGCCGTGGGTGGCGGCGTTGCGGGCCAGTGCGGCCCGCCGCTGCGGGTCGGCGAGCAGCGCCGACAACGTGGTGAAGAGGTGCTCCGGCGTGGCCTCGGCGCCGTCGAGCATGACCGCCGCGTCCTGCCGGGACAGGTGACGGGCGGTGATGCGCTGCTCGTCACCGGCCGCGTGCGGATAGGGGACCAGGACACACGCCTTGCCGAGGGCGGTCAGCTCGGCGACCGTACCGGCGCCGCTGCGGGCGACCACGACGGCGGCCGCCGCAAGCAGGTCGGGCAGCTCGTCGTGGATGAAGTCGAGGACGTGGTAGCGGTGCGCCAGGTGCGGCGGCAGACCCGCGGCGACCTGCTGCATCTCAGTCAGGCTCAGGCTGCCGCACTGGTGCACGATCTGGCAGTGCGGCAGCAGGCCGGGCAGAGCGCCGGTGAGCATCCGGTTGATCTGCTGGGCGCCGGCCGCGCCACCGGTCACCAGCACGAGGGGTACGGCCGGGTCGAGCCCGAACGCGGCCAGCCCCTTCGCCGCGTCACCGGCCAGCACGGCCGGCCGGATCGGGTTGCCGGTGACGACCGCGCGGCTGCGGGCCTTGGCCGGCAGATGTTCGAGGCTGGCCTCGTGGCTGAGCAGGATGCGGGTGGCGACCCGGGCCAGGATGCGGTTGGCCAGCCCCAGACTGAGCGTCTGCTCGTGCATCAGATAGGGCACCCGGAACAGGGCGGCGGCCAGCCCGATCGGCACCGACACGAAACCGCCGGTGCTGAGGACGACGGCCGGCCGGGTCCGTGCCACGGTGTAGGCGGCCTGCGCGATGCCGAGCGGGATGCGGAACGCGTCGACGAGGTTGCGGCCCAGATCGCGGGGGCTGACCGAGCGGCGGAGCTTGCCGGTGGTGACCGCCTTGAACGGGATGTCGTTACGCACCGCGATCTTGGCTTCCAGGCCCTCGGCGACACCGACCCACAGCAGCTCGGGGGCCGCGCCGGTCTGGGCGAGCCGGTCCTGCAGAGCGTTCACCGTGGTCAGGGCGGGGTAGGTGTGGCCGCCGGTGCCGCCACCGGTGACGATCATGCGCAGTCCGCGCAGACGCTGGGTGCCGTAGACGGACATGTGCAGCAACTCCGAAAGTACCGATACCGACAGGACGCCGCAGTCTACGCCGTCACCGACGGGATGGAAGCCGTCAGTGCCCAGTCGTGCCCGATGTCGGCCGCCGTCCGCAGCAGTTTCGGCAGATGCTCGTCGAGCAGCGTCTCCACCGACGTCTCGGCCGCGTGAACCGTCACATTGACGGCCGCGATCACCGTGCCGTGGCCGTCGCGGACGCCGGTGGCCACCGATCGGATGCCGGGCGCCAGATCCTGGTCGGCCAGCGCCCAGCCCTTGGCGCGGACCTCCCGCAACGAGGCCTCCAGCTCGGCCTCGGCGGGCTGCCAGCGCGCGGCGATCCCGGACCGCGACGCCTCGGCGAGGACGCCCGGCACGGCCGCCGGCGGCAGGGCCGCCAGCAGGACCTTGCCCATCGATGTGGCGGCCGCGGGGAAGCGGGTGCCGATGTTCACCGCCAAAGTCACGATCTTCGGTACGGCCACCCGCGCCACATACACGATGTCGGACCCGTCGAGCTGCGCCATCGACGTCGACTCGTTGGTCTGCGCGACCAGTTTCTCCATGTGCGGCCGGGCCACGTCCCACATGCTCAGCGAGTTGACGTAGGCCATCCCGAGGTCGAGCACCCTGGGGGTGAGCGCGTAGCCACGGCCGGCTCCCCGCACGTACCCCAGGGTTTCGAGGGTGATCAGGATCCTCCGGACCGTCGGGCGGGCCAGACCGGTCACGCCGGCGATCTCGCTGAGTGTCATCGACGGGACGCCGGGCCGGAAGGTGCGCAGGACGTCGAGGCCGCGGGCGAGCGCCTCGATGAAGTCGGGACCCGTGCCCCTTCCGGTGTCAGTCATTCCCGGAATGCTTTCATTCCGGTGAACCGGCGGTGTAGTCGGTGTACTGGTACGGGTTGTCGAAGAGCTCGGCCTGCGGCAGGTCCGGGTTCTGGCCGTTGCGCCACGCCTCCTCGCCGAGGGTCTCGCGCAGGTGGTCGACGGTGGCGCCGACCTCGGCGCGGGCGGCCGCGAGGTCCATGCCGACCAGCTTGCCGTCGCGTTTGACGACCCGGCCACCGACCACGACGGTGTGCACGTCGCCGCGCTGGGCCTGGAACGCGACGTGGCCGTAGGGGTGCAGGATCGGGAACATCGCCGGTGACGCTTCGTTCTTGATCAGCACGATGTCGGCCTGCCGGCCGGGGGTGAGCGCGCCGAGTTTCGAGTCGAGGCCGAGGGCCTTGGCGCCGCCGCGGGTGGCCCAGTCGACGACCTGTTCGGCCCGCAGGTGGTGGTGGGTGACGGTCTCCTGCTTGGCGTGGGCTTCGAGGTGCTCGCGGGAGCGGTCGGCGCTGAGGGTGGTGCGCATGGCGCTGAACAGGTCGCCACTCCACCAGACGCTGGTGTCCATCGACAGTGACACCGGTACGCCGTAGCGGCGCAGTGCCCAGGTGGGCGGGTAGCCCTGGCCGGCGCTCTGCTCGCTCTCGGTGGACACGCTGACCGATCCGCCGGTGGCGGCGATCCGGTGGTAGGAGTCGGCGCCGAGGGTGGCCGCGTGGACGTACACGGTGCCGGGGGTCATGAAGCCGTTCTCGTACATCAGGCGGATGCCGTCGTCGTTGGTCGCGCCCCACACGCCGGCGTGGGTGGTGACCGGAACGCCGAGCTCACGGGCCACCTCGAAGGCGGCCTTCTCGGGGAACGACGGGTCGCCGGTGACGTCGAAGGCCAGCTGGAAGCCTTCGAGCCGGCCGCCGTCGATGCGGCGGCGGTGGAAGTCGCGGAAGCCGTCGGAGGCCGACCACTCCCACGGGCCCTGCTGGATGTTGCCGTAGGCGAGGACGAATCGTCCCGGCACGGCTTCGAGGGCGTCGACCGCGGCGTCGGCGTGCTGCGGGGTCTGCAGGCCGTGTGACCAGTCGACGGTGGTGGTGACGCCGGCGTCGAGGGCCTCGATGGCGCCGAGCAGGTTGCCGGCGTGGATGTCCTCGGGCCGGAAGTGTCTCCCGGACTCCAGGTAGTACCAGACGAAGTACTGGGTGAGGGTCCAGTCGGCGCCGTAGCCGCGCATGGCGGTCTGCCACATGTGGCGGTGCGTGTCGACCATGCCGGGCATGACGATGCCGCCGGAGGCGTCGATCTCCTCGGCGTCGTCGGGGGCGGGCAGGTGGTGGCCGATGGCGGCGATCCGGCCGTCGATGGCGAGCACATCGGCGCCGGGCAGCACCGTGTGGGTGTCGTCCATGGTCAGGACCAGTCCGTTACGGAAGATCACCGGTCGTGCGACGCTCATCTGCGCTCCTTTCGGACTGCTGTCCGCATGGCGGTCAGCGTGGTCAGGCCAGCGTGTTCCGGGTCACTTGCGATGTCAAGGTTTTGTTTCGACGCGATGACCACGTCGTTGACAGGACGCTCGGTAGCGAGGACTCTGTTCGAGCGGACAAGTGTCCGTAGAACGGGCGGTAACTGATGTCTCAGCAACCCAAGGGCCCGCTGGACGGCCTGCTCGTCGCCGACTTCTCCCGGATCCTGGCCGGGCCGTACGCGACGATGCTCCTGGCCGACCTCGGCGCCGAGGTGATCAAGGTGGAGGGGCCGGGCGGCGACGACACCCGCACCTGGATGCCACCGGTCCGCGACGGCGTCTCCACCTACTACCTGGGCATCAACCGCAACAAGCGGTCCATCGCGCTGGACCTCAAGGACCCCGGCGACCGGGCCGCCGCCCAGGAACTGGCCCGCCGTGCGGACGTGCTGATCGAGAACATGCGGCCCGGCGGCCTGGCCCGGTTCGGTCTCGACTACGACACCGTCGCCGCGGCCAACGAGCGGATCGTCTACGCCAGCATCAGCGGGTTCGGGCCCGGGGCCGGCGCGTCGATGCCCGGTTACGACCTGATGGTGCAGGCGATCTCCGGGCTGATGAGCCTCACCGGGGATCCGGACGGCTCGCCCTACCGCGCCGGCATCTCGGTCTTCGACGTGATGGCCGGTCTGCACGCGAGCATCGGCATCCTCGCGGCGCTGCACCGCCGGGCTGATACCGGGCAGGGCCAGCACGTCGAGGTCAACCTGCTCAGCTCGGCGCTGTCCGGCCTGGTCAACCACTCCAGCGGGTACGTCGCCGGCGGCACCGTGCCCTACCGGATGGGCAACGCGCACCCGAGCCTCTTTCCCTACGAGCCGCTGCCCGTGAAGGACGGCGAGCTGATCGTCATCGCCGGCAACGACGGGCAGTTCCGCAAGCTGTGCCAGGTCCTCGGACTCGACGGCCTGCCGGAGGATCCACGATTCGGTCGCAACCAGGACCGTACGGCCAATCGGGAAGAATTGCGGCCGATCCTCGTCGAACGCCTCCTGACGAGGACCCGCGACGAGTGGTTCCGCGACCTGATGGCCGCCGGCGTGCCGTGCGCGCCGATCAACACCATCGACGGCGGCGTCGCCCTGGCCGAGGAGCTCGGCCTGAATCCGGTGGTCACCGTCGGCGGTGTGCCCGGCGTCCGCAACCCCATCACGTTTTCCCAGACCCCCGCGCGGTACGAGCTACCGCCGCCCGGACTGGACGAGCACGGCGAGGAGATCCGTCGATGGCTGACGAACTGAGGTTCCCCACCGGACTCGGGACCTCCGACGCCGACAGCATCTCGCTGCTCGGGCAGGATCTCGCGGCCGACCTGATGGGGAGGGTCGGGTTCGGGGAGCTCGCGTTCTGGCTGGTCGCCGGGCGGCGGCCGAGCGCCGGGGAGGTGCGGCTGTTCGAGGCGGTGCTCGTCGCGCTCGCCGATCACGGGTTCACCCCGACCGCCATCGCGGCGCGTCTCACGTACCTCTCCGCGCCCGATTCCCTGCAGGGCGCCCTCGCGGCCGGACTGCTCGGTGGTGGCTCGCGATTCCTCGGCGTGACCGAGGACTGCGGGAAGTTCCTGGCCGCGACGCTCGCCGCCGCATCGGGGGACGACTTCGACACGATCGCGCTGGAGGCCGTGCGCAGCGCCAAGGCGGAGAAACGGTTCGTGCCGGGGCTCGGGCATCCGGTGCACAAGGAAGGCGACCCGCGCACGCCGGTCCTCATCCGGATCGCCACCGAGGAAGGGCTCTACGGGCCTCACCTGCGGCTCTTCGAAGCCATCGGACGCGTACACCCGCAGGTCCTGAACCGGACGCTGCCGCTCAACGGCGCGGGAGTGTGCGGTGCCGCGCTCGCCGATCTGGGGTTGCCCGTCGAGATGTTGCGCGGATTCGCGCTGCTGGCCCGCGCCGCGGGTCTTCTCGGGCAGATCGCTGAGGAGCGGCGGCGCCCGATCGCCAACCAGATTTACCTGACCGTCGACCGTAATGCCGTCTACGAGGCATAGGGAGGATCTTCATGGCCAGCATCGTCGCGGTCATCGCCTCGACGCATCACCCCTTCTACTACCGGGCCAGCACCTCGACCGGGGAGGACCGGCCGCCGTTCGCCGACGAGTGGACCCGCAAGATCCTCGCCTTCCGGGAGACGCTGACCCGCGCCAACCCGGACGTCCTGGTCATGGTCGGCTCTGATCATTTTCACCAGTTGTGGCTGGACAACATGCCGCAGTTCCTGGTCGGAAAAGCACCCGTGTACGACGCGAACTGGTACAACGAGGAACGCGAGTTCGGCCTGCCGCGGATGACGCTCCAGGGGCAGGAGGACCTGTCGTCGCACATCCTGCGGGCCGGGCTGGACGAGGGATTCGACCTCGCGTTCAGCAACGAGCTGCGCATCGACCACAGCATCACCTGCCCGATCATCACGCTGCGGCCCGAGGCGGACCTGCCGATCGTGCCGATCTACACGAACATCTTCGCGCCGCCGCTGCCCCGGCCGACCCGGTTCGTGCAACTCGGCCAGGCGCTCCGGACCATGATCGAGCAGTGGCCGTCGCACCTGCGGGTCGCGGTGATCGGAACCGGTCATCTGTCGCTCGAACTCGGTGGGCCGCGGCAGTTCGGGCCGCACGGGCCGGACCCGGCGTTCGACGAGAAGGCGGTCGGCTGGATCGCCAACGGTGACCTCGACGGGTGCCTGCGGGAGGTGACCCTGGACAGCCTGCACGCGCCGGGGAACGCCACCCACGGCTTCATGGACTTCATGCTGATGATGGGTGTCGCCGGAGCCGGTGTGAAAGCCGACTACGTCGACACGTTCGACCTGTTCCACACGATGGAGGCCTACTTCACCTGGTACCCCGGGGGTGCGCCGGCATGAGCAAGTACCTGCTGAACAAGTTCCTCTTCACCGTCGACCGTGACCCGGAACTCGTCGAACGCTACCGGGCGGACCCGCGTGAGCTGGTCACCTGGTGGGAGTCGACGATGGCGAACTCGCTGCTCAACTGCCACGGTGACGAGGCCAGCACGTGGCTGGCGTTCACGGCGGAGGAGCGGGAGGCGCTGATCGGGCACGACCACGTGAAGCTCTTCGAGATGGGCGCCCACCCGTTCCTGACGTTGACGCTGTTCATCGCCCTGTTCGAACGGGACAACACCGAACCCCTCGAATACCAGAAGGCGTACGGGGCGGCGCTGGCCGGGTTCTCGCTGCCGTACCCGGACATCGCGACATGATCTCCGCCGCCGTTCTGCGGGAATGCGGGCGGCCGCCCGTCCTCGAACAACGGCCCGCCCCGCTTCCCGCCGACGGGTCCGTGCTGGTCGACGTCGTGGCCGCGCCGATCACGCCGCTCGACCTGCTGTGTGCGTCGGGGACCAGCTACTTCGGAGCGCCGGCGACACCCTACGTACCCGGTGTGCAGGGGGTCGGCCATCTCGGCGACGGTACGCCCGTGTGGTTCGCCACCTCGGCCGGGATGCGGCCGGGCGACGGGAGCATGGCCTCGGTCGTGGCGGTCGCCTCCGGTGACGTCGTCCCGCTGCCCCCGGACGCTCCGCCGGTGCTGGTCGCGGCTCTCGGGCTGTCGGCGGTGGCCGCGCTCGGCGCCCTGGAGGCCGGGGGCGGACCCGCGGGCAGGGACGTGATGGTGCTCGGAGCCGGAGGCGTGGTCGGGCAGGCGACGATTCAGCTGGCACTGCTCGGCGGGGCACGACGGGTGATCGCCGTGGCCCGGTCCGAGGCGGCGTTGCGGCGTGCCGAGAGTCTCGGCGCGACGGCGGTGACGAGCACGGACCGCGCGGACCTCGTCGTCGATCCGGTGTTCGGTGAGCCTGCCGCGGCCGCGCTGCGTGTCCTGCGGCCGGGCGGGACCCTGGTCAACCTCGGCTCGTCTGCCGGGCCGACAGCGCCGATCGACTCGGCGACGCTGCGCGGCGGCTCGTTGCGGATCGTCGGGTACACCAACAACGCCCTGTCGCCGGCACAGCGGGCCACCATGATCGGCGAGGTTGCCGCCCACGCCGCCGCCGGTCGGCTCACCGTCACCTACGAGACGCTGCCGCTGGCCGAGGTGGCCGACGCCTGGGCCGCGGCGAGCACCGCCCGGAAGGTGCTGACCTGCTGAGATCAGGGCCGGCGAACCTGCCTTTCAGAGGGCGTCGATGCGGCGTTGTTCGGCGGCGGCCAGTTCGGCGTAGTGGGCGGCGCGGGCCGGGTCGCCCACGTTGGTGGCCGCGGCGGTGGCGGCTTGCAGGATCACCAGGGGCAGGTCGGGGAAGTCCGGGGCGTTCCGCTCCGCCTCGACGAAGGCGTCCGCCGACACCGGGGGACCGGCGGCCGCGGCCAGGGCGAAGAGTTCCTCGATGTAGTTGCGGCCGAGGCCCACCTCGGTCCAGTCGTCGACGTCGCGCAGCGCGTGCCGGCACTCGATCAGGGCCGTCCAGGCCGCCAGGTGGTCGCCCGACTGCCGTTCCAAGGCGGCCAGGTCCTGCCAGGCCGACGCGCGGTCCCAGGCGGACTCGGCGAAGGCCAGGCGTTCCCGCTGGACGGCGGCCGCCTCGGCGAACGCACCCAGGCCGGTGAGCCGGTAACGGAGCTCGGACAGGGTGTCGCGGTCCCTCGGCCGATCTGCTGCCCACTCGTCCAGCAGGCTGCGGGCCAGCCGCAGATCACCGGTCATCTCGGCGCGGTCGACCCAGGTCAGCGGGTCCTCGTCGGACGGGTCCGCGGGGAAGAACGACCGTTTGCCGGCGGCCCAATCAGGGAGGTCGTCGTCTGACACCGTGGACAGTTCCAGAACCTCATCCCGGAAAGGGTGAGTGCTGGACCGTACCAGATCGAGGGTTTTGTCGGTGCCGGCGGCAAAGAGGTACTCGCGGTCGTAGCCGCACCACGTGTCGAAGTTCGCGCGTTTGATCGTGAATTGCAGCCATACATCCTCGGGCTGCCGGTATTCGGCGAGGAGGAAACCGGCCAGCTCGGTGGTCTCGGTCAAGCCTTGGAAGGGCGCCTTGCGACGGCAGACGGCTTCCTGCTCGGCCAGCCACCGGACCAGCGCGAGATCCTCCGGCCGCCGGTCGTACTGCAGCGCCCACAGCACCGTCGCGCGGCGGGTCGCGTTGCGGTCGCAGTCGTAGCCGTCGGCACCCGTCGTCTGCTCGTAACGCAACTCCCGCCACGCCTCCGGCGACTCCCGCATCCGTCCCAGCTCGTGCCGTGCGTTCTCCATCACCCGCCCAAGATCCCACCCCGGGCCGCGCCCTGTCACACCGGTTGTCGGTCTTGTTATCGATCACAGCATGGCCGGCGAACGCCTGTGATCGAACATGTTCGAATCGTTGACTCCGATTCTGTGATCGTTAACGTCCTCGGTGTCGGCTCCCAGCCCAGGAGGAACGCCTATGTCCACCCGCTCCGTGCTCACCGCCTCCCTACTGATGACGGGATTCGTCGTGGTGCTCTCGGGAACCCCCGCGCAGGCCGCCACGCTGGCCACCGGCGCCCGGTCGCTGGAGTCGGTCAACTACCCCGGCCGGTACGTGCGCCATCTCGACAGCCTCGGCCGGATCGACCCGGTCACCACGAGCAGCACCGCGCAGGTCAAGCTCGATGCCACCTTCGCCGTGGTCAACGGGCTGGCCTCGCCGTCGTGCTACTCGTTCCAGGCGAAGAACGGGCAGTTCCTGCGGCACCGCGACTACCGCCTGCGGCTGGACACCAACACCGGCGACGCGACGTTCCGCGGGGACGCCACCTTCTGCGCCGTCGACGGATCGGTCAGCGGATCCGTCGCGCTCGTCTCGTACAACTATCCGGACCGGCGGGTCCGGCACCGCGACTTCGCGCTCTACCTCGACACCTACCAGGACACCGCGGCATTCCGGGCGGACAGTTCGTTCCGCCTCGCCACGCCGTGGGCGCCGAGGACGGCGGCGAACCCGGTGCTGCCCGGCCTGTTCGCCGACCCGCAGATCGTCAACTTCAACGGGCGCTACTACCTCTATCCGACCACCGACGGGTACGCCGGCTGGGGCGGCACCTACTACAAGGCGTTCTCCTCCACCGACCTGGTGAACTGGACGGACCACGGTGTGATCCTCGACCACGGTCCGGACGTGTCGTGGGCCGACAACTCGGCGTGGGCGCCCGGTGTCGCCACCCGCAACGGCAAGTACTACCTGTACTTCTCCGGTGGTCTGGCCAGCGGCAACACGGCCAAGCAGCTCGGTGTGGCGGTGGCCGACTCGCCGACCGGACCGTTCAAGGACGCGCTGGGCCGGCCGCTGGTGACGAGTGGCCAGTTCTCCGGCGGGCAGGCCATCGACCCGGCGGTGTTCACCGACACCGACGGGCAGTCCTACCTGTACTGGGGGCAGGGCGTGTGCCGGGCGGTGCGGCTCAACACCGACATGACATCGTTCGACACCACCCAGGTACGCACGATCACGCCGACCGGCTACAACGAGGCGCCGTTCGTGATCAAACGCAACGGCGTCTACTACCTGATGTGGTCGGAGAACGACACGCGCAGTGAGGACTACCGGGTCGCCTACGCCACCGGCACCTCGCCCCTGGGCCCGTGGACGAACCGTGGCGTGATCCTGCAGAAGCGCCTCGACCTGGGCATCAAGGGCACCGGTCACCACTCGGTGGTCCAGGTCCCCGGCACCGACACCTGGTACATCGCCTACCACCGGTTCGCCGTCCCGGCCGGTGACGGCACCAACCGGGAGACCGCCATCGACCGTCTCGAATTCAACACCGACGGCACGATCCGCCCCGTCACCCCGACGTTGTGACCCTCCGGGCGACCACCTTCATCGGCTGGACCGGCCGCACGGCCGGTCCAGCCGGGCGGAAACCGGGTCGACCTCCGCGCGCCCGTACGTGATCATTGGCCGATGCCGGTCGAATCGGAAGCGCGCAAGCTGACGGATCTCGCTGCCCTCTGGAGCATCGGCGAGGCCGGTGCCGGTGAGGTCGTCGACGCGGCCTGCGCGGCGCTGGTCGGCGGGCTCGACAGCCCGGGCCTGCGGATGCTCGCCGCCCGCACCCGGGCCGAGGCCGACGACGACGTGCCCGCCCTGCTTCCGGTGGCGCTCGCCGAGCTGGGACTGCCGTTCCACCCGTTCGGCGCCGACAGCGGCCGGGAGGCGGTCGCGCGGGCACTGGCCGGGCGCTCGCTGGCGGGTGAGCTGACGCCACGCGAGCTGGCGCGCCGGGTCCATCAGCTCTTCGGCCACGGGTTGCCGCTGGTCGAGCGCCTCGCGGACCTCGACGACCAGTACGACGTCATCGAGTACGGCGACCGGACGCCGGCGCAGATCGACGCCGACGTCGTCGCGGAGGCGCGGCGCATATGCGGTTCGCCTCCGGCACCCGTCGTCGGTTAGGGTCGGCGCATGACTCAGCGGAAAGGCGCCGTGCGCCTCAGCAAGTGACCGGCCCGCGGCCCACCGGATGGGCATGGCTGGAGCGCGGTCTGACGACGGGGGACGTTCTCGTTCCCGGCAGTGACGCGCATGATCATCTCTATCACTTCGTCGACGCCGATCGCGACGGGCCGGCGACCCGCCGGCTGTTGACCTACACCGGCGACGCACGTCCGGCGGTGCGGCGGACACTCTTCGCACTGCTCGACTCCCTCGGCTTCCGGCACCGGGACTGGCCGCTGCTGGCCGACGCCGCGGAATCGGCCCTGACCGACCCGGATCCGTGGGTGCGGCAGACCGCGGCGAGTCTTCTGGGCAGGACCGCCGCACCCGGCCGGGTCCTTGCCGCACTGGACGCCGCGACGGACCCGGACACCCGGATCGCCCTCGCCGATGCGCTGAACCGCCATGTTCCCGCGCGGCTGCGCTCCGACCCCGTCCCCGCGGTCCGGGTGCTGGCCACTCTCGCGGCCTACCCGAGCGACGACCCGGGCGCCTGGCCGGCCCTCGATGCCGAGGTCCGTGCCGACCTCGACGCTTGCGCCGGTGTCCTGGACGCCGGTGGGCGGATCACGGCGGGGGAGCGCTGGGCCTGGGCGATGGTCAGCCTCGACCGGGAGGAGGACTGTCACGCCTGGGCGCAACGGCTCGCCGATCCCGCGGAGAATCCGACGATCAATGCCGAGGGGGTACGGCTGGCCCGGCGCGCGATGCGGATCTGGCGAGCCGCGCCGGCCCGTCTGACGCCGGTGCTCGTCGGACTGCTCGACCGGGACGACGCCCGCCGGACGCTGACCGCCTCACGGACCGCGACCCGGCTTGCCGCCGACGACCTGGTGCCCCTGCTCGACGACCCGGCCGTCGCCACCGCCCTCGGCAGTGTCGGCGACCGGCGGGCCGTACCGCGGCTGGTCGATCTGATGCTCGCCGGCAGTGACGAGCCCCGCCTCGGTGAGGCGTTGCGCGCTCTCGCCCGCGCGGGGGCCGACCCGGAGGCGCCGGTCGCCGCGGCCCGGCAGATCCTGTCCGGTCGTGCGGGCTCCGGGTCGCCGACCCTGGCGTTGCGGGTACTGTCCGCGTTCGGCCCGGCCGCCGCCCCGGCTCTGCCGGAGCTGGTCGCGCGCATCGAGGGCGCCGAGAACGATACGCCCGACCACGAGATCCTCGTCCTCGGCCGGATCGGCCGGGCAGCCGAGGCAGCGGTCCCGTCGATCCGTGGCTTCACCAGCCAGTGTGCGACGTCCGCCCTGCTCCGGATCACCGGGGACCGTTCGGTGGCCGAGGATCATCTCGCCGGGCGGCCGGAGGAGTTGCGACACGGGCGGCTCGCGGCGGAGCTGCTGACCTGGCTGGCCGGGCACGGCGGCCTCACGGTCCGCCAGCACCGCCAGGCCCGGAGCCTGTTCCGGGTCCGGGGTTTCGGACAGGCCGAAGTGGCTGGAGCGATATGGCTCCACGAGGGACCGGCCGCGGCCGCACAACTGGTGGCGGAACTGCCGCAATACCTGACCTGCGGTGTACGCGGACCCGCCGCGCTGCGTGCCCTGATCATGATGGGTGCCCACGCCCGGCCGGTGCTCGGGGACCTGGACCGGTTCGCGACGGGCCGGCGCCGATCCGTCTACTACTCGGGCAGCGACGAGGACGTCGAGATGCGAGTCGACGAGACGATGGTCGGCGAGGTGATCGCGGCGCGCGAGCGGATCGCCGGAGCCGGTCAGTAGCGGAAGCTGCCGACCAGCACGTTCAGCTCGCTGGACATGCGGGCCAGCTCGTCGGTGGCCTGGCGGGTGTCACCGACGCCCTGGCTGGTGTTCTGGGCGGCGGTGGCGACCAGGGTGATGTTCTGGGCGATCTCACCGGTGCCGGCCGCGGCCTCGGCGACGCTGCGGTTCATCTCGGCGGTCGTCGCGGTCTGTTCCTCCACCGCCGACGCGATGGTGGTCTGGAAGTCGCTGATCCGGGCGATGACCTGGGAGACCTCCTCGATCGCGAGGACCGCGCCGGTGGTGTCGGCCTGGATCGTCTCGATGCGGCGGGAGATGTCCTCGGTGGCCCGGGCGGTCTCCTGGGCGAGGTCCTTGACCTCGGAGGCGACGACGGCGAACCCCTTGCCGGCGTCGCCGGCCCGGGCCGCCTCGATGGTGGCGTTCAGGGCCAGCAGGTTGGTCTGCTCCGCGATCATCGTGATCACCTTGATGACGTTGCCGATCTCCGCCGACGACTCACCGAGTTTGCTCATCGTCGCCGACGTGGTGGTGGTGATGTCGACGGCCTCGGACGCGACGCGGGCGGCCTCGGCGGCGTTCTGCGAGATCTCGCGGATCGACGCGCCCATCTCCTCGCTGCCGGCCGAGACCGTCTCGACACTGCGGGAGACCTCCTCGGCCGCCGCCGACACGGTCATCGCCTGCGTCGACGCCTGCTCGGCGGAACCGGCGATCTGCAGGGCGGTGCTGGACATCTGCTCCGCGGCACTGGCCAGCGCCGTCGCCGACCCGTCGATGGTCTGCACGGTACGGCGCAGGTTCTCCACCGCGCGGTCGAGGGCCTGCGCCATCTGGCCGGGTTCGTCAGCCGAGGTCACGCCACTGGTACGGGTCAGGTCGCCCTCGGCCAGCGCCTCGCAGACGACCTTGACCCTGGTGAGCGACCGCACGATCCGGCGGGCCACCATGACGCCGAGGGTCAGTGCCAGGACCGCCCCCACGATGATCATGATGATGGAGGCGCGTCGCCCGTTGTCGTAGCCGGCGTGGGCCGCGTCGCCGTTGCGTGCGGCGTCGGCGGTCTCCGAGGCGTCCAGCTCGACCAGGTAGCCGTCGACCGACTCCATGATCGGGGTGACCTTCTCGTCGCGGATCCTGGCCCAGCCGGCGAAGTCGTTGCGTCCGCCGGCCGGCAGCAGCTCGTTCTTGGCGACGGTCGCATACGAGTCCCAGGCGGCCTGGACGGCGTCGATCGTCGTCGGCGACGCCGCGGGATTGCTCGCCCGGTAGGCGGCCATCGCCTCGGTGAACTCCTCGCCCCGCGTGTCGAACTCGCTCGCGTAGGCGTTCATCTCCGCCGGGGTCTGCGCGATCGCCTGGTTCGCGGCCGACAGCCGGGCCCGGTAGAAGGCGGTCTTGAGCTCGCCGACCGCCTTGATGCTGGCCACGTTGCTGCTCACGATCAATTCGGCCGCCTGGCTGCTGTTGCGTAGCTCCATCAGCCCGAACACACCCACGACGACCGCCACGACCACGGCCGCGACCACCGCCGTGACGATCTTGATGCTGACGCTCAGGTCATCGAATGATGCCGCCACGACCAGGGCCCCTCACGCACGTGGAGTACAGAGCTCGAACCCTCACTATCGCGCCCCGCGCCGGAACGTGAGGGGCGTTCGCGCAATCCGTGGGCCGGGGGCGCCGAGCGGACTGCTCGCCCCCGGCCCGGTCGCCGACCACCCGGCGTTGCTCGATCAGCCCTGATAGGGCGGCGCGACACCCCAGCCCCAGTGCGGCACCGGAGCCTCACGCGGCGGAGTCGCCCCGGGCTGCGAGTTGGAGAGCGCCAGCCGGGTGCCCCACTCGATGTAGCCCATGAAAGCGGCCCGGAACTCCGGATCGTCGGGCAGCCCGACGTCGTCGGCGGCGTCGACGAGCAGATCGACCCAGCGGCGCCGCTGCCTCTCGGTGATCGACTTGCCGAGGTGTTGGCCCAGCATCGCCGGATAGCCACCGCGCTCGGCGGTGTAGCGGGCCGGGCCACCGAACACCTCGCCCAGCCACATCGCGACATGCGCGGGATGACCCGGATCCATGTGCGCGAACAGCGGCCCGACCACCTCGTCGGCGGTGACCAGTTGATAGAAGCGTTCGGTGAGCCGCTCCAGCGCCTCGGCGCCGCCGGCCCACTCGTACATCGTGGGTACTTCGGCCGTCATGCCGTCCACCTTAGACGATGCAACGCTGTAAGCATGTAATCACCGCGCCGTCTCCGGCCGATCCTGACCGGCTGACACCGAGAACGGTGGCTGGTGGGTCAGGATTCGGCCGGAGCGGCTCCCCGTGCGGATCAGCGCTGGAGAGTCAGCACGGCCGGGCGGTACGGCAGAAGTCCGTAGTCGCCGCCCGAGCTCGGGGATCGTCCCTGGTAGAGCATCCGCAGGTTGCACGGGTCGATGGTCATGGTCTGATCCGCACTGCTGCGGATCAACTCGCCGTGGCTGATGTCGTTGGTCCAGGTGACACCGGTGTTGGCCTTGCCGGCGAAGGGGTTGCTCTCGGTGGCGGCCTGGGGGGTCCAGGTGCCGCCGAGGCTGGAGGCGGTGAAGGAGCGGAAGTAGCGGCCGT
>NZ_JBHSBL010000016.1:0-50451 GCF_042650585.1 Actinoplanes subglobosus
GGCGAGTGCTTCCACTGCGAGGACGGCCTCGTCGTAAGCCTTATCCGGATCCGGTTGGCGACCGTATGCCGCCGACCATGCGGCAGCTAGATGATCGGCCGCTTCAGGATCAGCATGATCCCAGGCATCCGCGACCAATGCAGTGGTGGTTGGGTCCTGTCGCCGTTCCAGTCCCTGCCATGTCGCCCGCCAGGCGGAGTTCGCTGCTGCCAGCATGTCTTCCAGCGTGAGGGGATTGCCGTGATTGTCGACCCATAGCCGGGCCGGCGTATTCCAGTCGATCGAGTGGATCGTTGCGTCGACCGCATCCAAGAAGGCTGGGTCCTCAGGCTGTAAGAGCCATGGCTGGGTGGCGGTACGAACGCGCAACATGACCTGACGGGTGTAGTCGCTTAGGCCGTGGCCTGCTCGTAGCGCCCTTCTCGGTCCGTCGGCGTTCTGCAGAACCATGTAAAGCCAGTCGGCCACCTGCGGATAGAGCCACTCCGGCATGCCGTCGACGAGACCATCCATCGGCAGTCCAGCGTTGCGTCGGCTAAGGGGTATCCACGACGAAGCGGCGTCCGGTTGGGCGTCAGTCACCGCGGTGACACTACTCCGCGCACTCGCGGCGGCTCTGTTCCGCTTCTTGCTTCCGGAACGGTTCAGATTTCGGAACGGGGAGGTAGTGGTGTCCACCGTTTCGTTGAGGGCACCCGTCCAGGTGCCGACACCGGCGACGACGTAGCCGTCTGGTCCGGCGCGGTGTGGTCGGGGGTTAGGCCAAGATGGGTCGATGACTGGTCCTGGAGGCGGGCAGCGGCGGCCGTGGTGGCGGTTGCCGCTGCTGGAGGCGTTTCTGTTCGTCGTGCTGGGGGCGTTGACGAACGTCTTCACGGGTCTGCTTCCGGAGTCGTGGAAGTGGGCGCATGACCTGCGGTTGATGGGTGGGGCGTTCGTGGTGGCCGCGGTGCTGACCATCGTGGTCACGTTGGTGCGGCAACGCCGGGACCGACAGGAAGCGGCTGGTGAGCCGGTGCCCGCGGAGCGTGCGGTGACCGCCCGGACGGTGCATGGTCCGGTGATGACTGGGGACGGCGCGGCTATTGCGGGGCCGGTGGTGATCGGCGACGGTGCGACTGTCGTGCAGCATGCCGCGCCGTCGGAGTTGGCGGCGCCGGCGGCGGTGCCGGTGCCCGATGGTCTGGTCAACGTGGTGTCGCCGGGGGTGTTCGTGGGCCGGGCCGCTCAGTTGGCACGGCTCGACGCGGTGCTGGAGCAGCCGGAGACCGTCGTGGTGCAGGCGGTCCATGGGTTGGGTGGGGTGGGTAAGAGCACGCTGGCCGCTGAGTGGGCGTGGCGTCACCGGGATCGGTATCGGCCGGTGTGGTGGATCGACGCGGACACTGCGGCGGCCATCGATGCGGGGTTGGCGGCGTTGGCTGCCGCGTTGCAGACCACGGCGACGGCGGGTCTGCCGTTGGAGGTGTTGCGGGAGCGGGCGGTGCAGTGGCTGGCCTCGCATGACGGCTGGCTGCTGGTGCTGGACAACGTCGATGATCCGCGGGACGTCGCTGCGGTGGTGGGACGGGTGGGCACTGGCCGGGTGTTGGTGACCAGCCGGCGGGCCACCGGCTGGGCGGGTATCGCCACACCGGTCGGTGTGGACGTCCTCGCCCTTGACGATGCCGTGGAGCTGATGCGCCGGGTCCTGGCTCCCGCCGGCCGTGACCACGACGATGCCGGGCTGGCGCGGGTGTGCCGGGAGTTGGGGTGTCTGCCGCTGGCGGTGAAACAGGCCGCGTCGTATCTCGCCGAGACGGGTCTGTCACCGGACGGCTATCTGGATCTGTTGAAGGCCTATCCCGCTGACGTGTTCGCGCACGGTGGCGAGGGCGACGGTGAACGCACCATCGCCCGGGTCTGGCGGGTCACCCTGGACCGGCTTGCCGACACCCCCACGGCCGGGGAGATTCTGCGGGTCGTGGCCTGGTATGCCGCTGACGGCATCCCCCGTAGCCTGCTCGACGGGTTGGCCGACCCGCCAGCGATCGCGCGGGCGGTCGGCCGGCTCACCGCCTACAGCATGATCACGACCGATGAGAGCACGCTGACCGTGCACCGGCTGGTCCAGGCGGTCGCCCGGACCCCTGACCCTGAAGACCCGCACCGGCGACCCGACGACATTCGCACCGGACGACGCCGAGCAGCCACCCAACTGCAGGCCGCGATGCCGGACACCTGGCGGCAGCCGGTCGACTGGCCGCGCTGGCGGGTGCTGGCGCCACAGGTCGAGGCCCTCGCCCAGCACAGCCCTCCGAGAGACGACGACGTGACGGCCAGCCTTCTGTACAACCGGACAGCCTTATTCCTTAAGGATCAGGGTGCCCTGGGTCGGGCGGTGCCGTTGTACGAGCAGGCGTTGGCCGATCGTCGTCGGGCGCTCGGTGACGATCACCCGCAGACGCTGGTCTCGGTGAACAACCTTGCCGGCGCCTACGAGTCGGCCGGGGATCTGGGGCGGGCGGTGCCGTTGTACGAGCAGGCGTTGGCCGATCATCGTCGGGTGCTCGGTGACGATCACCCGCAGACGCTGACCTCGGTGAACAACCTTGCCGGCGCCTATGAGTCGGCCGGGGATCTGGGGCGGGCGGTGCCGTTGTACGAGCAGGCGTTGGCCGATCGGCGTCGGGTGCTCGGTGACGACCACCCGCAGACGCTGAACTCGGTGAACAACCTCGCCTACGCCTACGAGGCGGCCGGGGATCTGGGCCGGGCGGTGCCGTTGTACGAGCAGGCGTTGGCCGATCGGCGTCGGGTGCTCGGTGACGATCACCCGCAGACGCTGACCTCGGTGAACAACCTTGCCGGCGCCTACGAGGCGGCCGGGGATCTGGGGCGGGCGGTGCCGTTGTACGAGCAGGCGTTGGCCGGCTGTCGTCGGGTGCTCGGTGACGATCACCCGCAGACGCTGACCTCGGTGAACAACCTCGCCTACGCCTACCGGTCGGCCGGGGATCTGGGGCGGGCGGTGCCGTTGTACGAGCAGGCGTTGGCCGGCTGTCGTCGGGTGCTCGGTGACGATCACCCGGACACGCTGACCTCGGTGAACAACCTTGCCGGCGCCTACCGGTCGGCCGGGGATCTGGGGCGGGCGGTGCCGTTGTACGAGCAGGCGTTGGCCGGCTGTCGTCGGGTGCTCGGTGACGACCACCCGACAACCAAGATCGTTCGAGAGAACCTTGCTGCGGCTATCCAGGAGCGGTGAGATCTGTCGTTCCACTTCCATGGGCTGCGGAACGCGAGTTGCGCGGCGGGGGAGACGGGGAGCGGGCCCAGGTTGGTGCTGTTCCGGAAGTCGTTCCACAGAGCGCCGTTCCGGAATCGGCGGTCGCGGCGACCTTCGGAACGTTCGCGAGTTGCTGTCATCGCTTGGTCCGGGTGGAGCAGATCGTCGTACGGTCCGGCCGAGCGCGTCTGTCCATCTGACGGGGCCGGTGGTCCCCGCCGGGCTACGTAGCTGTGCTCGACGAGGGCCTGGCGCACGCCGGCGTCGAGCATCGCTTGGGCGATGCTGGCCGTTGTAGCCCTCGCGACGAGGGCAAGGTGCGTAGGGGCGGATGGTGTCGGTCATCAGCGAGTACAGCGCTTCGCGTTCCCACTCGGTGCGGCGCCGTGCGTCCGGGTGGTCGAGAACGTACGACGTGGTCTCGTTGCGGGAGAGGCCCTGGGTCTTGGCCTGTCCGGCCAGGCGGATGGCCAGCCGCGTCACGGTGTGCCAGTCGCCGCCCTGGTACCAGCAGCAGCCCCGGCCACCGCGGCGAGGTACGAGCTGGCGGCCGAGCCTGCGCCACCACGGTTCCGGACTGCCGCGCGCCAGCGCGGTCCGGTCGGCTCAGTCCGGGTCCGGAGTCTGCCGAACTGAGGGGTAGCGGGGACGCCTGCGGCTGGCGGAAGCCATGCGTCACTGGGGGTCATACGCACCCGCCGGCCCGGGCGCCACCGCGCTACGTCCGGACCGGCATCTGTGGGGGGTTCCGCTGCTGAGACCGCCCATCGCGCCGATGCGCGCTACCGGTGTGCCTGATCTGCCGGGCCCGGGTGACTGCCGCGGCGGTTGCGTCTACCAGCCGAAATTCGACGGCTGGAGAGCGCTGCTGTTCCGGCGGGCCGACGGCACCGTCTACCTGCAGTCCCGGCAGCTGCGGGACCTGACACCGTATTTCCCCGACATCGCCGCCGCGGCCGCGGCGACGCTGCCACCGGAGACCGTGCTCGACGGCGAGCTGATCGTATGGGACCCGGCAGCCGGGCGGACCTTGTTCCCTGCCTTGCAGGCCCGGGTCAGCGCCGGACGGCGTCTGCCGACGCTTGCTGCCGCGCAGCCGGCCACGTTCGTGGCGTTCGACGTCCTGGAGCTGTGCGGGACGCTCACCACCGGCGCGCCGCTGTCCGAACGTCGGACCATGCTGGAGGAGATCCTCGGCGATGGGCCGGCGGCGCTGCCGGTGTGCCCGCAGACCGGCGACCTGGACCAGGCACGGCAGTGGTTCGACGAGCTGGCCTGCACCGGTTGCGAGGGCATCGTGGCCAAGGACGATGCCGGCCGGTACCGGGCCGGGCGTCCGGGCTGGTGGAAGATCAAACGGCGCACCACCACCGAGGCCATCGTGGCCGGGGTCCTCGGCACGGTCGAGGCACCCGCGGTGCTGCTGCTCGGCCGGTACACCCCTGACGGCCGGCTGCGGTACGTGGGCCGCACCGTGCCGCTCGCCGCCGTCCAGCGGGCCGAGCTCGCCGGGGCCCTCACCGCGGCCACCGGCGTGCACCCGTGGCCGTGGCCGCTGCCGGCCGCCTGGTCCGGGCAGCTGGACCGGCGGGAACAGCAGGACTACCTACCGGTGGACCCGCGGGTGATCGCCGAGATCGTCGTCGACGAAGCCCACGAACACGGCCGATGGCGGCACCTGGTGAGACTCGAACGGCTGCGCGGTGATCTGCGGCCGCAGGACGTGCCGCCCCCGCCGTGACCGCCGGCCACGGCCAGACCGGCTCAGACCTTCACCCGCAGGCCTTGCCCGGCGACCATGCCCACCGCGGAGGCCCACCACCAGGCGTGCCCGTCGACGTACAGGCACGGGGCGCTCGCGGTGATGTCGTCGCGGATCAGCGGCAGCGCCACGCCGGGGATGAGCAGCCGGATGATGTGGTTGTCGGTGTAGTGCAGGTTCCAGCCGTACCGGCCGTCCCGGTCGGCGGCCGGGTCACGTACCGGCTCGCCGGAGGGTTCGGCGACCCTGGTCATGATCGTCAGGTCGGCCTTCTCGGCAGCCCGGACCCGGACATCGGCGAGAAACGCCTCCAGGGCGATGGCGGCGAGGTCCTCGCTGGCCTGTTCGATCGGCGCGGTGCCAGGGTTGATCATGCCGACACGGTACGCCCGGAACCGGAACCCGGCTTCCCGCCGCGACGTGCGGTGCTCCGGCGGGGCGGCTGTCCCGGGACACGCAGCGAGCGCCACGGGTCGTCCGGCGGCGGGTCGGCCGGCCGGGGTTCCCACAACGCGTTACCCGAGGCCGCAGGTGCTGCCTGGCCCGGTGACGACGGGGCCGGGGGCGGGGGGATCTGGGCCGGCTGGCTGGGGGTGGGTGGCCAGGCCAGTGCTCCGGAGCGGGGGCGGGCGGCGGCGCCGCGGCCGGAGGCGCGCAGGTCCAGGTGCTGGCGGCGTAGCCGGCCCCGGCCAGCGCCGAGACCGGTCCACGAACGGCCGGTGGCTTCCAGGGTCAGGTCGGTGCCAGGCCACGGCTGGGTGGCGATCAGGATCGAGTCCCGGGAGCGGGCGCGGGCCTGCAACGCCCGGGCGACCGACGCGGTCACCGGGCCGGGCGTGTGGACGGCGACGGCGGCGACACCATCCAGCAGCGCCGCGACGATGCTGGGCCAGTCCGGTCCGGGGTCGGGTACGAGCGCGAGCCGGTCCAGCGGGATGCCGGCCTCGGCGGCCGCGACCATCCCGAAGTCCGGCATCCCGACCACGGCCGCCCACGACCCGTCGCGCATCGCCCCGGCCAGCAGCACCTGCAGCACCGTGACGGAACCGACGGCGGCGATGCTCGCCCCGCGGCGCAGACCTCCCGGCCACGGCAGCAGCGGGAGCAGCTCGTTGACGGCGGGCGCGATCCGGGTGAGATCGAGGGAGACGAGCTCGGCGTCGTCGCCGGTCTGCACGGCATGGGCGAGCGCCCCGGTGGTCGCCCGCTGTTCGGCGGCCCGGGCGACCAGGGCCAGCGTGGCGCGCACGTCGGCGGCACGGCCGATCCTGCCGGGGCCGGTCCAGGGGCTGCGGGTTTCGCCCACGGTCACTCCCTTCGGTGGCGCTTGGTGCCGAAGGGGAAGCGGCATCACGGCTGGTCAGATGTCATCGCGACAGCATTTATTAGAACAGGCGTTCTAAGGCAAGGATAGCTGTTGATCATGATCTGTGCACCTGATGGAGTCCGGGTCGCCCGGCGGTCGGGCATCAGAACCAGGCCTCCTCCTGCGGCTGTGCCGCAGTCGGGGCTGACGTCAAAACCGTCAAGCACGGGGAAAGCGTCCGTCGTGGGCGCGCCCGGCCTCCCGCGCGAGGTCGCCCGGGCGGTCCAGGTGAGGTCAAGAGCTGGCACCGGCGGCGGGGGTGGCGTCCGTCGTGGGTGCGCCCGGCCTCCCGCGCCGGGTCGCCGGGTGGTCCGGGTGAGGTCAAGAGCTGGCACTGTGACGGCCGTCTGCGGTGGGCGCGGTTGTCGTCACCGTGCGGGGGTCCGTAGCGGGTCACCGTTACCCCGGCGAGGTCCGGCCCGGTCGCCCGCCAGTGGCGTGGGCAGGCAGGCGAGTCGCCCCTCTCGCAGTCGCTGATGCTGCTGGCCGAATGCAAAGTGCCAGCTCAGCAGCCACATTTTAGTTCCAATTCTCGATCTTTCGGATGGACGCGGTAAGCCAGAAAGGGTATCATTATATATGTGAGGGCGGGACGGCAAACCCGACCGCACAACCAGAAGTCCGCATCCCTGGAGGAAACCGTGAGTACCGAGACCAGCACCGCCACCCCGGTCGAGCGCGACAGCGAGTTCGTCCGTGCCGATCCCCGTGAGCTGATCGTGGGAGCCAACGTCCGGCTCGACCCCCGCCTGGACAAGGGGTTCATCGCCAGCGTCCGCGAGCGCGGCGTGCTCCAGGCGATCACTGCCTACCGCGACGATGAGCAGCGCCTGATCGTGCTGTACGGCCAGCGCCGCACGGTCGCGGCGGTCGAGGTCGGCCTGCCCACCGTGCCGGTGATGGTGGTCGCCCGGCCCGACGAGGTCGACCGGCTCGGCGACCAGGTCATCGAGAACGACCGGCGGGCCGCCCTGACCGTCGGCGAGCGGGTCACCGCTTTCGAGCAGATGGCCGCGTTCGGCCTCAGCGCCGCGCAGATCGCCAAGCGCACCGGCAACCAGGGCAAGGACGACGTGGCCACCGCACTGACCGTGGCCAAGAGCCCGCTGGCCAAAGGCGCGGCCCAGCGCTACGACTTCCTCGACCTGCAACAGGCCGCCGTCGTGGCCGAGTTCGCCGACGACAAGGACGCCGTGACCAGGCTGATCGGCGCCGCGAAAGCAGGCCAGGGCTTCGGCCACCTAGCGCAGCGGCTGCGCGACGATCGCGCCGAGCAGCAGGCGAAGGCCGACAAGACGGCCGAGCTGGCCGCCGCCGGACTGGCCATCGTCGACCAGCCCGAACACGCCGACCCGAAGGTTCGGGAGCTGTACCGCCTGGTCGACGCCGACGAGCAAAAGCTGGACGAGGCGAACCATCGGGAGTGCCCCGGCCACGCCGCGTTCGTCAAACGCGACTGGTACCGGGTCGAGATCACCGACGAGGCCCCCGAGCCCGAAGACGACGACCACGAGGACGAGGAGGACGCCGAGGGGGAGTCGGGTGGCCGGACTCGGGAGGTCTTCGGCTGGACGCCCAAGTTCGTGTGCACCGACTACACCGCCCACGGCCACCAGGAGCGGTTCCGCGCCACCGGAACCAGCGGCCAGCCGAAGGTGGCGGAGATGACCGACCAGGAGCGCGAGACCAAGCGGGCCGAACGCCGGGACGTGATCCAGTCGAACAAGGACTGGGGCAGCGCCACCACGGTGCGCCGCGAGTGGCTGGCCACGTTCCTCACCCGCAAGACCCTGCCGAAGGGCGCGGCGGTGTTCCTCGCGGCCGGTCTCGCCCGGCCGGACATGGACCTGGCCCGGGCCTACGACCTGGCTTACGGACTGCTGAAACTGGACGGCAAGCGGCCGTCCTGGCAGTACGGGCAGGACGCGTTCACCGTCCTGGTCGGTAAGGCCACCGAGGCCCGCGCCCAGGTCCTGGCTCTCGCTCTGGTCGTGGCCGCGTTCGAGTTCCCGCTGAAGGAGAGGAACTCCTGGCGCGGCGCGGACGCGAACACCGTCCGGTACCTGCGGTTCCTGCAGACCTGCGGGTACGAACTCGCCGCGATCGAGCGGCGCGCCTGCGGCGAACCGGCCCCGGTCGCCGACCAGGACACCTCCGACCCCGACAGCCAGGACTGACCGATGCGGTGGCCCGGGTTACCGGGCCACCGCCACCGTCCCGTTGAGGCCCGGCCCGGCCTGGCCCGCCAGCGTCAACTCCCTGGCGGGCCGGGCCGGGCCCGACCGTCGAAAGGACACCCCGATGCCGGTGAGAACCCGGGCCACGACGTGCGCCACCCCGGACGCCGTCACGCCCGGAGGCGATACAGTGACGTCCTCCGCGGTGGACCAGGTCCGCAGCGGACTTCTGGAAGGCGGCCGGGGGGTTGCCGGCGCTGCTTCGGTGGCGTTTCTCCCCGGCCGCCGCCATGACCAGCCAACCGGGACAACGGTGGAGATCAGAACCGTCAGCGGACAGCCGGCCACCGACCGTGCTGGAGCCGCCGAACGCCTGGGCCTGGCCCTGAACACCGTGCGGATGTTCTCGTCGCCGGCCCAACGTGCCACCCGTGGCTTCCCCGCCCCGCTGGCCGAACGCGCCGACGGCCGGGACTGGTTCGCCCTGGCCGACCTCGACGCCTACCAGGCCGCCCGCCCGGTCCCGGCCACACCACCGGCATCCGGCGATCCGGAGGAACTCGTCGACGTCGCCGGCCTCGCCGCTCTGCGTGGTGTCGACCCGGCCACCATCACCGGCTACGTCAAGCTGTCCCGTCCCGACTGGGACGCCGGCCGCGACGGCTACCTGCCGTACCCCGACCATATCGAGCCAGCCGACCACGGCCACACCTACCAGTGGAAACACGCCCGCGCGTACGCATGGGTCGCCCAGCTGCGCCGGAGCCCCGGCCGCACTCCGGGAACCGCCCCCACCGTCGCCGACCTCGAAGCGGTGCTGGCCGAGTCCGGCGACACGACGCTGAAGAACCGCGAGATCGCCGCCGCGCTCAGCGCCCGGCTCGGCGGCCGGCCGGTCAGCATCCAGGTCGTCCAGCGACTCAACCGCAAACGCCACGGACACTCCGCCGGCGACGACACCCGTGAACATGGCTGAACGGTGAGGTGCATGAGGGCGGCTCCCCTGCCGGCGGTGTCTCCGGTTACCTCTTGCTCCATACCAAAGCCGTCGGCGAGGTTGGTGGGATGGTCCCAGCCCGGCCTGGCAGACCGTCGATAGCGGGCCGCTTAGAGCTTGTCTTCGATCTCCTGACCATGACGGCATACCGTCACGACGGAGATCGAGTAGGCGTCACGGTGACGGTTCTGCGTCATGGTCGGTGCCGTGTGCGATCGTGCGGCGTTCCCGCCATGCCCGGGTACGGCAGGCGTTTGAGCAGTACACGGCGTTACGACGACGGTGCACTCGCTTCCACACCACCACGCCGCAGACGGGACAACGCATCATCGCCATGACGTTCTCGGCGCTGGCCAGCGCGGCGGCTGTGGCGTCGGGTACGAAGGGCGTGGCGTACGCGCGGATCACGAACGCCTGGATCTTCTTGGCGCGCTCGGCCCGGCGGCGAGCCCGGTATGCGCGTGCCACACACGCTGGCGAGCAGTATTGCTGACGCGTACTCGCGTCGCGGGCGAGAGCAACGCCGCAGCTCATGCAACGTCTCGGCGGTTGTCCAGCGGACACAGTCTCAGGATCGACTCGCCGACCGCGTTCGTCTACAGCAGGCGTTCGTACGGGCGTCACGGTGACGCCAGAGCGAACGGCCCCCGCCAGCAACATCACTCGGTATGCCTGTTGAGCTGGGAAGACAGGATCAAAGACAAGCTCTTAGCGGGGTCTGCAACGCGGCGTGAGTTATCCACAGCTGCGGGTTGTCCACAGGCCGGAGCGGATTCGGGTGGACGGGCATTGATCGGGTGTATCAGGCTGCCGGGCATGGAGTACATCGAGGCCGCGGCAGCGGTCAGTGACCATCTGGGCGCCGGGGACGACGAGCTGGCGCCGGCTGGCGCGGTGCATCTGGGGCTGACGGCGTGGCAGCACCTGGTCGGCGAGGACCGGATCTGGGACCGGGTGGGGACGGTGCTGCTGGAGGTCCAGGGCCGGCTCTACCTCGATCAGGCCGTGACGATCGAGGCGCAGCCACCTCGGGACGATCCGCAGACCCGGGCCGCGGTGGCGGGTCTGCTCACTGCCCTGGCCCGGCACCACCAGGAGCGGGCCACGGCCGGCGCCGGTGAGCTGCACCTGCGCCTGGACCACGACGCGGCCGCTCAGCAGCTGCGCGCGGCCGCGGCGGTGCTGGCGTGACGATCGGGCATTGGCAAGCCGAGGCATCAGCCGCACTACAGACGGCCGACCAGGCGATGCGAGGACAGTCGGCCACGGCCGCGGAGGCCTATGCGGTGATCGACGCCCGGTCGCGGGTTTACGGGCAGTTGGCCCGGGGCGTGGAGCAGCTCGCCGGTGGCCGGCCGGTGGCCGAGGTTCCCAGCCGGGAGACGGCCGCGCTGCTGATGGACCGTTCAGGGCAGAGCTTGACCCGCCTCTACGTCGGGTTGAGGCTGGCGATGACGGACGGCCGGTACCCGCCGCTGCCGGCGGATCCGGGTGCCGTCGCGGTCGCACTGCGGCGGGCTGCGGATGCGATCGGGGTCGCCGGGGACATCCTGGCCACCCATCTGCCGTCGCGGGGCCGCCGGGCCAGTCCTGAGGGCAGGGCGATCCGGTCCGGTGGCGGTGTGGCGGCGGCGCTCGGCGACATCGCCCGGCTGACCCGGCTGGCCCTGGAGGTCGACGCCCGGCTGGTCGACTGGCTCGACGATCGGTCACCGGCGGCGGCGGAGACGTACCGACCGGTGCTGGAGGCGGCCTGGTGGACGACACAGGGCCGGCTGGCCGACGCCGCCGGTGACCTGGTCGCCGGGGCAGCCGGCCAGCCGCGTCTGCTGGACGAGCTGGAGATGAGCCGCCAGCCATTGGACCCGGTCCCCACGGTCGAGACCGCCGCCGAGGCGATCGCCGCGGTGACGGCCGCCCGGGACTGGTTGTGGCAGCACCGGGACCAGACCGTGGTCGAACACCTACGGCTGGCCACCCGCCTGGGCCTGGAGGTACACGTCGCCCTGGCCGTCGGCGCCGAGAACACCGCGCCGACGCCGGAACTGACGCAGTGGCGGGCGGCGGCAGTGGCGGCCGCCCAGCTGCGGGGGACGCCGGCGGCCTTCACCGCCCGCGACGCGACGGCGGAGCTGGCCGAGGCGCTGCGCTGGGTTCACGGCAACGGCCCGGTCGGCGCCGTCCGGGACCCCTCGCGGGTCCCGGAGCTGGCCCGCCTCGCCGAACGTCTCCCAGGGCTGGCGAACACCCTCTACGCGGGGCTGCGCGACGCCGTACAGCGGGGCGACGTCTTCGTCCCGGGCGAGGCCGTGTTGGTCAGGCCACGGGGGGCACTGGTCTACCGGGCGGTCCAGCAGTGGCGTCCAGGAGTCGCCGCCGACGACGAGGTCCGTGCCGTGGGCCAGATCCTGATGCGGTTGTCCGGACCGGTCGCGGGGGCCGCGGTCGCGGCGGCTGGCTTCCCGGCCCCTACTCGTACGGCGCAGACCTCTACCCGTGCTGTGAAGCCTGCCGGTGGCGTCCCTGCGGCCCGCCGAGGGACCGCCGGCCCGGTCAAGGACGACGGTGACCGAGCCCGCTGAGGCGGCGCTGTCTACGGAAACGGCGACTGTAGGGGAACCCCGTGCGGCGACTGAGCCGCGTCGACCACGACCGCGACACAACGACGACGGCCCGGACAGCGCCAACGCCTGTGCGGGCCGTTCTGGAGCAGGTCGGGTCTGCGGTGTCGGACATGCTTCCTCCGTGCTCAGGCGGTGGTGACGTGCTGCGGCTGCGCGTCGCCGGGGGCGGCCGCGGTGCGGGAGACGTCCTCGGGCGTGTGCGGGGTGGGCGCCGGCCGGGCCGGGGTTCGCCGGGCGGCCCGGGCGGTCGCGGCGAGCGGTTCGGTCAGGCCGAGCTGGTGCAGCTCGTCGGTGCTCCAGCCGTTGTCGCGCAGTCTGGCCAGGGCGGTGACGTACTGCTCGTTGATGTTGTCGAGTTCCCTCAGGGCCACGTCGAGGCGGTGTTTGAGGACTGCAGCCTCGCCGATGCCCGCTGCCCTGCTGCTGAGCAGCTCCAGGGCGGCGCGTTCGGCCCGGGCGTGGATGGTTTTGGGGCTCTCGCGGGTCATCGTCATGCCTCCCCGTGCATTGATGATCTACGTTGCACAACTGCTGAGGGTAGCGGTGTCGATCATTATCTGTGACCCTGGGCTGCGTGATAAGCGTCGGCATGAGCCAGGACAACATGATCGATGACGTGATCTCGGACGTCAGCCGGGCGTTCGCGAAGATGGTCAACGCGTCGAGCGATTTCGCCATGGCGCTGATCGAGTTGCGTATCCAGCGGCTGAGGGAGGCCGCGCGCCGCGACGATGAAGCGGCCCGGGCGGCGCGCGAACAGATGCGGGTGCACCACTTGGCCGACTCGGCGGTGTGGCGCGCGGCGATGCGCCCGCAGTGGTGGCGCGACGCCGGTGCGGAGGACATCAGCCGGGTGTGGCGGGCGGCGTCGACGTGGCAGCACGTCGACCCTCGGGCGGCCGAGGCCCGCCAGGTCGTCATCGACCGGCTCGCCGATCGTGGCGTGCACGTCGACCCGGCGGCGCTGAGCCAGTCCAGCCCGGAGGACATCGCGTGGCTGTCGGACGCGCTGGACCGGGCAGCCGCGGACCGGGCAGCCCGCGCGGCCGCGGCCGGCACCAGGCCCGGCAAGGTCCGGCCGGACCGGGAGCGCAGGAGCGCACCGGGCGAGAACCCGACGGTCATCGACGGTGAAGTCGGGCAAGAGCCGGACCCGCAAGAGCCGCGCCGCACGTGGGCGGAACGCGAGCAGAAGGCCGCCGAGCATGTCCGGGGTGCATGGTCACCCGAGCGCGCGGAGCGGGTGATCGGGTGCGACGCGTGGGGCGTATTGGCGAACCAGCTTGACCAGGTGGAGCAGGCGGGCCACGACGTACAGGCGCTGTTGCGAGGCGTGCCGGACTTCGTCGACCGGGCGCATACCCCGGCCGCGTTCGCGTTCCGCTCGATCGAGGACCGACTAGACGGGCTGGTCGACCTGGGCACCCAGAGCAGCAGCGACTCCCGCGCCACAGCACAGCCGAGTGCGGTGCCGGAGGCAGCACAGGGCAGCCCCACCGTGGGCGGTGCGGAGGCGTCGCGGAGTAGCGCACCGGCACCCGACACGGTCCCGGCGGTTGTGCCCGCTCAGGTTCCGCCGGACGTTTCCGTAGGCGGGGCGCAGGACTCCGTCGGTGACGGCCAGGCCGTGCAGGTCGCCGCCCAGGCGTACCCGATCGCGACCAAGGATGCGGTGGCTGCCGTGGCCGAGAGGGCCGAGGCGGTTACGGCCTCCGCGCCTGCTGGTACACGATCGACGCCTTCGCAGCCCCGCCCACAGCAGGTCCGGAAGGAGCCGCGAGGACTCTGAGTTTCAGCAGTGAATCTTGCGTGACAACTACAGGCTGAGGGGCGCCGCGCGATCGCGCGGCGCCCCTCAGTTTCTGGGTCGGTCAGGGTGCTGGAGGTGATGTCGGTTGGAGAAAGGGGTGGGTCGAGATCGCCAGTCCCAGGAATACGCTGAACGTCGCTGCGGACGCTGTCACGATGCCCCAAGCGGGGAGCCCGAATAGTGCGGCCAGCAGGCCGGCGATGATCGCGAGGAGCATCGCGATGATGAGGGACACGACGATGTAGCAGGTCTTACTCATCGTGTTGCCGTCTCAACGCCCCACGAATCGGGGGGATACGGCGGGAGGCGGCGTGCTCGACGGCACGCCGCTGAAGGCGTAGACACTGGGAGTCCTCTCGGTCCTGTTGATCCGGATGAGCTGCTGATCAGGTCGGCCCGAGCATCTGGAGGTTGCAGCCACCAGAGCGATGTCAGTTGACCTATTCAGCTGCTAGACATCATCCGCGATGCGCTTGTCCTTGTGAAGGGCACAGGACATGTCACCCCGCTTCGAGCGAGCATAAAAGGGGCATATTTCACTAAGATTATTTTTCTTCGCACAACGTAAAAGGCAGGAGAATCGTCGGCTTTAAACGTCATAGTCCGGTCCGTGCGCCAGTCGGTCGAGCGATTCGGGGTCTGCCACCAGGATCCGCCGGTAGCCCGTTTGCACGAGGTTGGCGCTCCGAAGGAACCACAGAGCTTTTTGGGTCGTGGCCGGGGACGCCCCCACGAGCTGGGCTAGCTCCCTTTGGCTTACTGGGACCGAGATCTGAAGGCCGCCCTGCGGCGTCCAGGCTCCGGCATCATGAGCCAGGTCGCTCAGCACTGCCGCGAGTCGGATCGTCACCGGAAGCGACAACTGTTGGGCGTGGCGCCGGTTGGACTCCCGAAGATCGCGTCCTATCTGTTTGATGATCGCAGCACTCACCTCGGAGTATTCCTTCATGAATCCGAGAAGGTGCGGCTGGCGGATCACGGTCGAGACGATGGAATCTTCTCCGGCGGTGACGCTGTAGGCACGTGGCTCCCCGGTGACCGCGCTCTCTGCCCCTAGCAGGGCGCCTACGCCTTTGATACCGGTGAGAACCTCGGGCCCGTTCGCGGTGAGGGTTGTCACCTTCACCCAGCCGTCCCTCACGATCTCGATATGGGTGTCCGAGTCTCCTTGCCTCAGCAGTCGCCGACCCCCGGGCAATCTGCGAGTCACGCCGAGCGCCAAGAGCCCGTCACGCACCGTGGGGGTCAGGGTGTCCAGCAAGTTGGTGGAGGCGATCCTCGGCCGCCGGTTCCGATCGGTCCACCGCGTCCATTCGTCCCACTGGTCGGGCCACCGGACCTCAACGCCTTGCACCGGTTCGGGACCTGCGGTCCGTGCCGGAATGCGGCTCTGTCTGCCGGTCGATGGGCGATCCCCGGCCGCTGTGGTGCCTTCGCAGGCGTCCCACAGGGTCCGGAACTCGGCGAGTTCTCCGGCGAGCGCGCGGACGACCGTCTCAAGCGCCGGCCATTGGGGGCGCTTCTCGCAGCGTAGAACGCGGTGCACCGTGTCGTGGGAGATGTGATGGTCGCTAGCTAAGGCGCGTGTGCTCGGCCGGCCACGCATCCGGTGCAGGTCACCCAGGGCGGCAGCCAGACGCTGCAGGGCCTCGGGGCGTTCCGGGGCCCCTTCCCTCGTCCGAATCACCGCCATCGCGCATTCACATCCTGTGTTGTAGTGGACACACAAGGTTGGTAAAACCGGTTGGGTGACTGAAATGGTCCGAAGAGTGGCGGAGCTCGCACGAGTATGCGAGCAGCTAGATGTGCGATTGTCAGATCCACGGTAGTGTCAGACGTAGACAATCCACAAGCTGACCAGGTCTCCCCGTCCCAAAGTGGGGAGCCTTGCAACACCGAAGCTCGGCCTTTGATCCGGATGAGCGTCGGAACCTAGGCCTCCCGTTGCAGCGGGAGGCCGTTCCGTAGGTCGGCCGATCCATCGGCACACCGCGGGGGCCGCCGCTCGTGCCGACGACCCGACCCACCTTGCCGATGTGCCCGCAGACCCGTCGGCGCTCCCGATCGAAGGCGCCAGGACGGCCTGGATCTGGCTACGGAGCAATCAACTCCGTAGCCAGATCCAGGCCGTCCTGGACGGCATGTTCGATGAGGAGGCGAGCTGCGGTGGCCCTTTGGAGAGGGCGGCTCCAGCGGACCGGCGCCGTTTAGGTGGAGTCCGGTCCGCGAATCCGGTCACCCTGCTGTTCCCGGGGTTGAGGGCGGCCGGTCGGCCACTTGGTCCTCCGCCTGGCCCGCGCGGGGACGAGGGGTGCTCGGCGGAAGCGAAGGCCGGCGACTGGCGCGTAGTGCGCGGTGTTTGAGCACTTTGTCCGCCCAGAGAACCCGGTCGGCGGACTCTTGAGGGATCACCGTCTTCGCCAGGGACACGACGGTGGCGCAAACGATCGCGAACACGGTGAACGCCAGGACTGCCTGCCAGGGCATGCCGATCACTCCGCTGATCAAGCTGGCGAGGCTGCCGATGCCGAGTTCTTTCACGCCGTCACCGCCGCATTCGGGGCGTAGCCGGTGGTCCGGACCCGCTTGCGGAAGTTCGCCAGACGACGTTCGACGGCTTTGACCGTGACACGCAGTTCGGCGGCGATCTGAACTTGGGTCATGCCTTCGGCCAGCATGCCGAGGATGAGTTTGGTGGTCGGGGTGGCCGCCTCGATGATCCTGGCCAGATCGACACGCTGAGCGACGTCGGCGGCGATGTTGCCGGCCAATTGATGACCGACCTGCTCAAAGTCCACGTCATGGCGTGCGGCGAGCCGGTCCAGTTCGCCGGCCCGTTCCTTGGCCCACTTCTCGTAGGCCCGGGGGAATTGCAGCGCGCAGGCGTTGATGAAGTAGGTGCGCAGGGAGACGCCCATCGTCGACGCCACCCACTTGCGCCTGACGATCGCGTAGGTGCGGAAGTGTTCGATGGCGGCGGCGATGATGTCCAGGGCGAGTTCGTCGCGGGCCGCTTCGGAGTTGGTCAGAACGACCATGTCCTCGGGCCGGATCGGAACGCGCCGACCGGGGGCGCAGCGGTCGAGTACCTGCTGGAGCCGGTGGGTGCGCAGGAACGCCTTGACGACAGGCCAGGCATAGAGCCACAGGTCGTCGGACAGCTGCCGGTAGGCCTTGCCGTCCCACGGCCGGTCGATGCTCATCTCGAAGCGCACCTGCTCGATCAGCTGATGCTCGGCGAGCCGGTGCTCGGCGAGCCGGCGCTGCGGTGTGGAGGTGAGTTCGACCTCTTTGGCGATCGCCTCCAGGAGATCGTCGAGGTGAGCGGCGGCGGAGATCATGTGGAAGGGGTTGAGGTCAGGAGCACGAAGACTCCCCGACCTACCCTTCGGTTCCATAGCGGTGTTGTAGCGGGTCATGCCCTCGCCTATGCGAGTGCGTCTCCAAAAACCCCCACCCTGTGACTCAGGTCACATTAACTGCTGTAACTACTTCTTTTAGAAAGTTGTCCACCACGTTGAATTTGGTGTGGCCAGCAGAAATTCGATGTGGCCAGTAGTAACGAGTTCAGCTTCAACTTTGATGACAAGGGTTAGTAAGAAGAAGGTCCCGCTCTCCTGATGAACGCGACACACTGCTCCAGCAGCGTGCTAACTGGAAGGCTTAGCCGGTGGCGGGGTACGCGCTCAGCGACGTGTCTCCTGTAGCGCCGGAAACTCCGGAATAGGCGCTGACGGCGACCGGCGCCAGGCCGGGGGAGGGCTCCCGGTCGGTACCGGTCTTCGCGTCGAGCACCATGGGCGTGTCGCTGGCGGCGCCGTAGACCGCGCCGTGCCAGACGGCGGTGATGGTCGGGGCGGTTCGGCCGGTGGCGGGGAGCTGCCAGAGCTGTTCGCCGCTGGTGGCGTCGAGAGCGAACACCAGCGAGGTGCCCATCGTGCAGACGGTGACCGCGGCCTGGTCGTAGCGGCAGGCCAGCCCCGAAGGGTAGGCGCCGGTGGCGCGGTCGGTGAGCGTGCCGTCGCCGGAGATCCGGGCGTAGAGCCGTTTGCCGCGGCCCTGCTCGGCGAGCAGGACCGCGTACGCCGGGCCAGCCGGGGCCAGTTCGGCATTGCGGACGGTCTCCGTCGACCAGCGTGGGGCGCCGTCGGCGACGCCCACGCCGATGACCTTCTGCGCCAGGCCGGCGTCGGGGGCGGTGAGCCCGACGACGGTGTCGTCGAGCACGGTGGCCGCCTGCAGGGCGGTGTTGCGCCACAGCACCGAGCCGGTGGTCAGGTCGACGCCGACGGTGACCTGCTTGCCGACGGTCAGCACGAGCGTGTTGCCTTGAGCGCCGACGACGGTGACGTACTCCCCGGCGACCGCGGTGAAATCGCCATCGCCTTCGGCGGGGACAGCAGCCACGCTCAGCACGGCTAACTGCTCGCCGGTGCCCGCATCGGCGACCAGCAGCTGCACGGCCTGCTGCGCCGTGGTGGTCCCGGAGGCCGGAATCTGCACCGCGTACGGGATCACCACGGCGGGTTTGCCGGCACGTTGCACCAGATGCGGGGTGTGGCCGACCGGCTTGCCGAGCCCGCCGGGGCGCTGCACCGGCGGGTTGGTAGGAGAGAGCGTGGCTGGCGCCCGGCCAGTGAGCAGATTCGTGACGGTGGCGCCGGTCTCGCCACCGACGAATGCGGTCTGGTCGTAGAGCAGCACGTCCTGGGACCGGCCGTCACCCAGGGGCTGCCCCGTCGCGGCGAACCGCACCGGCGGGTCGAAGGCCTGCCGGGGCGCGGCCGCGGACGAAGCCGGGGTAAGCGGTGTCGACGCCGGGTCAGAGGTGCAGGCGGCCAGAGCTGCCACCGTCAGCAGTGCACCAGCGGCCAGCCGTCGATCCGGCACGTACGCCCCCTTGGTAGTCGTCTGGGTCGATGAAGCGTTGCGGAGCGTAGCAACGCCGATCGGGTGCGGTGTCCGTCCGGTCAGGAACCTCCGGGGCCGAGGAAGAACAGAACCGTGGTTAGCGGTACAAATGATCTTGCTGGCCTGGGTTGCCGGTGATGTACCGGATAACAGGCCGTTATCACGTTCATCGGGGCAGTTTCGACTGACCGAGTAAATCCGCCAACTACTCGCGGGCGGACTCGTCGCCGGTGTCCGCGCGGGCCGGCAGCTCGTCGATATGGCCCTGCTCGGCCAGCAAATGCGCCAACTGAGAGCGGGCGTACCAGTCGCCGGTGTCCGCGCGGGCCCGCAGCTCGTCGATATGGCCCTGCTCGGCCAGCAACTGCGTCAACTGCTCGCGGGCGTACCGATCGCCGGTGTCTGCGCGGGCCCGCCAGAGGGCGATCGCCTCGTCGACGTGGCCCTGCCTGGCCAGCAACTGCGCCAACTGAGAGCGGGCGGACTCGTCGCCGGTGTTCGCGCGGGCCCGCAGTTCGTCGACGTGGCCCTGCTCGGCCAGCAACTGCGCCAATTGAGAGCGGGCGGACCGGTCGCCGGTGTCTGCGCGGGCCCGCCAGAGGGCGATCGCCTCGTCGACGTGGCCCTGCCTGGCCAGCAACTGCGCCAACTGAGAGCGGGCGGACTCGTCGCCGGTGTCCGCGCGGGCCCGCAGCTCGTCGATATGGCCCTGCTCGGCCAGCAACTGCGCCAATTGAGAGCGGGCGTACCGGTCGCCGGTGTTCGCGCGGGCCCGCAGTTCGTCGATATGGCCCTGCTCGGCCAGCAACTGCGCCAATTGAGAGCGGGCGTACCGGTCGCCGGTGTTCGCGCGGGCCCGCAGTTCGTCGACGTGGCCCTGCCTGGCCAGCAACTGCGCCAATTGAGAGCGGGCGTACCAGTCGCCGGTGTTCGCGCGGGCCCGCCAGAGGGCGATCGCCTCGTCGACGTGGCCCTGCCTGGCCAGCAACTGCGCCAACTGAGAGCGGGCGGACCAGTCGCCGGTGTCCGCGCGGGCCCGCAGTTCGTCGACGTGGCCCTGCATGGCCAGCAACTGCGCCAATTGAGAGCGGGCGGACTCGTCGCCGGTGTTCGCGCGGGCCCGCCAGAGGGCGATCGCCTCGTCGACGTGGCCCTGCCTGGCCAGCAACTGCGCCAACCGCTCGCGGGCGGACCGGTCGCCGGTGTCCGCGCGGGCCCGCAGTTCGTCGACGTGGCCCTGCCTGGCCAGCAAATGCGCCAACCGCTCGCGGGCGGACCGGTCGCCGGTGTCCGCGCGGGCCCGCAGTTCGTCGACGTGGCCCTGCCTGGCCAGCAAATGCGCCAACCGCTCGCGGGCGGACTCGTCGCCGGTGTCCGCGCGGGCCCGCAGCTCGTCGACGTGGCCCTGCCTGGCCAGCAAATGCGCCAACCGCTCGCGGGCGGACCGGTCGCCGGTGTCCGCGCGGGCCCGCCAGAGGGCGATCGCCTCGTCGACGTGGCCCTGCTCGGCCAGCAACCGCGCCAACCGCTCGCGGGCGGACTCGTCGCCGGCGTCCACGCGGGCCCGTAGGTGTTGGGGGTGGACGGTGGTGGCGAGGTGATCTTGGAGTAAGACGTGGCGGAACTGGTAGATCGTGCCAGCCTGGCGGAGCACACCACGGTGATGGTGGGCGTCGTGGTAGAAGGCTTCCAGCCGCCAGGGCAGCCATCCGTGCAGGGCAAGCCGGGTGTGGGTGAGCCTAAACCGGATCCAGGTCCACCCGCCGGCGCCGAGCGCGGCGGCGGCCGCGAACACCCCGGCGGCGGTGGCCGCAGCAAGAGCGATCTGGCTGGTACTGGCCGCGACCGGCCAGACGGTAGCGGCGGCCAGAACGCCGCCGATGCCCCCGGAGTACAGGGCGGCCGCGGTGACGTTGCGGCAGTTGTCGCGCAGACTTCCCGTCGGGGCCGGACGGCCTGCCAGGTAGAAGAGCATCTTGGGCGGGGTGCGGGCGGTGAGCAGGCCGCAGATCAGCCCGGCTGTGGCAAGGGCACCGACCAGGGGGGTGAGCGCCGGGGCGATCAGCATGCTGGCCAGTAGCCCGCAGCCCAGTCCCTGGGCTGCGCGCAGAGCATTGTCGCTGCGCTGCCGTGCCCGCCGCGTCCGGTAGCCCGCGCCCGCGGGTAGGTAGGGCTGGTAGCGGGTCGGCCAGAGACGACGGAACCAGCCTGCGGCGCTACCGCCGACCAGCCCTGTCGCGCACACCGCGGCGATCGCCGCGGGCAGTATCCCGCCGGTGGCGTGTCCGCCAAGCCCGGCGATCACCGCGGCGGCGGCGGTGAAGGCGGCCGGGCCAGTGCGGCGCGCCCAGCCGGGACGTGTGGCCAGCAGCTCGGAGGGGATCTGCCACCAGTGCAGGTCGCGGGTGCCGGCCAGATACAGGTGGTAGGCCAGACACCCGATCCACCGGCCGGCCCGCTGCGGGGAATACGACCGGACCCGCCGGCCCCGGTCGTCGCGGACGCCGGTGTCGGTGTAGACGCTGGCGACGAAGCCGTCCATCAGCTGGGCGGTGATGGCCGGGCGGGCGGTCATGGTGCGAAGGTCTGCGGGGTCGGTGTCCGGGTCCTGGTAGGCGGTACGGGCCAGGCTCACCATCAACGGTGTCGACAACGCTGCGGCCAGCGGCCCGCCGGGATGCTCACGCAGGTGGTCGAAGACCGGCTGCCAACGCTTGCGGGCCGGTTCGGGGTATGACAGAAACGCGATCGCGGCCTCGGCACCGACCGGTTCGATCTCGATCACCGCGGCCCGTGACAGCAGTGTCTGGCCGCGGGTGACTGCCTGCTCGTACTCCCGTCCCCGGCAGGTGACCACCACCGGCCGGTCCTGCCCGGCATAGACGTCGATGGCGTCCAACGCCTGCGAATGCCTGCCGGCGGGGAGCTCGTCGAGCCCGTCGAGGATCGGCAGCACCCCGCCCCGACGACCCGCGAGCTGGCGGGCTATCAGCTGGGGGTCGCCGTGGCGGGCCAAGACCTCGCCGTAATCGGCGGCCAGCCGCGCGGCCACGAAGTCTTCCACCGGCCGGGCCGGATCCCAGTCGTTGATCGGCAGCAGCAGCGGCACCGGCTGCCCCGGTTCCGGCCGGTGGAGCAGCCCAAGGGTCAACCGGATCGCCAGGACACTCTTACCCGCACCGGGATCACCCAGGACCAGCAGCTGCCGGTGCGGCAGCTGCCGGAAGGCGTCCACGATCTCGGTGAGATCACCCGACAGTGGCAGCTGCCGCCAGTCACCACGAAGAGGATCCTCGCCGAGGACCACGCCTCGAGCCGCCGCGGGACGCGCGGTCGACGACCAGCGCACCGTCACTGGTGCCGGCCGGTTGTCCACCCGCCGCAGCGTCGCCTCCCGCGTCCAGATCCGATCCACCTCGCTCCCAAGGTCCGCCATCGCCTGCTCGGCCAGCTGGTCAGCGGCTACCTCCTTGTTTTCGTTTGACGTCCGGATCGCCTTGTCGAGGGCTACCAGAGCGATCCCCAGCCCACCCACCGGCAACGCGAAGACGTTCGCCCAGCCCACCCACCGCTCGAACCCGTCAGCATCAGGTGCACCGAACGCCTTCCAAACCACCCAGCAGCCGAGCCCGAGCACACCAACGCCGACCAGGACCCACCCTGTCCGCCGTAACCCCTCGCGCCACCGTCGATTCACGCCCTACATGATGGACACCACACGCCCGCGCACACAGCGAGGCCCTCGCGACGGCGGGATCCATCGGGTAATGGACGGTTATCCGGTACATCCCGCGGCCGGCCACCGCACGCGGCCTTGACCAGTCACAACACGACACCGGCAGGTTATCCGGTACATCACCGGTGGCAGGCCGGGCGAACCCGGTCGACACCTTGACCGACGGTCAAGATCGTTTGAATTGCTAACCGCTGTTCGGATCTTCCTCAGCCCCTGCCTCGTACCTCGAAGTCGGGGAGCTGGGCCAGGACCTCGGCCGGGGCGGGTTCGACCGGCAGTGGCGTGGTGTCGACGTGACCGCGGTCGGGCGCGCACTTGCTGAACGGGCCGTATTCGCCGGTCAGGACGGCGAAGTGGTTGTCGAAGTGGTCGCGCCACCAGATGCTCATGCCAGTGTCCGGGTCGGCGACCCGCAGCGTTTCCCAGGCGCGCCAGAGGGCGTAGAGGCGGCTGATCGCCTCCGGGTGTTTCCACCACCAGGGGCACCAGTTGACGCCGTTCGCCGCTCCCTGGGTGACGCGGCGTTCGACGACCGGGGCGAGGTAGTGGCGCATGAAGGAGTCCACGTCGCTGAACATCGGTGCCGTCGGGGCGCCATCGTCGGGCGGCTTGTCGACGGCCGGCGTCGGTGGCGGCTCGGGGGCCCGGCCGGTCATCTGGTCGAGCAGGGTGGCAAGGTCGGGGATCGCTGCGGATCCGGCCCGTTCGGCCGGGTCGGGGGTGGTCATGGGGGCGTCCCGGTGGGGTCGGCGTCGGCGCCCGGGTCGGTGGCCAGGTTCCAGTCGGTCTGCTGATCGGGGTCGAAGCGGGCGATCGAGGTGCGGATCTGGTCGGCGTACGGGCCGGTCTGCCAGGGTGCGGTGCGGGCCAGGACGGGCCGGGCGCCGGAGCTGTAGACGACCATCCGGCCGCGGGGCAGGGCGTGCAGGGCGGCGATGTCGAGGATGCGTTCGCGGCGGGTGGAGCGCGAGACGCTGTCGGCGGTCCAGCCGCCGGCGCGGTGGCTGGTGGAGCGGACCGTGACGTCGTGCTCGCCGATCAGCTTGCTCAGTTCCTCCAGGAAGTCCGGGTCGGCGACGCCGCCGCCGTAGGTGCGCACGTTGGCGGCGGACCAGAGTTTGCGCATTCCTTCGCGGCCCCACACGTCGACGCCCTGGGCGTAGGACTGCAGGATCGTGATGATCGGCAGGCCCATCGAGCCGTAGAACGAGTACAGGGCGGGCAGTTGCCGCATCCGGCAGATGTTGGCCGCCTCGTCGAGGACCGACAGCAGCGGTGGGTCGAGGCGGCGGCCGCGTGAGGCCCGGGCCTGGGCTTCGCCGGCGCGTAGTACGGCGTCGGTGAGTGCGGCGATCAGTGGGGCGGGGGAGCCGGGGCCGCCTTGGGACAGCAGGTAGAGGGTGCCGGTGCCGGCGACGAAGTCGGCGGGGGAGAACTCGTCGACGCCGGGGTCGGTCGGGGCGGTGACCCAGGCGGACACGGCGGGTTCGGTGAGGCAGGACAGGGAGCGTTCGGCGCCGCCGTAGATGCCGCCGCGGGTCTTGTCGGGCAGGTTGATGACGCCTTCGACGGCGTAGGCGGGCAGCTCGTGGCCGTTGTCGCGGAGCAGCCGCACCGCGGTGTCGTCGCGCGGGTTGGTCGCCCATTTGTAGACGTCCAGGATCGAGCGGTGCCCGACGGCGGCGGCCAGCAGGAGGTTCGCGGTGAGGTCCTCGCTCTTGGGGTCGAAGAACGCGTCGCGGCTGACGCCGGGTTCGCGTTCGGCGGCGGCGAAGTGTTCGGCCAGGCGGCGGGCCTCGGTGATGGTGGTGATGGCGGCGAGGGGGTTCCACCAGAGCCGTTGCGGTTGGCTGCCCCAGATCTGCTGCGGGTCGAACACCGCGATCGTCCCGCGGGTTTCGCGTGGGCCGCGGGTGGCGTCGACGATGTCGCCCTTGACGCTGGTGACCAGCACCGGGCCCGGACTGGCCACGATCGCCGGGATCGCCCGGGCGGTGGTCTTACCGGTCCGGGGGCCCCAGATGTCGACGGCCATGTCCTCCCATGACTGGCGCAGCGGCATCCCCGTGCGTAGCTGGTGGGCGATCAGTACCCCGGCCTCGTCCGGTTCGACGACCTTGACCTCGGCGAGGCTGGGCCGCAGCCGGCGGGCCGAGGCCTGTACGCCCTGGGGGCTGAGGTGGTCGAGTTCGCTGCGGCCGGCCATGTGCCGGGCCTTGGCGTCGACGCGGCTGCCGCGGTGCTTGCGGTGGGTCCACGCCCAGCGCAGACCGATCGCGAGAACGGCCAGCACGACCGCTTCGATCACCGCGGCGATCGTGCAGGCGAGCGTCCAGGAGATCTCGCCGGCGGCGACGGCGAAGGCGGTGTCAAACAGACCCTGGCCGGTGTAGCCGGGCGGCCCGGTCACCGCCACCGGCGCCCACACCGCGGCAGCGACGACCAGGACCGCCACCGCGATCGCGCCGACGAGCACGCCCTGGCCGTTGCCGCCCGGGCCGCGTTCGCCGCTCACGTGCGCTGCCACCGGGCATCGGTGTTGCCCAGCTGTTTCTCGATCTCGGTGGGTTCCAGGTGCAGCGGGATGCCGGGCCGGTTACCGACCTTGATCAGGAAGTTGCCGCGGCCGATCAGGACCTCCTCGCCGTCGGCGCCGGCCGACCAGGACGGCGGCGCCGCCCAGGACAGCACCTCACGGCGTTCGGCCTGCGACAGCTGCCGCACCCGGGACACGGCGTCGAGTTCCTGATCCGAGCAGGCGCCGATCATCATCACCGCGCACCGGTCGGCGAAGCCGCGGGCCTTGGCCCGGTCCTCCGGATCGGGCAGTGCCTCCAGGTCGGCCAGCGAGTGGGTGATGAACGCGGTGCCGGTGCCCTTGGACCGGTTGAGGCGGGTGAGGGCGTCGATGCGGTCGACCATGCCGTGCCCGACCCGCAGCGCCCGCCACATCTCGTCGAGGACCAGGAAGAACGTGCGCGGCGACGCGAGACCGAGGTCGGAGAGCCGGTGCGCGGCCTCGACCTGCCCGAACCCGGCGGCCCAGGTGGTGACCAGCGCGGCGGCGGTGAGCTGGTGGTTGGTCTCGCTGATGTTGGAGATGTCCACGCACAGGGCGGTGGTGTCCAGGTCGATCGGGGCGGTCGTCTGTCCTTCGACCATGGTGCCGAGCGGGCCGTGGATCAAAGCTCGCAACGCCCGGCGCAGGTTCTCGGTCTCTTCGCGGTAGCGGGGTAGGTCGGCGTCGGCGTACCAGAGCGTCACCCAGCGGACCTCGGCCGGCGCGTCCTCGATGACGGCCAGCACGTCGGACAGCAGCGGCTGGGTGTCGGTCTCGCGGTCGGCGAGGTAGCGCAGCGCCGCGGACACCACGGTCAGCTCCCCCGATTCGAGGGGGCCGCCGCGCATCAGGGTGAGCAGCACCGCCGCGGCGTTCAGGCGCCGGTCGACGACCTCGGCGCGCAGTCGTTCGGCTTCCTGGGTGTCGGTGACCCGGGCCAGGACCTGCCGCCACGGGCCGACGTCGAGGGGGTTGAGCCGGTGCAGGCCGGGCCCGACCCGTACGACCCGGCCGCCGAGGGCGGCGACCAGTTCGGCGTAGTCGGGTTTCAGGTCGCCCAAGATCAAGGGTGTGACGCCCTGGGCGACCAGCGACAGCAGCATCCGGCGCACCGCGGTGGACTTGCCCATCGCCGGTTCGGACTGGATCCACACGCTCGGGTTGTTGATCAGCCGGGCGCGTTCGTACCAGCTGATCGGGTCGAAGCAGACGGTGGCGTTGGTGTAGCGGTGCCGGCCCAGCGGCGCGCCGATCGTCGGGGTCGCCGCGCCGGTGCCGTACGGCCACAGCCCGCACACCTGCACGGAGGTGCCGCGGTACTCGGTCGGGGCTTCCACCCAGGACACCTTGCCGCCGCCCGGGCCGGCGAAGCCGTAGCGGGTCGGCCGGCGCGGTGGCCGACCGCCGGTGGTCTTGCCCATCAGCGGGTCTCCATGTGTGTGGTCAGAACGGGATGGTGGCGTGGGTGGGCAGCACCACCCCGGCGGGTAGCCCGGCGGCGAAGGAGGCGGCCTGGGCGCCGTACATCGGGCGCAGCACCATGCGGGCCTCGGAGGCGCGGGAGGCGATCAGCCGGTCGGCCTGCTCGAGTTCGGCGACGGTGTCGACGGTCGCGGTGACCAGCAGGGTGAAGCGGACCATCCCGGCGCCGGCGGCTTCCTCCTGCGCGGCCTGCTCGGCGGCCTCCAGGTCGGCCAGGTCGCGGGCGGACGGGCGTGGCTTCTTACCGACGTTGAACCGGGCGTCGCGTTTGTCGTTCTCCACCAGCCGGACCGCCTCGGCCGGGGCGTAGGGGCGGTAGAACAGGGTGACCCGTTTGCGTTTGAGCTGCGGATCCGGGTCGGTCAGCCGGGAGAAGGTGTTGGAGAAGGTGACGCCGCGGGGTGCTTCGGCCATGCCCCAGGTGCGGCTGACGCCGGAGTCGTGCCGGTAGGAGTCCCAGGACTCCTTGGCCGCGACGGGTCCGGCGGCGTCCCACGGCGGGGCGGCGCCCGGGTCGCGGGCGAGGTCGAGGGCGACGGCCGGGTCGTAGGCGGCGCGCACGACCGCGGCCAGGCTCTGCGGGCTCATCGGCTGGACCCCGCCGGCGCCGGCGGCCGACAGGCCGGTGTGCAGCCCAGGCAGCCGGGAGGCGACCTCGCGGCACACGTCCTGGTGGCTCATCGCGCGCCGACCGGGCGGCACGGTGTAGGTGAGGCTGACCCGGGTCTCGACCACCGCGGCGCCGGCCGGGTAGGTGCGCACCACCTCGTCGAGTACGGCCCGGGCCAGGTCCGGGGCGTGTGGGCTGGTGGTGGCGGCGACCTCGGCGGCGAGCTGGGTGCCCGGGTCCGGGGTCGTCTCGACCGTGACGGCGGCCTGTACCAGGCCGGGTTCGCGGGCCAGGGTGTCGAGCCAGGCGGCCAGGTGCGCCACCCGGGTGTCGAGCACCGACTGGTCGACCAGGTCGCGGCCTTCGGGCGAGCAGCGCAGGGTGACGGTGTAGTGCCGGGACTGCGGGATCACGACCACCCCGAGGTGCCCGGCCCGGCCGGTCTCCACCGCGTAGACCTCGGAGCGGGCCAGTATGCCGGGCAGCTGGTGGTGGGCGGCGACCCGGGAGGCGACCCCGGAGCGGTAGAGGTGCTGACGCCGCGAGTGCCCGCGCCACCAGGCGATCCGGGCGGCGAGCACCTGCAGCCCGGTCCGGCCCTTGATGCGGACTGCCAGCGGCACCAGGAACAGGGCGCCGATCAGCACGGTGACCAGCGCGTACAGCAGCGACACGGACAGCATGAACACCGCCAGCAGGCCGATGCCGAACATACACAGCGTGCCTACCGGGCCGAGCCCGAACAGGCCCGCCCCGTCACCGCGGCGCCAGTTGCCGTAGGTGCGCTGTTTGGTCGTCGTCACTGTTGGTCACCCGTCTCTGCTGCTCCGCCGGCGATCCCGCCGACCTTGCGCACCACGCTGGCCCCGGCCTTGGCGGCCGTTACGCCGGCGACGACCGCGGCACCGGCCGGCCCGGCCGCAGCCGCAGCCCCACCGGCAGCCCCCGCCGCACCACCACCGGCTGCCGCGGCACCCCCGCCGGCCGCCGTACCAACGGTTCCCGCGGTGGCACCGGCGCCGCCACGAGCACCGGCGCCGGTTCCGGCAGGTGGGGGAGTGCCGGCCGGTCCCCGGCCGCCGGTGTCGCCGTTCGGCCCGGACGGGCCGGTCCGGGGTCCGGGGCCGGAGTCACCGGCCGCCGCCGGGCCCGGGCCGATGGCGGCGGGTGCCCGGGTGGGCGGTGGCGCGCCGCTGCCGGAGCCGCCGTTGGCCGCGGGCGGGGCCGGGCGGGCTCCGCCGCCGGCGGTGTGCAGCCGGACCGCGCCGCTGGCGACCTTCCCGGCGCCCTCGGCCACCGTGCCGCCGATGGCGGCACTGCTGGGGCCGGCGACCTGGGCGGCCACCGGAGCCAGCAGGCGCAGCAGCGCGGGCATGACGAAGATCGCGCCGGTGATGACCACGATGCCGGTCATCACCGTCTCGAACGACTCACCGGTGCCCACCATCCAGAACGCGCCGGCGTAGAGCGTCGCGGCGACCGGCTTGTAGAGCAGCGCCCCGCCCAGCCAGGCCAGGTAACGGCTCAGGGTCGCCTTGCCGCCGCCGGTCATGCTGGCCGCCGCGGGCAGCGGCGCCAGCCCGCACAGCAGGATCTTCAGACCGCCGACGGCGATGCTGACCAGCATCTGCACTAGCGACACCAGTACCAGGAACCCGGCGATGCCGATCGCGGCGAACTGGGTGATGCCGAGCATCCCGGCCTGGGGCGCGAACAACGCCACCCGCTGATCGAGGCCGGCACCGACGGACTCGGTGATGATCCACTTGGAGTAGGCGTCGCCGGCCTCGGTCAGGGCGATGGTGATTGGCACGACCAGGCTGGTGACCAGCACCAGCTTGCCCAGCCCGGCGGCGGCGTCGATGCCGGCCCTGCCGTTGCCCAGCACCATCTTCGACGCGGCGAACAGCAGCGCCGCCACGGCCACGGCCGTCACGTACCAGTAGGTGTAGTCGCGCAGGTTGTTGACGATGTCCTGGTTGTCCATGATCGGCGACGGGGTCATGATCCAGCCGGTCACCAACGTCTTGACCGCCCAGCCGGCGGTGACGACCGAGATCTCCGCGATCTCGTTGAAGATCGACTCGACGCCGCCGACGATCACGTCCTCGATCGGGTTGCAGGTGGGATCCACCACCGGCAGGCACGGCATCAGCGGTTACCCCACTCGACGACCCCGCTGAGGTTGCCGGCCTGCCGGCTCACCGACAGCCAGGTGCCGCCCGGCGGCGGCACCATCTGCCAGTCGCCGTCGCGCCACTGCATCGTGGTCGTGACCACGTGATAGCGCGCGGCGCCGGCGGCGGGCGACCGGTAGACCAGCCCGATCACCGCGATGTCGGGGGTGTAGGCCTGATAGAGGTAACCGGCGAGCGGGCTGAGCTCGCCCGGGTCGGCGGTCTGCTCCGGTGCCGACCGCAGCGCGGCCAGCAGCCGGTCCCGGTCGTCGCCCGGCACGAACTGGGTCTGCACGGTCGGCTCCCACGACGTGCGGCCCGCGCTGAACGCCGAGCGGGCGGCGAGCTGGGCCGCCGCGACCAGGGCGCCCTCGGGGGTGCGGGCGTACCCGGACGCCACACCGGCGGCGACCGACCGCGGACCGGCCGTCGCGCTCACCGGGACCGCGTTCTGCCCGGCCAGCTGCCATGTCACGTCGCGCGGCGGGCTCGTGGGCAGCGCGGTGGGCAACGGCGCCGCGACAGCACCGGACGCGGCCGCGCCCGGGCTAGGGGTGCTGGTGCTGCCGGAAACCACGGCCGGGGCGGGCGCCGGCAGGACCGACGGATCCTGTTCGTGCGGCCACACCGCGATCGTCACGCCCAGCGCCACCACCAGGCCCAGGAAACCCGCGGCGGCGATGAACCACGGGCGGGTCCACGGCGACGGGTCGGCGAAGTCGGGCTCGTCCTGCATCGATGCTCCCCGCGGGTAGAAGGTGGTGCCGGGCGCTAGGCCAACGCGTCGACGATGTTGGGCACCACTCCGGCGAAGACACAGGCGCCCAGGAAGATGCCCAGCTTGCCGACCTGCGCGTCGTCGCCGCGGCGGTGCGCCAGGACCATCCCGCCGGCGATGAAGATGCCACCGAGGACCGCGAGCGCGGTGAAGATCCACTTGGCCCACCGCAGGATGGTGATGATCTTGTCGGCGCCGGGAGGCGCCTCGCCGGAGCCCGGATCGGGAGCCGGCTGGGCTACCAGCACCCCCGAGATCGTGTCGACGGCGGCCGACGCCAGGGTGGCCAGGTCGTGGACGAGTTCGTGGATCATTGCGCTCCTACCTCGGTCAGCAGTCGGTCCAGGGCATGGCGAACTGTCTGCACGTCGGGTGGCACACCGACGTCCAAGGGGTCATCGGCGGCCAGGAAGGTCTCCACCCAGCCGACGCGCCAGATCGCGGGCAGCCAGCCCCTGATCAGTTGCAGCCGCTCCGTGACGATCCGCGGCGGCCGTTTCGGTGACGCGTCGACCACCACCAGGCCCATCACGTCGGTGCCCGCCGTCCGGCGGCACTGCTCCACCACAGCCTCGGCCGCGCGCATCCCGGCCGCCGAAGCACGGGCCACCAGCACCACCGGCGGGAGCCGCCAATCCGGCGGGACCTGCGGCCAGGCTGCGCCCATCTCCACGCCGATGCCGGTCAGCTTCGCCATCGTCGTCACCCCGGCGCCGCCATGGCAGCCGACCCACCACAGTGGCGGCACCCCCGCCTCCATGACGCGCTCCGGCATCGGCGCGTGGGGCAAATGCGTGGTGCGAGAGCGCGGTGACGTCACCGCCGCCACGAACGGCTCCGCAATCCACGGCTAATCAAGACGCCCTCCCCCGACGGCAGTGTGATCAATAAGGAACAGACAGTAGCAGCGATTTGCGACAAGATCGCGTGTGTTTAGGTGGCTATGACCTGCCGAAAGGGATAGCCGCCAATGCAATGCGGTGATTAAGGACAGTCGTGCTTTTACGGGGGTAAGGAATATGTCGGTCAATTCGTACAGGCTGGTGAGGATGCCGGGCCGGCTCGTCAGTCGATCCGCGATCACAATGACCGCTGTCATTGCAGCTCACGCCCTCACCGGCTGCACCTCCACCGGCCCGGCCCCGACCAGCGCCACCACCGGACCCGCCCCGGCGTCCGTTGTGGCCGACACCACCACACCCCCCGCCGACACGCCGATCCCTGCGGCGCCGGCCAGCGCCGAGCCGCCCGGCACCGACGACCACGCCGAACCCCCCGCCGCGGCCCGCGCCGCCGCCGCGCCCGCCGTGGCGGCCGGATTCGCCGCCGCCTGGGTACGCCGCGACCTGCCCGCCCGGCAGTGGCTGGCCGCCGTCACGCCCTGGTGCGAGCCCGGCTTCGCCCGGTTGCTGGCCACCACCGACCCGCGCAACCTGCCGTCGAGCAAGGTCGTCGGCACACCGCAGGTGATCCAGGCACCTGCGGCCCGCAGCGCCGAGTACACGGTGAGCACCGACACCGGCACCCTCACCGTCGTCCTGCTCGACTGGCGCGGCCAGTGGCGGGTCTCCGGCAACGACTACCGCCCGCGTTCATGAACCGGCGCTCGCTGATCAGCCTCACCGTGGCGGTCCTGGCCGGCGCCGTCCTGCTCGCCGGCAGCGTCGTGGCCATCCCGATCCTGGCGCTGCTGGACACCGCCGCCCAGGCCTCGGTCTGCGGCGCCCCGCCGATCGCCGGCGCCACACCACCGGAACCCGGCACCGCCCACGACAAGTGGGACGCCCGGCAGGTCACCAACGCCGCGGTGATCGTCTCGGTCGGTAAACAGATGGACGTGCCCGCCTGGGGCTACGTCATCGCCCTGGGCGCCGCCATGCAGGAATCCCGGCTGCTCAACCACGCCAACGACAACCCCGCCTACCCCCAGGTGGCGGCCCTGAGCATGGCGCTGCCACACGAGGCCGTCGGCCACGACAACGACTCCGTCGGCCTGTTCCAGCAACGCCCGATCGAAGGCGCCGGCAGCTGGGGCACCGTGCAGGAACTGATGACGCCGAACATCGCGGCCCGCAAGTTCTACACCGCGCTGCTCAAGGTGCCCGGCTGGGAACAGATGCGCCTCACCGACGCCGCCCAAGCCGTCCAGCGCTCCGGCTACCCGGAGGCCTACCAGAAACACGAAGCCGATGCGAAAGCCCTCGCCGCGCACGTGCTGGGCCTGCCGAACATCGACATGATCGGCGGTGGCGGCCCGGCCGCGCCCTGCGGCACCGGAGCGTTCGAGCCCGTCCCCGTTGGCCCCAACGGCTGGGTCCAGCCGCTCGACAAGAAATTCGTCGTCGGCCCGCCGTTCGGCCAGGACCGCGGCGACCACAAACACGCCGGCGTCGACATCGTCGGCGCCGACATCCGCGGCGAACCCATCCGCGCCGCCGCCGACGCCACCGTCATCCGGGTCGTCTGCAACACCCCCAGCAACAACTGCGACCGCGACGGTGGCATCGGCGTCGGAGGCTGCGGCTGGTACGCCGACCTACGACACCCCGGCAACGTCGTCACCCGCTACTGCCACATGATCCAACGCCCCAGCGTCCAAGAGGGTCAATCCATACCCGCCGGAACCGTCATCGGCTTCGTCGGCAGCAGCGGCAACTCCTCCGGCCCCCACCTGCACTTCGAAGTCCACACCAACGTCACCGACGGCGAACGACTCTCCTACGCCAACGCCGTCGATCCGGTCCAGTTCATGGCAGCACAACAAGCGCCTCTGCCAGTCAGATGAGCGGTGATGTAGAGGCTCATCTAACCTGGCGGGATTCTCAGGATCGTGACGGTCGAGTTGGCAGTTCCGTTACTGCAACTGCCCGCACCGCGACCCCACTCAACCGAGGTCGATGCCGAGAGAAGTTTTCAGGCGACGAATCACCTCTACAGGGATGATGCCTACTTGTCCTACTTGTCCCTTGTTGGAGCTCCTCCAGGAAAGTATGCCAACCAGCTGCCCACTGGTCATGCTGATCACTGGGCCCCCGCCCACTCCGTCCGTGATACCTCCGGAGGCGACGAGATAGTCACCTCGGCGTCCAGTAACCGTCATCACGGTGGCTTCGAACCGCCCGTGGTCAGTCACGCCGCCTGCCACGACCTGGGTGCCTACGAGAGTGTCTGAGTGCGCTGTTGTCAGAGTCAATGCGCGGCTCCTATCCAGCGGCTGTTCGACCCGCAGCGAGGCGGCGTTCGGATTTAGGTGGCCCTCCACCCGAGGCAGGTTTGTCATCTCAAGCAGACGCGCGACACGGAACTCCTGATCGCCGACACCGCGTACCTCGAACATGGCTGATTGATCTTCCTGTTCCTGCCCGCCAAAGGGCCGCCGGGTAACGAATGCTGCGGTGAGCACGATCTCGTCACTCAACATGCAACCGCTTCCGAAAGTCTCCGGGTCCGTGTGGATCTCCACACACGCGGCTCGCAACAGGCGAACGGGATCGAATGCTTCATCCACCATGCTGTGCCGGACCGGGCGGATGCCGCGGATGTCAGTGTCGAAGCCCGGTTTGCCGGCGGAGCGCCAGAGTAGATGAAACCGAGCCGTCTCGATCTTCGCTTCTCGCCCGGGTGCGTGGGTGGCCAGGCTCTCGACAATGAGCTCCAACAGGCCCCAGGCGGGAAGGCGAGGGCTGCTGAAGACGTCGTGGATGCGGGCGACGCTGGCTACGTAGGGGCGCGCACGCTGGTCGCCATCGGACTGAGGCGTGATCTGGTTGCGTATCGTCCGCAGCGACGGCCACCCGGCCGCATGGTGCAGGTCGTGCAGGGCCGCATTTAGTTCTTGGAGCGGTCCGTCCGGAATTTTCGGCGGGGTCAGCTGTGCCATGCCAGATCACCTGACTGTACGAAACTGTCTGATGTTGTCCGACAGTATTACGTACAAGCGGTGATTGAACGACGTTGTCGTTCTCTGTCCGGCAGCGTCTGGACGGCGCTGGAGCGAGTGACGTTTGTAGTGGCCTCGCGAGCCCGCATCCACTACCCGCCACCGTTCGGAGTAATTATGAACCACGAGTCGCTTCTCGACGCCTTCCTGCACGGTCTTGTCCAGCACCTGCCGGCACACCTGATCGCCGCGTTGATCATCGCCTTCGTAGGATGGCTCTGGCGTCGGCGCCGCCGCGCAACCGAGTCACAGACGCAGGTCGCGACCATGTTGGACGCGAGCGGCGTCCCAGTCGCGCCGCAGACGGGATGCCCCCACGCGACCGTCGTGCAGTCAGCCTCGCAAGAGGACACATCGCCTGTGCCGTAACACCTTGTCGGATCGCTGTTCTGCCGGTGCCAGGAGACCGCGCCGTCATCGCCCACCTGGGGGTCGGCTCCGCCGCGGAGCCGACCGCCAGCCAATGATCGGGTTCCGGGCCAGGTGCGGTGCGCGTAGGCGCCAGCAACCAGACGCCGGCAAGGGGGTACCGTCCCCACCGACTGAAAACGCGGCATGGCTACCGGCCAGGGACTGACGAGAGGCGGACAGACTGCCGACCGGGATCGAGAGGCGAGCCTGTCGGGTCGGCTGATGAATGCGGACCTGGAGAGCGATGGGGTGAGTTTCCGGTCAGCACAGTGCCCGATGGTGTTGGGAAAGGCGAAGCTGTCGCCGGTGGACTAATGGTCGTAGCGTTGGCTGGGGTGATCTCACGATCGTGATCACCTCGCTGCTCCAGCGCATTGATGTTCACGTACAACGCGACTCCGGCGAGCAGCAGCCCTAGGGTTGCGACGCTGGCGCTGTAGGTCGCAATTTTGATCTGTTTGCGTTGGCCGCCGCTGTCATCCGGCAGAGCACGAGCTCGAGTCACCGCTTCAGCGCGGATGCCGTCGAGGACTCTTTTGATCTGATCCGTCGAGATTCTCCAGTGCACCGACGGGAGCCACAATGCGTTGGGAGCCGGATCCAGTTGCTGGATCAGTTCGTTGACCAGCGGCAGGTCGGGGCGGAACGCTGGGTCTGCACTAATGGCGTACGCCCGTCCAGGCATCTGGCGGTTTTCGAGAATGGTGACGCCGTGGTGCAGGCCTCTACCGACGCCGGTTCCGAATAGCGTCTCGCGTTGGGCTTCGGACAAGCTAGCGATATCTAGCCGTTCGGAACTCGTCCGCCCACCCTGATTTATCCCCAGGAAGAGCAGTGGAACCGGGGAGAACCGTCGATAGGTTGGCAACGGCTCGGAGGCCGGGTAGCCGTCGAGCTCCTTTGCGGCCCAGTCGGAGACGGCCTGCTTGCCGTGATCTTTGGCGAGAACTGCCAGAGCGCGTAACCCGGTAGACAGCCGGATACCGGTGTCGAGCAACTGGTTCTCGACGTCGCTTCGGTGCGAGATCGGCACAGGAGACACCTTCTTATATAGAGCTGCTCTGCGGGGGCTGTTTTCGTGATGGTCGCCGCGATGGTGTCGGCGGCCATCAGGCCGGTCCTACGGCTGGCCGTCGACGCCGTCGGTGAGGTCGGCTTCCTCGGTGGCGCTGATCGGGTCGGTCACGGTGTTCTGATCGGGTGGCTGGCAGGGCGAGCGTCTCGGTCTCCTCCCACCACCGGTAGTCCCAGCTGGTCTCGACGGTGATCCGGTCGGCCCATGGGAATACGGCCCGGGACGAGGCCCTGGACGGCGCCGACGATCCGGGAGACGGCGGTGTCGAGCCGCTTGCCGCGGATGTTGGCCCGAAGCCCCTTCCGGGACGCGCAGTTTGAAGGTGATCGTGAGCGTCGTGGAGGTGCCCCCGCGGGGTGCCGAAAAACTTCCGGGAATGGGATATTCCCGGAAGTTACTATCCCGTATCCGGTAACCCGCAACCTGCTCCAACGTGGGATCGTCTCTTCGCCTACCCGCACGAGCAGGCATCCGGGGCTAGGGTCGAGACATGACCGGAGACCACCGCAGTGCGGGACGGCTGGACACCGGGCCCACCGATCGCGACGGTGACCCGCAGGACGGTGCGCTACCCCCGACCGGCCTGCCGGAGGGCGGCGGTGCCGGCATCACCGCGGTCACCCTCGACGCCCGCCGCCGGCTCAACCTGCCCCGGGACCTGACCGCCGCCGCCGGACTGGCCGGAACGGTCGTCGTCCTGCCCGGCACCGCCCCCGGCGAGCTGATCCTGGCCACCCCCGCCGCCGCCCTGACCCGGCTGCACCACGCCATCACGGCCGCCCTGGCCGCCGGCGGATCCGCTGGCTCGCTGAGCACCGTGCTGGCCACCCGGCCCGGCCGCGACCACACCGGCCCGCCCGGCCCGCACGCCGGCCCGCTGCCCGCCGCCGGGCCGATCCTGGCCGACACCGCCGTCATCACCGCGATCCTCGACGCCGCCGCGGCCGCCGACCCGGTGGTGCCGCTGCTGCCTCGGCTGCAGCTGGTCGAGGCCGTCGTCGACGAGCTCCTGCACACCGTGCTGGCCGCCGGCCTCCCCCTGGACGGCGGCCCCGCCAGCTTCACCGCCATCATGAACACCCTCACCGCCCTCGGCGTCACCGAGACCGGCCGCGACCACGCCTGGGCCCCCGTCCGGGTCCGCGAATACGAACTGACCAAGGCCGGGGTCCCCACCCTCGCCGAACGCGTCACTCTCGCCGTCGCCGCCACCCGCGACCTGCCCGCCCTGCTCGCCCGGCCCGTGCCCCACACCGACACCGTCCCGATCGGCCCGCACGACTACCGCACCCTGGCCACCACCACGGACACCCGCGCATGAGCGCACCGGTATATAAGGTGTCTCCCCACCCGGCCACACCAGACCCGGCCGCACCGGACCCGGCCGGGCCCGGCACCGACCTGGCCCCCGGCCCCGTCACCGGGGAGATCGTCACCGCCCACCGCGGCGGCGCCCGCCGCCTCGACCTTGACACCTACCTCGCCGCGCACCGGCCCGCCGACCCCCACGACGCCGCCCGCCTGGCCGCCCTCGCTGCTGCCGCCGGCCGCTACGCCGAATCCGCCCAGGCCGCCGCCACGACCCGCAAGTACGACACCGGCTGGGCCGAATTCCAGGCGTTCTGCCGCCAGTTCGGGCTCGACGCCGGACCACCCGCCGACGTCGAGGTCGTCGCTCTCTACCTCGCCCAGATGGCATTGGAAGGTCTCGCCGTCAGCACTCAGGACGGCCGGCTGGCTGCCATCCGCGACCGGCACCTGGACGCCGGCTACCGCTCACCCACCAGCGATGACCGGTTCAAACGCATCCGCGACGGCGTGCGCCGCACCCACGGCGTGCGCGCCGACGGCAAAGCCCCGATCAGCCTGCCCCTGCTGGCCGCCATGCTCACCGCCCGCACCCCCGGCCCCCGCCCCGCCGACACCGCGTCGGCCACCGACCGGCTCACCTGGCTCGGCGCGCTACGCGACCGCTGCCTGCTCACCCTCGGCTTCTTCGCCGCCACCCGCCGCAGCGAACTCACCGCCCTGACCGTCGACCACCTGCAACTGGACGAACAAGGCCTGCGCGTGCTCATCGCCCGATCCAAACGCGACCAGGAAGGCGCCGGCCGCATCGTCGACATCCCCTACGCCCCACCCGACCTGGCCTGGTTCTGCCCCGTCCGGCACACCCTGACCTGGCTCGACGCCACCGGCCGTCGCCCCCACCTGCACCGCCCCGGCCAGCCCCGGCCCGGCACCGTCCCGCTGCTCTCCGGCCTCACCCGCGGCGCCGCCGTCCGCACCACCGCCCTCACCGACCGCGCCGTCGCCGACATCGTCAAAGCCGCCGCCACCGCCGCCGGCCAGCCCACCGAAATCGTCGCCAACCTTGCCGGACACTCCCTGCGCGCCGGATTCGCCACCGCCGCCGACGCCGCCCACGTCCCCGAACAGATCACCGCCCGCGTCCTCGGCCACACCGGCACCACCACCAGCCACTACATCCGGCACACCTTCGACGGCACCGCTCACCGAGCCATCTACCACAGCGCCCGCAGCATCGACACCGGAACATAGCCAAGAGCAAAGAGCACCATCGAACTGCTCGTTGACGGCCGCCTTGGCGCGGGAGTACGGAATCAACCGGAGACGCTGTACCCGTCCCTACGCGACCCGGCGACCACGTTGGCCGGATGATCCCCTTCCTGCCCGGCAAGGCTCACGGCTCGCCGGGCACGCTACCTCCGGGCTTCTCCAGGAGACCGGGACAGAAAGGGTCAGGTCTCGGGGGCCTCCTGGGCCAGTTTCTGGCGTACCTGTTCGAGCATGGCGGTGCCGTCGGCCAGGTCGGGGTGCCCGACCTGCCGGGCCAGCTCCACCACCTGCTCCAGCTGGGCCACCGCCGCCACCAGATCACCGCTGTCCCGGTAGGCCATCCGTCCGGAGACTTTCAGAAAGCGGACTCGTCGAGGTCCATCAGCTCGAGATCGGTGGCTTCGAGGATGGCGCGTTCGGCTTTCAGCTTGGGCAGGTTTGACTGGGCGAAGAACTTCGCGGCGGCGATCTTGCCGGTGTAGAACACGATCAGGACGACCGCGGGTACGTCGACGTACCCGTCACCGGACCGCTCCGACGTCGAGATCGCCCGACGCCTCCCCACGCTGCCGCTCAAGATCGGCGACCAGCGCCCCGCATTCGAGGAAAGATCAGGGAGTACCTGCCGCTATGAGCACAAACATGCCCGACCTGTCGAGCTACAAGATCACCCTCTGGCCGCCCGACGCGGCGTACGAGTGGTACCTCTCCGACCACCCATGGGCCGCCGCCGAACGCACCCGCCGCCGCGAGGCCGAGCACCGCTTCGAGCTGGACAATGCCCGCAAGGTCCAGGAATGGATCGAGCGCACCCGCGCGTCCGACGCGGCCGGTGAGTTGCTCGACCGGCCGGACGGCTGGCGTGACGACCTGGTCGGCCTCGCCGAGAACATGGCTCCCGTGGTCGCCGACAACCACACTGTCGCGTCCGTCGAGTCGGCCGAGCCCGACGACCTGTGGGTTGCCAACGCCCGCCGCAAGCTGGAAAACGCTCGCCGGGCCTCCGGCGATCACGACTACACCTACCCGGCCCACCTGCTTGGCGCGAGCGCGGCCGCGTACCCGCCGCCGGGCTGGAACGCGCCGCAATGACTCTTCAGTGGTCAACGCTGTTTGCGGCTGGTGACACGTTTCTTACAGGCACCCCAAGACCGGCGAAGCCGCTGACTCATCGGCTTGCTGCCGCGAGGAAGCCTGCTGCCCGCTTCCCGAGCGCGGTCGACATCCAGTCGCCTCTGCCTAGCTCACCGGACAGGTCTTGCTCGAGCATCCGGTGAACAGCGTGCTGTCGCGCAAGATGGTGCCGGCCGGCGATTGCTCACCCGCTGACCGGGCTCGTGGCCGGGATCGCGGTGATCAACCGGTGTGACTGCGGGAGCCTTGGCGTGGGTGGCGGAGGGCTGGTGAAGTTGATGTCAGCGATTAGGTACGTGTCTGCCCGACCTGAGCGGATGCCAAGCGGGGGAAGTGTTCATTCAGCCAGCCAGAGAACCCGCCGATTGGTGAATAGTCGTCCTCGCCATCCCGCATACGGCGAGGGGTATGGCTCTGGCGAATGGGGTTCTGGTGGCGGAGCAAGATGGTCACGAGGCTGCGGACCAGCCCACGAGTCAGACCTCCGCCCGCGGCGAGAACACGCCGCCCGACACTCGGCCGGCCAATCACGGTCACGTCGAGCTCAGTCGGTGGGACACGAAACTCGTTACAGAGACCACGCCAAAGGTGATGGTCGAACAGTGGGGCGCGTCCGCTTCGGCCATGGAGGGAAACTCCTCATCCTCCGGTGCCGTGTCCGCCCCCGAGCAACCAAACGCTGGCACCGAGACTGAGAATGTCGGACGAGACGGCTGACGGTGGTAGCGGGTTCTATGCCTGGACCGGGGGAGGACTGCCACCACTTTCGACTGCAGGCGCGCTGCCGCTCTCGACAGGCTTTTGCCATGCTTCGACGAACGCGTTGTCAGCAGCCTCGCGGATCTGTTCAATCCGATCCACGAAGGCACTGAAGTCCTGGTTTGTGGCGTACGGACCCGCCTTCATCAAGAACCGGTTCAACTCGCGTTCTAACTGGTTCGCCGTCGTCATCGCCTGCGTTCCGGACGTCTGGAATCCGAACAGCTGGGCGGTCCCCTCGGCCACCGCGGTAAGAGCACCTACACCCGCAATGACCTCGCGCGGCACGGCTGACCAGGCAGAGAGTACCGGTACGGCAACCCCCGTAAGGATCACAACCATTCGCAGGATCCGATGCCATCGGAGCTGCTTCGTCGAGTAGTCGCCGAGCTTGGCGATTTCCGCCTGTAGATTCAGGAGGTACTGCCGCTGGGCTACGACCGCCGGGTCGACGTCACTCACTCGACGTTTGACTTCTCAGACCCGGCAGCGGGGGAGGCTGTCGAAGAGCTGCCGTTGGAGGACCCGTCGGTACTGCCCGATGGAGCAGGCCGAGGCGTGCCCCAATTGTCGACGGCGCTCTGTGGTGTTGTGCTGGTGTTGAGGCTGGTGTCCCAGCGACTACGTTGCTCCTGTGCCCCGCTGGCCATGGTGCGTGCTCCCGTGAAATCGCCATTCTCGAATGCGATCCGTCGCGCCTCTGCCGCGTTGGATCTAGCCGTGCTTTCGCCCTCCGGCATGTCGATGCCTCCTCAATCGGTTGCCCCGCCCCTGCAGATACCTGAACAACGGTATCGACCTGGCAAGACGCAGGTTCAAGTGTGGCGTGCAACGGCGACAGCGGGGGCCCGGTCTTCTCGTTGATATCCGACCCCAACCGGATCATCGCAAAGGGCACCAGCATCGGGTACGACTCGGCAGCCCCCGCCCCATGCACGGGTGTCCCAGAGGGGCCCGGGCGCGCGCCCTGCAGTTGGCGCGTGTACTACACCGAAATCGGCACGGGGCTGCGGCTGCACAACGCGTCAATCATCACAGGCTGATCCGCCTTGCACGGGTCGCCCTGACCGGCAGAGGGTGCCGGTCAGGGCCAACCACGCTTCCGCTCCTGTGAGGCAGGCCGGGAACGGCCAGGGGCCGGGTTTCTCGCCTAGGTCACGTGAACAGGTCCGAGATGCTGGGATCGGCCTGCTCTGACAGCGGGCCGTACATACGGCGAATCAGGTCTTGTTGGGTGCCCGTCCCATCGGCCGCCGCTGTTGAGACGGGCCCGCATCCAGCCAGTATCTCGACGAACTCACAAGTGTCTGCTCCCGGGCCGCGACTTAGTCACCGGGCTTAGCGGCTGCCCCGACCGGCCGCTGCCAGCGACGTCACGAAGACCCTGGCCGCGATCTGCCCGCGCCGGCCGCGCAAGGACCCCGCCAAGGTTCCCCGGGGGGCGTCACGAACCTTGTTTCCATCGGCCGTTCCGGTTCTGTGACGGCTTGTCATCCGAGCTTAGGTGGCCCATCAATACGCCCAAGGCCCTGCTGACGGAACGGTACGTCACAAGGAAAGCCATGGGTGCGGTAAGCAAACCAGACAAGATCACCCCGGATGTGCCGGGACCGGTCCATGTGACCACCGTGAGCACCAACGCAATGATGGTGATCACGGCGGCCGCCGCCCCGGCGAGGATTCGGATGGTGACCCGCGCTGCATGAGCGCTGTGCGCACTGGTGTCGCGAGTGTCCTCGGCCCGCGGGTCGGTAAGCAAGCCTCCGTCACGCTCGCTCGCCCGGACAGGAACCCGTCCGGGCTTGGCCGCCTTCGTCTGAGCGTCCAGACGCGCCACCGTCTCGGCATAGACAGCGTCGAGGTGCGACCTGCTGTGGGTGACCCGGGCTTCGTTGCCGAGGTCGCGCAGTCCAGCATCCAACGCCGCGTCATCGCGATTTTCAAACCTCACCTGTCCACCTCCTTGCCGTTCCACCCCGTCAACCGCGGTGACTTCCGCAGCGTCCGGAACGCTTTGCCAAGTAACTTCTCTGCGGCGTGTCGGCTGATGCCCATCCGCAGCGCGATCGCGGCCGGACTCAGGTCCTGTTGATAGTGCAGGTAGAGCGCCTCCTGCTGCCGTTCGGTAAGTTCCCCGGCAGCCTCAGCGAGGTCGATTCGTAGGTCGGCGTACCACATCGGGTCAGCCTGTGATTCCACACTCGTGTGCGGGACAGCCCGGGCGGCGTCCCGCCGCCGATCCTGACCGAACCGGCGTACTCCGCGCCACATCCGGTCCGCGAGGCTGTTGTCGGACAGGGCGGTGATCGCGGTATCGCCGGGTTGCTGCTCGCCGCGTCGCTTCTGCTTCCGGAAGTGGTTCCGCGCAAGATCGTGCGCGATGTTCATGAGTTCCCACAGCGGATGCTGGTGCTCGATGAAGTAGCCGGGGTTACCGCCGACGCGGACCCACACCTCCTGCGCCAGTTCCTCGGCCAGATCCCGGTTCCCGGACCGGAAGGTCAAACGGCTCACGATCTCGGTGTGATGCGCGGTGACCAAGGTCCACAACTGATGGTTGCGGACCTCTTTGTCAGGCATCGGCTCGTTCACGAAAGGGGAGCCTTTGTGGGGGAGCCGAGCGTGACAGCCCACTCGGCTCCGTCACGGGTGCGATAGGTGACCTGGCCGCCCAGGCCGGCGGCAGCCACCTGCGTGGTGAGGGCGGTGAGCGTTGCGAGCTCTGAACTCTCGCCAGACCTTCGCACCCGTGCAACGAACGATCCGGTAGCGGCCGCAGCCCACGGCGCGATAGCCGCGGCTTCGGAGAAGTATTCGGTGATGTCGATCAACTCGACCGCCCCTTCCTCGGTAGGTCGTCCTTCACATAGGAATGGGCCACCAGAAACGGCCAGCGCTACCCCCTGCCAAGAAAACTTCTGAAGACGACCCGGATCGTCGGGCTTCGGCCCGCCGCCGTACGACCCGGTCGGTGCCGGCGACCTGTAGTGGGTGGTCGGGAGAGCAGCCGCGTGGCGCGTACGGGCAGGGTGCCGGCGCCGCGGGCGACGGGTAGACCACGACGATTCCGGATTCCGGCTACGACCACTACCGCGACCACCCGAATCCGCACCTCGACCATGGCCCGTGGATAGGCCTGCGAGCCGACCGGACCGGCCCTCGCCACGGCACCTGCGCACGAGGGAGATCCGGCAACACCAGGCCCCCGCCGCCGGTGCCGCCCGCCACCCGCGCCAGCTGGCGCGGGCGGTCGCGCCCGGACAGCGGTTGAGGTCAGACCACACCAGGACGATCACCGGCATCCGACCTATCCAGTCGCGAGGTGAACAAGGCCGGTGCTCCCCGACGCGTCACCGGCGACTCTGCCTTAGCGGCCACCGGCGTCGGGCCTGAAGCTGTTCGTCGAGTTCGGTGCGCCAGGCCTCGCGGCGGGGGTCGTCGTGGGTGCCGGGGCCGAGGGCGACGGTGGGATCGGTGACTTCGTAGGTGACCCGGTAGGCCAGCAGTTCGGTGGCCAGTTGCATCCACGCGTCGACGTCCTCGGCGACGGGCTGATGGCCCACGGCGAAGACGAGCCAGGTGGGCAGCAGCGCCCCGTCGGCGACGGCGGTGTCGAGCCGGGCCCGCAGCCGGGCGGCCAGCTGGGCCCGGGCGGAGGTGCCGGTCATCACCTGCGGGCCGTGAACCTCCCGGTGCTCGTCGTCCTGCTCGAGTTTGCGGCGGGCGTCGGCGGCGTCCTTGCGCAGCCGCGGCAGCTGCTGCTGGGTGCCCTCGATCGTCGCGACCGCCGTCCGGAACGCCACCGCTGCACTGGCGTGCCCAGGGGTACCCATCGCGGTGGCGGCGAGCGTGGCGCTGTGCTGCAGGGCCAGCTCGGTGTTCTGCGTGATCCGCTTGAGGGCGTTGTCCAGCCCGGTGATCTCCCGCTGCTCGGCGGCCCGCTGGGCCGGGGTCAGCAGCACCGACTCGGACTCGTTGCCGCGGCGGGCCCGGGCGGCCAGCTGCCGCAGCGTGTCGTCGGTACCGTCCAGCGGCGCCGGGGTGAGATCGTGGTCGGCCCGCAGCCGGCGTTCCATCCAGCCCATCGAGGAGGCCAGGTCCCGCACCGTCGCCGCGATCGCGTCCAGGTCGTCGCGTACGGCGGTCCGGAGCTCGCCCTGGGCGTCGCGGACCTGTTCCAGCCCGCTGTCGAGTTCGTCGGCGTGGTCGTCGACGTCACGGATGCGGCCGGACAGCCGCCGCTGTTCGGTCTGCAGGTCGTCGACGTCGTCGGCGAGCGAGGACACCTTCTGCTGCAGCCGTTTGAGTGCCGTCGCGGTGTCGGAGCTGCTGTTGGCCGGGTAGCTCACCGGGGCACCTCCGCGTCGTCGTCGGGAGCGGCAGCCCAGAGCGCGAACGCGGCGATCAGGCCGACGACGACCCCGGCGAGCGCCCAGGCGGTCAGGAACCCGGCGACCACGGTCACGATGAGCCCGGCCGTCAGCGCCACCACCACCAGGGCACCGGCCCGCAGCCGATGACCGCTGACCGGGGACCGCTGCTCCGCCGCCGTCAGCCCGCCCGCCACGATCGTCGTGGGGATCACCGCGATCAGGTACCACCAGGTGGCCCGGTGGGTCGCCATCAGCAGCGCCGAGGCGATCAGCGCCAGCGCGGCCAGCCCGCCGGCGACGTACACGATCGCGCTGGAGATCTTCCGCAGCCGGGCGTCACGCCGCCGCGGCACCCGTTCCTCGAAGTCCAGCAGCCGGTCAGTCGCCGCGAACACCGTCAGCACCTGCCCGGCCCGGTCCGGGCTGCCCTTGCCGAGCCCGGCCAGCGCGGTGTGCGCCTGCCGGAGCTCCTCCTGCAGCCGCCGCACCTGCGCCGCGTCAGCCTCATCCGCCTTCCCCATTTACGCCTACCTTCCGTGATCGATCGACTACGAAGCGACGGATGTCACTGTATGGTGCGGGAGGCGGAATCCGGGTGACCCGGGCACACGAGATGCCCGTGTGGGTCAGGCCCCCGGGGTGTTTCCGGGCGCTCGGCCGGGGAGCAGCGTGTCCTGGACAGCGGAAAGCCCGGCCCTGTGGCCAGGACCGGGCTACCGGGGTAGTGCGGGGTCAGTTCGGTGGCGTGGCCAGGTCGGCGATCATCGTGGCGAGCTTGCGGAGTCCGGCGGCGGTGGTGCGATGCGGCGCGGGTCTGTTTTGTCAGCGGCAAACGGGTGCCGTTTTCCGTTTGGCGATAATCGGGTGCGCAAGCTCGAGACCGGGACTCGTGCCCTCGCTGCGGCCGGTCCGGCAGGGGCCGCGGGGCTGACTGGTGAGAGTGCTTGGAACCCCCGTACTGCACTTCAAGGCCTGGACCGTCGGCTGTCGCTAGGAGGCAACTACGGCGATCTCCGAGAGTGCTTCCTTGGATACGTAATGTCATACCCGCCCGGTACGGTGCTGGGCCATGACGGATGAGACGGATGCGAGAGGATCGATCTCCGCGGCGGCCCAGGCTGCGCTCTGGGTACTGAGCAACGGGCGGTGCTACTACCCCCGTTGCACCGAGCCGGTGGTGAAGCTGGCTCGGTTGAACGTCTATCGGAAGAACGTTCAAATAGCCCACATTCATGGCGTCAAGCCGGAATCCGCCCGGTACAAGAAGATGCCGGCTGCGGAGCGGGACGGCTTCGGCAACTTGATGCTGATGTGCACGCCGCATCACGCCGAGATCGACAACAAGAGGGATGGTGAGACCCGGTACCCCGCGGAGCTTCTCCGTAAGTGGAAGAAGGAGCACGAGGGCAGGCACGGCGTGGCGCTTGAGAAGCTCGGGCAACTGGATCTGGACCGGCTCGGGGATGCCTTGGCCGAGGTGTTCGTGCCCCCGGTCGATCGTCTCAATGCAATCGCTGACCAGCTAGAGCGTACGGGGATCGACAACAAGAGGGCCGTGGCCCAGCTACGGCAGATCGCAGCCGCGCTGTCCGATGTGCCACCGGGGGCCGATGCCACTACAGCTCGGAGGCTTGCGTACGCAGCGGAAGTGTTCGCAACTGTCAGCCTCGGATCCACCGCCCGCCTGCTCGCCGAGAGCGCGGAGTACTACAGCCATTCCGACCTTGCGGCCACCGCAAACCGGCTGCTGGAGGCGGCACAGATGTCGCGGTACAGCTAAAGGACCTTCTCAGGCCTTTTTAGCCATGACGACACGCTGTCGACGCCGAGGACGCATCCCAGGATGGCGTCGGCATACGACCGAGCATATAAAGGCCGCCGGAGGGGTTGGCGGCCGCGATCAGACAGCAGCTGACGTAGGGCTTGGGAAAGCAGCCGGGGGCGTGTACGAGCAGGATGCTGGCGCCACAGGCGACGGGTAGACCGCGACGATCCCGATCCCGGATTCCGGCTACGACCTGCTGGTAAAGCAGGCCCACGCCGAGGAGGCGATCGCTCTGTTGCGGGCCCTCACGGACGTCGGCGACCGGGACGCCCGCGAGCGGTTGCCGGAGCTGCTCCGCCGGTCGAGACCGCCTCACTGAGAGCCCGGGGGACAAACCGTGGGAAGGCGTTCTTCCCGGGGGTAACCGGGGTCATGGTTTGTCCACGTCGGCATCGTTGGTGATGTTGCGGCGGAGGAGCAGGGCAAGGACTTTGCGGGCGTCGCGGCGGCGTGTGGGGTGCCGAGCAAGCAGTGCAGTCACCGCGGCGAGGGTGGTGGCGGTGGCGTAGAGCAGGCTTGCGGCGGCCACGAGGGTGGTGCTGTCGTGCATGACTGCGGTCAGCTGGCTGATCATCTCGGGCTCCCGGGCTGTGTTGTGGATGGTGGAGCCCCATGTCAGCTGTCCTGCCAATGTCCGTCGAGGCGGTCGGACAGATAGCGGACACTGTGGTCGACGGTGATTGCTACTAGGGTTTCGCGCGTGACAGAGCCGTCCGTCGATGACCCGGTCGCGGTGTTCCAGCAGCGGTTGCAGCAGCTGAAGACCGAGTGTGGTGGTCCGTCGTTTGGAGAGTTGTCGCGTCTGTTCACGAAGCTCGGCTATCCGCTGACGCGTGGCACAATCCAAGCGAAGGTGACAGGTAGGGCGGTGCCGGATTGGCCGTTCGTGAAAGCCTTCGTACGTGCCTGCCACCGGCATGTCGGTCGTGGTGCGGAACCGGATCTGCAGCCGTGGCGTGACGCGCATCAACAGATGATCACCGGAGGGGCCAAGCCGCCGGTGGGGGAGCCGTATCGGCGGCTGGACGCTTTCGGTGAGGATGACGCGCTCTGGTTCTACGGCCGTGATGACGCTGTCGAGCAGGTGCTGGCCGCGGTTCGGAGGCCACGGCCGGCGGTGTTGCTACTGGGCCCGTCGGGGTCGGGGAAGTCGTCGTTGGTGCATGCGGGGGTGCTGCCCGCGTTACGTGACGGTGAGCTGCCTGGCAGCGACCAGTGGATCCGGATGTCGGTGCGGCCGCGGCAGAATCTACTCGCCGAGCTAGACCAGGCTGGCCTGCCCACCTTCGGCGGATCGCTGCCGGAGGCGATCGACAGGCTGCTGGCCGATCGGTCGACCGAGTGTCGGCTGGTGCTGATCATCGACCAGTTCGAGGAACTACTCACCCCCACGGTCCAGCCGGAGGCAGAACGGGTTCGGTTGAGCGCGTTGGCGCAGGTGTCCGCGGTGGCAGGGTTGGCGCGGTTGGTGTTGATCCTGGTCATGCGTGACGACTTCTACCCGCAGCTGAGCGCGCAGGTCAGTCAGTTGCGTGCCGGGCTGGTTCTGATCGATCTCCCGGCGATGCTGAGCAAAGCACAGCTCGACGACATCGTCCGAGGTCCGGCGAAGACTGCCAAACTGACCTGGGATGCGCAGTTGGCGGACCGGATCGTCGCCGATGTGCTGGCCGACTACAACCCCCGACCGCCACGCACCGGCACCGGCACCGAACCAGACACCAGCCTCGAACTCGATGCTGGCGCCAACGGGGCAGGTCAAGTCCGGCAGGTACCGGTCACGGTGCTGCCGCTACTGGAGCTGGCCCTCTATCAGGTATGGACCCGCCGTGCCGGTACCCGGTTGACTCACGACGGCTACCGGAATGCCGGCGGGATCCGGGGTGCGCTGTCCTCCTGGTGCAGCGCGGTGGTCGATGAGTTGCCCGGCGATGAGAAGGACTGCGCCCGGCAAATCCTGACCGCGTTGGTCCGGCCCGCTGATCCCGACCGCGGTGTGCCTGCGGTCCGTCAGCAGGTCCCGATCCACACCTTGCGCCAGCTGATCACTCTCAGCCCCACCGATCCCGCCGGCGCTGTCCCGGTCGATCGGGTCTTGGCCATGCTCACCGAACAGCGGATCATCACCACCAGTACCCTGCACGACACCGGCACCCCGGACAACCGACCCGAGAACCATAGGTACCAGGAGAAGGCCCGGGTACCGGTCGCGGAACTGGTCCACGACGCGCTGATCCGTGACTGGCCGGATCTGCAGACATGGATCAGCGCTGATCACCGCTTCCAGAACTGGCTACGCCGCACCGGCGAACGCCACCGCCGATGGCAACAACATCCCACCGGCGATGACCTGCTACATGGCAGCGACCTGGCTGAAGGCATCGACTGGGCCACCCGACGACGGCTACCCGACGACTTCGCTGTGTTCCTGCACGCCAGCCACGACCATCAACAAGCCCGCACCCGCCGCACCCGCCGGACCAACCGCGTCCTGGCCGCTCTGCTCACCATTGTCGTGGTGGCCGCGGCGTCTGCCCTCTGGCAATGGCGCACCGCAGTCACCGCCAAGAACGCCGCAGTCACCGCCCAACAGATTGCGTTGTCCCGGCAACTCGCTGCGCAATCGGCTGCCGTGCTACCCACTAATTCGGCCGTCGCCGACCTATTGGCTGTCAAGGCCTACCGCACCAGCCCTACCATCGAAGCCGTCGACAGCCTCCACAACGCGGTTGCGCAACCCATCGTCAGCACCTTGGCCGGCTATACCGAGCCGGTGTCCGCGGTGGCGTACAGCCCGGATGGCACCCACCTGGCCAGCACCGGAAACGAGGAGACGGTGCGGGTGTGGGATCTGACTACCGGCACCTTTCGTACCCTGACCGGTCACACCAGCGGGGTGAGCGCGGTGGCGTACAGCCCCGACGGCAGACAGCTGGCCACCGGCAGCGGCGACAGCACGGTGCTGGTGTGGGACCTGGCCACCGGCACCTCACGCACCCTCACCGGCGACACCGACATCATGTCCGCCCTCGCCGGCGACACCGGAATCACGTCCGCGGTGGCGTTCAGCCCGGACGGCAGACAGCTGGCCACCGCCAACTCCGGCGAGACGGTGCGGGTGTGGGATCTGGCCGCTGGCACCTCCCGTAGCCTGACCGGCCACCCCGGCTCGGTAGACGCGGTGGCGTACAGCCCTGACGGCAGACAGCTGGCCACCGCCAGCGGCGACAGGACGGTGCGGGTGTGGGATCTGGCCGCGGGCACCTCCCGTAGCCTGACCGGCCACCCCGGCTCGGTGTACGCGATGGCGTACAGCCCTGACGGCAGACTGGCCACCGCCGGCGACGACGGGACGGTGCGGGTGTGGGATCTGGCGGCGGGCACCTCCCGCATCCTGACCGGCCACACCGGCCCGCTATACGCGGTGGCGTTCAACCCCGACGGCACCCACCTGGCCACCGCCGGCGACGACGGGACGGTGCGGGTGTGGGATCTGGCCGCCGGCACCTACCGTGGCCTGACCGGCCACAACGCCTCGGTCTACGCGGTGGCGTTCAGCCCGGACGGCACTCACCTGGCCACCGCCAGCGGCGACAGGACGGTGCGGGTGTGGGACCTGACCAGCACCGCCTCCAGCACCCTCACCGGCCATACCAGCCCGGTGAACGCGGTGGCGTACAGCCCCGACGGCACCCACCTGGCCAGCACCGGAAACGACAAAATGGTGCGAGTGTGGGACCTGACTTCCCGCACCTCCCGTACCCTGACCGGCCACACCAAAGGAGTGAGCGCGGTGGCGTACAGCCCGGACGGCACCCACGTGGCCACCGCCAGCGGCGACAGGACGGTGCGGGTGTGGGATCTGACTACCGGCGCCTCCCGTACCCTGACCGGCCACATCAGCGGGGTGAACGCGGTGGCGTACAGCCCCGACGGCGAACAGTTGGCCGCCGCCAACTCCGACGGGACGGTAGGGGTGTGGGATCTGACTACCGGCGCCTCCCGTAGCCTGACCGGTCATACCCGCTGGGTGAGCGCGGTGGCGTACAGCCCGGACGGCACCCACGTGGCCACCGCCAGCGGCGACGACACGGTG
>NZ_JBHSBL010000016.1:50477-66051 GCF_042650585.1 Actinoplanes subglobosus
CGGGGTGAACGCGGTGGCGTACAGCCCCGACGGCGAACAGTTGGCCGCCGCCAACTCCGACGGGACGGTAGGGGTGTGGGATCTGACTACCGGCGCTTCCCGTAGCCTGACCGGTCATACCCGCTGGGTGAGCGCGGTGGCGTACAGCCCGGACGGCACCCACGTGGCCACCGCCAGCGGCGACGACACGGTGCGGGTGTGGGATCTGACTACCGGCGCCTCCCGTACCCTGACCGGCCACACCCGCGGGGTGAACGCGGTGGCGTACAGCCCCGACGGCACCCACCTGGCCACCGGCAGCGACGACAGCACGGTGCGGATATGGGCCGGTGCCGGGATGACGCCGAGGGAGATGATCAAACTCATCTGCGTCGGGCTGCTACGGCGTGATCTCACCTCGGAGGAACGTGCGCGATATCTACCATCGACGGACACCAGCCCGGACGCCTGCCCACCAGCCCGTTGACCGCTAACTGCAATACTGGTTCAAAGATAGCCACTGATAGAGGCCAGGACCCACGGTCACCTCGCCGCCTGCCCGGCCGCCACCGAGCCGGGGCACCCGGATTCCCTCGATCACCGCGATGAACTGCGGATTGTCCCCGTGCTGGCCAGCGGTCAACACGATCGAGTGCCCTGGACAGCAGAAAGCCCGGCCCTGTGGCCAGGACCGGGCTGCGGGGGTGGTGCGGGGTCAGTTCGGTGGCGTGGCCAGGTCGGCGATCATCGTGGCGAGCTTGCGGAGTCCGGTGGCGGTGGTGCGGTACGGCTCGGGGTCTGGTGTGTCATCGTCGCCGGACGGCCGGGAGGTGGTCACGAAGTAGTTGACGCCCCCTTCTTCTTCCCGCTGTTCGGCTTCCACGATCAAGACCGCCCCGTCACGGGCGGGGACCTGCACGCGGGCGGTGGTCTCGCCGCCCAGGTCGTCCAGCCGGGTGCTGAGCTCGTCGTGTTCGGCGATCACCTGGCGCAGCTGTGCGGCCAGGGCCTCCGGCAGCGGCTTGGCGCGGGCCTGCAGGTCAGCGCGATGCCGGAGAGCGGCGGCTCCGTCGAGCTTTCCGGCGTGGTGCGCACCCTGGTAGGTCTCGAACTGGCCGCGCAGGCTCTTGGTCTGGCTCGGGGTGGCTCCGGTGACGCCGCCGGGGGCCGTGGACAGTTGCTCGTATCTCTGCTGCTGCTGCGGGGTCCGGCCGCCGTAGCGGCGCCGATGCGGCGGCCGGACGGGGCCGAGCCTTTCCAGTTCCTCCAGCTCGCGGTACTGCTCGACGGTCAGGCCGTAGACGATGGCGGCTTGCTCGGCCAGCAGCGTCGGCAACCGTGCCGGGCTGAGCTGCTCATAACGTTGCCGTTCGGCCGGTGTGCGGTTTATGTACGGCTGCTGGCGCAGCTCGACCAGTTCGTTGAAGTCCTCGAGCGACAGGTCGCACACCTCGGCCGCGAGCTGCTCCCTGCCCGGCTCGAAGGTGTCCGTGCCGGCCTCGTCGATGCGGGCCTGGATCTGCTCGTAGCGGGTGCGGTCGGCGGGGCTGAGCCGGTCGACGCAGGCAGCGACTTCGGCACGTCGTTGCGGCTGGAACCTGCGGTGCTGGTGTTCACGGTCGTCGAGGCGCATCTGCGCGTCGGCGTCGGCGGGGTCGTCGAATCGCTGGGCTTCCAGCTGGGCCCGCTGGTCGTAGAGGTGGTCGTAGAGGCGAGCGAGCCGGCGGTACTCCTTGTCGGCCGCGCTGGCCCGGGCGATGGCGTCCTGCACCTGGGCGGGCAGGTGAGCCGCCGGGCCGGCGTCGAGGACCACGGTCCGGTCGGCGCCGGTGTCCACGGTGAAAGTGTGGCCGTCTTCCTCGTCGACCTCGGTGTCCTCGGCCGGCGCGTGGGCGCCTTTCCAGCGGCTCTTGTCCTCCTCATAGATGGGCACCCCGACGTGCACCGTCCGGCCGCTGGGGGTGTCCACCGCCGCGGCGAGCACCATGTTGCCTTCGTCGTCGCTCTTGGTCGCGGCGGATCCGGCGAAGGTCTCACCGTCGCGCAGTACGATCTTGCCGCCGACTTTCACGCCGTCCTTGACCGTTGTCGGCTCGGCGGGCTGATCGGGTGAGGCCACGAGATCCTCCTCATCGGTGCCGGCCTGCCGGTGACGACCGGCCTGAGTGGATGCTGCCAGGGAACCGGTGCCGGGAGCCTGGGCCAGTCGCTCCTGCTCGTCGTCGGGAGCCGGCGGCTGGCCGGGGTGGACGTCGGCCGCGGCGTCAGCCGGCGCCGCGATGGTGGTGTTTGCGGGCTGGTAGAAGTCGGTGTCGGCGGCCTGGGGGGTGTTGGTCACGGCCTGCTCCATCTGGGCGTGGTAGTCGGTGAGGTGTTCGACGCCGGCCGTGCAGGAGGCGGCGAGCAGGTCGGTCTGGGTGTGAATCCGGTCGAGGTGGGTCAGGGTGGTGGTGTCGAGGCCGCGGGAGGCGAGGGTGGCGCGGGCGGTGTCGATCCTGGTGAGCAGTTGCTCCAGGTGTGCGGCCAGGTCTGTCAGGAACGTCTTGGCGGCCGCCAGGCTGGTGGTCTCCGCGCTGGCGACGGTCATCGGCTGGCGGAGAGGTGCGCACCGACCGAGAAGTCGGGCGTGGCAGCGATGATCTGCTCACCGGGGCTGCCCCACGGGATCATGTACGCCCATCCTCCGGTCCGGCCGATGACGCCCTGGTCGGCCAGCGCCTCGAGTTCGCGCCGCACGTTGATGCCGTAGATGGTGGGCCCACCGTTGCCGTACTTCACGAGGTCCTGGTACAGGCCGTGCAGGGCCGCGAGCTGCTGCGTGGTGAGCCCGTGGCCCGTGTCGTCGGTGGCCGTCGGCTGCTGCCGACGAGACGGTTCAGGCTCGGCGGCCGGGGGCGGCTGCTGAGCCGGCCGGTGGGCGATCTCGTAGTTCCAGGCGTCGACCACGGCCTCGTACGGTCGGCCGTTCTGGTCAGTGCCGGTGATCCGGTAGCCGTTGCCCTGCGGGATGCTCGAGGAGACGGTGACGACGGCGCCGGTGTCGGGCCCGCCGGCGACGTCGATCCGGTCGCCGGGCCGGGGGGCGCCCGGCCCGTCCGGGGTGGTGTCGCAGCACTCGGCGGCGAAGGTGGCGCTGGCCCGGTCGCCGTCTTCCAGCAGGACGGTACGGACCGGTTCGTCGGCGATCTGGGAGGTGACGGCGCGGTCGTGGCGGGCCACCCAGTACGGCGGCAGGTCCCGGTCGGGGTCGCCCGCGAAGCGGTAGAACTCGTCGGCGGTGGCGTGGTGGGTGTCGACGTCGACGCTGGTGGGCACGTCGGCCACCTGCAGGTCATGTCCCCACGACCACGATTCCAGGCAGTGGCTGCAGACCGTGAACGTGTGATCGCACTCCTTGGGGCTGCGCACGGGCAGGCTCATCCACGGCTGCTCGTCGTCGTCCTCGTAGCCCTCGGCCGGGCGGTGCTGCAGGTCCTTGCCGGGCGGCGCCTGCCGTGGGTAGGAGCAGCTGGTGGCGTCGATGAACGCGGCGGCCTCCGCCATGGTCCGGGCGTAGGCCTCGTCCTCGTCGGCGGCATCGTCGCCGGCCGGCGGCTGGTCCGGTTCCTCGCCGGGGGTACTGGCGATCGGTGTCCCGACGGTGCTGCCGCCGGGGGCGGTGGCTCCGGGCTGGTAGAAGTCGGTGTCGGCGGCCTCGGGGGTGTTGTTCACGGCCTGCTCCATCTGTCCGTGATAGTCGGTGAGGTGCTCGACGCCGGCGGCGGCGAAGGCCGCCATGGCGTCGGTCTGGGCGCGGACCCGGTCGATACGGGTCAGGGTGTCGACGTCGAGACCGCGGGCGGCGAGGGCGGCCCGGGCGGTGTCGATGCGGCCGATGAGCCGGGCCAGGTGAGCGCCCAGGTCGGCCAGGAACGCCTTGGTGGCCGCGAGGCTGGTGGTTTCCGCGCTGACGGTCATGGTTCAGCCTTCCTGACCGGCGGCCGCCTGCCGGGCTGCGGCGGCGTCCAGGGTGTCGGCGGCCTTGGTGAACCAGGCCTTCTGGGAGGCGTTCTCGGGGTTGTTCTGGTCCAGAGCGGCGTACCAGTCGGCGGTTCGGCGATGCCGCTGTGCGGCCGCGGAGTAGGTGTCCGGCTCGTCGTCGTAGAGCAGGTCGTCGGGGTTGAACTCGCCGGGCTTGATACCCGCCGCCCGGTCCCTGGCCTCGCCGTCGGCGTCGAGCTGGCGCTGCAGAGCGCGGCTCAGGTCGGCGACCTGAGCGGGGATGAGCTCCACGAACCCGAAGCCACCCTGAGCGTCGGACACGCTCAGCGTCATGACCGGGGAGCCGTCCTGGCGCTCGTCCCAGTCATCCCAGCGGACCGAGCCGCCGGCGGCCAGGGACATCTCGTTGTAGGAGACCCCGAACGGGCCGCCGAGATCGTCGAGCGCGTCGACCAGCGCGGCCAGCTCACTGCGCCGCATCTGCACCACGGCCCGCTCGGAGCCGTCACCGCCGACGAGCAGGATGCGCGGGCCGGTGATGTCACCGCCGCTCCAGTCCACCACAGGGGCGTGCGGCCCGTCACCCAGCGGCAGGCACCCCGGCACGCCGGGCTGCTGCCCAGCACCCGGCACCGGAGCCGGTTCCGCGGCCGCGGAACCGGCTCCGGCGGCAGGCTGTGCGGGCTCGACGGGGTTCGTGGCCGTGGCGGGCTGGGCGACCACCCGGTCACGGTCGTACTCCCACGGCGTGTGGTGGGTCCGCGACCGCCCGGCAGCGGCTTCGGCGTCGGTGGCCTCGGTGATCGACCATGTGGCGTTGACGAGGTCCCGGTCGATCGCGGTGACCGTGTACTCCTCACCCCAGTAGCCGGAGTAGTAGCGGCCGCCGACCTGCCGCGGCCCGATGCACTTGTCGAGGAACGCCGCGGCGTCGGCGGCGGTCCAGCCACCCGGGGCCGCGACGGTGCCGCCGCTGGCGGCGGTTGTGCCGGGCCGGTAGAAGTCGGTGTCGGCGGCCTCGGGCGTGTTGTTGACGGCCTGCTCCATCTGAGCGTGGTGGTCGGTGAGGTGCCCGGCGCCGCTGGCGCAGGTCCCGGCGATCGTGTCGAGCTGCCCGCGGATGGCGTCGATACGGTCGAGGGTGGTGGCGTCTAGGCCCCGCCCGGCCAGGGTGGCGTGGTTGGTGCCGGTCAGGTCACGCAGGTGCTGCAGGTGCGCGGCGAGGGTGGTCAGGAAGGTTCGGGCCGCCTCGATGTTGGTGGTCTCGGCGCTGGTGACGGTCATCGGGACTCTCCGTTCTGGGCGGGCTGGTAGGCCTGGGTCATCAGGACGTCAGTGATGGCGTGCTCGCCGTCGGCGGTCCAGATCCGCACCCCGTCGCGGTGCAACTGGTAGCGGACGTCGCGGAACCGGGTGTGGGTGTCGTCGTGGTGGATCACGGTCAGCTCGGTCGCGTGCGGCATGGCTCAGGCCCTCCCATCGGGCTGGGTGAGGTTGGTGGGGATCTGCTGCCAGGCGAGGCCGTCGAGCATTGCGCCGGCGGCCTTCTTACCGACACGGACCGCCGTCCACCGCTCGTCGAGGCGCCGGGCCGGGCGGCCGGCGGCCACCAGGTCGTCGTCGGCCAGGACGGCCAGGTACTCGCCCCACTGCTTGAAGAAGAAGGCGACGCCGGAGTTCAGGGCCAGGTCACGCAGCCCGCGGAACCAGTCGGGGTGCGACGGGACCGCCCTGGGCCCGGACTCGCCGCCGGTGATGATCCAGTCGATGCCGGGGCCGCCCTTGGCCCGGCGCAGGTACTGGCCGAACGCGGCGACCGCCTGCAGGTCGCCGTCGGCCAGGCCGCCGCGGCCGCGGGTGAGGGTGCACACCGCGGCGGGCGGCCCGGACAGATAGGCGGACAGGTCGAGCGGCCCGGACAGCGGCTCGCAGGACAGGAACCGGGTCCGGGCGCCGGTACCGAGCAGCAGCGGGATCCGCTGGGCGGCGGCCTTCTGGTCCTCGGCGGTCACCCCGAGCCACACGTGGGCCGGCCATTCCTGGGCCGGCCACGGCGTCATGGCGGCCACGTTCTCCGGCCGCTTGGTCAGCAGCATCCAGGTCAGCGCCGGGGTCGCCGCGATCAGCTCCCACAGCCGGGCCCGCGGCGCGGCCAGGTCGTCGCGGTCCTCGAACACGTCGGCCATCGACGCGCAGAACACCCGCCACTGCTGCCCGGTGGCCGCCGCCTTGCGGTTCCAGGTCAGCGGCTCGTTCCAGTGGTGGTCGCCGAAGAACCGGCGATCGGCGGTGCGGCCCCAGCCCACTCCGAACCGGGCGGCCATCGTCTCGGCGTAGCAGCCGTTGCAGGCCCGGGAGACGCGGGTGCAGCCCCACCAGGGGTTGAACGTGCTGGTCGCCCACTCGATCCCGGTCATCTCGGCCATCAGCGGCCTCCCGCCGGCGCGGCCACGGTGATCTGGAACCGGCTGCAGGCGGTGGTGATCACCGTGCAGGGCCAGGCCACCCGTAGCAGGTACTCCGGGCCGTATTCGCTGCCGTTGTCGTGGATCACCGAGCAGACCGTGCACAGCCGCTCGGCGGGCACCACCCCGGGGCAGCGCGAGCGGGTGCCGCGTTCGTCGTGGTCGCATTCGCCGAGCAGGCACTCCTCCGGCCCGGTCCACAGCTGCAGCGGCCGGTGGGCGTCGACGTGGGCCAGCAGCTGCCGGGTCCGGGCGTCGTCGGCGCCGTCCAGCCCGGGGTCGCAGACGATCGCGCGGCGCAGCGCCACCATCAGGTCGTTGCCGGGCACCGGCCCGTCCTTGGGCGGCAGCACGGTCAGGTGGATGATCGCCTCGTCGGCCGGGACGACACCGCGGTAGCGGTGCTGCCAGCCGTGGGGCAGCACGTGGGCGTCGACGAAGGCCATGGCCTCGATCAGCGGCAGCGGTCCGGTGAGCAGCGAGATCCCGGACGTGGAGGTCAGGTGCAGCAGATACAGGTCACGCATGGGTCAGCTCCTCGCCGGCGGCGGTGTTTGTGATGGGGGATAGGTCCTCGCAGGTCAGGCAGACGCCGGTGCGGCGAGGTATGTAGTAGTCGCGGACCTGCCGGCAGTCGGGGCAGGTCCGGCGGGCCAGCAGCGCCTTGCGGGTGGACTGCCACTGGGCCGGGCTGGCGGTCCGCTTCGGCAGGGCCAGGTCGAGGCGGTAGAGGTGGGCCACCCGCAGGCCGTTGCGCCACAGGATGTGCGCGGCGATCTGCTGGCCGCCCGGGCGCAGCCCCTTGGCGCGCAGCTGCCGGACGGTGGCCAGGCCGTCCGGGGCCATCCGGTATGCGAACGTCGGCATACCGTCGTGCAGCTCGCCGGTGGGATCGGAGAGGAAAGCCATCGTTCTCAGTCCTCCTCACCGAGCAGGGCCAGCACCTGGGCGGTCACCGCCGGTACCGGCCGCCAGAGGCCCTGCCGGCCCGGGGAGGTGACCGGAACGGCCAGCGGCCGGATGCGGTCGAGGAGCAGGTGGTGCACCGGGGCGGCGGTGACCAGGTCACGGACGTGGCCCCAGGGCCGGCAGCAGCCGGCGCCGAGGTGCACGTCGACCAGCTCGGCGACCGCGACGATCGCGCCGGCGACGAATCGGGCCGGATCGTGCGCCCGCTCGACGTCGCGGCCGGCGGCGGCCGCGGGCCGATACGGCGCGAACGCCTGCTGGACGGCCCGGTCGGCGCCGCCCTGGACGGACCAGGCCGCGCCCGCGTGGATGGCCAGCCTGCCGCGGTAGGCCAAAGGCCGGGTCCGGTTCTCCACCGTCTTGCCGCCGTGCGCGGTCGCCCAGGCCCACGGCTGCCGGATGGTGAGCGCACGCAGCTCAGACATCGTGCTCACCGGAACCGGACCGTCCGGACCGGGGCGGTGACGGCCGGTCGGCTTGCGATCGCGATGCGGGCGTTGTGGCGCTCCCACACCATGGCCCAGACGATCAGGGCGGCGCCGACCAGCGTCGGATACCCCGCGTCCGTCATGGTGGTGACCCGGGCGGCACCGACGGCGGCCAGCAGCAGCGCCCCGTGGTGCAGGGCCTGGTCGATGTAGGCCGGTGCCTCGGGCCAGTGACCGGCGCGCTTGAGCCGGACGATCGCCGCGACCAGCCAGCGCCGGTCGATGACGGCGTGGGTGCTGCCGCTGATCAGCAGGGCGGTCCAAACGCCGGGCCAGGTGAGCGGGGCGACCAGGGCGATCAGGGCCAGCGCGGTGGCCTGGCAGGCCAGGTAGGAGGCGACGTGCCGGGCGAGGTGGGACCAGCCGTGGTGCCACGGCGTCCCGGCGGCGAGCAGCTCGTGGGTGGGGTGGGCTTTGCCGATGGCGTCGGCGTCGCGCTGGGCCGGGTAGTCACCGATCCAGTGCCCGGCCAGCAGGCCGACGTACGCCGCGGCGGTGACGGCCGCAGTGGTGGTGCTGGGCTCGAACGTCATGATGGGGGTGCCTTCCTGGTGAAGGTGGTGGGCGGCCCCGCGGGTCCTTGTCCGGGGTTGGCGGGGCCGCCCGCGTGCGTCACACGCCGGGAGCCGGATGTCCGGGCTGCTCAGCGGCGCCGAGGTCGTCGAGGTCGACCTCGGCGACGTCGTTGTCGTCGATGTAGCGGCGGATCGCCTGGTTGGCCGCGTCGAGGATCCGCTGGGCCGTCTCCCGCGCCTCGATCAGCTGCTCCGGGACGAGGAAGCCACTCTCGTCGCCGTCGACGCGGCGGTAGGCGTCCTCGAAATCGCCGTGATAGGCGACCCACCCGAACCGGGCCTCGGCGGCCGGTGCCAGCTCGGGCAGCTGTTCGGCGGGGTGCAGCAGGTAGTGGCCGGGTGCCGTGATCGTCAGCTGTGCGTCGGGCGCCAGCACGCCGCCGTCGAACGCGTCGACCAGGTCACCGACGGCCCGCAGCGTCAGCCGGGCCCGGCCCGTTCTGCACGGCCGTCATCGGGCACCCCCGTCCCGGCGCTGGTAGGCGGCCAGAATCCCGCCGGGGATCAGGCCGCTGTCGCCGATCTGGTAGTCGTTCTCGCGAGCCCAGGCCCGCACCTCGGCAGGCCGCGGCTTGGACGGGGCCACCGATCCGGCGGCCGCCGAGACGGTCACGCCGCCGGCCAGCAGCGCCTCCAGTTCGGCGCGCAGCACGTCACGGCGCTCGGTGCGGTCCGTGATCTCGGCGTCCAGGGCGGTGATCTGGTCCCGCAGCACACCGGCCTGCTGTTCGACCTGCAGCGCCTCGCCGAGACGCCGTACCTGTTCGCGCAGCGCCGCGGCGGCGGCCTGCACCTGCTCGCTCGGGCAGGCCTCAGCCCGGGCGAGGACCTGCTCGACCGTCTCCGGCTCGTCGACCGTGTCCGGCTCGGCGACGGCGAACTCCGCCGCGCTGGCCGTGCCAGACGGCTCAGACACCGGCTCGGCCTCGGACTCGACCGGCTCAGCCGCGGGGACCGGCTCGGCTGCGGGTTCGGCGTCGGGCTGGGCCGGGGTCGGTTCGGCCGGGACCGGAGGGATCACCGGAGCGGTCACCGGCTCGGTCGCCGGACCGGCCAGGGCCTGCTGGTCCGGGGCGATGTCGAGATCCCGCGGCTCGGGCTGCCCAGCCTCTGGGGCCTGCGGTGCCGGTGCCGGCTGGTCGGCGGCCGCGGCGGCACGCCGGCGGCGCTTGGCGGCGGGCCGCGAGTCGACGTCCTCGAGCAGTTCGGTGGGCATCGAGGCCAGGGCCTGCGCCCACGCCGGTTTGGCGGGGGCCGGCCCGGAGGGGCGGGCGCCCGGGGGATTGCGGTACTGGATGCCCATCGGGATCCGCGGGCGGGAGTCGGTGGTGGTCATGGCGGTCACCGGCCCATCGCGGTCAGGGCGGCAGCGATCGCGGCGGCGGCGAGCGCGGCCGCGATCAGCGTCTGCGCTGTACGCAGCCGCTCGAACTTGGCCAGCAGCGAGCGGGACAGCCAGTGCAGCTGCCCGGCCTTCTCGGCGTGGCTGGCGTCGCTGTCGACCGGCGGGGCCGCGGCGACGGCGGCGACGATCTCCTGGCGGCTGCCGGTCTTGGCCCAGCGGACGAATCCGAACAGTCCGCCCACGTTCGGCCGCAGCGCGCCGGTCAGCAGCAGCACCGCGGCACCGACCAGGGCCTCGGCGAGGCAGCCGACGATGGTGGCCGCGAGCGGCAGCTTGTTCGGGGCGAGCAGGGTCAGCCCGGCCACGAACAGGCCCATGGCCAGGCCGGTGAAGGTGCCGGCCTTGGTGTCGCTGCGCGGCTCCAGAGCCCGCACGGTCGCGATCTCGCTGTCGAGCAGGGCCGTGATCCGGATCCGGTCGACGGCGTCGGCGGCCGGTCCCGCATCAGGTGATGCCAGGGCCGGGGTGTGCTGGGTGTCGGGCATGATTCGAGGTGCCTCTCTTTCGAGGTGGTGGGCGGCCCCGCAGTCCGTGCAAAGAAGGTGGGGCCGCCCGTTCCGGGAGGGGTCAGGACCAGTGCTGCCGGGGCCGGCAGCTGGCGTGAGCGGTCCGGTAGTCGCCGAAGCGCACGGTGAGGCAGGCGCCGCGGACCCCACGGCCGAGGTCGGCCAGCGCCTGGAGCCAACGGCCGGGATGCCACAGCGGCCGGGCCGGCAGGTGCTCCACCAGGTGCGGGGCGAAGATCGTGCGACCGCAGTCGGTGCAGCTGCCCCGCACGGCCTGGGCCAGGTGCGTGACGTACTCGGCCAGCTGCTGCACCTCGGGCTCGGCGTCGTCGCGCCAGTCGTCGAGGTCGGCCATGGTCATCTCGATGGCGGCGCGCAGCCGGAGCCACTGCTCGGCCAGGATCCGCAGCTGCGCGGGGGTGCGGCCGTCGAGTTCCTCGGCGACGTGCTCGCGCAGCCACGCCTCGGTCTCACCCGGGCCGTCGAGCAGGTCGGCGAGCAGCGGCTCGTGGGCGGCGAAAACCGTGCCGCCGAACCGTTCCTGCAGGTCGGCGCGCAGCACCTGGTAGGTGTCGGCGCGTACCCAGACGGCCCGGGCGGCGTCGTCGGCGCCGGTGACGGCCGGCAGCTGCTCCGGGGTATCGAAGTCGCCGAGCTGCACACAGCACGGGGTGGTGACCACCCACGCGTTGTCGCTCTCGCGCGAGTCCGGCACATGCCGCGGGCTGCGCAGATGCCAGACCAACCAGCGGTCGACGACCAGACCGGTCTCCTCCGCCAGCTCCCGGCGGGCCGCGTCACCTGCGTGCTCGCCGGCCTCGACCATGCCGCCGGGCAGCCCCCAGCCGTACCCGTCACCGCGCTGGATCATCAGCAGCCAGCGGCGGCCGGCGACGAAGGCGGTGACGAACGCGTCGACGGCCTTCGTCTCGCCCCAGCGGCCCAGCCCGTTGCGGCCACGGATCCCGGTGTCACGGAACGGGTTGACCGGCCAGCCGTGCTCGTCGAGGTCGAACCAGATCAGCGCGTCGTCCTGGCGCCGCTGCCAGTCGATGCCGACCGGATCGGTTTCGGGGTCGGCCCAGCCTTCGGCGACGCCGGCGCCGAGCACATCGGGGTGGGTGAAGGTACGGACGGTCATGATCTGTCCTTCCGGGGGTCGGTGATGACGGCGAGCCGGCCGACCTGCTGGTGCAGGCGGACCCGGTCGCCGACGCGGTAGCGCTGGTAGTCGGTGCTGCTGACCGGCAGGCACGTCCAGCCGCCGCCGGCCTGGTCGAAGCAGAACTCCCACCGCTGGTGCCACGGCGACTGCGGCGACCAGACGCCGGGCGGGTAGTGGTTCTTGCGGGTGAGCGGGTGATCCACCGACGCGGTCCCGTCGGCGTTGGTGACCACGAACGGCGCGGGCCCGGCCGGGGCCGACGCCACCGTGGTGCTGCCGACCAGCAGCGTGAGCAGCCCGGCGTCGGCCAGCCGGCGGGTGGCGTCACGCATCACCGTCACCGCCCCGGCTGGCGGCCTGGCGGCGGGCGGCGGCGCGGGCGGCGGGCCGGTTGTAGGCGGCCAGCGACAGCAGCAGCCACGCGGTCACCGCGGTGGCGGCGCAGACGCCGGCGGTCGAGGCCTGGGCGCCGGTGTGCACCGCGGCGGTGGTCAGCGCCCCGATCAGGGCCCACCCGATCCGGGCGAACAGTGAGCCGCACACCGCGGCCAGCCACAGCGCGGTGGTGGTGTGGACCCACAACAGCCACAGTTCGCCGCCGGTGGCCGGTACCCCACCGGCGTGGGCGGTGTCGAACCAGCTGCGCAGCGGGCCGGTGATCGACGCGGCGACCCGGTTGCCCGACAGCCAGCTGGTCAGGCTGTCGGAACCGGTGGCCAGGATCTGGTCGGCGGTGGTCACCGCCAGCGCTGCGAGGCCGACGACCACGACTACCGCGGCGGCCGCGGCCGCCACGACGGTGACGGCCAGCCGCCAGTTGCCCCGCGACCAGAGGGTTCCAGCGGTGAGGTTGGTGCGTAGAGCCTGCCGCAGGCTCTGCCGCGCTGGCCGGGCGGTGGAAGAAGAGATCATCGGGCCGGTACCGCCGTGCCGGCCTGCTGTGCGACCAGGGCGCGGCCCTTCTTGCTCGGCAGGTGGTGCCACTGCCGGTCGACGACACGCATGAACAGCAGGCCGTCGCAGAGCAGGCTGGTGAGCAGGGTGTCCAGGACCAGCGAGATCCCGAGCACGGGATCCAGGGTGATGCCGAGCCGGGCGGCAAGCTGCTGTTTGGTGCGGTCGCCGGCGACGAGGGCGGTCAGGACGTCGGTGCGGGAGGCGATCTGTTCGGCGGCCTCCAGCCACGAATTGGGGGCGGTCTGAGTGTCGGGCATCGGGGGTCGTCCTTTCCAAGGGCGAGAGGCAGAGGTCAGGGCATCCAGGCGCGGAACGGGATGCAGGGTCGCTGCCGGGGCAGGTAGCCGACGCCGACGGTGTTCGTGCCGTCGGCGAAGCAGGCAGGGACCGGGGCGGCATCGACGCCCAGCAGCCGGGTGTCGTGCGAGCTGCCGGTACGCAGCAGCACGAGCGTGTGAGCAGCCAGCTGGGTGCGGCTGATCTCGCCGCCGCAGGCGGACAGCCGCGGGTCCTCGGTGCTGGCCAGCACGGCGATCCCGGCTTTGGGGGCGAGCCGGACCAGGGTGGCCAGCGCGTCGGTGAACCGGCGGTCGGGGGTGAGCCGGTGCAGGCCGTCGATGGCCAGCACCCGCAGCGCCGGCCACGGCGCCCGGGGGTCGCCGCCCTGCTCGGTGAGCCGGGTGTGCAGGATGGCCAGGTTCTCGGCCAGCACGGCCCGGGCGGCGGTGAGATTGCAGGCGGCCGGGTGCACGCCGGGGCCGAGGCCGCCGCTTTCGGTGTCGATGGCCTGGGTGTCGGCGCCGGCGGCCTGGGCGGCGTCGAGGACCTGACGCAGCAGAGTGGTGGCGCCGCTGCTGGTCGTGCCGACGATCAGGGCGTGCCGGGCCCGGCCGGCATCGGTCAACATCCAGCGGGCCGGCTGGCCGTCGGCGTAGCTGCCGACGGTCAGCCAGCCGTCGTCGGCGAGCTGGGCGGTGCCCTGGGCCGGCCGGAAGCCGGGGATGGGGTGGTTCTTGCCGCGGCCGAAGCTGCCGGGCACCGGGCCGGTGAAGGCGGGGGTGAGCATGGGTGGTGTCTCCTCTCGACCCCGGTTTCGGGGTGTGCGGGACCTGCACCGCGGCCGCGGGAGTGCGGCCGGGTGTGGGCTTGGTGGTGGTGTTCTCAGGCGGCCTGGCGGCCGCCGTGGATGCGTTCGAGCAGGTCGGGAAGCTCGTCGGGGCGGATGAGCACGTCGCGGGCGGCGCTGCTGTCGGTGGACGGGCCGAGGGCGCCGAGGGCGTGCAGGTCGTCGATCAGGGTGGAGGCCTCGGCGAACCCGGCACGTAGCTTGCGCTGCAGCATCGCGGTGGACCCGAACTGGCTGCTGACGATCAGGTCGGCGGCGTGCGCGAGCAGCTGGCGGTCGCTGCGCAGCACCGGCCCGGCCGGGGCGGCCGCGCCGGCCAGCGCCCACACGCCCTTCTTGACCCGGACGACCGCGCCGAGGGTCTCCAGCTCGTTGAGCAGGTCCCGCATCCGGGTCTCGCCGCAGCCGTAGGCGGCCTGCAGGTCGCCGGTGCCGGTGATCCCGGACCCGATCAGCTCCAGCACCCGCTGGGCCGGGCCGCTGACCTGGCGACCGGCCGGGCCGGTCTGGGTGGTGGGGGTGGCCGGGGTGGCCGGGGCGGGGTCGTCTGGCAGGCGCAGCGACGGGGCCGCGCCGAAGTCGCCGGCCAGGCTGAGCACGGCGCCGCTGCTGGTGACCCGGGACGGCGTCGCCGGCTCGTCGGCGTGCTGGTGGCGGGGCCGCCCTGCGGCGGCGTCGGCGGCGATCGCGGCGGCCAGGGCCGGGTTCTCGGCGGCGATGACCTCCAGCAGGGCGGGGTCCAGGTCGATCAGGGTCAGCGCCTGGTCGACTTGGGCCTGGGTGCGCAGCTCGCGTCGCAGCAGGTAGTCGTCGCCGATCGTCTTGGCGGTGATGGTGTCCAGCTCGGTCACCGGCGCGGCGGCCAGCATTTGGTCGGCGTTCGGGGTGAACCAGCCGCGGAACGGGGCGGTCCGCTGCCCGCGCAGGTAGCCGAGCCCGGAGGTGGGGGAGCCGTCGGGGAACCGCTCGGGCAGCTCGGACGGGTCGACGCCCTCCAGGCCGGGGATCATGCCCTTCTCCACCTCGGAGGAGACCCGCAGCACGCCCAGGTTCTTGATCCACAGGTTGGAGCGCGTGACGTCGTTGTTGGCGAAGGTCTGCTGCAGGTTGACCGTCTGGTCGGCCACGATCAGCGCCACGCAGGCCTTGCGGCCTTCCCGGGCGATGATCTCCAGGAGCTGGTTGGCTTCCTTGAAATCCGGGTTCGTCTTGGACGTGAGCTTGTGGAACTCGTCGATGAAGCAGAGGATGCCGGGGCTGTCGGGGGTGGGCACGTGCAGTTCGCGGCCGAGCACGTTGTTGAGCGCGCCGCGGACCTCGATGACCCGGACCATCGCGCGGAGCTGCCGCATCGCGGCGGCAATGTCGTAGGCGGGCCAGTCCACGTTGGCCAGCAGCGCCGGGAAGGACTGGCCACCGACCGGGCAGCACGCCCACACCGACAGGTAGCCCAGGCTTTTCGCGATGGTCGCGATGTTCTTCATCAGGGTGGACTTGCCGGAGCCGACACCGCCGACGATGACGCCGCCGGCCAGGCCCCAGCCGGGCACGAACAGCGCCCACTCGGCCATCTGGTCGTCGGCGTGCATCCCGACGCCGGCGTAGCCGGTCTCCGGGTTGTAGACGGCGTCGGGGCCGGGGTGGTCGAACTGCTGGGCCAGCGGGCGGCCCTGGGTGACGATCAGCCGGGCCATCGACAGGGCCCCGGACGGGTGCCCGTCGACGATCAGCCGGTCCATCGGCAGGTCCAGCGCCGAGCACAGCAGCGCCTGCTGGCCGCGGACCATCATGGTGGTCTGCCGCCCGGCGACCAGGTGGATGTCCCATTGCAGGCCGTTGGGGACGGGTTCCATGCCGGACAGGTAGGAGCCGGGCACGGCGCCTCCCTGCACGGCCACCCGGGTGTCCCACTTGACCACCTCGGGCAGCCGCCCGTCCGGCTCCACCCCGGCCTCGGG
>NZ_JBHSBL010000016.1:66071-106286 GCF_042650585.1 Actinoplanes subglobosus
CGGACATGGCTGCCAGCATGTCCGCCGAGGCCGGGATCGGGATGGTGCGTCGCCGCCAGTACGGCGCCAGCAGCACCAGGTGCCCGATCCAGAGGGAAGCTGCGTGCCAGCCGCCGGCCCCGTTCGTGCCGGCCCAGGCCAGCCAGGCTAGGGCGGCGAAGGTGACCAGCGCGGCGTGCCGGCGGTGTTTGCGGCGCATCCGCCGGGTCTTGGACCGCTCGTACTGCCACCACCAGACGATCGCGGCGACCGGTGCGGCGATTGCCACGCTCATCGCGCCGGGCTGCCCGCCGTGGTGGGCGACCGCGGCGCCGGCCCACAGCAGCATGGTCACCGGCCACGGGGCGGTGTGCCCGGCCAGCGGCATCGCCGCGAACGCGCGCTGGGATTCACGAAAGCCGACGCTGCGCGAGACCTGCTCACCGGCGGCCGGGGCGTCGCTCTTGCGCGTCGTCGTGATCGTGTCGCTCATCGCCATCTCCTGCACTGGTGGGACGAAGTCGCTGGACAGGGTCCGGCGGCTACCGCGGCGCAGGTGCGGGAGAAGTCCCGCACCTGCCCCACGGAGGGCCGTCGGATCAGCGAGCGCGGTAGAAATCGGTGTCGGCGACCTCGGCGGTGTTGTTCACGGCCTGCTCCATCTGGCCGTGGTAGGTGTCGACGTGGTCGACGCCGTCGGTGCAGAGGCGGGCCAGGACCTGGCCCTGCTGCTGGATGCGCGACAGGATGCCGAGGGTGCCCTCGTCGATGTTCTTGCCGGCCAGGGTGGCGTGAGCGGTCTGGACCTTGGCGAGCAGGTCACCGACGACGTGCTCGCTCAGCTCGTTCAGGAAAGCCCGGACGGCGTTGATGTTGCTGGTCTCGGCAGGGGCGTTGGTGCTCACAGCGGTGTCTCCTTGCTCCGGGCCGGGCTGGCCCGAATCGGTGTTCTGCGGCGTGGGACGGTCGTCCTGGCCGGTGGTGCTGGGGACGGCGTCCCCGGACGGTGCGTCCTCGGGGCGGACCAGCCGCAGCGGCGGACGGTCGGCCTCGGCGGGCGCACCGGGCTCAGTAGCCCTCGCAGGCACGGGCTGCGGCTCGGCGGAGGGCGCCGGTGCCGGCGGGGGAGAACCGGCGGCCGGGGCGGCCGGCCGTGGCGTGGTCGAGCTCGCGGCGGCAGGCCGCTCACCGGCCGGGGCCGGCTGAGAGGGGGCTGGCTGCGGCGCGGGCGAGGCGGCCGGGCTCGGGAAAGCCGCCGGCTTCCGGTCGTCGGGGAGCTTGCACCGCCTGCAGTTGCCGTCATCGCCGATCACGCCGTGGGAACAGCGGTTACAGGTGACGCTGGTCTTCATGTCGACCACCGAGGAATCGGCAGCCGGGGTGGTGGCCAGGTCCGGGGCGTCTCCGACCCTCGACCCCTGCGGGGCGGGCGGCGGCCCGACGACCTGTGTGCCGGGACCGGTTTCACCGTCGTGCGTCTGCTGCTCGTGCTGCGCGGCCCCGTCGATCGCCTCCTGCTCGGTGGCCAGGTCGAAGCCCTTGCCCGGGCAGTTCGGGCGCTGGCAGTTCCACGCCCACAGGCCCCGGCTGCTGGGGTCGACGCGATAGCCGCCACCACCGTGGATCACCGGCTCGGCGTCCTGGTCGTCCCACCAGTCGCCGTCGTCCGCACTGCGGCGCGGACGACGGCGGGAGCCGGTGGTGTCGAGTTCGGGCGCCTCGTCGACGCGGCCGGTGCCGTCGGCCGGTCCCTGGGGGTCGTCGCCGCGGCGGGCGGCCTCGGCCCGCTCGCGGCGGTCGTCGCGGGCCTGCTGCAGGGCGTCGGAGATCCAGTCGCCGACGTAGTCGCGCATCCGGTAGCGCGCCGGAGCAGCAGCACCGGCAGCACGGGCGGCGTCGATCTCGGCCATCCGCAGCCGCGCCCCGGGCGGCAGCTCGCCGCGGGCCGCCGAGATGATCCCGGTGGCCGCGTTCTGGATCAGGTACGACAGGAACCCGATCACGAACATCACTTCGAGCATCGCGGTCAGCCCCCGATGCCGAGCTGGGACCAGGGCACCATCACGAACGCCATCGGCGCGAGCAGGGCCAGCCACGGCGTCGAGCGCTTGAGGCCGGCGCCGCCCTTCTTACCGCCGATGTGGCCGCCCTTGCCGGAGCCGATCCCGGAGCCGCCACCGCCGCGGCGGGGGTCGACCTGCAGGACGAACACCAGGATCAGCACGGCGGGCAGCACCCACGGCAGCGCCGAGCACACGCCCCGGATGACCGAGGCCCAGTCGGAGCCGCTGCCGACCATCGACACCAGGGTGTCCGACAGCCACCGCGCCGCAGTGGTCAGCCAGTGGTCGGCGAACCGGGCCAGGACGATCGCCAGGGCGGTGCCGGCGATGAACGTGCAGATGGCCTGGGCCCGCTTGGCGTTCGGGCGCATCCGCATCAGGGTCAGCGCGATGGCGAAGAAGAGGGTGGCGGTGGAGATGCTCACAGCGGGGATCACGGTTTGCTTCCTCCCTTTCAGAGGACGAGCCAGAGGATCAGGACGATGAACAGGCCGCAGGCCATCCGGCCGGGCCGCTGCACGAGCAGCGCGAGCGTGTAGAGCAGCAGGCAGACCGGGATCGACACGACCGTGTGGTAGACCCGCCCGGCGGCGCGGATGAAGCCGCGGTTGTCGCGGCACCAGGCGCCGTCGCGGGCGTAGCGGACCAGTCCGGCCGGCGACGCCGGCGACTCCGACCAGAGCGACGCGACGTCACCGACAGCGACCGCCCACACCCTCTTGCCAACCGCACCCGCAGGCCCTACCCTCGCGTGCGCATACGCGCGCAGGCGCACGGTGGAGTCGTCACTGGCCGGTTCCGTGGTCTCGCGGTTCCGCACTGCGGGTGCGGGTGCGGTATCACCCTCAGTCACCACCGGGTGCGGGCCGTGGCGGCGCGGGCCTCCTCCCGGTATGCCTGCTCGACGGCCTCCAGCAGCGTCGCCACGACGCTCGCCGCGATCGACTCGGCCGCCGGGGCCGGCAGGTGCGGCAGCGCCGCCCGCAGGTGATCCGCCGCGGCCGCGATCCGCTGACTCGGCGTGGACGCCGCGCCCATCCGCTGCGCCATCCGCGCGCGCCGGCGCTGCTGCCGCGCTTCGTACTGCCGCGGCGTCTGTTCCGGCCTGCTGCTGCGATGCCCCGCCACGACGGGCCTCCTCCTGCTCGACGACGGACCCTTCGATGACCGCACCCCGGTTGACCTGGGAAGGTGCGGGTGCGGGTGCGGTTGTGCGCGGCCGGGGCGAGGGCCGGGAACCCGCCGGCCGCGCCCCTGTGCTGGCCGGGCCGGCCGCCGCGGGATTCACCGCGGCGGTGCCACGGGCCGCGCCCGCCGGCGGGCGGTCCCACGGACCCGCCCCGCTGGTGGCCGGCGTACCGGTGTTTTGGTCAGGACGCATGGCGGGCTCCTCCGTTCTCGGCCGCCCAGTCGCGGGCGTACCGGCGGAACACTCCGGTCGGGTCACCGTCACGCCCGGCCGCGCGGGCCAGATCGGTACCGGTCGGCGTGCGCCCCGCCGCGATCTCGGCGTCCCAGAACGTGCGGGCGGCGGCTTTGGCGGTACCGGGCTGCGGGGCGGCGGTACCGGCCCGGCCGGTACGGGCGGTCAGCGCGGGACGGCGGGTACCGGCGGCCGGTACCGCCCGGCGGCGACGGGTACCGGTACCAGCGGTACCAGCGGTACCGGTACCCGCGGTGGCCGGTACCGGCGTCTTCACCGGTACCGCGACCGCGCCCGGGACCGTCAGCATCTGCGGTACCGGCGGAACCTGCGGTACCGGCGGGCGGCCCAGGTCGAGGGTGTCCAGGCTCGGCGCTCCGGCCCACGGCTTGGCCGCGGTGACGTAGGCGTCGATCAGGCCGATCAGGAACGCGGTACCGGCACAGCCGAGCGGGCCGACCGTGTGCGGCAGCGCGGTGACAAGCCCGGTGGCCAGACCGGCCAGCGACAGACCTCCGATCCAGCCGCCGGCGACGTTGAGCACCAGCGACATGCCCAGCGCGCCCCACTCGACCGCGGTCGCCTTGTTGTCGGTGTCGCCGCCGGAGGACCGCAGCACCGCCCGCACCACGATGATCAGCGCGACGATGGTGATCAGGGCGGGCTCCACGCCCCAGGCCGCCCACCACATCGGCGAGCGGTCCTCCAAGCCCAGCAGCCGGACCACGCCGGCCTGCACGCCGGTGGTCGACCAGGCGGCGAAGGCCAGCAGCACCGGCATCAGCACGACCAGGGTGACCGTGCGGACCCGGGCCAGCCGCAAAGCGCGCATCTCCGCCGACCCCAGGATCGTCGCCCGGATCTTGGCCCGTGCGCCCTCCCGCGTCGCCCTCCGGTACAGCGCGGCCAGCCGGGCCTCCTCAGCCGCGTCGCGGCGCTGCTGCTTGCGGGCCTGCCGGGACGCCGTGCGCCACTGCTGCACCTGGGCCAGGTCCACCTCGTGGGTGGCCGCGCCCAGCTGCCGCGACACCTCGTCGTGCCGGCCCACCTGCACGACCGCCCGGTCCGCGTGCAGCCGCGCGAACAGCAGCTGCGCGGCGTCCTCGATGTCGGCGTCGACGACCGCAGCGCGGCGGCGCAGCCGCGCCCACCACCGCGGCCGCGGCGCCCGCACCGGCTCCACGTCCGTCTCGTCCAGGACGTCGGCCGGCTCGGGCTCGTCGACCGGCTCGTCCTGCTCGTCGAGCTCCACCGGGGCCGGCACCAGCTGCAGGGCGGTGCCCGGCATCTCGTCGACCGGGACCGGGTCCGCCGCGGCGGTGGCCAGGACGTCGTCGACCTGATCGAGCAACGTGTCGAGTTCGCGCTGAATGCTCACCGCCGCACCTCCGCCTGTCCGGTCAGCTCCTGGGTCAGCTCGTGCGGGCAGAGGTCACCGAACCGCTCGGCGGCGATCGCCGCGGCCAGCTCCTTCTCCGCGCAGCTGAGATGGCAGGGCTTGCGGCGTTCGTCGCGCATGACCGTCGGCCCGTCCCCGTGCCGGCACTCCCGCTTGTCCTGCGCGGCGAAGTGGCTCGGGTCGCCCCAGGCCAGCTTCACCCCGTAGACGCGGGCCAGGACCTCACCGGCCGGGATGTCCGCCCTGTTCACCGGTCACCCCCGTCGGTGCGGCCGGTCCACCACCGCCAGGCCAGCAGCGCGCCAGCCCCGATCAGCAGCAGGCCGAAGACGATCAGGCTCAGCCCGAGCAGCAGGGCCTCCGGCACCGCGTCGGCGTGCGAGCGCATCGCCCGCCCGGCCGCGTACCCACCGCCGAGCACGACCCCGGACAGCACCACCAGCGGCGCGGCCCGGTCCAGGCGCAGCCCGCCGATCTCGACCGGCTCGGTGTCCGGCTCGTCGCGCTCGATGAAGTGCCCGTCGACCAGCACCGCCGACGCGGCGGTGATCCAGCGCCCGTTACGGCCGAACCGGTCCCACCACGCCCCACAGGACGGGCAGATCCAGCCGTTCTGCTCCGGCAACAGCCCGGCACGCAGGTCCATCGAGCACCACGGCCCGTCCTCCAGCTGCAAGTCCTTGGGCACCCGGTACGCGTCCCGCCACGCCGAGCTGGCGGGCACGATCTCGATCGTCATCGCGTCCCTCCCGCCGTCTGGCAGCGGGCGCACGCGATGACCGCCGCACGCGGCACCACGATCGGCGCCCCCGCCGCCCAGGCGTCCAACCCGTCCGGCGTCGCCTGCGCAGTCCGCAGCACATGCCGGGCGTTGAGGTACTCGGCCAACTCCTGCTCCAGTCGCAGCGCCCGAGCCTCGGCCAGCTCGGCCGGGCAGCCCGTCGCGCACACGAAGGAGACCAGCGTCGACAGGCGACGCCCGACAGACGGGCCGGGCCTCGCGGTCAGCAGACCGGCAAGGACGTTCAGCAGGTCGGCGTCCGACGGAACCGCCGGGGTCACAGCGAACAGCTGCAGCGGGTTCTTCGGCAGCACGGTCGTCATCACGATCACCGCCCCGCCCGAACCAGAAGCAGCGCCTGCTCGTCCGGAACCCGGTTCGGGTGCGCGTCACGCAGCCGCAGCCCCGGCCGGTTCTCGTCAGCGGTCAGCAGCGGCCCCGAACCGAAATCGACGACGACGTCCCCGCCGGCGGCCTTGGCCCGGTACAGCGCGGCGTCCACACTGCGCAGCACGTCACCCAGCTCGTCACCGGGCCGCACCTGCAACAGACCCACGCTCGCCGACACGGTGACCCACACCCCGCCGTCGACCGAGATCGGCCGCGCGATCGCCGCCCGAATCGCCGGGCCCTGCGCGTGCTGGGCCATCCACATCGGCGCGTCACTGATCACCACGAACTCGTCACCGCCGAGGCGGCCCACAACGTCGAGGTCCGCCGGCCCGTTGACCAGCCGGTGCGCGACCTCCGCCAGCACGATGTCACCCGCGGGATGCCCGTAGGCGTCGTTGACCGGCTTGAACCCGTCCAGATCGAGCAGGAACAACGCGAACGCCGCGTCACCGCCCAGCCGCCGGCTCAACTCGGCCTCGATCGCGGGCCGGTTCGCCAGCCCCGTCAACGAGTCCCGGCTCGCCAGCACCCGCTGCTGCGCCAGATCCCGGCGCGTAGCGGTCAGCTTGCGCTGCAACCGCCGGTTACCCGTCACCGCCAGACCCGCCAAACCCGCAGCGAACAGGGCCGTAGCAGCCGAAACAGCAGTAGAGGGCCTCATGCCGCCACCCCCTCCATGCGGAGCAGGCCGGTCAGCTGCTGCCTGGCCCGGCCCAGGATGTGCCGGACGTTCTGCTCCCCGCAGCCGAGCGACTCCGCAGTCTGCTCACTGGTGCGTTCGAGCAGCAGCCGGTGCACCACCACCGAACGCTGCCGCGGAGTCAGCCCCTGGATCGCGGTGAGCAGACGACGCCACTGATCCCGCTGGACCGCCGCGTCCTCCGCGCTGGTCTTGTCGACCACACCGAAGTCCCGATCCGGCAGCAGATCCACCGGCCGTGCGTCAGCCGCCCGGTAATGATCCGAGACCACATGCCGCGCGATCGTGGTGAACCAGCCACCGAGATCGTCACCGCAGACCTGCAACCGGGGCAGCGCGGTCACCGCCTTGACGAACGTGTCCGCCGTCAGGTCCTCGGCCAGATGAGCGTCACGAACGCGGCGCCCCACGAAGGCCAGGACCCGCGGCTGGTACCGGCGGTAGAGAACAGCGAATGCGTCCTGGTCACCGGCCCGAAACCGATCGACCAACGCATGTACCTCAGACAGCGGTTTCTCGTACTGAGTAGGGGAGGGAACCGAGCGGTGGTTGGGGATGACCCGCGGCTGAGCTGCCGCTACAGTCACAGATGACATCGGGACTCCTTGGAGGGTGGACCGGTTGTCATAGCCGCGGCGGGTGCGATCCGCCGCGGCTTTCTCGTTCGGAACGAAGCCGTAGCGGGTGCGATCCGCTGCGGTTTTCGTGAATGGTTTTGACAAGCCGAAGGTGCGATCCGCGGCCTGATCAACAGCCCCGGATTCGGTGGGTGCGATCCACCGGTGCCCGGGGTGTGTCCTGAGAGATTGAGTTGGTCTTTGGGCGGCGATAGGAGCATTTCCGGTCGCCGCTCGATGTGCTAGAACAACCTACGTGGCTCACCGTAGCCGATGTGATAGCACATCGTCAACGAAAGGCTAACCAGGTAAAACGCGGGGGAGGCAGGGCTTCAGCCCTGCCTCCCCCGCGTTTTACTCCCCCGTGTCGCAGTCTTCTACATCTCGTACTCGTACGTCTGCCAGCGTCCAGCAACCGACGTGTACTCGCCGAACTCCACGACCTCTCCGGCCTCGTCGCGAAACCAGTTTCGCGCGATCAGGACCGGCGACGACTCCGCGATTCGAAGATCCTCAGCGGTGTCGGCACTGGCTGCCGCTGCGGTCACCTGGTCCGAGCCCGTCTGGATTCGACGACCTGTCTGCTGCTCGATGTAGCCGGGTGTTCCTAGCCTGATCCGTTCGGGTATCAGAAGGTTCGGTGCAACATCGGCCAGTGCTCCGTCGAACCAGGATGTCGATGCTGATACCGCGACATCCCCGTCCTTCTGTCGGCGGTATGTCACTCGGCGTCGTTTGATTACCGGTGCGCCAGCGTCCAGGTTGAGTGCTTCCGCTACGTGATCGGGTGCCGGCTGCAGTCCAGCCTCCTTGATCACTGCATACTCACTTGTCGGATAAATCCGGCCATGCTTGCGGATGGATGCCATCCGATCACGCGCCGAGCTGATCGTCTTGAGGGAGACGACCGCCCCGGCGGCTCGATTGGTGATGCTGACGAGTCCTTCCGCGACCAGAGTGCTGATCACCTTCGCGGCCGTAGCGTGCGCCACGTGCCAGTGTTCTGTTAGATCGCGTACGGAGGGCAGGCGGTCGCCATCCCTGAGCTCACCGCTAGCAATCTGATCGCGGTAGTGCTGCGCGATCTGCTGGTAACGCGGCTGGCGGTCGTTGTTCGGCGACACCCTTGATCCTCCTCGTGGTTCCATGTTCTATAACATCACGGGTGACTAACCGACAAAGCGATAGGGTGCGGGAGCCGCGCATGAACCTGATCCACTCCGGCAAGGTCCGAGACGTGTACGAGGACGGCGGCGACATTTTGCTCGTCGCGTCAGACCGCGTTTCCGTCTATGACGTGATCCTGCCGACGCCGATCCCTGACAAAGGCAAGATCCTCACACAGCTGTCGCTGTGGTGGTTCGAGCAACTCGCCGACATCGTCCCCAACCATGTTGTCTCCGCTACCGACGTCCCTAGCGAGTGGGCCGGCCGGGCCGTGCGCTGCAGGCGGCTTGAGATGGCACAGGTCGAGTGCATCGCCCGGGGCTATCTTGCTGGCCTCGGTTTGAAGGAGTACCAGCGTGACCAGGCCGTCTCCGGGGTGTCGTTGCCGACTGGGCTCGTCGAAGGGTCGAAGCTTCCGGAACCGATCTTTACCCCTACGACGAAGGCTCAGGTCGGGCACGACGAGTTCATGACTTACGAGGAGGTGGTGGCACAGTATGACCCTGGCGTGGCCGACGAGCTCCGCCGGATCACTCTGGAGGTGTACTCCCGGGGCGAGCAGATCGCCCGGGAGAAGGGGGTGATCATCTTTGACACGAAGTTGGAGCTGGGCTGGACCCGCGACGGCAAGTTGGTCCTCGGCGACGAGGTGTTCACCCCTGACTCCAGCCGTTTTGTGGCGGTTGAGGACTGGAAGCCCGGCGAAGAGCAGCGATACATGGACAAACAGTTTGTGCGGAACTGGTCCTCTGGCCTTGCCGACTGGGACCGCACCCCACCAGGCCCGGCGATTCCAGACGATGTCGTCGACGCCACTCGAGCCCGCTACGTAGAGGCGTACGAGCGGATCACCGGAAAGGCCTGGGTATGACTTTCGATACCAGCGATGAGGCGCTACGCGCAGAACGCGACCGTGATGATGTGTCCTATGTGGCGCTGCTGACTCGCCCACACGAGGCTTACAACCCGCATCATCTGGTCCGCGACGTGATGGCCCTCCTTATGGAGAAGGGCCTGCATCCTGACTTGCCAGCTGGCAGCGTTCCACGCCGAGCTCTTGCCGAGGTTGCTGCGACTGACCTGCTCCGGTCGTTCGGCATCCTTCCAGCTGGCGGCGTTGACGTCATCGACCGCCGCAATGCGCCTGACCCGCATGAGCGTTAAGGCCTTCCTCTTGAGAAGACCTGGATGTGCATAGGTCGATTTCGGCCTGGTGCGCGCGGCGCGGCGCGTCCGATTGCGACCCCGTTGGGCCTATCATCCAGCCGACGCACTCTGACCTTGAGCAGGGAGATCACTAAGACCAACAGCTAACTCCATACAAAAACAAAGCCCTCAACCCCCGTCGTTGGCAGCGAGTTCGGGGTCAAGGGCTTCACCAAGCTGGAGGCAAGCATAGCACCCGCCTACCGGTTGGGTGCTTTGTTGTCTCCGGACACGTTTGAGGCGTGTCCGGCTGATGGCCTACGTACCCAGTCGGATCTTTGTTATGGGCGGAGCCGGTCGACCGGTTTCGCGGCCGCAGTGGGGGTCAGGGCTGACCTGACCCTTGTCGCGGAGTCGTCCCTGCCCGTTGTCGGCGGGGTATTCGTGCGTGGTTTCGCATGCTGGGTGCGGTCTGGGACCGTGCCTGTGACCTGCGGTTCTGTACGCGCCGACGATGCCGTTGCGCTTGGTGCCGGTGTGGCCGGTGATGTGTGGTGAGCGCGGGCGTGCCGGTGCTGGCGGCCGCGACGGTGACGGCGCCGGATGGTCAGGCACGATGGGCGTTTCCGTACGTCGAGCGAGTGCCGTACCCGACCGGGGTGCAGGTGTCGTGCGCGGTGTGCGTGCGCGCCGGTGTGTTGTTGCCGCGCCAGGGGCTGCCGTTCCGGTTCGCCGACGATCCGACGCCGTTGTGTGTGCCGTGCTGGCGCAGTGAGGAGTTCCGGCGCCGGCGGGCAGCGGATGAGGCGCTGCTGGCGGAGTTCTGGGACGGGATTGGCGGGGTCGGGGTTGACCAGGAGTCCGGGGACCTTGTCCTGGCCGACGAGGTGCCGGTGTGCGCGGTGTGCGGGGCGGGAGAGCCGTCGCCGGCGTGCTGGCTGTGCGGGTTCGCGTGGCTGCGGGAGGCGGAGGCGGCGTTCGTGGCGGAGCAGGCCGCGGCGGCCGCCGCGGTCGAGCTCGAGTTCGGCCGGATCGCTGCGGTGGCGGGGGCGCAGCAGCGCGTCGACGAGCTCGCCGGGTGGGTGCAGCGTTTGCAGCGGATCATCGGCGGGTTCGAGAGCCAGGGCCGGTGGGGTCGTGCGGTGGAGCTGTTGATGGCGGCTCTGGCCCGGGATGCCGCGGCGCGGGTGTCGGCGTTGGGCCGGCCGTCGGTGGCGCCGTTGGTGGCGGCGGTGATGGCGGCTGACAGTGACGTGCGGTCGGGGCGGCGCAGCATGGCAGGCCGGGACCGCACGGCGGAGCTGGTCGGCTGCAGCACCCGGGCGGTGTCGTATGCGTGGCGGCACTGGGAGGGCCTGGGGTGGGCGACGCGCACGGAGCAGGGCCGGCGGCTGACGCTGCAGGAGCGGTGTGAGCTGGGCCGGGGCAACAACAGGGCGGTGTGGGACCTGGCGCCGGCGTACCGGGAGGACCCGGCGGCGATCATCGGGTTCCTGCCGCAGGCCCTCGGCGCGCTCGGTGACCTCCTCGATCGGGCCCTGACCCTGCTACAGGCGGCGTACGCCGACCTCGACGAGGCGCGGGCGCAGGCGGATGGCTGGACGGATTTCCCGGAGCGGGTGCAGCGGGCGCAGTTGCGGGCCGCGGCCGGCCGGGCGCTGGACGCCACCGGGCTGCTGCAGGCGACAGCACTGGGGCTGACTATTTGCACCCCCCACCCGGTGTCTTCAGGTAGGAGTTCTTCTTCCTGTTTGATCTGGGGTTTAGCTAACTCCGGACCAGTCATGATCCACTCCGCAGAATGCGGCTGTCAGGAGCCGCCCTTCGGGCGGAGCAGGGTCGGCGCTTCGCGCTCATCGACTACGGGCGGGCCCGAAAATCTTTCGGAGTCCGGACAAAAGGGTCCATCTGGATCACATCGTGTAAGCCATCATAGGACGCTTGAGGGGCAGAATGCCAGGTCACGCAAACGCCGTGCTCCGGAATGGGCCGGGTGGGCCTACGACCTGGCCCGGGACCTGATCGGCCGATGGACATGGCTGCAGGACCAGCGGCTGCCCCGGGTCGCGGCGACGCTGGGCGCTAAACTCGGCCCGCACTGGGACGCCGACCGGCTCGTACGCCACGTCGAGCGCACCCAGACCCGGCCGGTCCTGACTCGCCCGGACAAACCCCTCGCCTACCTGGCCTGGCTCCTGGACGTCGTGTTCACCGGCAACACCGAACCACCGGAGACCGCCCGGGCCCACGTCCAACACCGTCACCAGGCCGTCATGGACCAGGCCGCGGCCGCCACCGCGGCCCACGAACAGCTGCGCGAACAGTTCGGCCTGCAGGCCGCCGCCGCGGCCGCCGAACGCTCCGGCCCCCGCACAGGCCGGACCGCCGCCTTCGCCGCGGCAGCTGCCGCCCGTGGCCACCGGCCCGCCACCACCACCGCGGCGCCGGCGCCGGCCGAGCCCGCGGCGTGGTCGACGCCCGCCGAACAGCCCGCCGCACCCGGGTCCGGCTGGCTCCCCGGCACCGACCGGTAACCCGGCCCCCGCCGGACCGTCGAAAAGATCCAAATTCCATCAGCGCGTAGCCACCAACGATCGATCCTTGCGCCTTACCTAAGTACCAATCGACATCCGTTCGTCGCGTACAGGCGCTTTCAGATGGCTTAGAGAAGCCAAAATTTCGAGCGGCGCAACTTAAAATTCACCAACATCAAAAAGAATTAGTTTTGCAAAACTCAAAACTATTTTGAGTTTTGCAAAACAAAAATATGCAGATCATGTTAGGATACTGGCATGTCTGAGACTGTGGAGCGGCCGGGTGAGGCCCGGGAGCGGCGGTGCGGGTACAGCGTGTGCAGGCGTGTTCTGCCTGGCGGCGGGTCTGGGCGGCCGGCGGAGTACTGCCGGGACCGCACATGGGAGCCCGGCGGCAAGACGTGCAAGCAGATGGCCACCCAGGAGCGGGCCGCCGCCGCGGCGGCGGGGCTGGACGCGCCGCTGCTGACGCTGCGGACCCTGGCCGGTCAGGTCGCCGGCCCGGTCGACGCGCTGGCCGCCCGGCTCGCCGAGGTCCAGACGGCCCTCGCGGCCGTGGATGCCGGCGGGGTCGCCCGGATGCAGGAGGCCGAGCAGACGATGCTCGCCGCGATCGCCCGGGCCGAGCAGGCCGAGACGGCCCGCACCGAGGCGGACCGCGCCGCGGAACAGGCCGAGCGGGACCGCACGGCCGCCAACGTCGCCAAGTCCGAGGCGCTCGGCCGGGCCCGCGACGCCGAGACCGCCGCCCAGCGCGCCCAGGCACAGGCCGCGGCCGAGGTCGCCGACGCCCGCAAGGACCAGGGCCGCGCCGAAGCGGCCGCCGACGCTGCCCGGGCCGCCCGGGACAAGGAGGTCGAGCGGCGGGCCCGAATCGAGGAGCAGCTCGACGACCTGCGTGGCCAACTGCGCGAGGCCCGCGAGACCGGCCGGCAGCAGACCACCGACCTGCGCACCGCGAACGCCGAGGTCCGCAAGCAGACCCAACGCGCAGCCGGCCTGGAGACCGAGCTGGCCACCACTACCGGACACCTGCAGACGGTCACCGCTGCCCGCGACGAAGCCACCTTTCAGCTGACCGCCGTACGCGCCGAGCTGACCGACACCGCAGCCGAGCGCACCCGGCTCGCCGATGAACTCGCCGGTGTCCGTGCCGAACTGACCGCAGAGAAGGCCCGGGCCGCCACCGCCGAGAAGGACCTGGCCACCACGACCGGCCAGCTGCAGACCGTCACTGCCGCCCGCGACGAGGCCATCAGCCAGCTCGCCACCGTCCGCGCCCACCTCGCCGGCGAGAAGGAACGCGCCGCGGCCGCGGCCGCCGACGCCGAGCGGCTACGCACAGACCTCGACGCCCTGCGCGGCCAGCTACGCGAAGCCGAACGCGATCGCGACCGGCAAGCCGTCGAACTCGAGCACGCCGCCCGCCGGCTCACCGAGGCCCAGACCGAGCTGACCGAACTCACCGGCGCCCGCAACGACGCCCTGCACGAGCGCGACACCCAGCAGCGCCGCGCCGACCGGGCCGAGGCACGCGTCGAGGCGATCAGCGCCGAACACGGCCGCCAGAACCCTGGGCGGTAAGTGACTGTCTCTCTCTGCACGCCCGCACCGCCACGATCCGCCAACTGGTCGAACTCACCGAACTACGAGCCGCCCTCGACACCGCCCGCACCAGCCGCCGCCGCAGAAGCCACCGCCAACGCCGAACGCGCCGAAGCAACCCTCGGCGCGCAACGAGTCCCACGCCGAGGCCCTCACCGGGACCTCGCTCCCGGTGGCCTGACCGGGGCAAGGTACCTGCGCGAGTTGAGGCGTGAGTTGTTCGCCGCGCGGCGGGCCGATCAACATGATCGGCCGCAATCTCTACCGGCGACCGCAGCCAACTTCACCGGAGGGCTACCGGTGTGGACCGTTGACGCGGTCCGGCTGTGTGCGGGGCCGCGGTTGCCCCGGGTGGCTACAGCGGTTCACTGTGCGGGTTTACGGCTCGTGAGCCAGGGTGAACTGCTTTACGGTTCGGGATCACGCTGCCGGGCAGCCCGAGTAACTGCGGCAAGGGCGGGCCAGCGATGCCGTGCAGCCTGTCGGCTATGAAGGCCGGCTGCTAGTGCAATCTCGGTATATCCGGCACCGGCCGCCGCTGCATCGACAGCATTGCTTGTGAGTTGGTGGTTGACCTCGATCTGTAAAGTCCGGGTCGCGGCGAGGACGGCAAGTCTGACCTCGCGTTCGTTTAGCTGGCGGCCGTCGGGGTGGGACTCGCCAACTACTTCGCGGGCGAATGCGATCGTGAGGTCGAGAATGTCCGCCCTTAGCCGAGCGCGTTGCTCGTCGGTTGGTTCCGGCAGGGACAGCATCGGCGAGGGCCTCGCTCCTTCTGGTTGACAAGAAAACTTGTCGTAAGCGGCGAAGAGTTTCCGGTTCGACAAGCCCACTTGTCAACTGAGGTGGCGGCCTCCTGGTCAACAGGGGGGACCTGGGTTCGTCTCTGTGGAAGTGGGCGGGTTGTGTCCTATTGGCCGAGAGCACACGAGTCGCTCGATTAACCGCGGTTAATCGCAGCCCCGGTTGAGCGACAGACGCATGACCATCCCTGGCTTTGCAGGTCCCTACCTCTACGATGAGCCGCATCCGAAGTACCGGGACAAGCCCGGGAAGCAAACGGAACGGAGTGCCCGATGGTCAAGATTCATGGCCTTGTCAACCAGAAAGGCGGCGTAGGTAAAACGACCCTCGCGGTCAACCTCGCCGCCGTCACCCACTCAGTCCTGGTCGGATCAAACAGCCCCCTCCACACTGAAACGCAGGGACCCAGCCCGGTCCTTGTCGTCTCTACTGACCCTCAAGCGTCGTCCGTATGGTGGTCGGGCCGGGTCGAAGAGCGTGGCGGGTTGCCGTTCGACTTCGCTCAGATCAGCGAGCCCGGCCAGTTGAGACAGCTTCGCTCCCTGGAGTACGCCCACATTTTCGTCGACACCCCCGGGTCGCTTGACGACGAAAAGATCCTGCGCGACGCCTTGGAACAGTGCGACGACGTGGTCGTGCCGATGGAGCCCGAACCGCTGTGCTTTATTCCCACCGAGAACACGATCAAGAATGTCCTCGTCCCGATGGGAATCCACTACACGGTCGTGGTCAACAACTGGGACCCGCGGGATGGCCTCCCGGATCTGAAGGAGACGGCCGAGTTCATCTCGGCCAACGGATGGCCGATGGCCGACACAGTGGTCCGGCGATACAAGTTGCATACCCGTGCCTCTGCTGAAGGCATCGTCGTAACCCAGTATCCCAAGAACCGCACCGCGGCTGAGGCACGAGAGGACTTCTTCCGCCTCGCACTCGAGCTCGGATACGGCGGTGTTCCCGGTCAGCGCGCGGGTTCCGTCCACCCGGTGGAGGCGTGATGGCTGGCAAAAGGGTAAGTCTGGGATCCTTGGCTGGATCTCCTGCTCCGCAGGAGATGCGTATCCCCCAGATCGCAGACGGCCCGTCCAAGGCTGTTCCGGTGGATCACGTCGCGGCGAATCCCCTGAACCCTCGGATGATCGACCCCGATTCTTCTGCGGTCCAGAAGATTCGTGACTCCATCGCGGAGATCGGGCAGATCCAGCCAACGACAGTTGTCACACGGCGGGCCTTTCTAGCTATCCATCCCGAGCATGAGTCTGAGATCGCCGACGCCGAGTTCGTCCAGGTCGTCGGCGGCCAGCGCCGGACTGCCGTGGCACAGTTGGAGCAGCTACTCAAGATCACGATTGATGATGAGCTTGCAGCGACTCGCTCTCGCTTCCTGGCCGCCACTCTGGCCGAGAATCTGGACCGGCAGAACCTCAACCCAGTCGAAGAGGCCCATGGCGTCCAGAGCATGGTTGCCGAGTGCGGTAGCGGAAAGGCAGCGGCGGAACAGCTCAGTAAAACGGCAGCATGGGTGAGTCAGCGACTGAACCTACTCAAGCTTATCCCGGAGGTGCAGGCGGCACTCGTTGAGGACGACGAGATGCGGTTACCGTTGCGAGTCGTCCGGGACTGGCACACCCTCGACAGTGCTGGTCAACTAGCGGCACTCACGGAGTGGGGCCGTCAATTAACCGCGGTTAATCGTCCGGAGCGGCCTGAGCCGGCCACTTCGGTTCCGAAGCAACGCCTCTCACGGGTCGTGGCAGCCATACGTCGGTTAGGGGCCACGCCAGCCGAGATCGGCGCAACGCTTCGTGCAGAACTCTCACTAGAAGACAGACGAGCGATCGCTGACGAACTCCTGCGGGACGCGGCTTCTGTAGAGCAGTAGTGCTAACAGAGTGGGGTGTTCAGAACACGTTCTGAACACCCCACTCTGTGCAAGATGCTGGGTTGTGGTGAATCTGCTGTGGAGCCGCCAGGAACGGTCCACCACTTCACGTCGGCGAATTCGAGACCGCGTAGCTCGTTGACCCGGCGAACAACCGCTGCTCGACCTGCTCGGCCGGCGGCGGGAACCGCAACCCGGCCCCTCCCCGCGTTGCGGGGCCAGGCTCATCCGTCGATCAGGCACTCGACCACCCAGCCGGTCAGCTCGTGAATCTCGACCTTGTGCCGCAACTCCAGGAACAGGAAGTACGTCCTGAGCGCCTGCACCCGCCCCCACCCGGGGTTCCCTTCGCCGCATCACGCAGCACCTTGCCGAAGTACGCATCCAGCGTCGGTCGGCTCCATCTCCCACAACGGACACCCGAACCAGGTACGCACCTGGTAATCGGGGTCCCGCAGCGCCCATTTCAAGCTGTGCAATCTCGGCACGTCGTGGCGCTTCCCGGGGAGGAGTTGATCGTCGTTCCGGGGGACGTCAACATGCTGCGTGAGAGCGATCCTGAGCGGGCCCAGCAGGAACGGCTGACGGTACGTAAGCAGTTCCAGTCGCTGACGGCTAAGGGGTACCGGATCGCCGGCATGGAGCCGGGCCCGCAGTACGTCATACTCCCCTGCCACGCCACCCGCGGAGTCGAGGTATGAGGATCGTCGAGATTGATCTGCACGACACACCGCAGCAACTGGTGCCGGGCATTGAGGGCTGCCTGGTCCAGCGAAATCGGAACGTCGGCACCGTCACCCAGCGGGTCTACCGGCTCCGCGAGCGCATCCGCCACGACCAGAGCGACGTCAGCGTGTTCGGCCGGGACGGTGCCGCATGAGGGGTGCGGGCATGGGCGGCGGCCTGGTCGCCAGCGGCGCCATCGTGTCCGCCCTGGCGATCACCGGCGCACCATGGTGGGCGATCGCGGCCGTGGCCAGTGTGCTGACAACTGCCGGAGCCGTCGTCGCGCTGACCCAGATCTTCATCCCCCAGGAGTCTCCGGACCGGCTGGCATGGTGGCGGGACCGCCGTGCCCATCAGGAACGCCGCCGTCGCACTATGCCTGCGCGCAGTGGGCGGCGCGCACCGGATGCCGACAACGGCTCCCGCAGGGCTACCCGGGCCGGGAACTTGTGAAGCGGCGTCGGCCCGGCGCGAACGCGCCAGTCCCGCTCCTGACATCCGCCGCGGACTCCATGGCACCCGGTGCGCTGTACGCCGGGAAGAGGGCTTGGGGAGCAGGCCGGGCAGCAGCTTCCAGCCCGGATGAGCGGAAGGCCTTCGTCGACGAGCTGCCTCGCGAGGAGCCCTCGGAGCCCGGGGTTGCTGCTGTTTCCTAACCGCGGTTAGGAAACAGCAGCAACGGCCTGACGCGGACCCCCTTCCGCAGGAGTGCCCGTGGTGGTGCCGTGGGCCCCAGACGACGCCGAGTTCGTCGTGGTGTACGGCGGTCACCAGTAGCCAATCCCGGTTGGGCCGGTGGTAGACGCTAGCGCCGACCGCCGTCCGGGCGGTCTACTCCGCGATCCTGCAAACGACGTGGAGTAACTAGCTCGAACGATCGGGCCGCAGGGTTGTGATCATTTACCATTCCGTGGTCGTCCCAGCTTTTGCTCGCTTCCTGGTGTCACGAGTTGGTTCTGGTACGCGACGACGACCGCCTGGGTGCGGTCGTGTACCTCCAGCCGCATGATGATCCTGCAGACGTGGGTCTTCACAGTCGCCATGGCGAGGTGTAGTTGGGCGGCGATTTCCTCGTTTGTCATGCCGTAGGCCATCAGGGTCAGGATTTCCCGTTCGCGGGGCGTGAGCCGGTCCAGGATGCCGGCCACCGGGCCGGTCGGGGCGGGGCGGGTGGCGATGCTGGCGATCACCCCGCGGGTGATGCCTGGGGCGAGGTAGCCGTTGCCTTTGGCCACGCATTCGATCGCGGTGGTCAGTTCGGCGGGTGCGGCGTCCTTGAGTACGAATCCGGACGCCCCGGCGCGTAGGGCTGCGTAGACGTGTTCGTCGTCCCCGAGCCCGGTCAGCACCAGTACCTTTGCGGTGTAGTCCGGGTTCGGGGTGAAGTCGTCTGCGGTCAGCTGCCGGGTCGCCTCGATGCCGCCGTCGTTGCCGGGAGGCATGTTCAGGTCCATGAGGACGACGTCCGGTGTCAGCTCGCGGGTCAGCATGACGGCCTCGTCACCGCTGCTGGCCTCGCCCACTACGTCGAGCTCGGGGTGAACGGAGAGCATCAGGGACAATCCGCTGCGGACCAGTACCTGATCGTCGGCGAGCAGCAGGGTGATCGGCATCAGCTCATGATCCTCTCCGGGGTGGGCGCGTCAGGCGAGAAATCGGAGAGGGGGACGGTCGTCGGGAGAACGGCCTGAACGACGAAGCCGGCGGGGTCCGGGCCGGTGTGCAGGGTGCCGCCGACGGTATGGACGCGTTCGCGTAGCCCGAGCAGCCCGTGCCCGGTGGATAGTGGCGTGCTGCCGGACCGGCGTTTGCCCCGCGGAGGCGCGTCGTTGTGCACGGTGACGGTGAGCTGTTCGGGAGCCCAGTTCAGGGTGACCTGGACCGTGGCTTTGGGCCCGGCGTGTTTGAGGGCGTTGGTGAGTGCCTCCTGCACGAGGCGGTAGGCGGCGAGGCTCACGCTCGGATCCAGTTGCCCGGGCGTTCCCTGTACCTGTTTGTCGACGCTCAGGCCGGTGGCGCGGGCGTTGGCGAGTAGCGTGTCGACGCCGTCCAGGCCGGGCTGGTCGGTGGTCGTCACATCGTGGTCGGCGGACGCGGACCGGAGCAGGCCGAGGAGCCGGCGTAGTTCGTTCATGGACTGCCGGCCGACGTCCTGCACGGTTTCCAGGGCGGCTTCAGCGCGTGCTGGATTGCTGGTGAGCACAGCTCGTGCGCCGGCGACTTGAAGGACCATGACACTCACCGCGTGGGCGACGATGTCGTGCAGTTCGCGGGCGATACGTAACCGTTCGGCGCGCACGGCGGCGGCGCTCGCCGCGGCCCGTTCGGCGGCCCGTTGTTCGGCGAGTTCGTCGGCGAGTCGGCTGCGGTCACCCAGCAGCCATGCTGTTCCGCTGATGAGCATGAAGAGGAAGACGGAGGTGAGCTGCCATGAACCGGTGCCCTCGCCGCGCACGAAGATCATGTAGGGCGGCAGGCACGCCATCCATGCTGATACCGACTGAAGCTTGGATCGGTGGTGGGCCAGTGCGTTGAGTGCCACCAACATTCCGATTACGGGTGTGTAGGCGGTGACGGCGAACTGGATTCCGCATGCGGTTGCCCACAGTAGTTGGACGAGGAATACCGGTAGGGGGAAACGTCTCCGGAGCATCAAGGTGGCGAGGGTGGCGATGCTGCCGACCGGGACTACCCACGGCGGTGCGGTCCCGCCGTTGCGCAGACCATTGGTGCCTCTCCAGATCAGTAGGTCGATGGCCACGGAGGCGGCCACCACTAGGAACCCGGTAAGCGTTTCCCGCCTGCGGACCCAGCTCGGGGCGTTCATCGCACGTATCCCAGCGGCTCGGTGGCGAGGTCTCCTTGGATGGCGGCCTTGGCGGTGAGGCCTTCCGGCCCGGGCTGCCAGATGGTGCCGTCGTCTGGGTCAGGTTCGGGTGGGGAAGGGGGGAGATGGGGCGGGAGGCCACCGTCGCGGTTGGCGGCGTTGTCCTTGTCGGGGACGAGGACATCTGTAGAGCGGGCCAGGTCGACTGCTGACAGGTAGGTCACAGTGGCTACTGCCTGCGACTGGTTCTGGACCAGCACCGTGACGGCGGTCGGACCGTCGCCTAGTTCTGCCGGTCCTGCCTGTGTCGGTTGTGTGACCGCTACCAGCCCGATGACGATGTCGCCCCGTATGGCGAGCTCGGAGTTGAGTTTTCCTGGCGCGGGGTACCAGATGGGGCCTTTGCCGGGAACGGGAATGGGCGGGGAGGGAGGGAGAGAGGGCGGAATACCCCCTCCGGGCATGGCGACGTCGTCGTGATCGGGGTCGAGGACGGTTGTTGTGCTGACCCGGTCGTCCGGTGGACGGTAGGCCGCGGAGGCTACTGCCCATTTCTGGTCTTGGACCACCGCGATGGCGGTGGGGTCGTCGTCCGGCGGTGCCGCCTGTGCTTGCTGCGCGCTAGTCAGGAGAGTCAGGGCGCAGACCCCCGCCGATCCGAGCACGGTCAGTGAAATATTCCTGATGATGCTTTTGTCTGTCATGAACTTATAGTCGGTTTTCTTAAGGTTCGCCGCGACCAGCTTCAGCGTTAAATCCGAGAGGCTCTTATACATCTGCGGCGTTAGTCCCAGGGCGGTAGCCGCCTCACCTGGGAGGCCCCCACCCCACCCGCCCAGGAACCACGGGCAAGTTACAGCGCCGGCCCGACGCGGTCCCCACCGTATGGAAAGGACGATTACGGCGATCAGTCGACCGCAATGAACAGAGGAGTGCGCGAGATGCCCACGGACGAATCCGACGAGACGCCGGCATCCTCGGCCGATCCCGGGCGCCGCTTCGCACCGTCTCGCCCCGGCGGCCGGCGTTCCCGGCCTTCACCAGATATCGGCAGTCGCTGGCTGCGAAAATGCTGGTGGGCCCGGCCAGCGGCGAGCCGTGACCCGATACCGGCCAGGGCAGAGGACGAGGCCGAGACCGATCTGCGCGCCCTGATGGTCATGGCCTCACACGACCTGAAGAACCCGCTGGCCAGCGTTACCGCGCACATCGGCATGCTTCGGGCCGACTACGCGGATGCTCTGGGTGCCGGTTTCGCCCGGGATCTGGCCGCGATCGATCGTGGCCTGCACCGGATGACACGGCTGACGCAGGACCTGCTCAGCTACGCCCAAGCCGACCACGCGTTCACCGCCACCCCGGTGCCGTTGAGAAGCCTGGTCGACGACGTGATCGCCGACCACACCGTCACCGCGGCCGGCCCACCCGAGATCACCGTGGCGGAAACCCTGCCGGAGGTGCTGGCCGACGCTGCCCTCCTGCGGCACGTCTTGGACAACCTGATCGGCAACGCCATCAAATACACCCGCCCCGGAGCGGCACCCCGTATCGCGATCAGCGCCCGCCCGCAGGCCAGCGGTTCCACGCTCGTCGAAGTCACCGACAACGGCATCGGCATCCCCGCCACCGACCGCTCCAGGATCTTCGACCCGTTCCACCGCTGCGCCAACACCGCCGGCTACCCCGGCACCGGACTCGGCCTGGCCATCTGCAAACGCATCATCGAACGCCACGGCGGGCACATCGCCGTCACCGAGAACCCCGGCGGCGGTAGCCGCTTCTGCTTCACCCTCCCCACCAGCAGCTCAGCCTCCTGACCTCGATCAGCGGTAGAAGGCCCGACGATCAGCGATGCGGCCGGCCAGTACGGCACCCTGCCCGAGCACGAACGGCGATTACTGTCGATGCATGCATGGTTACCCTCTGCCCTGGGTGTACCGGCCGGTCGAGGGGCGGCTGCTGACGAAGATGCCGTACAACGGCAGCAACCGCGGCTGGCTGCACACTCACCTGGGGGAGCGGATCCGGCCCGAGCTTCGTGGCGGGGGTGTGTGGGCGATCGCCCGGCCACACCTGCGTCACCTGGTCGACGGGCTGGCGGGCCGGTTCGGCCACGTCGACGTCGTGCTGGACTTCCGCACCGCCGAGCGCTGCGACACGCGTTGCCGTGACGCCCACGGTGACGAGTGCACCTGCTCATGCTTGGGGGAGAACCACGGCGGTGCCGCCTACTGGCGCAACTGGATCGAGGTCGGAGAGACCACGCTCGTGGCCGCCGGCGAGATCCGACGCCGACACTTGCGACTGCTGCTGCGCTGAACCGGGGTGTCCAGGTGGGGCCGGCCTTGCATCCCACACCAGTGACCCGCCGTGGAGGGCGGCGTGCCCGACGAAGGTGGTCTCGGGTTCAGCCCCCGGTTAGGGGATACCGCAGCGGCTGGCGGTGATCTTTACCGGGCGGCGAGTACCCGCGATCACGGCCAAGCCGATGGCGGCTCCTGCGGCGATTGCGGTGACGGCCACTGAGGCGGTCACCGCGAATACTCCGGCGATACCCCACCAGCATCCCGTTGACCCTTGCCGCAGTGCGCGCCCCGGGCCGAGACCCTGGCCGGGGGTGGTTGCCTGGCCCGGACTTTCTTTCAAATCTTTCACGAACTTGCGCGCAATGGCTGACAGCAATATGCGCTCTGACCATTGCTATCAGCTGACCGCAGATAGCAGCTGCCTTCATGCACGTTCAGGGCCACTCGCGGTGGGCCGCACCTCCCGGGCACTCTTAACAGCAGGTACCTCCGAAGCCGGATCGGGTTTACGGCAGACGGGTGCCGTTGTTCGAAGCCCTGAGCAGGGCTCGAGCCAACGCCCGGGCTGGATGGCACTGGACCGGTGCAAGACAGTAAACGCTGGTAGTGACGTTGTGGCGACGTCCTTCCACCATCAGGCAAGGGCTCGCCGATCGGCGGGCCCTTCGTCGTGTCCGGCCGCTGAGCGTCCGGGACACGGCACGGCACGGGTGGGCCAGAACTTTCACGAGCCCCTCTCCCGGCGCTGTCGGCCACAGTGGCCGGACATGGCGCTGACCGGCGACTATGAGGTCCCGCGGGAGACACCGCTCACGCCACCCGGGCACGTCCGGAGAACGGCGTCCTCCCGCACCGTCAGCAGGTCCAGTGCCATTCGAAAGTCCGGGGAGGACAACGCGCTATGAACGCCGTCATGAGGTGCCTCGCACCTGAAAATGGGGTAGCTGACCAGCGGGCGAAACGCCGCACGGTCGTTCTCGTGATCGTTTTGATCTTCTACGGGTGGCTCATCGTCGTCACCTCGATGAGTCCCCTCGAAGCCGCCGCCATGATGTTGCTGACCGGCCTCGCCGCCGGTGTCGTCATCGACCGCGTCGTGGACGGCACCCGGACCACGCTCGAGAGCGCCGCACTCCAGCAGCTGCTCGACGGCGTGACCGGGCGGCCGTGATGCTGCGTAAGGACTTCCCCAAGACGAACTGGGTCAGCGCAGGCAGCCGGGAGGTGGTATCTCCCGGGAATCGGGCCAGAGCCATGGGGCGGGGGGCCCTAGGAAGCGCTACGCATGTAGGACAGGCCGGGGACGCCGATTTCGCCCCGGGCTCCGGCGACACCTACAACATCACCATCTACGGCGGGGGAGACCTGAGCCAGCTGCCGCCGTCCTTGGCCGCAGCGGTCGCCCAGGAAGACGTCTTGGCCCCGGATATCGCGCTGCAGCATCTCAGCGAGCTGTTGAGCAAGGCCAGGAACGCGGCCGGCAGGCCGAAGCTTCAGACGCTGGCCCGGGCGATCGACTACTCGGATTCCATGCTGTCGCGGGTGTTCAACGGCCGCCGGGCGCCTGCCCGCGACAAGCTCGAAGCCCTCGCCGAGCAGCTGGACGTGGACACCCGCACCTACACCACGATCTGGCTGCCGCTGTGGGAGGCAGCGGTCCGCAAACCCGCCGAACCCACGCCCAAGGCCGGCGCGATGCCGGTCCCGGTTCCGGCTGGTCCGCCGGCGCATGACGAGCGCTTCGTGTGTGCGTCCTGCAAAGCGCTGGTCCGGCTGGCCGACGCGCCGGGCCACATCGAATGGCACACGACGCTCGGCCATGAGCAGTTCCCCATCGCCTCGGTGACCCACCTTCGGCCTGCTTAGCCAGGACACCGTGCGAGCCAGGCCCCGGCCCGGCTCGCACGGCACGGGGTACCGCGGCCTGCTGGACCCCGTGCACGCGGCGCTGCGCGGCCACGTTTGGCGACGTCCTCCGGCCGGGTCGCCCATTCCGGTGGCCTCGGGGTGGGACGGAATCGTCGCGGAGCCCGGATCGCCCCTGACCGGCACGGCAGTATGCCGGGCCGGTCAGGGATGTCTGAGTTCAGCTACCGAACGAGCTTTCCTTGCCTTCCGGTCGGTCCAGCGGGTGGTGACCTGCAGGCGCACGCCGACCCGGCGGGTGGCGCCGACACCGGCGACGGTGAGCTTCTGGGTCACAGCGCCCTCGGCTACGGCGGTGCCGTTCTTGTCGGCCCGCATCGTGATGATCTCGGTCCGGCCGTCGCTGAAGTCGCCGATTCCGCCGAAGTGGATGCCCCGCGCCGAGGTGATGGCCTCACCGTTGACGTTGTAGTCGTAGTCCGCGGTCCAGTCCATGCTCCAGGTGGCCGCGTTCCAGCTGGTTTTGTAGATGAGTTACAGCGCCACGTGTCGGTGACGTTCAGCGCCACGGAGGTCGGGCCGAAAGTAGTGTCGCTGAGTTCCAGCGCCACCAGATGAAGGCGATTCGGGTTGCTGGCTCGGATTCGTCGGCTGCATGATCCGGTCATGTTCCAGTTCACTTGTCCCGGCTGCACGACTCGATGTTCGGTCGCTGACGCTGAGCACATCGGTGGGCTCTGCAGCATGTGCACCGCCAGGCAGACCTGGCAGTCGTTGTCGGTTGAGGACCGGCAGACCGTGGACGCGGCCTTGCGTCACGGCCCGATCGCGGCGCTCCTAGCCATGCGGGAGCTGACTCCGCCGATCCGGCTACCCCATGCGGCTGACCTGCTTGCCTTCCGTCAACGAGAGGGCGATCAAGCCAAAGCCTCCCAGGACTAGATTCGCGCTCCTGTTCAGCCAGGGTGCAGGGTTCTGACCTCGGCTTTGTTACTGAGTTCGAGCGCCACCGCCGGGTCACCTCGATCGGGTGGACTCGATGTCGGTCAGTTTCGGCGCCACCGGCGACGGTGGGAGCATCGGCTGGTCGAGACGGAGGTCCGCCGATGCCGCGGATGTCGAAGGTCGAGCTGTTCGCGGCGATCCGCAGGGACTCGCGGGCGGGCATGTCCGGACGAGCGATCGCGACGAAATATCGGATCAGCCGGCACACGGTCAGCGACGCGCTGGTATCGGTATGGCCCCGCGAACGCAAACCGTTGCCGCAACGGCCGTCGGTGCTGGACCCGTTAAAGACCGTCATCGACGACATCCTCCGAGCGGATCTCGACGCGCCGCGCAAGCAACGGCACACCGCGAAACGGATCTACGACCGGCTGATCGACGAACACGGCATGCACGGCGTCTCCTACCAAGTGGTCCGCGGCTACGTCGCCGAACGCAAACCGAAGATCCGGGCCGAGGCCGGCCGCGGCCCGGTCAACGTGTTCCTCCCACAGACGCACCAGCCGGGCGAGGAAGCCGAGGTCGACTTCGGTGAGGTCGTGATCAACCTGCGGGGCGAGCCGGTTACCTGCATGTTGTTCTCGCTGCGGCTGTCGTTCTCCGGCAAGGCGATCCACCGGATCTTCGCCTCGGGCGGCACCGAAGCATTCTTGGAAGGCCACGTCCACGCGTTCACCACGTTGGGCGGCGTCCCCACCGGCAAGATCCGCTATGACAACCTGAAGGCCGCGGTCGCCCAGGTGCTCGGCTTCTCCCGCCAGCGGGTGGAAACAGCCCGGTGGACCGCCTTCCGCTCCCACTACGGCATCGACGCCTTCTACTGCCAGCCAGGCATCCAGGGCGCTCACGAGAAGGGCGGCGTCGAAGGGCAGATCGGCTGGTTCCGCCGCAACCACCTCGTCCCGGTCCCACAAGTCGACTCGTTCGAGCAGCTCAACGCGATGGTCGACGAGTGGGATACCGCTGACGACGCCCGCCGCATCGGCACCCGGCCGCACACCGTCGGCGAGCACTTCGCAGTCGAGCAGCCGCAGCTGGCACCGTTGCCGGACGAGGAGTTCGAGACCGGCACCTGGCTCACCCCGCGGGTCGACCGGTTCAGCCAGGTCACCGTCCGCACCAACCGCTACTCCGTGCCGGTTCGCCTGGTCGGCCGACAGGTCCGGGTCCAGCTGCACGCCTCCGACCTGGTCGTCTATGACGGCCGCACCCCGGTGGCCCGTCATGAACGGCTGATGGCCAAGTCCCGATCCCGGCTCGATCTCGACCACTACCTGGAGGCGCTGCTGCGCAAACCCGGCGCGCTTCCCGGCGCGACCGCGTTGGAGCAGGCGCGGGCGGCGGGCAAGTTCACACCAGTGCACGATGCCTGGTGGGAAGCCGTCCGCCGGGTCCACGGCGACGCCGCCGGCACCCGGGCCCTGATCGAGGTTCTGCTGCTGCACCGGCACATGCCTCACGACCACGTCGTCGCTGGTCTGGCCACCGCGGTCCGCGCCGGCGCGTTGACTGCTGACGCGGTCGCGTTGGAGGCCCGCAAGTTCGCCGAAACCGACGACCACCGGACTCCGGAAGGTCCGACGATGCGGCATCCGGCCGGCAACGTGGTGTCGCTGACCGAGCGGCGACTGGCGCAACTGCCACCCGACCGGCGGCCGCTGCCCACAGTCACCGCCTACGACCAGCTCCTGCGCCATCGCCGCACCGTCGAAGGGACCGGGTCATGACACGACACCGAGGACTCACTGAGCAGGCCGCTGACGCCGCCGTCGACTCCGCCTGCCGGCTGCTGCGGCTGCCCACCATCCGCTCTCAGTTCACCGATCTGGCCGAGGCCGCCGCCCGCGATCAGATGACCTACCGCGGTTTCCTCGCCGAACTGTTGATGGCCGAGTGCGACGACCGGGCCCGGCGCCGCTCCGAACGCCGGATCAAGGCCGCCGCGTTTCCGCGAGACAAGAGCCTGCGCACCTTCGACTTCGACGCCAACCCGAACGTCGACCCCGCCGTCGTTCACACCCTCGCCGCCTGCGACTGGGTGAAGAAGGGCCTGCCACTCTGCTTGATCGGCGACTCCGGCACCGGCAAGTCGCACCTGCTCATCGCCTTGGGCACCGAAGCCGCGATGGCAGGCTTCCGTGTCCGCTACGTGCTGGCCACCAAGCTCGTCAACGAGCTGGTCGAGGCCGCCGACGACAAGATCCTTGCCAAGACGATCGCCCGCTACGGCCGCGTCGATCTGCTCTGCATCGATGAACTGGGCTACATGGAACTCGACAAACGCGGCGCCGAGCTGCTCTTCCAGGTGTTGACCGAACGCGAGGAGAAGGCGTCCGTCGCGATCGCCTCCAACGAGTCGTTCTCGGGCTGGTCCAAGACCTTCACCGATCCGCGGCTCTGCGCCGCGATCGTCGACCGGATCACGTTCGGCGGCAACATCATCGAGACCGGCACCGACTCCTACCGCCTCGCCCAGACCCGAGCCCGCGCCGAAGAAGCGACTCGCACGCCATCCTGAATCGGTCGGCTCATGGACCCTGACGAACCCTACGACGACCTGCTGCCGCTGCTCCTCGGGATCTGCGAAGACTTCTTCGCCGGCGCGGGTCCCGCTGTCCGCCACCAGGTCGACGCCTTCCTCCAAGCCAGGAACATCACCGGCGGGCCGGGCTGGCTGATCGACATGCTCGCACTCACCCGCCAACGCCTGGAACTACCGGCTGAACCCGGCGGGCCACGTCTCCGGCAGACGCCTGACGCGCGCGAAGGTGGCGCTCAAACTCACCGACATTGATCACGCCGACCGGCCCGAACTGGCTCTGAAACTCGCTTAGAAACGGCTCCGGTCCTCACCGACATAATCATCCAGCGATCTTGCAGTTGGTGTAGATGGACGTCCCGTACTTGCCGACGCGGCTGCTGCAACCGGTGATCGAGCGGATGCCTACCTTCTTCTTCGCGCCCTTCGCCTGGGCCGCGACGGTGCCGCTCTGACCGGTTCTGCTCGGTCGCGATCGCCACGGAGCCGTCGGCGTAGACGTACCGGATCTGGATGGCGCCGACAGTGGTGGTGGTGGTGGTGGTGGTGGTCGAGGAGACCGGTTCCGCGTTGATCTCCTGGCCTGCCAGGAACTTCGCCACCAGCTTCTCCCGAACGGCGGCGGAGATGCCGACGGCGTCGAGCCGGGGATCGCCGAGGACGATGACCTGCCCGGCTCACCGGGCAAAGATCTGATCGGAAAAGATCATCAGCGGGGACGGGCTAGCCGGTCGGCAGGACACGGTGAGCGTCGCGGTCGCGCTGGCTCGGCTGGCTGGACGCCGGGACGTCGCACAGATCGCGGAGCAGGTCCGCCGGGCGTGGACGGCCGCCGCGACAGCCGAGCCGGACCCGCCGGCGGATCGGCTGGGCCGCCCGGTCAGCGAATGTGATCCTCTCGTCCTGGAAGTGCACCAGGCGATCCAGGTCCCCGACACCGGCACCGCGACCGACCCACTGCCCGGGTACGTGCCGTGGTCGCATGATGCCTTGCTGCGTGAGGCCGCCGGCCGGCTGAGCCTCCGGTCGTCGCGGATGGTGACGTGGGTGGGTCGTCGACGGGCAAGACCCGCGCCTGCTGGCGGGCCTAGTCGATATCGGAGGACTGGCCTAGACATCGGACGTGTAAGGCGCGTCTACCGGGCACTTCATCTGAGGATTTCCGCGGCGAGCGCGTCACCGCCTCGTCTCCGGGTCCGGTCTGGCTTCTCCATCCCCGTCAAGGCATGACAGTCTGTCTATCTGTGGCTGTCTTGTCGCTATGAGTGATGGGCGGTGGTTCGGGGTGACGCAGTTGTCGTTGTTCGGCCCGAAGGAGGAGGGGCCCGAGCCGAAGCCGGTGTCGGATCAGGCGGTCGAGCTGCAACTGTTGATCACTGTGAAGGCGGCGCCGAATCCGTCGGAGCGCTACGGCGAGACGGTGTGCGTGGCCGGGCTGAGCGTCGACTGGCAGCGGCGGGGATGGATCCGGCTGTATCCGATCAACTTTCGGGAGCTGGCCAGCGACGACAAGTTCCGTAAGTACGACCTGGTCACAGTGGCGGCGAAGCCGGCCCGGCAGGATCAGCGGCGCGAGAGCTTCCGGCCGATGATGGACACGATGGTCGTGCAGCGATTCCTGCCGCCGTGGAAGGACCGCCGCGGGCTGTTGGACCCGTACGTCGAGGACTCGATGTGCCGGCGCTACCGGGCGGCCCGTGACGACCCCAACGCTCAGTCCCTTGCCCTGGTCCGTCCACGCAGCGTCGACGGGCTGGACGTGGAGGCGCATCCGGGCTGGACCCCGGCGGAACAACGCAAGATCGACGCCTACATTCAGCAGCCGGACCTGTTCAGCGGCCATGACCGTACTGCGCTGCTGCCGCCTCGTTTCCGGGCCTTCTATCGTTACCGCTGTCACGACACAGGCTGTGGCGGCCACTGCCAGGGCGTGCTGGACTGGGAGCTGGTGAGCTTCCAGTGTCGGTTGGCCGACCGCAGCAGTGACGAGCTGCGCCGGGCGATCACCGCCAAGTTCCTCGAGGAGCTGTGCGGGCCCGGCCGGGACGTCGCCTTCTACGTCGGCAACCAGGCCAAGCGGGCGCACGTGTTCAGCGTGTTGGGTGTCTACTGGCCGCCACGGGCGTCGGTGCCCCGGCCGAGGCGCCGCTGAATCTCCTGGATCACGACCTGACGGTGGCACTGGTTCTCGTCGGCCTCGAAGCAGAGCACGGCGACCCGTTCCTGGCGGCCAGCCGCGGCGACGTCTTCGAGCGCCTGACGGGCCTGCGGCTGATGCAGCAGTTCGGTGTACCGGCTGCGGGCATGGTCACGTACGGTGCCGGTGCTGGCGAACCCGGGCCGGTTGTCCTTCGGGTTGCCCAGCTCCCGCCGGTGCTCGTAGACGATGCCGGCGGCGTGCAGTGCCTGCCCCAGCGCCGTCTTGCTCAGGCCACGTTTGCGTGACAGTGGGTTCAGCCGCACGTCGACGAGCCGGGACACCCCCAGCGCGTGCAGCTGCTCGATGAGCTCTTCCACGGTGCGGCCCTCGTAGCCGACACCGACCAGTCCCACCAGATCCTGTTGCCTCGACGTCACACGATCACCCTTTCACCCCCCCCGACTCGACCGGACACGACCGGTCACCCGTTCGCTGCCCGCGGGTGCACTGGAGGTACGGCCTTCCAGCCGTGCCCACCTGTCTTGGCGCGGCGGGGCTCGCATTCGCGACGAGGCCGCGGAACGTCCTGTTCGTCGTCCAGGATTCTCGCCATCCACGGAGCACGGCCTGCCCGGAAAGGGCAGGCCGTGCTCCGTGGATGGCGAGAATCAGATGAAGTCGGCGTCGATAGGGTCCCTTACTTCGCGGGCGGCGGTTCGTAGAGCGATCAGCCGGGCTCTGTTGCTGGCGCTGGAGAGGTTGAGGGCGTCCAGGAAAGCGTCGATGAAGGCTCCGCGGGGCAGGGACTTGCCGTTGAGGTATCGACTGATGCTGCTGCGGGAGCCGGAGAACGTCTGGCGGCGGTCCCTGTAGTAGTCCACGATCGACCGCTGCAGGTCCCGTAGCGATGGCTCGCCGGCTTCCCGGTGTAGACGCCTGAGCTCGCGGGCGAAGGCCTGCACCCGGAGCGCGTACTCGGCGTCGTCGGTGGTGGCCATGATGCTCATGCCGTCGCCGTTTCGGCGGGGGTGATGCCCTTCAGGACGAAGCGAGTGATCACGGCCGCTGCGACGACGACTCCGCTGATGGTCAGCAGGGCTGTCGTCGCGGGAACGCCGGCTTTCATGCCGACGACCACGATCATCGCGACCACGATGACGACGATCAGGCGGAAGCGGCGAGCACCCTGCGGCGAGTCGAGCAGGGGGTGGTTAGACAGACAGTTCCGCAGGAAGTTGGTGATGACTTCCATCGGGTTCCCTCCCGGGAGTGCCGTCGACGCAAACGTCGACGGCACCGCCCTGTGATGATCCTTTAGCGCCTGCCCGCGGGATGGCCGTCGCCGCGGAACGCCAATACGAATTGTGCCCCGAAGTTGCCCAAGGCAGGAAGCATGGATCGACAAGATGGGACGCTGTGAGTCGTATTGGTCGGGTGTTCTGCTGAAGAGAATTAGAGCGGAATTGTTGATGGTGGAGAAGGTGCCGGAGATGCCGAAAGCCGAGTAGCGATACGCTACTCGGCTTTCTAAGCTGCAAGATGCTCGCGGCCACGAGGATCTCGCGCTTGCCGGCTGCCGCGACCCTCAAGGATCATCAGGAATAAGGTCGAGACCGTCGGCAAGTTTGTTGTGGTGCCGTGACCAGCATACGCTCTGCCGGGCCTTCAAGATCAAGAACGTGGGCAGACCGATGGCCTAAAATTTGTTCCAACTACTCCAATCATGCAGGCCAGGGCGTTGCAGTAGCAGCAGGTGGGTCAGACTGGGACAGTCTGGGACGGGATTTCGCCGCAGTGAGACGAATTGAACAAGAATGGTGGTTGGATTTGGCGATCCTCAGACTGTGTGAACAGGCATTTCAGTGATCAGCGTTCCCCGGCGCGGGGGCTTATGAGGTATTAGGTGCCTATTGATGGCTGATGTCAGCAATGCCGGATCCGGGTTGGGTGCGATTCCGCCCGGTCGTGCTGGTCTCGTTGCCATGGTCGACAATTGTGGGCTGATGTGCCACGTCAGCATCCTTGGTTAAAAGGAATTAAAATGGATGAGTCGCCTGGGGCTCTGAGGTTTCATCGAGCGCTTCCGTCGAGGTTATTGTTCGGTCTGCCGTGAATTGGAAAAACCGTATGGTGATCCATTATTCTGGGTTATCGAGTGAATCCAGCCATCGCACGGAGCGCGATATTCATTTCAGATGGTGCAAATCCGTGATCGCCGGGTGGCACGCCGGCGGCCCGCCTGGAAGTCAGTCCGGTTCGTCGAGGATGAACTCCTTGGGCGCAGCGGGGCGCGATCAGGAGCTCACCGCGGACCTCCGACATGGAAGTCGAGCGCGGCCGCCGAGCCGGCCAGCCTGGTGCGCGGGGTGACCTGCCCACACCCGTCACAGAGCAGGAGAACAGCGGCTGCGGCTCGGTGCGCAACTCGCGGAGCAACTCGCCGATCGCGGCCAGGAACTTGCGCCACTCGCCGCGCGCCGGGGATGGTCACGGCCGGCCACGCCGGTAGAGCAGCATCGCGCCGCCGCCGAGCTGCTTGTCGACGTCGCGGCCGGTGTCGGCGTACCGTTCCCGGCCGTCCAGGACGTAGGTGTGTGCTCGCTCGCTCGGCGGGGGGCGATCAAGGAAGTCACCGCCCCGTATCCGGGCGAACCTGTGACGGGCTGGCCCCAGGTCGGGCATCGAGCCCGCGACCCGCCTCGACGCCCGGACACCACTGCACCTGGCCCGCCCGCGTCGACCGGATGCGCAACCAGGCCCGCTCCCACCGTGCGAAGCGAAACTCGTGACAGTTCTATCAGCCCGGCCACCTTCCTCCCGGCCGGCGAGAACTCCGCGACCTGAGCAGAGGTGTTCGACGGCGGCTGGCAGTGGCGGCGGTTGACCTTCCGGGAAGGAGGGGTGATCCGGGGGTTCCGGCTGCCGGGGAGGACGGCCGGAACCCCCGGGCTTACTGGGTGGCGGCGATGGCGATCAGGGTGGCGGTGCTGCAGAGGATGGCGATGGCGATGGCCAGTACCCATCCAGGGAAGCGGGCGCGGGAGGTCATCCCGGCCGGCTGGTGGTTCTCGATGCTTTTCCAGGTGCCGTCTTGGAAGGTCCAGTCGCGGATTTCTTCGCTGGGTAGCAGGTAGGCGGGGACGACGTCGTTGTCCGGGATCCGGATGGGGGCGAGGCCGCCGAGTTCGGGGTGTTCGGGGATCGGTGAGGAGCGGATCACCAGGCGGGCTGGTGGGTGTTCGCCCCACGGGTGTGACGCGATGGCGTCCGCCGGTGGGGTGCCGAGCACGTCCCGCACGGTGGGCAGGGCTGGTTTGCGGGGCGGGGGGACGGGTTTGCCGTCCTCGATCGCCTGCCAGGCGTGGAGCCAGGCGTCGCAGTCGGGTTCGGGCAGGCCGATGGCGTGCAGGAAGCCGACGACGAGTGTGCGGCGGGGCAGGGTTGCCCGGGTGACAGCCCCGTGCAGGGTGGACGGGGCGACGCGGGCGCCGGGTGGGCTGGCGTCGGCGATCTGCCGGTAGGTCAGCCCGCACCATTCCCGTAGCCGTTTGAGCCCGTCGTTGAACTCCGCTGCGGTGTTGACCGTCGCGGAGTCGGGGGCGGGCAGGCCCTGGTCGCGGGGGCTGCGTTTGTCGGGTGTCTCCTGCCTGCTGGCCGCCAGGTCCGCGGCCAGCTGGTCGCGGTGTTGCAGCCATGGCCGGGGATCGTCGCCGCAGGCGGTGACGAAGGCTTTCAGCGTGGCCTCGGTGGGCAGCTGGTGGCCCTGGTCGACGGTGTGGATGGCGCTTTTGGAGAAGTACGAGGTCTCGGCGATGGAGGTGTAGGTGCGCTGGGCCTGCTGGCGCAGGGTGCGCAGCTGGAATCCGAACGCGGCGATCGGGCCGCTGTCCGGATCCGCTGGTTCTCGGATCCTTTTCGGCATGGGTTGTCCTCGCCTGCACCGCCGCCACCGTCCCGGGCCTGACTGGCAGGCCGGGGGAGGGTGGCGGCGGCCGGCTCAGATCCGGCGGCTCCGACGCGACCCCAGCCTGGACGCGGCCATGCCGGCGGCGCCGACGATCGCCGTGACCACCAGCGGGTCCACTCCAGCGGTCAGGAGCACGACCGTGAAGACCAAGATGACGACCAGCGCGATGACCGCGACCGGGTACCGGCGGCTGCCGTGCAGCACCGCGGCCGCGACGAGCGCGGCCAGCACCAAGGCGCTGGCATAGACAAGGACGGCCGGGGTTCCGGACAGGGTTACGGGCACTTCGATTCTCCTTTGAACGGAAGCCTTCACATACGGAGCTGACTAGCGCGCGAGCGCGTCCCCTACTCGCAGCTTCCCTTTTGCTGTCTGCGTGGGATGGTCCGTCCCGGAGCAGGCGGCAAGTGGACAGGGGAGCCGACACATAGGAGTAGCAACCGGGAGGTGGGCTGGCCTAGAGGCTGGCGTTCGGGGTTGCTGTGCGGATCCCCGACTACGCCGATTACAAGTCTTTCGCGTGTTTCACCCGATATGCACCGCATGAAACGGTCTAAATCGTGTCGAACGCGGCTCTGAACAAAGGTCCTCCCCTGGGGGCGAACAGCCATCGCGAACGTCCTACCCACTTCCCCGGTGGGGGGGATGACCCTAACAATGGCGGGGCGCAGAGCGCTTTCGTCGGAAGCCGTTCGGGTCGGTTTCCGCTGGCGGGAGTCTCCATCCGGAGCTGGATGAGCGCGCGCCGAGATGCCCTGTTGGTCCCAGGACGTCTCCCGGAACGAGGCGGCCGATGGGGAAGCGGCCGCTGGCGATACCGTTCCACCCCGACGTCCCCAGCGCCGCCGTGGCCGCTCCGAAGCTTGGATTCAGGAGCGACGCGGCGGCGTTCCCGTTCACCCCTTCGAGGACTTGCCGATCACCGTGTCGCCGACACCGACAAAAGATCGTGGCCCCTCCCGGGGCCACGCTGCGGCGTGACCGACGCCGGCCTGCTTCATGCAGGTAGGGGCGTCGCCGGGCCGGACACCTGGCCCGGCGAGAAAGGGGGGAAGCCGCCCGAGGGGGTCGGGCGGCTTCCGGTGGTTCAGCTCGCCAGGATGATGGCGACGGTGTTGGCGATCAGCGCGACGGTGTTCGCGATCAGCAGGAAACGCATCTGCTCCCTCCCTTCTTGAGTTATCCCGTGCCAGGGCACGAGCCAGCCACGCTGGCCTGATAACTCGGGAGGGCAGTCCACTGGACGCCTTCTCACCATAGGTGTGGCCGCGCCTGCCGGCGACGGCCGTCCTGGCGGGATCGACCGGCCGCCGGTGCCGCACCGCCCACGGTGTTGCGGACCGCTCAGAGCGGGACGGCGACGACATCCGGTTCTGCGCGGCGCGACCAGCCTGGCCATGGAGCGGGCGAGTCCCTGCGGGAAGGGGACGGCCTTCGCGCAGGGACCTTCCGGGGGTTGCTGGTCTTTTCGCCGTCGGGCTACGGCCATTGGGGCCGGGTGTCGGAGGTCAGGTGGGCAGCAGGCCGCGGGCGTCCGGGCGGCGCATGACGGTGCCGGCGAGCTGGGTCAGGCGGTGGCGGTCACGGCCGAGGTGGCTGCGGGCTGCGGGGTCGGTCGGTAGTCGCGGGGGGCCGTGGTCGGCGTCGCGGTTGATGCGTTGCAGGGTGGCCAGCCAGGCGGCCCGGTCACCGTCGGTGCCGCCGCATGCCTGGACGGCAAGGGCGAGGGCGTCGGGGGTGATGTCGGTGGCGTCACGGATGCGCGGGACGACGGGAACGGTGGGGGCGGGGGATGAGGGACCGAACCAGGAGAACGCCGGCGCCGCCGGCCGGGAGCGGCGGGGAGCGGCCAGATCGATGCCCCGGCGGGCGGTGATCTCGAGCAGCAGCGTGTAGAGGCCGATCGTGGTCCGTAAGGTGGCCAGCCGGGTCACGTCGGTGATGCCGGGGGTGAGGGTCCAGCTGTCCGCGGGCGGCATCCGGCCGACCGGATTATCGATCTCGTCCCAGAACGCGTCGTGGCTCTGCCGCCGGCGCAGGGCCCGGGTCGCCATCGTCTGGTACTGCTGTTCGCCGAGCTGCCACAGCTCTTTGAGGGTGGCCAGGTCCGCGTAGGAGACCGCGGCCTCGTCGTGGATGCGCAGGGCCTGTACGTAGAGCAGGACCCGGCCCCAGCCGACGCGGGTGCCGTTGGCGGTCTGTGACAGCGACTGTTGCTCGACGTGTACGTGCCGGCTGAGCGTGCGGTAGCTGGGTGCCCCCGCCGTCTGCCGCAGGTGCCGCAGGTGGTTGGCCATGGCGCGCATGGGCCGGCCCTGCGGGATCGGGGTCTCCGGGCGGCCCATTACCGGCGCCTGCGTGACCACGGGCGCGTGCCGGGCAGCAGCCGGGACAGCTGGGCGGTGATCGCGGCGACCGCGCCGAGCAGCGTGATGGTCAGCTCGGCGGAGGCCTGCATCGCCAGCAGGGTCACGCAGAAGGTCATCGCCAGCAGCAGGACGGCCAGCACGATGACGACCTGGCCGGGCCGGCGCCGGGGCGCGGGCTCGGGAAGGCAGACCGGATTCATCAAAAGCCTCTTTCGGACAGTAGGGGAAGGGGGTCCGAGGCACGCCAAGGACCACCCTTCCTTCAGGGACAAGTGGTGAAAAGGGCTACCGGGCGTGACGCGTCCGCCGTGGGCGCTGCGAACACCGCAGGGCGGGACTAGCCAGGTGCTTGGGGAGAGTGTGGCATTCACACCGGCATGGTTCAAAGAGCCTCGAACACTTATCTGATTGGTCACCTGAACCATGACCAAGAATGGCTGCCGACAATTCTGTGCCGACAAAAACAGGTGTTTGGGTTGGTCATCCCGGCATGTTGACCAACGGACCAATGCCGGGTTGGTCACCATCGGACGGATCAACTCGAACTAGGGCTGGACAACCGTTGCCCTGGCGTGACTTGTCAGTTTCTATTGGGTGGAGCCCGGACAGGGCCGCCGGACGATGTTCCGGCAGGCCCGTCGGTGCGATCGGCGGCGCCGACACGCCCGACGGGACAAGTGGTTGCGCCCCTCTGCGAAAGGGGCGCACGGCGTCAGGGGTCCTCGCGGTTCGCCCCGCGGGACCCCTCGACTCGCCTTTCCTCGCCGCCCCGCCGTCCCGGGTGCGGTTTGTCGTCTCCCCTGAGCTGCGCTTACAGCAGCTGCGCCGGGACCGTGGCGATCAGGCAGGCAAGCACCGACACCACCGCCAGCAGCGGCAACTGCGCGGACCCGCGTTCGTAGTCGGGCAGCCTGTCCACGGGAAGGTCAGCCCACTGATCCAGCCACGCCGAACCGATCTCGGTCACGATCCGGGCCGCCTGGAACCGGGCCCGCCGACGCTGCACCATGTCGGTCGTGGCTGCCGTGTCGGTCAGGTCGGTCAGGTCGGTCGTGTCGGCGGGGCCGGGCCACGGTGGTGAACTCAACCCGCCCGGCTGTTGTACCAGCGCGTCCAGCGGCTGCCGCGGTGCCGGAAGCAGACATCCGGGTGGCGCGGCATACCAGGCCACGACCCGGGACCCGGGAACCCGTAGCGGTGTCGGCGGGGCGAGGCCCTCCAGGCCCGGCCGGTACCGGGGCAGCGGGAGGAAGGTCCGGGGCCGGTTGGCGTCCCGGTACGCCCGGATCAGCTCGGCGCCGGTCGGCGGCAGGGTCTCCGCGGTGACCTCGGCATCGACCGCCGGCGGATCCTGCGGCGGCTCAGCCGGCTCGGGCGGCTCGGGCAGGGCCCTGGTGTACGGGCGCACCAGATCGGGCGGGCCGACATCCTGCCCGCCCGCCAGGATCCCCACCGTGCGCGGCTGCCCGGCGCTGACAGCGCGTTCCGCCTCGATCAGGGTCAGCCGGGCCTGGGCCGCCTTCAGATCCTTCTCCAGCAGCGTCTTGTCGGCCACCACGCGAGCCAGCTCCGCTGACAAGACGGCGTTCAGCTCCCGCTGCTGACGCAGCTGCTCACCCAGCCCGCCACCGCGGCGCCGGGATCCGGCCGCCGCAACGGCCGGCCCGCCGTCACCGTGGACCGCCCGCCACCGGTCCTCCAGCTGCGTACGCCGCAGGTCACGCTGATCGGCCGGCACCGCCGGCAGACAATAGCGCAACGCCGCGTCGACCAGCGCCCGGTCCGGGCCCTGCCGCGAGCGCGCCCCGAACCGGGACGAGATGCGCTGCGCCAGCCTCCGGTCATCGCCGCCGCCCAGGGCCAGCCGCTCCTGCGGGTCGAGCCGGGCCACCAGCTGCGACCACGGCCGGTGGGGGAACTCCGCCCTGATCAGCTCCTGCACGCAGCTCGCCAGCTCGAGCACCGCAGGACCCGCCTGCATCCGGGCCGCAGCCGGCCTGGTCGGTGCACCTCTCCCACGCCCGGGCATGGGGGCAGCCTTCACGACACCCATGGCGCTCGCGTTCCTCCAGATCCATCCGAAATCAAGACGCCGGAGGTGAATGTCACGCCAGGACACGGCGTCGTGTCGCAGACGTATTGTGAAACGCCCAGGAAGATCAATACATCCGACATGACGCAGAGAAATAATGTTGCCGGTGGGGAATTTTCACCGACAACAATCCGGCACGTCGTGCATGTCGGCAGCCGACAATATATCTGCAGGTGAAAGCTGCGATTTCCGGAATTTCCGAAGATCATTTTCTCGGACTGAGAACATGATTGAGTAAATTATCTGACAGGACTCGCCGGATGCGACAAACGCGGAGGGTAGCCGGGGGAGGCGGATTCAGCTCTCCGGCACGGAGGCGAGGTGCTGGTCGTTACCTCTCCAGCGACGCCAGCCCCGGCCACCGATCCGGAGGCAGGCGGCCCGCGTGGCATCGAGCGCCGCCCGGCCGCGGCCTGCGGGCGTCCTGAGCCTGGAAAGCGAGTCGGCGTGCCACGGTGGACCATCCGACAGCTACTCAGGTTCGCCGCCGCGCCGCCGATCGCGGGCCCGCCCCGCAGCAACGCCAGCCCGAAAACCATGACCGCGACACCGGCCCCGCCGGCATCCCGGAACCGGCCACCCCAGCGGCGCCCCGGACCGGCCGGCGCCGGCGGCGCTTGGACTGGCGCGCCACCATCGCCGGCTTCCTGCTCGGCGTGGCCGCCCTCGGCGTGGCCGCCCTCGGCGTGGCCGCCCTCGGCGTGGCCATCAACCTGACTTCGGATCTCGGTGGCATCCCCGCACTCACGGTGCTCACCGGGCTCGGCGCTGTCTTCGCCATCGCCGACTGGCTGCGCCGCTACCCCGGCTCCGACCTGCAGAAGATCGCCCGCCGACTGCTGTGGATCCTTGCCGCCGGCTGCACCTTCGCCCGCGCTCCTGACCGGGCCGCCCGCCGCCTGGCTCACCCTCGCCACCGCGGGACTGCTCGCCATCACCGTCCTGATCACCACCAGCCTGCACACCGCCGCCCGACTCCTGGCCGGTGCGACGACGATCGGGCTCGGCGTCGCGTTCGTGGTGTTGGGACTGGCAGCACTGCGGGGCGGGGCCGAGCTGGCCGGCGCGGCGATCGGGGTCGGTGTCGCGGTCATGGTTTTCGGGCTGGCGTTGCTGCGGGGCGGGCCCGCGATCGGCGGCGCGGCGGCGATCGGTGGCGGCGCCGCGGTCGTGGTGCTGGGGCTGACCCTGCTGCGGGGCGGGGACAGACTGGGCGGTGCGGTGGTGATCGGCGGCGGTGCCGCGGTCGCGGTGTTGGGGCTTGGTGGTGCTCCAGATAAGTGGGGCTGGAGACCGGTGGCATGCGTGGTGGACCCCGGTTCACCGCTGACCAGAGCCGCTCCAGCGACGGAGAGGACCAAGGCACGGCGTGACGAACGAGGTAGTCCGGCCGGACGCGTGCCCCCACCACGGTGGGACCGTCCAGCCCGACCACATGTGGTGAAAGGAGGAAGCCGCCCGAGGGGGATCGGGCGGCTTCCGGAAGTTCAGTGCACCAGGACGGCGGCGGTATTGATGATCAGTGCGACGGTGTTGGCCGTCAGCATGATCAGCATGATGCGCTCGAGCATCTGCTCCCTCCCCTCTTGAGTTATCCCGTGCCAGGGCACGAGCCAGCCACGCTGGCCTGATAACTCGGAAGGGGCAGTCCACTGGACGCCCTTTCAACATAGGGGCCGCGGCGTACCCCGACGACGGGCGTCCAGCCGAGCTCTGTCACCCGCCAGTGCCGAAACGCCCAACAACCCCAGACAGCCACCGGCGATAGGCGGATGTCCTGCTCGGAGTCCAGCTATCCCGCGGGCGGAACATAACGCCATGTAACGATCGTGGAGGGGATGACCTCCTCGAAGTCAGGAAGGGCATTGAAGTACGCGAGGATCAG
>NZ_JBHSBL010000017.1:0-64036 GCF_042650585.1 Actinoplanes subglobosus
GGCTGGGTGGCGCAGCCGCCGGTGAGGAGGTGTGAGCCTTCGGCCGCCTGCGGGAACCGTGGGCGGTGTGAAAGCTCCTGACTCCTCACCGGCTACGAGGCCGCGGAGCCGATTGGCTCAGTCGAAGAGGTCGTGCAGGAAACCGCGCCGCCGGTAGTGGCCGTGGTGGCCGTAACCGCGCCGGTAGTGGCCGTGGTGGCCGTAAGCCGGGACCGGCGGCGGATAGCCGTGCGGTGCCGGAGCCCCGTAAGGCGGCGGGGGCGGGGGCGCGTAACCGGGCTGGTGCATCGGCGGCGCGGGAGCGTGCGGCGCGTGGGGGGCGGGCGGCGGCGGAGGAGGCGCCTGGCCGCCGGACGGGGCGCGGTTGTAGCTCGCTTCGGCAGCGAACAGCTTCTCCAGCTCGCCGCGGTCAAGGAAGATGCCGCGGCACTCGCTGCACTGGTCGATCGTGACGCCGCTGCGCTCGTAGACCCGCATCTCGCCGTGGCACTTGGGACACGTCATATGCATTTCAATGACGGTACAAGGCCGTGTCATGCCGTGGGGCCGAAGAACCTGTGTCCTTGCTGAGTGCTGGGGCGAAAAGCAGCAAAGCGGCCGGGTAGAGCAGGTATCCGAATCGTGTCGTCGGCATCAGCAGGATCGCGGTCAGGAGTCCGTAGCCGCAGAAGAGGGCGGCGGAGGTCGCGGTACGCGGAGGGCGGCGCAGGAGCAGGAACCCGATGACCGCGGCGGCGAGTATCAGCAGGCCGGAGGCGATGTAGCGGCCGGCGGGCAGGGACTGGGCGATCAGGTAGCCGGGGAACGGGGACTGCGCGGGGCTGGTGACGAGACCGTGGCCCATGGGGAAGCGGAGCACGTTTTCGATCAGGGCGTCCGCGTCGACGAGCAGTGGCGGCAGCAGAGCCAGCAGGGGCAGGCCGACCGCGCCGGGGAGGAAACGCCGCCACGTTCCGGTGACCACGGAGTACACGATCAGGACGGCCACCACCGGCAGGGCGAAGAGTTTGCAGGCGGCGGCCGCTCCGACGGCTGTGCCGGACCAACCGGGGCGGCCGGTCGCGGCCAGGGCCAGGGCCAGCAGGCACAGGGCCAGGACCGGGATGTCGTCGCCACCGGTGGCCAGCGTCAACGCGGTCACCGGAAGGACGGTGGCAGCCTGGACGGCCCGGACGAGAGCCGGCGAGACCGGCGAAACGACAAGGGGTTCGGAGGAAGGACGGTCCGGATCGGGTGCTGATGCCGGGCCTACGGGGGCGGCCGGACGGATCCAGGCGAGAAAGGTACGCGGAGCCCGTATCACCGCTGGGTTTGGCAGGGACCGCAGAAGGGTGACGGCCGCGCCGAGGGTGACCACCGTGGCGATCGCGAACCAGATCCTCGCGTCGGTGAACCAGTGATCGCCCGCCAGAGCGCGCGGAACGCCGAACACGGACATCCCTGGCTGATAGGGGCGATAGCCCAGAAGCCGCTCGTCGAGCGGAATCGCCGCGATCTCGGTACGGCTCAGGTAGGGCGTGCCACTGCGCAGCAGCGACTCGCCCATGTGCTCGACGACCAGCACCTCCTCCTGGGCCCGATCGGTCCGCCCACCGGCCCGCTGGACGGCCTGAATGACCAGCGGCAGCAGGGCCACCGCCCCCCACGTCGCCCAGGCGAGCAGGTCACGGCGTTGGACCAGGTAGACCAGCAGCGCGGCGGCCAGATAGCCCCCGGCCGCCACCGCACCCCAGGCGCGGTGCGGCAGCAACGTCGAGGTCAGTGCGGTGACCAGCGCGAAGACCGCGGATAGGGCGTAGAGGGCCAGGTCCAGCTTCTTGGTCACGCGGGCAAGTTTGGCAGACGGCGCATAGGCAGGCGGACGACCGAACCCTCGTCGTGCAGGGCCGCCGCCAGCACACCGGGCCGGCCACCGGAGCCGCGCTGCAGCATGCCCAGGAAACGTGCCGCGGAGTACGGCCGGGCGAACAGGTGCCCCTGGCCGGCGACGCAGCCGAGAGCCCAGAGCGCACGGCGCTGCGGCTCGCTCTCCACCCCCTCGGCCACCACCGTCAGGTGCAGGTTACGGGCCAGGTCGACGGTGGTCCGGACGACGGCGGCGGACTCGGCCGACGTCTCCACCCCGGCCACGAACTCGCGGTCGATCTTGAGTTGGTGCACCGGGATGCGGGAGAGCACCGACAGTGACGAGACGCCGGTGCCGAAGTCGTCGATGGCCAGTCGCACCCCGGCGTTGCGCAGCTCGGCGAGGGTGCGCTCGACCACGTCGAGCTGACTGACAGTGAGGGTCTCGGTGAGTTCGAGGACGAGCCGGTCGGCGGCGACGTCGTGCCGGGCCAGCCGGGCCAGCACCGAGCCGGGGAAGGTCGGGTCGAGCAGGCTGCGTGGTGACACGTTGACCGCGACCGGCAGGTCGAAGCCGGCGTCGCGCCAGCTCTGCCGGGCGATGAGCGACTGCTCGAGGACCGCGTCGGCGAAGGCGGGCAGCTGTCCGGACCGCTCGACGGTCTCCAGGAACCGGACCGGGCTGAGACTGCCCTGGTCGGGGTGGTGCCAGCGGGCCAGCGCCTCGGCGGCCAGCACCTCGCCGGTGCCCAGGTCGACGATCGGCTGGAAGTCGACGGTGAACTCGTGCTCGGCGACGGCCCGGCGCAGCTCGCCGGTGAGCATCAGCCGTTCGAGGTCGGCGGTGTCGCGGGCGTGCGCGTAGACGACGATCTGCTCTCCGGCGCGTTTCGCCTGGTACATCGCGATGTCGGCGCGACGCATCAGCTCCTCGACGCTGCCGGTGCCGGCGGCCAGGGCGATGCCGCCGGCCGCCTCGATGGTCAGCCGCATGCCCTCGACCTCGATGATCGTGTCGAGGGTGGCGAGCATGCCGGTGGCCCGGTGCCCGGCCAGCGCGGGCGTCGGCAGGCCGGTCAGCAGGACCGCGAACTCGTCGCCGCCGAGCCGCGCCACCAGGTCACCGGGCTCGGCAGCGTCACGCAGACGGGTGGCCACCTCGCGCAGCACCTGGTCGCCGGCGGCGTGGCCGAGGGTGTCGTTCACCTCTTTGAAGTGGTTCAGGTCGATCAGCAGCAGGGCGAACAGGCCCTGACCGGTGGACCGGAACACCTGCTCGGCCCGCTCGTAGAGGCGACGGCGGTTGGCCAGGCCGGTGAGCGGATCGTGGGTGGCGGCGTGCGCGTTCTCGGCGGCTATCCGGGCCAGCTCGGCGTACGCCTGCGCGTTGCGGATGGCCGTGCACACCGCCGATGCGAAAGTCCGCAACTTGTACTGCTCGACCTCGGTGAGCCGGACCGTCCCGCCGAACCGCAGCCGCAGCACACCGACCCGGACACTGCCGTCGTGGGCGATCAGGTCGACCGAGGTCTCGTCGGCCGGGGTGATGCCCGCGGCCGGCCGCGGACCGTCGGTGAGGACCTGGGACGCGGTGGCGCGGACCGTGCGGCCGGTCAGGTCGATCGCGGACTCGGCGGCGGAGAAGATCTGCGCCGCCCGGGTCGTCGCCGAGTGCAGGACCTGGGTGAGGTCGACCGCGTTCAGCTCATCGGTGGCCTTGGCCAGGCGCTGCCAGGACTCCCGCTCCTCGCGGGTGCGGACGCTGCGGGACTGCCACAGGTGCATGCAGAGCACAACGAGCGGGACGACCAGCAGGAGCAGGACGCTCGCCCCGGTGGCGAGCACACCGACGACCAGCAGGGCGGTGGCGAGCTCACCGAGCCAGCAGATGACCTTGCTGGGCCAGTGGTGCAGCGCCACCTGACGGATGCCGGTGCCGGTCGCGACGGACAGGACCGGGGAGAAGACGGCGTGGTCGACGATCACGAAGGTGATGAGCGCCACGATGATCGGCAGGACCGGCAGGGTGGGGTCGGTCAGATCGGGGTGCACGCCGAAGGCGAGGAAGACGGCGGCGGCGGAACCGGCGGTCAGCGCCTCCTTGGCCACGCCGAACACGGATTTCTGTAAGCCGAGATGCTTCAGGCAACGGAGGACGGCCATCGCGATCACGGCGCAGAACACCACCCACGGCGCCGGGATCAGGGTCAGCCCGACCAGGACCGGGATCTCGCCCCAGGTGGTGCTGTCGGTGTTTGCCTTGACGCGGACCAGGACCTTCACCCGGTTGGCGATGATCAGGCTGCCGCAGAGGCCGGCCAGGACCAGCGGGTGCGGCGGCGGCTCGGCGAGCGTCAGCGCGTAGGCGGCGAAGCCGGCGACGACACAGAGCCCCAACACGACGACGAGACCGACGAGCAGTCGAAGCTGCCGATCGGTCGCGTTGTCGTCACTCTCGTCCGAAGACATGTCGTCCTTGTCGTTGCCGAGCGCGATCGGATCGTCGCTCAAGGCACAAACTACCGGTTTCAGCCCCACTCTTGGTTGTTGCGCATGGCGCATTCCCTCCCGGTTTGCCCTAAGTCGTCCTGACAGGAGAGAATTTAGATCCTGATAGGTGCCGGATTCCAGTGGATCCTGTCGCTATGCGCAGAATGCGACAATAGGGCGACGCGCCGCTACGGACAGTTTCTGAATGGAAACTCATCGCAATGAGAATCGCGTCATTCAGTCGCCGGCAATTCTATTTTCCAAGCTTGCCGCAGCATCGCTGAGCAGTGTGGACGGAGCGTGAAGCGAATACTGCAACGTTGCGAACTAAGCTCCCGGTATGCCCCAGGAAAGTCAGCTCACTCACGTCGATGAGAGCGGCGCCGCGCGCATGGTCGATGTATCGGCCAAAGCGGTGAGCGACCGTCGCGCCATCGCCGCCGGGCGGGTCCGCACCACCGCCGACGTCGTCGACCTGTTGCGCCGGGACGACCTCCCGAAGGGCGACGCCCTCGCGGTCGCCCGTCTCGCCGGGATCATGGGGGCGAAACGGACACCTGACCTGATTCCGCTGTGTCATCCGATCGGGCTGCACGGCGTCAAGGTCGAACTGGACCTCACCGCCGACACCGTCGAGATCACCGCGATCACCAAGACCGCCGACCGGACCGGCGTCGAGATGGAGGCACTCACCGCCGTTGCGACGGCCGGCCTCGCGATGATTGACATGATCAAGGCGGTCGACCCCGCGGCGAGCCTGGAAAACATCCGGGTGCTGCGCAAAGAGGGCGGCAAGACCGGCGATTGGGTACGCCCGGAGGACCGGCCGTGACCATCAGAGCACGTGTCGTCGTCGCCTCGAACCGGGCGGCGGCCGGTGTCTACGCCGACACCAGCGGGCCCCGTCTCGTCGCCGGTCTCCGGGAGCTCGGTTGTGACGTGGATGCGGAGCCGGTGGTCGTACCCGATGGGGATCCTGTAGCCGAAGCCCTCCGCGCCGCCGTCGCCGATGGTGTCGACGTCGTCCTGACCAGCGGCGGAACCGGAGTCACCCCGACCGACCGCACCCCCGAGGCCACCCGCGGCCTGCTCGACTTCGAGATCCCCGGCATCGCCGAGGCGATCCGCGCGCACAGCCGCGACAAGGTGCCGGCCGCGGCCCTGTCCCGGGGGCTCGCCGGAGTCGCCGGGCGCACCCTGATCGTCAACCTGCCCGGCTCCACCGGAGGCGCCAAGGACGGCCTGGCCGTGCTCGGTCCGCTGCTTGCCCACACGGTGGACCAGATCAGGGGTGGCGACCACTGAGCGCTAGGCTTTCCCGGTGACCGAGTCGACCCCTGTGGACTGGGAATTGGCGCGCACGCTCGCCTATCGGGCGGGGCGTGACGCGGTCGGCGGCGCGGAGACGATCCCGCTGGCCGTGGCCGACGGCCGGACCCTCGCGGAGCCGTTGCGCGCCCTCACCGATCTGCCCGCGTTTCCGACGTCGAGCATCGACGGCTGGGCCGTGCGCGGGATCGGTCCGTGGCGCCCGGTCGGCCGCGTCCTCGCCGGTGGCACCCCACCACCACTCACCGCTGACGGCGACTGCGTCGAGATCGCCACCGGCGCGATGGTTCCGGACAACGCGACCGCTCTGATCCGGGTCGAGGATTCGGTCACCGGCACCGATGGCCGTGTCTCCGGCGAGCCCCGCGCGATTCCCGACTGGCGGCTGCCCGGCGAGGAGGCCCGCCGTGGCGAGGAGCTCTTCCCGGCCGGCACGGCGGTCGATCCGGCGGTCGTCGGGGTCGCCGCCACCTGCGGTTACGAGTCGCTCGCGGTCCACCCGGTGCCCCGCGCGGCGCTGCTGGTCTTCGGTGACGAGCTGCTCACCGCCGGGCCACCGGGAGCGGGCCGGGTCCGCGACTCCCTCGGTCCGCAGGTGCCCGGCTGGCTGCGGCGTTACGGCGCGACCGTCGAGTCGGTGCACGGCCCGGTCAAGGACACCCTCGTCGCCCATCTCGACGCCATCCGGAGCGCCCTGGAGACCGCCGACCTGGTCTGCACCACCGGCGGCACGATGAACGGGCCGGTCGACCACCTGCATCCGGCGCTGGCCGAGCTCGGCGCGGAGTACATCGTGAACACCGTCGCCGTGCGCCCTGGTTTCCCGATGCTGCTGGCCCGCGTCCCCGGCCCGGACGGGCGGCCCCGTTTCCTGGCCGGCCTTCCCGGTAATCCGCAGTCCGCCGTGATCGCCCTGGTCACGCTGGTCGCTCCGCTGCTCGCCGGCCTGCGGGGCCGCGCTCTGCCGCCGCTGCCGTCGGTCACCGCGGGTGCCGACGTGGCGGGCCGTGGCGGCTTCACCCACCTGGCTCTGGCCGCTCTCGACGCCACCGGACGCACCGCCACCCCGGCCGGTCACGTCGGCTCGGCGATGCTTCGCGGCCTGGCCAACTCGCACGGTTTCGTCGTCGTCCGGCCCGGCACCCAGGCCGCCGACGGCGACACGGTGCCCTTCCTGCCCCTTCCTCTGACGCCCGGGGAGCGCCCATGACCACCTCCGACGCCGTTGCCGGACTGGTGGCACTGACCGCCGTCGTCGACGAGCCCCTGGACTTGGCCGCGCACGAGGCGGCCGTCGCCGACCCGCGGGCCGGTGCCGTCGTCTCCTTCCAGGGTGTGGTCCGCGACCACGATCACGGTCGCGGCGTCACCCTTCTCGAGTACGAGGGTCACCCGACCGCCGCCGCGATCCTGCGTGAGGTGGCCGAGGAGATCGCCGCCGACCCGGCCGTCTACGCGGTGGCCGTGTCCCACCGGATCGGCACGCTGGCGATCGGTGACGTGGCCCTGGTCGCCGCGGTCAGCACGGCGCACCGGGCGGCGGCCTTCGCCGCGTGCGGCCGGCTGGTCGACGAGGCGAAAGCGCGTCTGCCGATCTGGAAACGTCAGGTCTTCCTCGACGGCACCGAGGAGTGGGTCAACTGCCCCTGACCGTCCCACCGCGGGGCAGGGGGATCGCCGCCGGGCGGTGCGGTGCCGGCCGGATGGTCGGCAGCGCGGGTGAGCCCTGACGCCACGGCAGGGTGTTGACCAGCAGGATCAGGGTCAGCGCGGGCAGGTTCCAGCGCAGCGACCAGACCGGCGTGGTGATCAGGATCAGGTAACCGGCGGCCGCCATGGTCAGGTAGGCGGTCCCGGCCCGGCGTGTCGCCCGGGGCAGCCGGCTGCTGAGGCGACGGCGCAGCCCGGCGTCGGCCAGGATCAGGACGGCGGGGAGAAGCCACAGGCTCTCGGCAGCGGTGGTGACCGGGCCGGCGACGGCGATGGTCAGGCCGACCAGCGTGAAGGCGGCGACCTCATCGCCCTCGGTGTGGGCGGAGCGGGCGCGGATCAGGCCGACGGCCACCAGCAGGATGCCGAAGGAGAACCACACCAGAACCGGCGGGGCGGGGAAGCCGTACAGGCGGGCCATCACACCGGCCAGTGACTGGTTGTCGAGGTCGCTGACCGGGGCGGGCCGGGCGAGTTCCCACATCGTCGTCCCGTACCAGGCGAAGGTCTCGGCCGGAGCCACGACCAGGACACCGAGGGTGACCATCGTCGCGGTCGCCACGGCGGTGAGTGCGGCCCGGCGTTGCCGCGTGACCAGCAGGTAGACGACGAAGAGCAGGGCTGTCGCACTGAATGCGGTGGCCAGGCCGGTGCCGATGCCGGCCCAGGAGCCACCGGCCCAGATCCGGCGGAGGGTGCCGCCGCCGGTCTGGTCGACCTCGGAGCGCTTCGACGACTGCGACAAATCGCCTATATAGTCGGCGCGACGGAACGCTCGGGTCAGGCGGACGGCGATCGGCGCCCGGCCGCGAGGCGATCGGCGCGACCGCAGCAGCGCGGCCAGGGACCGGTGGCGGACCCGGGCCGCACGGCGCAGACCGACCAGATCCGCGGCGAGCAGAGCGAAGATCAGCAGCTCCGGACGGCCGAGGCCGACGGCGGCACGGACCGGCTCGGCGAGCAGCGCCAACGCGGCCGCGGCCAGCACGAACGGGCCGCGGCGGCGACCATGGCGACGGGCCACCGGGCCGGCCATGATAAGGGTGACGAGCAGCAGTGCGGCCAGGCCGGCGAGAGCGAGCAGCCATCCGGCTGCCACGAGCGGCAACAGGGTGAGGGGCGTGAGCAGCAGCGTCAGTGCGGGTGGCTGCGCGGCTCCGGCTTCATTCTCCGGAGAGCGGTACGCGTAGAGCCCGTCCCCGGCCAGCCAGCCCCGGATCGCCTCATGTTCGACGGCGAGGGTGCTCAGGCCGTACCGCCGCAGACAGAGGGTGATGATCGCGGCCGTGACCAGGACGCCCACGGCGACCAGTCCGGACCGCATGCGCGCAGCACTGAGCGCGATGTTCCTGATTGCCGGCATGGCGCGACCCCCGTCTCGTTCCCGGGCACGGCACGTCCTGCCGGTCGGCCCGCCCGCCGGCGCGACGAGCGCAACGGCCGGGAACGGCTGGCAGGGTGTCCGAGCGGAAGCGAGCTTAGAAGGCGCTGACCGACCGCGCGGCCCCTCGTCCGCTTTAACGCAAAGGCCGCAAGAAGGTTGTTAGCCGGGCAATTTACGCACAGCAACGGCGATCTTGGCGTCCCGCCGGGCGGTCCGCACCGCCCGGCGCACCGATCGCTGGCTCCGGTCGATCGCGTGCGATGTCCGATAATGAAGACCCGGACGGCCCTGGGTGTCGACCGCCGCGAGGAGTAGCCCGCCGAGCAGTCCGAGGTTGCGCAGCAGGTGGTCGGGATCGCCCTTCTCGGTCGCGGCGTGCGGGATCAGCCCGGCCGCCAGGACCGCCGCGGCCGGCCGGGTGAACCGTCCGGTGGCCAGCGCGAGCCCGGCCGCGACGTCGGCGACCGCCTTGATCCGGATCAGGGTGCGCGGGTCGGTGGGCAGGCGTGGATCGGTCCGCTCGAGCAGCGGGGTCACCCGGTCGGTGAGCGGGCGCACCGCCTCGACGCGCGAATCCGGCCGGGCCAGGGTGCGGATGCCGTCGACGACGAAGATCGACGCGAGCATCGCGCGGGCTGCGGAGCGTACGGGCCTCATCACCCGGTTATACCCGCATTGCCGCCCTCATACCGGCTGCGTTCTGAGGTAGCGGCCGAAGTGCGGGACGGTGAACGCCACCGTGCCACGCTCGCCCGAGTAGATGAGTCCTTTTTTGATCAGGGCGTCGCGGGCCGGGGAGAGACTGGCCGGCTTGCGGCCGAGAGAGATCGCGATCTCCGAGGTCGGCACGGCGGCGTCCATGTCGTTGCCCGGATCGTCGGAGAGCGCCGCCATCGCCCGCATGTACTCCCGCTCGGCCGGGGTGGCCCGCTCGAACCGGGAGCCGAAGAAGCCGACCGCCAGCTCACCCTCCGCCTCCGGCGCGGCCACCCGCACGTCGTCCGCGGTGATCGGCGTCTGCGGCGCGTGGTCCCAGGTCGCCTTCCCATAGGCCTGGACGAAGTACGGATACCCGCCCGACTTCTCGTAGAGCAGATCCAGCGCCTCCTGGTCGTAGTCCACACCCTCCCGCTCGGCGGGGACACCCAGCGCCAGGTCGGCGGCGTCCCGGTCGAGCCGGTCGATCCGCGCGTAGCGGAACAGGCGCTCGGAATACGACTTCGCCGCCGACAGCACGGCCGGCAGGTGCGGCAGCCCGGCACCCACCACGATCAGCGGCGCACCCAGCTGGGACAACTCGTGGCAGGCCGCGCAGAGAGCCGAGACGTCGGTCGCGCTCAGGTCCTGCATCTCGTCGATGAACAGGGCGATCCCGGTGCCCACGTCGGTGGCCAGGGAAGCGGCGTCGGTGAAGAGCTCGACCAGGTCGATCTCGATGTCGCCGGAGTCGGCGCGACCCCGGGCCGCCGGGACGTCGATACCGGGCGCCCACCGGTCGCGCAGTTTCGCGTTACCGTCGTTGGCCCGCAGCGCGAACGCCTTGAGCACGCCGAGCACCTCGTCCACCCGGTCCGGGTCGCGGTGGTGCGGGGCCAGCTCGCGGATCGCCATGTGCAGCGCGCCGGAGACCGGGCGGCGCAGCGACTGATCCGGCCGGGCCTCGATCTTGCCGGTGCCCCAGAGTCGCCCGATCGCCGCCGAGCGCAGGGTGTTGAGCAGCACCGTCTTGCCGACGCCGCGCAGACCGGTCAGGACCAGGCTGCGCTCCGGACGGCCCCGGGCCACCCGCTCCAGGACGATGTCGAAAGCGTCCAGCTCGCGGCCGCGACCGGCCAGCTCGGGCGGGCGCTGACCGGCGCCCGGAGCGTACGGGTTCCGCACCGGATCCATGACGTAGCACCGTATCGGGCTCTCTAGCGTCAGCGCTAGAGTCTGCTCGATATCATCCTCTAAGTGCGTCTAGCTGTGCTGCTAGAAAGTGCTAGACGGGCTCATACTCGCGCAGGCACAGGACGAAATCGACGTCGTCATACCCGGTGTCGTAGTAGTACCACTTGGTGTATTTAGGGATCGATGCGCACTTACGGATCGCGTCCCGCTCGCCGGTCGTCTTGCCGTCGATCCGCTTCAAGATCTCGTACGTGTTGGCCGTGCACACCACGATCCGCAGCTTCGGCTCCGTGTTCGAGCCCTCATTGCGGACGCACTGGCCCTTCGTCGCGAACCGCGCGTCCGCACTGGTCTGCGGGCGCGGCCCCGGAGCGGCGGCAGTCGTGGCAGCCGTCGTGGCGCCGGTCACCGGATCCTTCTTGCCACCCAGCGTGAACCAGGCCGCCGTCGCCACGCCGCCACCGATCAGCACACTCAGCGCCGCCACCGTCGCACCCATCGCGAACCCGCGCCGAGCCGGCGGCTTCTTCCACTCCGGTTTCTGCCACTCGGGTGGAGGGGCATAGGCCGACTGCTGCGGTAGCTCGTGCGCCTGCCCGCTCCAGGGATCCGAGGGCTCCGAGTATGGCTGCTCAGGGCTGCCGCTCGGCCATGAATGGCCAGGGTACGGCCCGTTCTGAGACATCGGGGGAACCTCCAGAAGCGGTCTACGCTGCCTGCCACCGTAGCGTGCGGCGGACAATCGGATACCTTTCACCTTCGTGTCGTCACAACTAGTGATCTTGTCGATGCTCTTCGGCGCGGCGGCCGGTGCCTTCGTGCCCCGGATCGCCCACCGGCTGACCGTCCCCTTCGGAGCCCCGGCCCGCAGCGACTGTGGACGGTGCGGGCGGGCGTACCCAGCGGGAGCAGCCGGCTGGATCCACGCTGGACCGTCCTGCGGCACCGGCGGACACTGGCCGCCGGTGGCGTTCGCGGTGATCGCCGGTCTGCTGGCGGCTGCCCTCGGACCGGTACCGGCACTGCCCGTATACCTGCTCGCCGCGGTCCCGGGAATCCTGCTGGCGATGATCGACCTCGGCTGCCTGCGGCTGCCCGATCGGCTGGTCGGCCTGTTCGCGGTCGCCGGCGGAGTTCCGACGGCACTGCTCGTCCCGGACCGGATCGTCCCAGCACTGACCGCGGGCGCACTGGTCGGCGCCGCCTATCTGGCGATCGCCCTGCTGCCCGGGCGTGGACTCGGCCTCGGCGACGTGAAACTGGGGGCGGCACTGGCGTTCCTGCTCGGGTTCGCGGGCTGGCCGGCGGTGGCCGTCTGCCTCGGCACCGCCCACCTGCTCAACGGCGCGATCGCCACCTGGTTGCTGGTGACCCGGAAGGGACGACCCCTTCCGTTCGGGCCGGCCCTCCTCGCCGGGTTCCTGCCGGCCGCCTTCACAGCCTTCTAGAGCAGTCTCAGCTGCCGGTCCTTCGGACGAGCCGGCATGGCCTCACCGAGCTTCTCGAAAAGTCCGGAATCGATCACATCGAGGAACGGGGTTGGTGACTGCTCCCGCTCACTGCCGTGCCGGAACCGCTTCGCCGAACTGCTCACGTACAGCCGGTCCTGGGCACGGGTCAGGCCCACGAAGAACAGTCGCCGCTCCTCGGCGACCTCCTCCTCCGACGGCGTCGAACCCGGCCAGCGCAGCGGCAGCAGCCCGTCCTCGCACCCGACCAGGAACACCACCGGGAACTCCAGGCCCTTCGCGGCGTGCAGGGTGAGCAGGTTGACCGCCTCGGCGCGCGGGTCCAGGGCGTCCACCTCGGCGCCCGTCGCCAGCTGCTGCAGGAAGAGCGGCAGGTCGTCACCGATCCGGTCGGCCAGCGGCAGCAGCAGCTCGGCGGCGAGCCGGACGTCCTCGGGGGCGAGCTGAACGCCGTCCAGGGTCGGGGCCGCACAGCGCTGGGCCAGTGCCTGAGCGGCCGCCTTCACCCGGGCGGGCAGCGGACCGCCCGCACCGCCGGCGTGCCGAAGCTCCCGGGCGATCTCCGGGACACCGGGCCGGTCGCGGAGCCGGTTGTGGGACCGCTTCTGCACCGGGATGCCGGCACGGGACAGCGCATCCATGATCGGGCCGGACTGGGCATCGGTGCGGTAGAGCACGGCGATGTCCGAGAACGACAGATTGCCGACCGCAGCCGTACGGGAGTCGACGCGGCCCGAGTCGAGCGACCGGTGCGACAGACCGCCGACCAGCTCGTCGATCGTCCGGACCACGAAGTCGGCCTCGTCGGCGACACTGCGGGCCGAGTAACGCCCGACCAGCGACGCCTCGGGATCGAGCCGGGCCGGATCCAGCCGGCGGCCGCTGACCAACGTCGTCGGAGCGATCGCCTGCACCGCGGCGGCCAGGATCGGCGCCGACGACCGGTAGTTGCGGGTCAGCCGGACCAGCCGGGCGTCCACGAAGTCGGCGTTGAACCGGAGGAAGTACTGCACGTCCGCGCCACGGAACGAGTAGATCGCCTGGTCCGGGTCACCGATCGCGCACAGGTTGCCGTCCGGTGGGCTGAGCAGGCGCAACAGCTCGTACTGCAGCTCGTCGACATCCTGGTACTCGTCCACGAAGATCCACTGCCAGCGCCTGCGGTATCGCTCGACCAGCGCCGGGTCCTCACGCAGCAGCGCGACCGGCACGCTGATCAGGTCGTCCAGGTCCACCAGCTCCTGCTGGCGCAGCAGCTTGCGGTACGCCGCGTCGTCGTCACCGGCCTGCTCCCGGGCCTGCGCCTGTTCCTGGTCGTCGGCGATCCGCCAGCTCGAACCGAGCCCGGCCGCCTTCGCGTTCTCCTTCAGAACGGTCAGGCCCAGGGAGTGGAACGTGCCCACGGTGATGTCCTCGGCCACGTCACCCAGCAACGCCTCCAGCCGCTCCTTCAGCTCGGCGGCAGCCCGCCGGGTGAACGTGATCGCCAGGCAGCGCTCGGGGAAGACACCCAGCTCGGCGCAGAGGTACGCCATCCGGTGCGTCAGGGTACGCGTCTTGCCGGTGCCCGGGCCCGCGACGATCAGCAGCGGACCGCCCGGCGCCGATGCGGCCACCCGCTGCATCGCGTCGAGACGGTCCAGCAGGCCGGTGCCGACCTCCTCCATCCCGGCGAGCATCGGCTCGAACGGCTCGTGCGGGCTGGGGGGCGGCGCCAGCGGCGGCGGGGCCGGCTTCTCCTTGGCCGGCTTGGCCTTCGGTTTCGCCTTCTCCTTCGTCGGCTCGACGCGAGGTTTCGGCTGTTCGGACGGGAAGTCGAAAAGCGTCTCGGTCTGCGGGGCGCTGTTGCGGTTGCGCAGCTCACCCGGGTCGAACAGGGTGATCACGCCGTACTCGCCGTCATACCCCGGCACCCGCCGCACGTCGCCGCGCCGCAGCCGCGTGATCGCCTCACGCAGCTCGTCGCCGCCGGCCTTGCCGATCTCGTCGACCGGAACCTTCCGCAGGATGTCCAGCTCGGCGCCGAGCGTCGCCACCAGGTGGTTCAACTGGGACTCGACGGTCTTCGACTTCGGGCCGACGCCGTGGATCTCGCCGATGATCTCGTGCAGCTGAATCAGGTGCTCGACATGGTCGTCGCGGTGGTAGCCCTCCGGGCGGTCGGCCAGATCCTCGACCCGGCTCAGCACGCCGACGGTCAGCGGACGGCCGCACTCCGGGCAGCGCCCGTTCGCCTCGCGGGTGCGAGCGGGCTCCCAGTTCACGCCGCAGGCCCGGTGGCCATCCGCGTGATACTTGCCCTCCTCGGGGAAGAACTCGAGCGTCCCGGCCAGGCCGATGCCGTCGCGCACCGCGAAGTAGTCGGGTGTGCCGGTGAACAGGGTGGCCTCGCGGGCCAGGGCAGCCGGCGAATGCGCGTCCGAGTTCGAGACCAGGCGGTACCGATCCAGGCTGGAGACCCGCCAGTTCATCCCCGGGTCCGACGAGAGGCCGGTCTCCACCGCCGTCACATGGTCGGCCAGGTCGGCGTAGCAGTCGGCGATCGCGTCGAATCCCGATTTCGAACCCAGGGCGGAGAACCACGGCGTCCAGATGTGCGCCGGGATCAGATAGCCGCCCGCCTCCAGGGTGATCTCCAGGAGGTTCCGCGAGTCCAGCCCCAGGATCGGCCGGCCGTCCGCGGTCAGGTTGCCGATCCGGCCCAGTGCCGTATTGATCTTCTCGACCGAAGCGAAGTCGGGTGCGTAGAGCAGGTGGTGGACCTTGCGGGTCTTGTCGTCGCGCTTGTAGATCGTCGAGATCTCCACGCTCAACATGAACCTGGCCGGCGTGGTGCCACGCAGCGAACCCGGCAGGCGCTTCGTCACCGGCGACTCGTCGGCGAGCCGGAACAGGCCGGGCTCGGCCGGCTCCAGGCTTTCCTTGAGGTGCTCGAACCAGGCCGGGTGGGTGAAGTCACCGGTGCCCAGCAGGGCGATGCCCTTGCGCCGGGCCCACCAGGCCAGATTGGGCAGCGTCAGATCGCGGCTACAGGCGCGCGAATAGCGCGAATGAATGTGCAGGTCCGCGACATATGTATCCGTGCTGACCTCCACACCCCGCATCCTGTCATGGCCGTCGGTCTCGCCTTGCTTCGCCACGCTCAAACACACTTACCGATCTTGATGGGTTATGCCACACGCAATTCGATGACCGTGACCTGCGGAGGCGCGCCCACCCGCACCGGTGGACCCCAGAAACCCGCGCCGTTGGTCACGTAAACCGGCACGCCGTCCACCTCCCCGAAGCCGGAGACTACCGGCTGCTGGAGTTTCACGAGCAGGTTGAACGGCGCCATCTGACCACCATGGGTGTGACCCGACACCTGAAGGTCCACCCCGAAGGGCGCCGCCTCCACCGCCGCCACCGGCTGATGGGCCATCAGCACCACCGGCCGGGCGGTGTCCCGGTCGCCCAGTGCACGGGCGAAATCCGGGGCGTCGCCCTGGTCCGCGCCGGACAGGTCGTTCACACCGGCGAGGTCCAGCCCGCCGATCGCCACCCGCTCGTTGCGCAACGGCCGGATACCCAGCCGGGACACCTCCTCGACCCACTCCTCCGCGCCCGAGTAGTACTCGTGGTTGCCGGTCACGAAGAACGCCCCGTGTCTCGACTCGATGCCGGCCAGCGGCGCGGCGAACCGGCCCAGCTCGGCCACACTGCCGTCGACCAGGTCGCCGACCACGCAGACCAGGTCTGCATTCGCCGAGTTGATCACCTGGACGATGCGCTGCGCGTGGTCGACCCCGGTCAGCGGGCCGATGTGAATATCCGAGACCACCGCGATCCGGGTACCGTCCATCGCTCGTGGGAGCTTGGCCATCCGCATCTGGAAACGGTCGATCTGTGGGGCGCTGGTGGCGGTCTTCACCCCGTAGCCGGTGATGCCGGCGGCGGTCAGGCCCGCGAAAATCGCGGTGCCACGGGCCAGCAGGAGCCGTCGGTCGATGCCCCGCTTCTCATCCTCGCCCGACCCGATCCCGACTGGCCCGTTCGCGTCCGGCCGGTTTCCAGCCGCTTCGTTGCCACCGGGCCCGTTTCCAGCCGGTCCGTTTTCGGTCAGCACGTTTTCGGTCGGTCCGATTCCGGCTGGGCGGTTGCTGGTTCGGCCGTCGTCGGCCGGCCTCTGCTTGGCTGGTCTGTCGCCGGATGTGGCCGGTGGCTCCTCGCCGATGACCGACGGCGTTGCGATTGCGGTTGCCGCACCTGTCGGCGCGCCGACGCTCGCCAGCTTCTCGTCGGCGATGCGGTCCGGCGCGGGTGCCACTTTCTCAGCGGTACCGACAGTGGTGCGCCGAGGGCCGGCCCACAGACGCATCAGCAGCAGTCGCGGAATCTCCAGCACCAGCAGCGTCACGAGCAGGTAGAACATCACGGCGATCCAGAGATAGCCGGGCCACGAGAGCCATTCGAAATACCCGGCGCGGACACCGATGAAGGTCAACGGCGTGAGGATGCCGAGCCCCACCGCCACGATCGTCCCGGCACGGCGGCCCCAACCCGGCCGCAGCGGGTCACGGACCAGCCGTTTCCACAGGTAGAAGTGGATCAAGCCGATCACGAGCAGAATCACCACGAAGAACAGCAACAAACCGAACCCTCCCCAGCCGTCCACTCACGTGGCAGCTCCCCCAACTTGCCCGACCAAGTGTCCCCGAACGCCCGATACTCCCGGCATCGGCGGCGCACCCGGTCCTCAGCGGTGTCTCAGCATCCATGTGCCTGTCACACAGGTCGGCACCGGAACACCGGATCTGCGACCCGGGCGGAGGACCTGGGACCCTGAGCGGATGGAACGGTTTCTGAGCCGACGCGAAGCCTCCGAAGCGGTCGGCGACCAGGGTTGGCGTTTCGTATTGGGGACTCTGCGCACCTCGGTAGCGGTCGGCTCCCTTGCCGAGGCCGCCGCGGCTGGGGCACGTGCCGTCGAGGCATGCGGCACCGACGCCGACGAGCACTTGCGCCTCGACCTCCGCCCCCATCACGTGAGCCTGACGTTGCGCCCCCGCGCGTTCGGTGGGGTGACCGCCCGCGATACCGAACTGGCCGTCGACATCACAACGGCTCTCCGGAAGGCCGGCCTGACGACGACTCCGGGCCCGCTCACCCCGGCCACCGACATCGGCCGGCCCACGCCCGTCCCGACCCTGCCGGACGGCACGCCCGTTCCGACCCTGCCGGACGGCACGCCCGTTCCGACCCTGCCGGGCGGCCTCAGCCCCGGGTCGGCTCCTCCGCGTGTTTCCGTGGATCAGCCGGCGGCGAGGTCGGTGCAGGAGTGGGAGGTCGCCATCGACGCGGTGGACATCGCTTCGATAAGACCGTTCTGGAAGGCGGTGCTCGGATACTCCGACGAGACGGGCAAACACGGGCCCGAGGACCGGCTCGTCGACCCGTTGCGTCAGGGGCCGGCCGTCTGGTTCCAGCGGATGACCGAGCCCCGTACACAGCGCAACCGCATCCACATCGACATCAGCGTCCCGCACGACGAGGCGCCCGGACGGATCGCCGCAGCGCTCTCCGCTGGTGGCCACGTGGTCTCCGACGAGCGTGCGCCGTCCTACTGTGTCCTGGCCGACCGCGAGGGCAACGAGGTCTGTGTGACCACCTGGCAGGGTCGCGACACCTGACCCGGCGGTGGCGGCACGGCTCACTCGTCGCGTCATCTCACTCGTCGCGTCATCGCCGGTCCGGACCTCGGGACGACTTCAGCTCCGCCGGCGCCTGGACCGACGGCACTCATGATGGCGCCTCGGCGGGCCAGTCGCCGGTCACGTGACGAGCGAGAAGTGCGGCGTGGGACAGCGGGCTCGATGTGTCGGCCGGGTCGCCGTTGGTGGTGTAGTCGAGCAGGACGAGCCCACCCCCGGCCAGATCATGGAGCCTGGCAACCAGATCGGCCAGCCGATGCTCCAGCACCCACCGATATGCCGGCAGGTAGATCTGCCGCCGGGCGGTCGGATAGTCCAGCAGCGCCTCACCGTGCAATCCGGCGCGGTGCCCGAGGACCGGCCCATAGCGGCGAACCGTGCGCTTCAACCCGGTCATCGAGGTCACCGCCAGTTTGGCCGGATCGACACCGGTCTGCTCGAAAACCTTGAGCGCCTGCCAGATGCCCTCGACCGACTCGGCGACGGCCCCTGGCGTCAACGGCACCGGAATCCCGCCGTGCGGAAAGAAGGGACTGAACCGGACCCATGGCTCAGGGCCTCGCGAGGTCACGTCGATGACGGTCGCACCGGGAAACGCCGCCCGGATCGACTCCGGTTTGCGCCGGCGACTCGCGACATGAACCAGCATCCCCATCCCCCTCAGGTCTCGCCGAACATGCTGCCCGAGGGGTACGACAAAAATGCTCTAGCTGGTCAGCCGCCGGCGAAGGGCGGCAGGACATCGACCGTGGCGCCGGCCGGCAAAGGGCTCGTGCGGTCGTGGCAGGTGAGGCCGTCGACCAGGAAGCTGGCCGCCTTCATCACCAGGGCGAGTCGCTCCCCATGACGATCAGCCAGCACCTGGGTCAACTCGTCGAGGCTCGCGGCAGCGACCGTCTCGCTGGACGCGCCGCCGGCGGCCGCTCGGGCTCCGGCGAAATAACGGACCGTGAGCAACGGGCTCAGCCTCCGATCGCGGACATGGGACGGGCGGGCTGGAGGAACGTCGGGTCGTCGATGCCGTGCCCAGCTCGCTTGCCCCACATGGCGGCACGCCATGCGTCGGCGATCTCCTCGTCGCCGGCGCCGCCGCGGACCAGTTTCCGTAGATCGCTCTCCTCGGTCGCGAAGAGGCAGTTGCGGACCTGGCCGTCGGCGGTGAGCCGGGTGCGGTCGCAGTCACCGCAGAACGGCCGGGTCACGCTCGCGATCACACCGACCCGGGCCGGCTCGCCGGCGGCATCGACATGTCCGGGGATCAGCCAGGTCTCGGCCGGCGCTGTTCCACGTGAAACATCGTCGGGCTGGAGACCGAACGGCTCGAGCGCGGCCAGGATCGCCTCGGCGGTGACCATCTCGTGTCGGTCCCACTGATGCTGGGGGTCGAGCGGCATCTGCTCGATGAACCGGAGTTGATAACCGTGATCGAGCGCGAACTGGAGCAACGCCGGCGCCTCGTCGTCGTTGACCCCGCGCATCAGGACCGTATTTATCTTCACCGGCGTGAGCCCGGCCTCGGCCGCCGCGCGCAGACCGGCCAGCACGTCGGAGTGCCGGTCACGCAACGTGAGCTGGTGGAACCGGGTCGGGTCGAGCGTGTCGAGCGAGACATTCACCCGGTGCAGGCCGGCCTCACGCAGGGGCACGGCTATCCGGTCCAGCCCGATCCCGTTGGTCGTGACCGACAGTCTGGGGCGTGGGTCGAGCCGTGCCGCGTCCTCGACGATGCCCACCAGGCCGCGCCGGATCAGCGGCTCGCCACCGGTGAACCGGACCTCGGTCACGCCGAGCCGCTCCACCGCGATCCGGACCAGCCGTTTCACCTCGTCGTCGGTGAGCTGCTGGGGCTGCGGCATCCACGCCAGGCCCTCGGCGGGCATGCAGTAGGTGCAGCGCAGATTGCACCGATCCGTGAGGGAGACACGGAGATCGGTGGCGATGCGACCGAAACGGTCGGCGAGCACGGTCACACGCGCCGCCTCAGCGGCTCGGCTGATCTCCGGGAGATGCGCACCAATCGAATCTAGCCGCTCGCAGGCCGCATCGCCCCTAGGCATATCGCCCTGTGGACAACGCGTCGGCTGCGGCCCGTACCCCCGATCGGTATCCGCTGCCGAAGGCCGCGGTGTGCACCAGCCAGAGATGCAACTGATGCAGCGGGATCCGCTCGCGCCAGCCGTCGGACAGGGGCCATTGCTCCCGATATGCGGCGACGATCGTGTCCAGGTGGGGTGCTCCGCCGAACAGAGCGAGCGTCGCCAGGTCGGTCTCACGATGGCCGCCGTGCGCCGCCGGGTCGACGAGCCAGGCACGGCCGTCGGCCGCCCACAGCAGATTTCCCGGCCACAGGTCACCGTGGATGCGTGCGGCGGGTTCGCTTCCACCGTACAAATGCATGGTTTTGATGATCTTCTCGACCGACGCGATGTCGGAGCCCTCGAGCGCTCCGCGATCGACGGACATCTTGAGGTACGGAATCAGGCGCCGTTCCGCGAACCACGACGTCCAGGAATCGCCGGTGGTGTTGTCCAGCGGTAGCGGACCGATGTATCCGGGCAGCTCAGCCCCGAAGGACCCGGCCCCGGACCGATGCAGCCGGGCCAGGTCGCGGCCGAATCGTTCGGCGGCTGAACGAGAGGGTTCGCCCGGTTCGACCCATTCCATCGCCAGGATCTCGGGAAGTGCGACCAGCACCTCCGGTACCGGAACGGTCCTCGCCTCACGCAGCCATCGCAGACCGGCCGCCTCAGCAGCGAACATGCCGGTCGGTGCGGGTCCGGAGGGCCAGGTCTTTGCGAAGATCGAAGCGCCGTCGTCGAGGGTCAGCCGGCTGGCGGTGCAGACGCCCGAGTGCACGGGAGTCTCGCGAATGCGTTGATGTGTGAGAAATGTCGGGAGGTGCTGGGGGTGCGTGCGCAGGTACGCCATGTCCACCCGGTTATCTTGCGCTTCCCGTGACGTACGTCTCCATTTCGAGGCAAGATGGCGACATGACCCCTGTCGTAGTGCGCTCGTACCGCCCGAGTGATCACTCCGCTGGCCGGCGTCTGTGGGCCGAGCTCTCCCGCCAGCACAACGAGATGTACGGCGAGCACAGGGACGACGGCGGCGCCGGTTTCGAGGAGTACCTGACCAGGCTGGACCTCTCCGGTCTGTGGGTGGCCGACCACGCCGACGACGGGGTCATCGGGATGGTCGGGCTGATCATGCGGGGCCGAGCCGGCGAGGTCGATCCGGTCGTCGTAACGATCACGCACCGGCACAAGGGCGTGGGCCGCAAGTTGCTCCAGCACGTCGCGGCCGAGGCCAAGCACCGCAACATGACAGCGCTGACCATCTCCCCCGAGTCGCGCAACATCGAGGCCATCCGCAGCCTGCACGCCGCCGGGTACGACGTGGTGTCGTCGATCGAGCTGACGATGGACCTGGAGCGCCACACCCACCCCTGGCACCACGGCCTGGAGCTGCACGAGTTGCCCTTCCGCTCCTGAAAGTCGCCTAGCAGCGCTTCTGCGGGCGCCCACTGTGGATGAACCGGCGTGTCGTCCACAGGAATAGGTCATGGCACGCGGCCGGACCCGCCGGAAGGCCACGCTGGCCGGCATGAGAGCCGAGACCAGCCTCGTCGTCCGCAACTCCGCCGATCTCATCGCTGCCCTGCCGTTCCTGATGGGCTACCACCCGCACGAGACCGTCGCCCTGGTCGGCATGCGCCGTGGCCTTCTCGACTTCTGCGGGAGCTTCGACCTCCCGCCGCCCGACCTCGGCGAGCCGGATCTACGGCTCGCCATCAGGGCGATGTCCGCCACGATGTTGCGGCAGGAGCCGGACCTCGTGGTGATCGTCGGCTACGGCCCGCGGGAGCGGATCACCCCGCTCGTCCTGCGGATCGCCGAGGCGCTGCAGGCCGTCGGGGTCCGGATCGACGACGTGCTGCGGGTCCACGAGGGTCGCTGGTGGTCGTATGTGTGTGACGACCAGGAGTGCTGCCCGGCCGAGGGCACACCCTGCCTCCCGCCGGACAGCGTGATCGCGGCCGAGGCCACCTTTCTCGGCCAGGTGGCCCTGCCCAGCCGCCGTGACCTGGTCGCCCAGGTGTCGCCGGTGGAGGGGCCGGCCCGGGTCGCGATGACCGCCGCCACCGAGCGGGCCCGTAGCCGTTTCGAAAGTCTTCTGGAGGGCGACGGCGCCACCAAACGGATCCGGCAGGCCGGCCGCCTCGCCGTCCGCGAGGCCGAGAAGCGTTACCGCTCCGGAGCGGTCCTCACCGACGCCGAGACGGCCTGGCTCGGGGTGCTGCTGGCCGACCTCGCGGTGGAGGACTACGCCGTCGACCGGACCGGCCCGCAGGAATGGCGGGCCGGCCTCTGGACCGATGTGCTGCGCCGGGTCGAGCCGGTCCACGTCCCGGCGCCCGCCTGCCTCCTCGGCTTCACCGCGTGGCAACTGGGCCGCGGCGCGCTGGCCCGGGTCGCGGTGGACCGGGCCTTGGACGTGGAGCCCGGTCACGAGCTTGCCGGCATGCTGCATCAACTGCTCGGGTTCGCCATCTCCCCCACGATGGTGCGGCGGTGGCGGCGGTGACCGGCGGCGCCTCAGGGGCGCTCGGTCTCCTGCCGGACGGTCTCCGCGCCGAGGTCCGCGGAGCGCAGCGTGGCGCCCGGCGTCGGGTTGTCCGCGATCTGGTGCAGGCCGGGCACCCGGTCCTCGATGACGAAGGTGGCCCGGGTGTGCGCCGCCGCGCCCGGCGTCGTGACGTAGGGCAGGACCACGAAATCGGCGGTCAGCGAGTCCCCGGTGATCCGCGTCCGGACATACCCGCGCTGGTTGTTGTAAAAGCGCAGGTGCGGGTTCCACGCCGCCCAGCTGTGGTTGCCGCTCGGCACGTCGGCCCCGTTGCCGCCCGAGGTGATCGACGAGCAGACCAGTTCGGTGCCGACGGTCCGGGAGGTCGGGTCGTTCCAGTCGAGCTTCAACTCGTCGGCCCAGTGCGCGTGCACGTCACCGGTGAGCACCACCGGGTTGCGGACTCCGGCGTCCACCCAGCCGCGGGTGATCCGGTCCCGCGAGCCCTGGTAACCGTCCCACGAGTCCATGCTGAGCACCTTCTGCGGTCCGGAGTTGTTGTCCCGCTGCCCGAAGAAGACCTGCTGGCCGAGGACGTCCCAGCGCGCGGTGGAGCGGCGGAAACCGTCGAGCAGCCACCGCTCCTGCTCGGTTCCGGTGATGCTGCGGGCCGGGTCGGACGCGGCGGGGCAGTCCTTGTACCCGTCGCCGCAGCCCTGGTCGTCCCGGTACTGCCGGGTGTCGAGCATGTGGAAGGTGGCCAGCCGTCCCCAGTGCAGGCGGCGGTAGAGCTGCATGTCGACGCCGGTCGGGACGGAGGTCCGGCGCAGCGGCATGTTCTCGTAGTACGCCTGGAACGCGGCGGCGCGGCGGGCCAGGAAGTTCGGGTCGGGTTGCTCGGGTACCTCGTCGGCCCAGTTGTTCTCGGTCTCGTGGTCGTCCCACACCACCGCCCACGGCGCGACCGCGTGTGCCGCCTGCAGGTCGAGGTCGGTCTTGTACTGGGCGTGCCGTTGACGGTAGTTCGCCAGGGTCACGGTTTCCGGGCCCTCGTGGTCACGCGGGTTGCCGCCGGGGATGTTGTAGGTGTCCGGCGCGTACTCGTACTGGTAGTCGCCGAGGTGCAGGATCAGGTCCGGGGCGTCCTCGGCCAGCCGGCGGTAGGCGGTGAAGTAACCGTGCTCGAACTGCGAGCAGGACACGAACGTCATCGCCAGTGCCGCCTCGCGGGCCCAGCGCGGCGGAGCGGTGCGGGTCCGGCCCACCGGCGAGATCCAGCGCTCGGCCCGGAAACGGTAGAAGAACTCGCGGCCCGGCGCGAGCCCGTCCAACTCGACGTGCACGCTGTGCGCGCGATCCGGCCGGGCGTGGACGACCCCTCGGCGGACCACCTTGCGGAACCGTTCGTCGGCGGCGAGTTCCCAGGTCACCGGCACGGTGCGGTACGGCATGCCGCCCAGACCGTCCTCGGCCAGCGGCGTCGGGGCGAGACGGGTCCACAGCACGAAACCGTCCGGGGCGGGGTCACCGGAGGCGACACCGAGGGTGAACGGGTCGGCCCGGAGCGGACCCCGGCTCGGCGTGACGGCGCCGGCCAGCGGGATGACGGTGGCGGCTCCGGCCGCCGAGGTCAGCAGGGTGCGGCGTGATATCGGCATACGTCGAAGCGTTGGCGACGCGGGTTAACGACAACTGGTCAGACGGTGACGCGATGAGCCGCGGAATAGATGTTCATCTTTGGTTCGCGGAGGAATCCGACAAGTGTCATGCCGGATTCCTCGGCCAGCTCCACTGCCAGAGTGCTCGGCGCGGACACCGCCGCCAGCATCGGCAACCCGGCCATCCAGGCCTTCTGCGTGAGCTCGAAACTGGCCCGCCCGGACACCAGCAGCACGTGCCCGGCCAGCGGCAGCCGGCCCTCCCGCAGTGCCCACCCGAGCACCTTGTCGACGGCGTTGTGCCGCCCCACGTCCTCCCGCAGCACCAGCAACTCGCCGGCCGCGGTGAACAGGCCGGCGGCGTGCAGGCCGCCCGTCCGGTCGAAGGTGCGCTGGGCCGACCGCAGCCGGGCCGGCAGGCCGGCAAGCGTCCGGGCCGGGATCTCCAGCGGATCCCCCGCGACGTCGAAACGCGACCTGGTCCGCACCGCGTCGATGCTGGCCTTGCCACACACCCCGCACGAGCTCGTGGTGTAGAAATTGCGGCTCGGATCGGTCACCGGCGGCGGCACGCCCGGGTCGAGGACCACATCCACCACGTTGTACGTGTTCGGCGTGTCCGTCCCGGCGCAGAGCTGGGCCGTCGTCACATCCGCGGCCTCGCCGATGACGCCCTCACTGAGCAGGAAGCCCATCGCGAGGTCGATGTCGTGGCCGGGTGTGCGCATGGTCACCGCGAGTGGCTTCTTCCGCACCCGGATCTCCAGCGGCTCCTCGGCGGCCAGGTGATCCTGACGACTCCGGCTCCCGGACGGCGCTGTGACATCGACGGTGACCACCGTGCGACGACCCGCGGACCTGCTCATAGCGGGAGCTTACGGGGTCCCTCGAAGGCGTCGAACCGAGCGCGTGGTCACACCCGACACCCGCTCGGGATACGGTACTCACGTGGGGGGATTCGCGGCGGTGGTCTTGGCCGGTGGTGCGGCACGGCGAATGGGCGGTGCCGACAAGCCGACCCTTACGGTGGCCGGCCAGTCCATGCTCACCCGGGTGCTGGCGGCGGTGCACGACGCCGACCCCCGGGTCGTGGTCGGGCGAATACCCGCCGACTTCCCCGTCCCGGTGCACGTCACCCGTGAGGAACCCGCTGGTGGAGGCCCTGTCGCGGCCGCCTCGGCAGGGCTGTCCCTGGTTCCCGCGCACGTCACCTTCACCGCTCTGCTCGCCGCTGATCTGCCGCTGTTGACCGGTGAGGCGATCGATGTCCTGCGGCTCACCCTGGAGTCGGCGCCGATGGAGGGCGCGGTCTACCGGGACACCGACGGGCACCTGCAGACGCTCTGTGGCGTGTGGCGGACCGCCGGGCTGCGGGCCGCTCTCGATCGGGTCGCCGAGGCGCGGGGCGGGCTGCACGGCGCTCCGGTCCGGGCGCTGCTGGAGCACGCCCGGGTGGCCGAGGTGTCCTGGCGACGGCCGGGGCCGCCGCCCTGGTTCGACTGCGACACCGATGACGATCTGCGGACCGCGGAGGAGTGGGCCCGATGAGCGAGATGGACGACTGGGTCGCCGAGGTCAGTGCCGAGTTGGGGCTGAGCGGGGCGGTCGTGCCGGTGAAGCAGGTGCTCGACGTGGCGCGGGATGTGGCACACAACGTTCTGCGGCCGGGGGCGCCGGTTTCGGCGTACCTCCTCGGGCTTGCCGTGGCCGGCGGCGCCGACCCCGCCGAGGCCGCCGCCAAGATCAGCACCCTGGCCCTCCGCCGAGCCGAAGCCTGACGCCGGACCCGAAGCCGAAGTCTGACGCCGGACCCGAAGCCGAAGTCTGACGCCGGACCCGAAGCCGAAGTTTGACGCCGGACCCGAAGCCAGGGCCTGACGCCGGGTCCGAAGTCAGTCCTGAAGCCAGGCCGAAGCCAGGCCGGAAACCGAGCCAGATCCGGGCGTCCACGGCCCGTCGTCGCTCGATAGGGTGACGGGAACGGAGGTGCGATCATGACGGCAGAAGGCGCCGCGGGCGAGACATACGAGGGCATGTTGCTCGACGAGCCGACCACGGCTGACCTACGGGCAAAGGTCACCCAGGCCTGGCGCGAGTTCGCCAGCGCGCTGGCCGGGCTGATGCCGACGCTGGCCCCCGGGTCGTATGTCGATATCACTCTCGATCCCACCGCCTCCGGCACCGGCACCGCCGTCTACTCGGTGAGCATCCGGGTCCTGGCCGACGGGGTCGTCGAGGCCCTCGCCGTCGGCAACGCCGCGCTTCCCCAGGAGTTCCGGATGGACCGGGCGGCCGTCGCCGACCTGGTCGCGCTCGGCTGGTCGCCGCCGGGTGTGCTGGCCGGCTCGGGTGACTCGTTCGGCATGCGCACCTCGCAGGACAAGGTGGGTTCGCTGGCCACCGCCGTCACGCGGACGCTGCGGGACGTCTACGGTGCGCCGCATCCGGCATTCCTGGTCTTTCTGGTGCACGACGAGGACGACGAGCCGATCGACACCAGCCCGCTGGGCACCGCCCGGCACGAGCCGAGCATCGAGCTCGCCCTCGACGCGCTCGACGACGAGGACGCCCTGGAGCGGGCGCTCGCCGGAGTCACCGAGGACGTGGTTCCGCTGGACGAGCGGGTGCGCACGGTCGTCGCCACCATGTCCAAGACCACGATCGACCAGCTCCAGGTGGACGCCGACGGTGACATCGGCATCCGGGCCGGCTCGGCGATGGTCTTCGTCCGGGTGCGCGACAACCCGCCGCTCGTCGACGTCTTCTCCCCGATCCTCACCGAGGTGGAGCCGACCGAGCAGCTCTACGTGAAGCTGTCCGAGCTGACCAACCGCATGCCGATCGGCCGTCTCTACTGCGCGCAGGACACGGTGTGGGCGTCGATCCCGGTGTTCGGCCGTAACTTCCAGCCGACCCACCTGATGCTGGCGGTGCAGGTGATGACCGGTCTCGCCGACGAGCTCGACGACCGGTTGCACGGCGAGTTCGGTGGCAAGCGGTTCTTCGGCGAGGGCGACAAGCCGGCCGCGCCCAAGGCCGAGGAGGACGAGGGCCACCGTCCCGGGATGTACCTGTAGGGAGACTCAGCCGGCGGGGGTGGCGGTCGCCGTCTCCACCAGCCGGGACAGCACCACCATGCTGCGGGTGGACGTGACGAACGGCTCTGCCCGCAGCCTCTCCAGCGCCTGTTCGAGGTGCCCGATGTCGGCGGCCCGCAGGTGCACGAGCGCGTCAGCCTGCCCGGAGACGGTGTATGCGCCGACGACTTCGGGGTGGCGGCGGGTGGCGACGGTGATCTGCGCCGGCGTGGTCCGCCCGGTGCAGAAGAGCTCCACGAACGCCTCGGTGGTCCAGCCGAGAGCGGACGGCTCGATGACGGCTGTGAATCCCTTGATGACCCCGCTGGAGCGGAGTCGATCGACACGTCTCTTCACCGCGGGCGCGGACAACGAGACCTTGGCGCCGATCTCGGCATACGAAGCACGGGCATCGGCGACGAGTAACGCAACGATTCGCTGGTCGACGGCGTCCATCTGCAACGATTCGCCTCCGAGGAGCAAGATTTAGAGCTGTTTGCTGCAACGCAGCCTACCTACTCTTTAACCTCATGAGCTACACGGAGCGCTTGCCGCGAAACAGGACATATCTGATGTGTCCCCCTGAGCATTTCACGGTCGAGTACGCCATCAACCCCTGGATGGACACCACTGTCACGGTCGACGCCGGCCTCGCGCTGAAGCAGTGGGAGCAGCTCCGCACCACCCTCACCGGCCTCGGGCACGTCGTGCATGTCCTCGACCCGGAGCCCGGCCTGCCGGACATGGTCTACTCGGCGAACGGCGCGTTCTCCGTGGACGGCACCGTCTACGGCGCCCGCTTCAAATATCCGCAGCGCACTGCCGAGGCGGTCGCGCACCAGGCGTTCTATCTGGCCGCCGAGAGCTGGAAGTTCGTTGCCCCGGAGCAGGTCAACGAGGGTGAGGGCGACTTCGCGTACCTTCCCGGCGCCTACGGCGGCATCGTCCTGGCCGGTTACGGTTTCCGCACCGACCCGGCCGCGCACGCCGAGGCGCAGGAGGTGCTCGGCCGCCCGGTGATCTCGCTGCGCCTGGTCGACCCGGCGTTCTACCACCTGGACACCGCGCTTGCCGCCCTCGACGACCGGCACGTCACCTACTACCCGGGGGCCTTCTCGCCGGCTTCCCAGCGGGTGCTGGCCCAGCTCTTCCCGGACGCGGTGCTCGCCGACCGGGAGGACGCCGAAGCCTTCGGCCTGAACCTGGTCAGTGACGGCCGGCACGTGATCCTCAACACCGAAGCGGTGGCCATGGGGCACAAGGTGCGAGAAGCCGGATATCTCCCGGTTCACGTGGACCTCTCCGAGCTCAAGCGCGGCGGCGGCAGCGTGAAGTGTGCCGTTGCCGAACTCCGGGCCTGAAGCCCACCGACCACACGAGCATCGCTCGGAGCCGTGCGCAAAGATGGATCGCATGACCGACGACACCCGCACCACTGAGCACAAGGAAGACGGCTCCGTCATCGTCGTGGGCCCCGACGGCCGCCCCATGGGCACGGTCGAAGCGGACGGCTCGCTCACGCCGGAGGAGCCGGGCAACCTCATCGAGCAGCCGGCGAAGGTCATGCGCATCGGCAGCATGATCAAGCAGCTGCTCGAGGAGGTGCGGGCCGCTCCGCTCGACGAGGCCAGCCGAGGCCGCCTGCGGGAGATCCACCAGCGTTCCATCGCCGAGCTCGAGGACGGTCTCGCCCCCGAGCTGCGCGAGGAGCTGGAGCGCCTTTCGCTGCCGTTCGAGGGGGAGACCCCGCCGAGCGAGGGGGAGCTGCGCATCGCTCAGGCCCAGCTCGTCGGCTGGCTGGAGGGCCTCTTCCACGGCATTCAGGCCGCCCTCGTCGCCCAGCAGATGGCCGCGCGCCTCCAGCTGGAGCAGATGCGCGGCGGCGTCCCGGGCCGCCCGGCCCTTCCGGTCGGCGGCGTCATCCCGGGCAAACAGGCGGGCCAGTCCGACATTCTCGGAAATACAGGTCAATACCTCTGATTTGGTACGGCCACATCGCCCGCCGAACCACGCCGTCCCGGAGCTACCTCGCGACGCAGGCGACACCAACGGCCCCAGGGCCACCCTCCGGGCTGTTGCCGTCCCCCACGCGGGCGCCCCAAGAGCACGCGGGGTGTTCCGGGGCGTAGGTGTAACCCCACACAGCGACCGTCAGAGCGTGAGCGGTGCCGTGTGGCGCTCTGCGGGGCGTAGGTCACCTCGGGTACGGGTGTGCAGTCAGGTGAGCCGTCGCATCAGCCCGGCGGTCGCGTTTCGGCCCGGAATGTCGCCTGCCCCGCGGGGAGCCACGGGACGGGGTGGTTCGGCGTCGGGCTGTCCGCCCCGTACCAAGAATCAGAGATCGAACAGCGACGACAGGTAATCGGCGACGCCGTCGGCATCGTTGGTGCCGGTGACGTCGTCGGCGACCGCGCGCAGCGCGGGATGGGCGTTGCCGACCGCGACGCCGCGACCCGCCCAGCTCAGCAACGGGATGTCGTTGGGCATGTCGCCGAAGGCGACGACCTGGTCGGCGGTGATGCCCTCGCGCTCGCAGAACCAGGCGAGGCCCGCCGCTTTCGTCACACCGGCCGCCGAGATCTCCACCAGGGCGGACGACGACGAACGTGTGGCCTCGGCCCGGTCACCCAGCGTCTGGCTGATCAGCGCGAGGAAGTCGTCGGGGTCGGCCGTCGACGACCGGGCCAACAACTTGACCGCCGGGACCGAGGTGAGCTCCTCAGGAGTGGCGATCACCCGCACCCGGTGGTCGTGCTCCCACCGGATGGTCCACGTCTCCTCGTGCAGGAAGGCGCGGCCGTCCTCGACCTCGACGGCCAGCGAGATGTCCGGCACGGTGTCGCGGAGACTTTTCGTCACCTCGAGCAGCAGGTCGACCGGGAGCGGCGACGCGCGCAGCACCTCGTCGGTGTGTGGGTCGTAGATGACCGCGCCGTTGGCGCACACCGCCGGCAGTGGGGCCGGCAACTGGTCGTAGAGCTGGGAGAGCCACCGCAGCGGCCGCCCGGTCACCACGACCACCGGCACCGGAACCCGGCCCAGGACGTCGAGCGTGCGTGGGCTGAGCGTGCGCTCACTGGTGATCAGCGTGCCGTCGATGTCGGACGCGACCAGCCGGAAGGAGCCGGACGCGGCCGGTCGGAAGGATCCCATCACCGCGACAATAGCCGGTCCAGGTAGACCGCCACCCCGTCCTGATCATTGGCGAGCGTCACATCATCGGCGACGGCCATCAGCTCCGGGTGCGCGTTGGCGACGGCGACCCGTCCCCAGCCCGCCCAGGCGAACATCGGCAGGTCGTTGGGCATGTCGCCGAAGACCAGGACGTCCGACGGGTCGACCCCGACGGCCTCGGCGACCACCGACAGCCCGCTGCCCTTGTCGACGCCGGACGGGCAGATCTCCACGTAGGCGAGCCCCGCCTGGGTGACGGTCGCCAGGTCGGCCGGCACCACCCGGCGGGCGAGCGCCAGCAACTCGTCGACGTCGAGCTGGAACGACCGGGCGAAGGCCTTGATCACCTCGCCGGTCAGGCACTCGGACCGGGTCCGGGACTCGACGGTGACCGGGTAGCGCCAGGTCGGGTCGTAGTCACCCCAGAGCGGGGAGTCGTCGTGCTCCAGGGCCTCGAACATGACCGACAGCGGGCCGGCCACCGACTCCAGAGCACCGAGCGCCTCACCGAGGGCCCGGCCGGGCAGGCGGGCCTGACGCAGGTAGCGGGAGTCCTCCAGGTCGAGCACCCACCCGCCCTGCGCCAGCACCAGGAAGTCGGCGACGCGGATGTCGTTGCGAGTGAGTGAGGTGAGGCGGGGGCCGCGGCCGGTGGCCGCGACGATCCGGATGCCGGCGGAGCGGACCCGCTCGAGGACCTCATGCGTGTACGCCGAGACGGTGTCGTCACTGCGGACGAGTGTGCCGTCCAGATCTGTGGCGATCAGCTTGGGGAGCCCAGGCTTCATCGAAACCTCCGTGGGTCGGCTGACCCCCGCGGAGGGCGGAAGGAGAACGGTACACCCGATCGGCTACCAGCATCTATGACAACTGGTAGCCGGTCGGTTGCCTCTTGATTAAGCGGGTTCGAGCACGTCCCGGCCACCGAGGAAGGGCTGGAGCGCCTTCGGCACGCGCACCGATCCGTCGGGCTGCTGGTGGTTCTCCAGGATCGGGATCAGCCAGCGGGTCGTCGCGAGCGTGCCGTTGAGGGTCGCGGCGATCTGCGGCTTGCCGTCGGCGTCCCGGTAGCGGATGTTGAGCCGCCGGGCCTGGAAGGTCGTGCAGTTCGACGTCGAGGTGACCTCGCGGTAGCGGCCCTGCGACGGCACCCAGGCCTCGCAGTCGAACTTGCGGACCGCACTCGACCCGAGGTCGCCGGCCGCCACGTCGATCACCCGATAGGGGATCTCGACCTTGGCGAGCATCTCCTCCTCCATGGCGAGCAGCCGCAGGTGCTCCTCGGCGGCCTGCTCGGGCGGGCAGAACGAGAACATCTCGACCTTGTCGAACTGGTGGACCCGCAGGATGCCGCGGACGTCCTTGCCGTGCGAGCCGGCCTCCCGGCGGTAGCACGACGACCAGCCGGCGAACCGCGACGGCCCGTTGCTCAGGTCGATGATCTCGTTCGAGTGGTAGGCGGCCAGGGCCACCTCCGACGTGCCCACCAGGTAGAGGTCGTCGGCCTCGAGCCGGTAGATCTCGCTGGCGTGGGCGCCCAGGAAGCCGGTGCCCTCCATCGACTCCGGCCGGACCAGCGTCGGCGTGATCGACGGCGTGAACCCGTGCTCGACCGCCTGCTGGATGGCCAGCTGCAGCATGCCGAGCTGGAGCAGCGCGCCCACACCGGTCAGGAAGTAGAACCGCGACCCGGACACCTTCGCACCACGCTCGGTGTCGATCGCGCGCAGCGCCTCACCGATCTCCAGGTGGTCCCTCGGCTGGGCGATGTCGGGCTTGTCGCCGACCTCGCGCAGCACGATGAAGTCGTCCTCACCACCGGCGGGTGCGCCGTCGACCACGTTGGGCACGGCGAGGTGCGCCCGCTTCAGCGCCTGCTCGGCCTCACCCGCGGCGGCCTCGGCCGCCTTCACTTCAACGGCGAGGTCTTTGGTACGGGCCAGCAGCGCCGCCCGCTCGTCCCCGGAAGCCTTGGCCACCTCTTTGCCGATGGATTTCTGCTCGGCCCGGACCGCCTCGAACCGCTGAGTGGCGGCCCGGCGCTCCTCGTCGGCACGCAGCAGCGCGTCCACGAGCTCGGTGGACTCACCGCGCAGCCGCTGGCTGGCGCGGATCAGGTCGGGGTCTTCACGAAGCAGACGCAGGTCAATCACGGTTGTCGAGCCTACCGGCGCGATGGTCCGATCAGCACACGGATATCCCCCGGTGTCACGATCGGTGCGGCTGGTCCAGCTCGCCGGGGTACGACGCGAACGGTGTCGTCGGCGCGATGGTCATGTCGAGCTCGTCGTGGACCTCGGTCACCTGCGGCTCGGCGGGGGCCGGCGCGGCCCGTGCGGGCAGCCACAACGCGATCAGGGCGAGCCCCACCGCGGCCAGCGCGCACCACACCCCGCGCCCCTGCGTCATCCGCAGCGTCCCCATGCCGGTGAAGTCGTAGATCGCCAGATATTTCGGAACCACCGTGCTCGCGTCGCCCAGCTCCTGCGCCAGCGACAACAGCAGCGCGGCCAGGACACCGCCGACGGCGAGACCGGCGACCCTCGCGTACGCCCGGCCGGGTGCCGGCCCGAACAGGACGAGGACGACCGCGACCACCAGCAGCAAGAGGCCGACCAGGTAGCCCGCGCCCAGCGCTCCGAGGTCGATGAGGCCGGAGAGCACGACCCGCTCCACCGGCACCTCCTCACCCTCGACGTTCAGATACGCGAGGGTGGTCTTCTGCCACTCGGAGAACAACGACCCGAAAGCCGCCACCGCGCCGAGACCGGCGACCAGAACCGGTAGCCGTCTGTCCCGCCCCAGGTCACGAAAGATCGCCCGCCGGGGCGTCTCGTCGCCGCCGAAGGTGATCACGGACTCCGCCATACCATCCATGATGACCCCTGGCCCGGTCTGCGGACCAACGGGCGGCATATCGGATAGCGTTCTGCACATGCCTATTCGTTCTTCTTCAGCCCGCTGGGAAGGGAACCTCATCGAGGGTTCCGGCACCGTCAAGACCGGCAAGGGTGGCCTCCAGGGCGCCTACTCCTTCAAGTCGCGATTCGAGGAGGGCGAGGGGACCAACCCCGAGGAACTGATCGCGGCCGCGCACGCCGGCTGCTACTCGATGGCCTTCTCGAAGGGCCTGGCCGACGCGGGGTTCACCCCCAGCTCGGTCGAGACCGTCGCGAAGGTCCACCTGGACAAGACCGACGCCGGTTTCGGCGTCTCCCGCATCGACCTGGAGACGGTCGGCGATGTCCCCGGCATCGACGACGCGAAGTTCCAGGAGCTCGCCGAGTCCGCCAAGGAGAACTGCCCGATCTCGCGGCTGCTGAAGCCGGGCGCCGAGATCAGCCTGGTCGCGAAGCTCGTCTGACGACGACCCGGCGCGGTCGTGAGCGGCCGCGCCGGGGACCCGGGCACAATGAGTGTGTGCCGGTCGATATGAGTCCTGAACGCTTCGAGGAGTTGGTGGGCGAGGCGCTCGACGAGGTGCCCGTCGAGTTGATGTCGCTCATGAGCAACGTGGTCTTCCTGGTCGAGGATCTGCCGCCGGGTGGTGGTGACGACCTCCTGGGGCTGTATGAGGGGACCGCCCTGACCGAGCGGGGCTGGGACTATGCGGGCGCGCTGCCCGACCGGATCACCATCTTCCGGTTGCCCACCCTCAAGATGTGCGACTCCGAGGAGGACGTGGTCGACGAGGTCGCCGTGACGGTGGTGCACGAGATCGCCCACCACTTCGGCATCGACGACCAGCGGCTGCACGACCTCGGCTGGGGCTGATTCGCCGGGTCGCACTTGTCGGCCGGATCTACCCTCGGGTCATGCGCAGCGATCTTTTCTCGGCCGAGAACCTGGAGAAAGAGCACAGCCAGCCGGGGCTCCGGCTGCAGAACGCGAAGCTCCTCAAGGCCGAGTTGAACGGTGAGTTCCTGGCCCGGACCGGGTCGATGGTCGCCTATCAGGGTCAGGTGACGTTCGAGGCGCTCGGCTCCGGCGGCCTCGGCAAGTTCCTCAAGCAGAAACTGACCGGCGAGGGTGTCCCGCTGATGCGGGTCCGTGGCAACGGTGACGTCTTCATCGCCGAAAATGCGGCCGACATCCACCTGATCGACCTGGAGCCCGGCGACGCCCTCTCCATCAACGGGGCGAATGTGCTGGCCTTCGACTCCACGCTGAACTACGACATCAAGATGGTCCAGGGTGCCGGCATGTTCTCCAGTGCCGGCCTGTTCAACTGCGTCTTCACCGGGCACGGCCGGATCGCGGTCACCACCCGGGGCACGCCCGTGGTGCTCAACGTCGACCAGCCCACCTACGTCGACCCCCAGGCCGCGATCGCCTGGTCGGCGAGCCTGCAGACCGGTTTCCACAAGGCGGAGCAGTTCGGTCTGGGCACGCTGCTGGGCCGGACCACGGGCGAGCGGTTCACGATGAGTTTCGCCGGTCAGGGCTTCGTCATCGTCCAGCCGTCCGAGGAACCGCCCGGCGGTCTGGTCCGTGTCGCCGAGAAGAAATCCGGCAGCAGCGGCGGCAGCATCCTGGGCGACCTCTTCGACGACTAGGCGCCGTCGCGCAACCGGGCCAGCCAGCTCGCGGAGTCGGCGAAGTCGCCGTCGGACAGGCCCGGCGGCGCGGCGACCGGTGGCTCCGGCTGGAGACGGTGTTTCGGATAGCTGCCGAGGAAGCGGACCTCGGCACAGATGCGCCGCAGGCCCTGCAGAGCCTCCCCGACGCGGGCCTCGGCGACGTGCCCGGTGCAGTCGAGGAAGAACACATACGTCCCGAGCTGCTCACCGGTCGGGCGCGACTCGATCCGGGACAGGTTGACGCCACGCACGGCCAGCTCGGTGAGCACGGCGAGGAGCGCGCCGACCTGGTCGTGCCGGATCGACACGGCCAGCGAGGTGACGTCGTCACCGGTCGGCGCGGCCGGCGGCCCGGGCCGGGTGAGCAGCGCGAAACGGGTGACCGCCTCGGCCCGGTCGGCGACCTTCTCGGCCAGCACGGTCAGGTTGTTGCGGCCCACCCCGATCGGGGCGCACAAGGCCGCGTCGTGCTCACCGGCGGCCGCGCTGATCGCCGCGGCGGCGTTGGAGAGCACGTCGACGACGATCGCGTCCGGCACGTTGGCCTGGAGCCAGTGCCGGCACTGGGCGGAGGCCTGCGGGTGCGCGGCGACCGAGCGGATCGTGGCGAGCGGCGTCAGCGCACGGGCGGCCAGCACGAACTCGACCGGCAGCAGCACCTCCCGCGTGATCATCAGAGGGCTGCCGGTGATCAGCTCGTCGAGGGTGACCGGGACGGCGCCTCCCACCGAGTTCTCCAACGGGACGAGCGCGGCGTCGGCGTCACCGGCACGCACCGCCTCGAGGGCCTCGGGCACACTGCGCGCGGGGGTACGGATCCCGCGCTCAGCCGCGGTAATGGTGCGCAGGGCCGCCTCCGTGAAGGTGCCCTCGGGACCGAGATAGGCGAAGCGGGTGGGCGGCGTACCGGGCATTTTCGAAAGTCTAGTCGCAAGGCCCGCTCAGGAACCGCAGGCCATCGCCCGGATCCCCGCCGGGGCCTGTGCCTTCACCGTCGGGTTGCACACGTCGGTGCCGACCGTGACGAGGGTCAGCGAGGCACCCGTGCCGGTCGCGATAACGGACAGCGGCTCGGCGCCGGTCATCCCGATCGTGGTGAAGCTCCAGCCGGCCGCGCAGTACGGCCCGTCCAGGACACTCACGTCCTTGTCGGGCACGGCGGGGCTCGTCTTGGCCAGCGTGATGATCTGCGGCCCGGTCGGCTCGCCCGTGCACCGTGGAGCGTAGGACGGCGCCGGCCCGGCCGGTGTGGTGGTGGTCGGCGGAGTCGTCGTCGGCCGGGTGGTGATCGTGACCGGGGGCAGTGTCGGGTACGTGTAGGTCGGGGTGACCGCGGTCGGCGGCGTGTAGATCATCGACGGTGCCGGGCCGCCGGCGGAGGGCTGGCTGCCGGTGGGACGTGGCAGCGGCGGTGAGGTCGGCAGAGCCTCGGGTGGGGCGCCGCAGGCACTCAGGAGCAGCAGGCCGACGGCCGGCACGAGGAGGCGTGTGCGGGGGGACACGCGCTCATGGTAGGAGCTGGATCGTCAACTGGCGATACGGTGCCCGGCCGCGGTGAGCGTGTTGACCGCCTCGGTCAGCCGCACCGTGGGAACGAGCAGGTAATCCGTGTCATACGTCGAGAAGGTCACGATGTTGACCCGGGCCTCGGCGAGCGGTCCGACCAGCGACGCGAGCACGCCGGTCATGGCCAGGTTGAGGTCGGCGACCCGCAGACATCGCCAGGCCGTGTCGGCGACCGCGTCGGCGGGCACCCGGTCGTTGGGGCAGATGACCGAGAGCTCGTCGACACCCCAGGTCACCGAGATGACGCTCTTGTCGTCCGGACCTGCGGTCAGCGTGGCGGGCAGGGTAGAGCCGGCCGGAAGCCGACACACCGCGTATTCACCCGGTAACAGGTCTAGATCGAGCATGTTCGCAGACTACGTTGCGGATCTGTAACGTCCAACGGTTGCCGCGTGCGGTAAACGACACACCTTAGCGAACAAATAGGACGTCAGTACCGTACCGGGGACAGGAAGGTCAGCGTCCCGCCGATGCGGTCGCCGGCCGTCAGCGGTGTCGAGATCGCGTCGATCGTCAGCGGAGCCTCGCCCTCACCCGGAAGCACCCGCATCAGCCCGCGGGCCAGCCGCTCACTGCGCAGCGCGAGCAGCGGCGGAATGTTCTCCGCCTCCGGGTCCTCCAGGCGGCCGCCGCCCGCGGTGAAGTCGATGAGATGCACCGCGGCGTTCAGGCGCCGGCCGACCGCGTCGGCGGGCTTGCCCAGCCCGAGCAGCTCGCTCCCGGACGGGGAGACCGCGACTATCGAGCCCTCGGCGTCGATCACCAGGCAGGGCTCCTCGGCCGTCGCGACCGTCATCGTCCAGCGCTCGACGCCGGTGATGAACTCGGCCTCCGACGGTGTCCGGGCCTGGGGGACGAACGCTCCCGAGAGGGAGAGCTCAACATGCGCCACCGGCTCCTCCTCGCTCCTCATGACATCGCAGGGCCGACGCGGAACGCCGGCCCACGATGGCGTCGCAAGGAACGTTACCGGCGGCTCAGCCGCTTGTCAGCGGCCGTCTGTCCGTTGCTGTAGGAAGAGTAGTTCGACCAGGTGCCCGGGTGGTGGGCGACCGCGGACAGCTTGTTGGCCGTCGACGGGGAGATCTTCGCACCACCGGCGATGAGCAGGCGGTCGAGCTCCTTGTCGGTGGAGACCAGACAGTCCTTGGGCAGGCCGTGGACGCTGATCACGCCGTTGCCCACGAACGTGAGCACCGCGGTCACCGGCACGTTGAGCCCGACGACGGTGGTCAGCGCCTTGGCTGCGCGGCGGGCGTCCTTGCGGGCCTCCACCACGTACTCCGGGCGCTTTCCGTTGATCTGGACCACGTCACCGGCGATCAGGACGCGGGCGCGACCGTGATCGACGACCGTGACGGCGTAGACGCCACCCGGGCCGATCGCGAGGAATCCGGCGCGCTCGTCGGCCGGGTTCGGCTCGTAGTAGGCCTGCGAGACATCGGTCCGAGGCCAGTCCACGATGTGCCAGTTGGGCCCGAGTCGGTCGAGCCTGGTGAGTGCGCGTGCTCCGGCTGCCTCCAGGCGGCGGACACCACGCTCGGCGCGACGACGGCGCGCCCACTCGGTGGGTGTGATGATGCGCGGCGGCTCGTCCACGAGAGAGGACGGATGCCTTCGGTCCACGGCTGTGGACGTTTGAGACGGCATGGGCAGCGCGGGGCGGGCGGGGAAGACAGTCACTGCGACCTCCGGCAAAAGGTCAGTCGGGCTCTCTTTTCCAACTACCGTACGTGCTCGTGTCCCTACGGAACAGGGTGACGGGTGGGAAAGAAAGGGGAATGAGTATGGATGAATGCCGCATTCACGACAGCATCTTCTTTCGGATGGTGCATGTGCACCTTCCCAAGCTATCCCCCGCCCCTTGCTGATGCATGGCCGTCCCAAGATCTAGTCACAACGTCACGGCCCGATAGCGCTCGGTACCGGCTAACGTCGATCGGGTGTACGTCGACAGTGAAGTCAGCCGCCTCCGTACCGTACTGCTGCACCGCCCGTCAGCGGAACTCGCACGCCTCACCCCCAGGAACAATGACTCGTTGCTCTTCGATGGGATCCCCTGGGTCAGCAGGGCGCAGGAGGAACACGACGCGTTCGCCGAGGCGCTGCGCGGCCGTGGCGTCGAGGTGCTCTACCTCGGAGACCTGCTGGCCGAGACGCTGACGCTGCCGGAGGCGCGCGCCGAGCTGACCGCCGGAGTCCTGTCGGCCCGTCGCCTCGGCGACTCGCTGCGTGCCGTCGTGGCCGGCTACCTGGCCGATCAGGAGCCGGACCGGCTGGGCGAGATCCTGGTCGCGGGCCTGGCCCATGAGGAGATCAAGTCGAGTGGTGGCGGCCTCGTCTACGAGATGATGGACCGGCACGACTTCGTCATCGATCCACTGCCCAACCTGCTGTTCACCCGTGACTCGTCGGTCTGGGTGCGCGACCGGGTGGCGGTCACCAGCCTCGCCATGCGGGCCCGCCGGCGCGAGACCACGCTCACCCACGCCATCTACCGGCACCATCCCCGGTTCGCCGGTGCCGAGTTGCTCTTCGACCCGTCGCTGGAGCATGTCGAGGGCGGTGACGTGCTGGTCCTGGCCCCGGAGGTCCTCGCCATCGGCGTCGGCGAGCGGACCACCCCGGCCGGTGCCGAGCGGCTCGCCCAGCGGGTCATCGCGGCCGGTCTCGCGCACACCGTGCTGGCCGTGCCGATCGCTCAGGAACGCGCCACCATGCACCTGGACACCGTCTGCACCATGGTGGACGTCGACGCCGTGGTGATGTATCCGAATCTCGCCGACAGCCTGCGGGCGTGGACGGTCACGGCCGGTCCCGGCGGCGAGCTGACGGTCCGGCCACCACGCCCGTTCCTGGAGGCCGCGGCCGAGGCGATGGGCATCGACCGGCTCCGGGTCATCGACACCGGCCTCGATCCGGTCACCGCCGAGCGCGAGCAGTGGGACGACGGCAACAACACCCTCGCCATCGCGCCACGGCTCTGCGTCGCCTACGAACGCAACGTCGAGACCAACGCGCAGCTGGAGCGGGCCGGCATCGAGGTGGTCCGGATCAGCGGTTCCGAGCTGGGCTCGGGCCGTGGGGGGCCACGCTGCATGAGCTGCCCCATCCAGCGTGACCCGTTGAGGCCGGCGGCAACCGTCTAGCGCAGCGTGAGCTGACGGCCGATCAAACCCTGCTTCGCGCGCCGGGCGGCCGCGTCCAGGGGCTCGTCGACGGCCAGGGTGTCGGTGTAGCGCTTCACGAAGTCGGCCAGCGCCGCCTCGAACTCGGTGCCCTCCGGCTCACCCGGCACATCCCACACCGGGACGAGCAGGCCGTGCGCCCGGAACATGCCGGCGAACTTGGTGTCCTCGCCGAGCAGCAGGTCACCCGAGGCGGACAGCCGGGACAGGGCGTCCAGGGCCTTGTCCTCCGGGTCGCCGAGCACCCAGCGGACGTGGCTCTTGTCCGGGGCGACCCGGCACCAGTAGGCGGCCTTGGCCGCGGCCAGCCGCACGGTGGGGTAGATCGAGGCGTTCGCCCGCTCCAGCGACGCCTTCACGGTGACGTCCTGCATCTGCTCGGGGTCCAGCCAGTACTCGAAGCCCTCGTGCATGGTGATCTCGAGCGGGCTGTCGACCAGGATGTCCTGGAGGCGCGGGCCCTCACCGGGCAGGGACGGTACCGACACCGTGGTTCCGGGCTCGGTCCGCAGCGCGTTGAGGATCGCCACGGCCAGGTCGCGGGACACGTCACCGGACTGGACGTGCCGCTGGAGGCCGATGAAGACCTTCCCGTCACGGCGGGACATGGCCGGCCACGCCATCGGAAGCACCGTCGACAGGGCCACCGGACGGTCCCCGTACTCCTCGACGATCTCCGGCTTGAGGATCAGCGGCGCGGACGCGGCCGGGACCAGCTCGCGGAGAGCGATCCATTCCGGCTCGTCGGCCAGGCCCTCGAACGGGCGGGCGACGAAGATGTCGCGCACCTTCGTCTTCGGTGCGGTTTCGCGGGACTTGCGACGCTTGCTCACGGGGAACCAGGGTAAGCGGTCATTCCCGCGAACCGGTGACATGGGCCACCCCATGTCGCTCGGCAGTGCGCTCGGACTCGGGAAGTGCCCGGGGGAGCCGGACCTCGGCGACCGTGCCGCCGCCCTCCCTCGGGCGCAGCGACACCCACCCGTTCTGCCGCTCGACCAGGCGCCGGACCAGGTAGAGACCGAGCCCGGCACCGGCCCGGTGGTGACCCGAATCGGCCTGCCAGTACCGGTCGAAGGCGTGCTCCACGTGCTCGGGCGCGATGCCGTCACCCCGGTCGGAGACCCGGAAGCGGAGCGTGTCGTCGTCGGCCCCGGCACACACCTCGACCGTGGTGTCCGGATCCGAATACTTCTCGGCGTTGGTGGTCAGCTCGGTCAGTATGGTGGCGATCGAGCCGCGGGAACCGTACGCCTCGGGCAGGTCCTCCGGCATCTCCGACAGCCGCAGCCGGGCGCGCACGTCGGCGGGGAGCGTGCCGGCGGCCTCACGCAACGCCTCGACCAGGTCGAACGGGCCGGCCGGGGTGCTGCCGAGCGCACCGTCCTGCTCGCTCGCTGCGGAGAGCAGCCGGTCCACCAGACGGGCCAGCTCACCAGCCCGCGTGCCGATCACGCGGACCGCCTCGCGCCGGCCCGGCTCGCCCAGGCTGTCCCAGTGATTGGTGAGCGTGTCCGCATACCCCTTGATCACGGTGACCGGGGTACGCAGCTCGTGGCTGGTGACCGCGACCCACAGATCCCGGTCGGTGTCGGGTTTCTTCTCATCGTGGGCCGGTAGGCCGGTGTTCAGCCCGTACAGCCGGCCGACCAGGCCGGCCAGCAGCTCCAGCACGACGCCGAACTCCGGGTCGGGCGCGTCGTCGAGACAGACGTGCAGCGAACCGACCGGCCGGCCGCGGTGCTCGCACCGGATGCCCAGGACGTGGCGCGGGTCGACACCCTCGACGAGATCGGAGACCGGGTCGGGCCGCAGGTCGACCCGGCGGCCCAGCGCCGGCTCCCAGACCCCGGTGGCCACGATGATGCGGCCGTGGTCGGCGGCGGCCTCCGCGAAGGCGGCGCCTCGGGCGCCCAGTGACTCCTCGGCCAGCCGCACGAGTTGCTGGAGCACCGACAGGCCCGCCTCGCCTGAGTTGAGGCGGCCGAGAACCGCGACCTGACCACGGGTCAGGGCCGCGTAGTCGGGGCGGTCCGGCATGTCTGCGAGTTTGCCTCGCCTGAGAGGTTTTGGGCAGATGAACCTAAGCGAATCCTGGGGTCGACCGGCACTCAGTGGTGCACGTCACATCCGATCGAGTTGGTCGAGCACGAACCGGGGACGGTCGGTGATCACTCCGTCGACACGGTGCTCCAGCACCAGACTCAGATCGGCCTCGTCGTTGACCGTCCAGACGTACACCTGATGTCCGGCCGCCTTGATCGCCGGCAACAGTGACGGGCGCGCTCTGATCAGCTCGACGCCGGGCCCGGCGGTCCGGGCGCCGAACGGCAGCCGGCCCCGGCCGGCGCCCGGCGGCACGAACTCCATCAGGTAGACCGTGGGCAGAGCGGGTGCCTGGGCGCGGATGCGCCGCAGCGCGAGCGCCGCGAAGGACATCACGGTGACCTGTACGTCGTCGTCCGGTTTCGGATCGGCCAGGCCGTAGTGACGCAGCATCCGGACCAGGCGGCGCTCGACCTCGGCACCGTACCGGGACGGGTGTTTCGTCTCGATGAGCAGCCGCACCGGACGGCCGCAGGAGCGCACCGCCTCCAGCAAGCGCTCCAGCGTGAGCAGACGAGCCAGATCGGGCAGCTCGGCGTCGGCCGGGTAGCCGGGGTGCCAGGAGCCGTAGTTCAGGCTGTCCAGCTCGGCCAGGGTCTTCGAGCTGACCCGGCCCCGGCCGTCGCTGGTCCGGTCGAGCTTGCTGTCGTGCACACAGACCAGGTGGCCATCCCGGGTCAGCCGGACGTCGCACTCCAGACCGTCCGCACCCTCCTCGAGCGCCCGCAGATAGGCGCCGAGCGTGTGCTCGGGCAGTGCGTCGGCGCCACCGCGGTGGGCGAAGACCAGTGGGCGGTACCCGGTACTCACAGCACGCGGGCCGGCTGCCCGTTGTCGGTGACCACGTCCTTGCCGAGGGCGGCCCACGACTGCATGCCGCCGTCGAGGTTGCGCACGTTGTCCCACCCGTTGTTCATCAGGTAGGCCACGACCTGCCCGGATCGCCCGCCGGCCCGGCACACCACGACCACCTCGCCGTCGGTCGGGACCTCGGCCATCCGGGCCGGGATCTCCATCATCGGCAGGTGATGGGCGCCGGGCGCGTGGCCGGCCTCCCACTCGTCGGGCTCGCGCACGTCGAGCAGGTAGACGGCGGGGTCGACTTGATCAGCGGTGACGCTGGGAACCTGAGGTCCGAACACCCGATCAGCGTAAAGGGCGTTCACTTCTCGTTCGCCACGACCTCGGGGTGATCGAGGACGAACTGGGCCAGCTGGTCCTTCTTCGCCGCTTCGAACATCTCCAGGCTGATCTCCCGGAACTGCTCCCGCCCGCTGCCGTTGCTGGAGAACGTGCCGCTGTTGGTCCGCAGCAGCACCATGTCGTTGGCCGCGACGTCCTTCATGCCGAGCGCGAAGTCGGCCAGCTCGATGTCGCCGAGGTCCAGGGTGAAGGCGCTGCCCGCCGACTTGATCAGCGAACTGATCTTCAACGGGTTGGTCATCACGCCGCTCTCCGACGCCTTCTTGGCCATCGCCTTGAGCAGCTGCTGCTGGTGGCGCTGCCGGTCGTAGTCGCCGTTCTTGAGCCCGTACCGCTGGCGGGCGTAGTCGAGCGCCTCCCAGCCCTCCATCTGCCGACAGCCCACCTTGTGCACCACCGGCTTCGCGGTCAAGCCTTCCTTCTTGGCGTCGGTGAGATAGACCGGTTTGCCGTCGACGAGACCCAGATGCTTCGAGGTGACCTCCTGGTCGACGCACATGTCCACGCCACCGAGCTCGTCGATCACGCCCTTGAAACCGTTGAAGTTGATGATCGCGGCGCCGTCGAAGCTGATCCCGGTCATGTTCTTGAGGGTCTTGGCCAGCAGCTGAGCACCGCCGGCCGCTCCGGCGCCGTTCTGCGCGCCCCAGTAGAACGCCTCGGTCGCCTTGACCGTGCCGCCCTCCCACTTGCTCTTCGGGAACGCCGGCGCCTCGACCTCGGTGTCCCGCGGGACGGAGATCAGGAACGCCTGGTCGTGGGTGGCCGGGATGTGCAGGATGATGATCGTGTCCGAGTGCAGGGTGTCATCGGACCAGCTGGCCCGCTTGTCGACACCCATCAGCAGCAGGTCGATCGGGCCCTCGATGGTGGTGCCGCCACCCTCCTCGACCGTCTTCTTCGCGTCACCGGTGAGGTCCTGGACCTCGATCGTCTCGGTGGTCTGGCTGATCAGCATCTTGCCGCCGACGATGCCGCCACCGCTTGCGATCAGCAGCACCGCTCCGGCCGTGGCGGAGAGCCGCGCCCAGAGCGGTGACCGGCGCTTGCGTGGTTTCCCTGGTGGAGACGGTGGCACGACAGATGGCGACGGCCGTTGCGCCGTGACGGTCATGCAGCACTCCAAGGGGGGAGATCGGGGGCTGCATCACCTTACGGACAGCTCATGCACCAGCTGAAGGTCTTTCGGGTTTCAAGATGAAGTCATAGCTCACTGACAGCCGGCGCTTACTTCTTGACCGGGTTGGCCGCCAGCCACTCGTCCATCTTGTCGTCGGCCACCGCCTTGTAGAGCGCCAGCGCCTTCTCCCGGTCGGCGACCACGACCGACTGGCCGTCGATGGTGTCGCTGCCCTTGTTGGGGCTGGTGATGAAGGTGAGGTTCTCGCCGCGCAGGTTGCGGAACTGGACCGCCATGTCGGTCAGCGAGAACGTCTCGTCGACGGTGACCGCCTCGGTCACCGAACCGAGGAAGGCGTTCAGCTTCGTGGGGCTGGTCAGCGTGCCGCTGCTGGCCGCCTTGTCCATGATCGCCTTCAGGAAGTCCTGCTGGTGCTGCATGCGGGCGAAGTCGCCGCGGGCGAACTGCTTGCGCTGCCGCACCCAGTCCAGGGCCTGCGCCCCGTTCATGTGCATCGTGCCCTTCTTGAACTCGCGGAAGGGCTTGTGGATGGACGTGATGTCCTGCTCCACCTTCAGGTCCACGCCTCCGAGCGCGTCGGTGACCTCTTTGAAGCCACTGAAGTCGATGGTCATGACGTGGTCGATGCGCACGTCGGTCATGCACTCCACGGTCCGGACGGCGCGCGGGATGCCACCGAACGCGAACGCGGCGTTGATCTTCGCCCGGCTGCTGTCGCTGCACGGCGCGTTGTCCCCGGTCGGGATGCTCACCCACAGGTCACGAGGGATCGAGACGAGCTGGGCCGAGTTGTGGTCGTCCGGCACGTGCATCAGGATCAGCGTGTCGGCGCGCCACTGGTTCGCCTTGTCCTGCACGGCGTCCGGGTCACGCGAGTCGGTGCCGATCAGCAGGATGTTGAAGGCGCCCTCGACGGTCTTGCCGGGCCGGTCCGCGGTGATCCCGGAGAAGGCGTCGGTCCGCTTCAGGTTGTCGTCGAGGCCGGAGAAGTAGCCGTACGCCGATATGCCGGCGACGATCGCGATGACCAGGACGATGCCGCCGGCGACCATGGCGATGCGGCCCCACTTGGGCCGGAGCCGGGGACGACGGCCGCCGCCGCCGTAGGAGCGGCCGGTGCCGCCGGGCGGGCGCGGCCCACGGGGGCCGGCCGGTTGGAAGTCGCCACCACTGTGTGAGGAGCCGTTGTAGTCGCCGCGCGGGGGCTGGCCCGGCCCGGGCACGGACGCTCGTCCGGAGGAGTTGCCGCTGGGAGAGGTGGTGGCAGACATGTCACCCAGGTTACGTAGTGTCCGCCGGTGTTCCGTGCCGTCGCCGGTGCTTCGGCACGAAGGTGGGAGGAGTGACGACACGGACACGGACCGGTGCTGGCGACTGCACCGGTCCGTGGCACTGCTGAGAAGAGATCAGTGGGCTCCGTGGCCGGTCAGCGACCGGACCTCCAGCTCCGCGTACTTCTCCGGGTCGGTCTCCTTGCTGAGGACCGTGCCGAGCCAGCCGAAGAAGAAGCCGAGCGGGATCGAGATGATGCCCGGGTTGGACAGCGGGAAGAAGTGCCAGTCCTCGTTCGGGAACATCGCGGTGGCCGAGCCGGACACCACCGGCGAGAAGAACACCAGGAGCACCGCGGAGGCCAGGCCGCCGTAGATGGACCAGAGCGCGCCCGCGGTGTTGAACCGGCGCCAGAACAGGCTGTAGAGGATCGCCGGCAGGTTCGCCGACGCCGCCACCGCGAACGCGAGTGCCACCAGGAAGGCGACGTTCAGGCTCTGCGCGAAGATCGACAGGGCGATCGCCAGCGCGCCGATGACCAGGGCGGCGATTCGGGCGACCCGGACCTCCTCCCGCTCCGACGCGTTGCCCCGCTTGATCACGCTGGCGTAGAAGTCGTGCGCGAGGCTCGACGACGAGGCCAGCGTGAGACCGGCGACCACGGCCAGGATGGTGGCGAAGGCGACCGCCGCGATCACGGCCAGCATGATCGCGCCACCGGTCTCGCCGCCGAGGTAGTCGATGCCGAGCTGCTGGGCGAGCTGCGGGGCCGCGGTGTTGCCGGCCTTGTCCTGAGCGGTGATGTTCGCGCCGCCCACCAGAGCCGCCGCGCCGAAGCCCAGAGCCAGGGTGAACAGGTAGAACGTGCCGATGATGCCGATCGCCCAGAGCACGCTCTTACGTGCGATCCGGCTGGTCGGGACGGTGTAGAACCGGGTCAGGATGTGCGGCAGGCCGGCGGTGCCGAGGACCAGCGCGAGACCCAGCGAGAGCAGGTCCATCTTGCTGTAGAACGTCTTGGCCGCGTCGCCCGCGGTCTCGACGCCGTAGCGCAGGCCCGGCTCCAGGAAGGCCGATCCCTTGCCGGATCGTGCGGCGGCGTCACCGAGCAGCGCTGACAGGTTGAACTTGTAGTGCGCCAGCACCATCAGCACCATGATCAGCGCGCCGCCCATCAGCATGAACGCCTTGACGATCTGCACGTAGGTGGTGCCCTTCATGCCGCCGACCGTCACGTAGATGATCATCAGGGCGCCGACCAGGATGATCGTGGCGACCTTGGCGGTGCTCGCGTCCATACCCAGGAACGTGGCGCCCGGCTTGATACCGAGCAGCAGCGAGACCAGGGCGCCGGCGCCGACCATCTGGGCGATCAGGTAGAAGATCGACACCACGATGGTGGAGACACTGGCGGCGGTACGGACCGGGCGCTGACGCATCCGGAAGGCGAGCACGTCGGCCATCGTGAACCGGCCCGAGTTACGCAGGAACTCGGCGACCAGCAGCAGCGCCACCAGCCAGGCGACCAGGAAGCCGATCGAGTAGAGGAAGCCGTCGTAGCCGTACAGGGCGATGATGCCGGCGATGCCGAGGAACGACGCCGCGGACATGTAGTCGCCGCCGATGGCCATGCCGTTCTGGAAACCGGAGAACTGCCGGCCGCCGGCGTAGAAGTCGGTGGCCGTCTTGGTCTGCCGGCTGGCCCAGATCGTGATGCCCAGCGTGATCGCCACGAAGATCAGGAACAGCGTGATGGTGAGCGAGCGGGAACCGGCGGCCGCCTCGGCCGCGAGGATCTGCGGAGCCATCAGGAGTTGCCCCCCTCGGTGGCCGCGGCCGCGGGCTCGGCGGCGGGGCCGTTCTCCAGCTCGTTGTAGATGTCGTCGGCGAGCGGGTCGAGCTTCTGCGCGGCGTACCGCGAGTAATGCCAGGCGATCCCGAACGTCGAGACGAACTGGAGGACGCCGAAGATCAGCGCCACGTTGATGTTGCCGATCACCTTGATGGCCATGAAGTCCCGCGCGTACGCGGAGAGCAGCACGTAGAGCGAGTACCAGACGATGAAGGCGACCGTCGTCGGGAAGATGTAGCTGCGCAGTCGATGACGTAGTTGAGCGAACTCCTCGGAGCGCTGCACTTCGAGGTATCTCTCGGCGGATGCCGGCACGGGATTCACCACCTTCGTGGGGGATGACTTTCCGGCACCGTACGAAGGAGTGAGCCGTGTCACCGTCCGCCGGTCGGGGTCTGCGCTGAGTGGTGGTCTGACTGCGCTGAGCGGCAAACGGCAGGCGGTCAGGTCAGTTCGGTGTACCGACCCCGGTAGTGGATCAGAGGGGACCCCGCCGAACCGGCCCGGACGGTCTCGATCACTCCGTCGAGTAGCACCGCCCACCCGCACGGGCGGCTGCCGTCGAGGACGCACCCGGCCCAGGTGGCGGCATGTGCCGGGACCGGGCCGTAGTCGGTCTGCTGCCACTCGCCGGCCGCGAACAGTCCGCCCGGCGCCGGGAAGAGGCCGGCGAACCGGTCGGCGAGCCGGCGGTCGTCCGGGGTCAGCGGGGTGACGGCGAACCGCCCGGCCGCCGCGACCGCCTCCCAGAAGTCGCTCTCCTCGTCGATCAGGCCGAGCACCCGGCCCGGGTCGCCGTCGGCGATCATTGTGGAGGAGACGGTCAGGCCGGCCGGACCGGGCGCCGTCCACAGCGTCACGGTCGCGGCGAACCGGCCGCGCAGGCGCCGCACCTGGGACTTCTCCGTCTCCGGAACAGCGAACGGATCGGTGGAGTGGATGCGGCCACCCGGCTCGTCGGTCGTCATCCGATCATTGTGCCGATTACAGATTGCGCATGCGGCTACCCATTTTGATTGATCAACAACTATTTTCTAGTGATGATGCTGCGGGCCGGGGACGTCGTTCACGTCGGCCCGGAGGCGAGCGTCCAGTTCTCCGGCGACCGCGCGCTGACCCTCCGGATCATCCGGGTCGACCCGCGGGCCACCTACGACGGCTGGATCTGGCTGGAGGGCTACGTCCTCGACCCGACCGGCAGCGCACTTCAACGCCGCCGCATCTTCGTCCGCCGCGACGGCCTGCGTCACCTGCGTTAGCGCGGGGTCACCGCCGCCAGCAGCTCGGGCATCCGGCGGTCCAGCATCGTGCCGGCCAGATGCGCGCCGAGCAGATAGGCGCCGATGCCGTAGGCCAGACCCACCGGCAGCCCGAGCCACGGCCAGGTCAGGGTGAGGATCAGCACCGGGACACCGCCGAGCATCGCACCGAAGAGCGCACCCAGGCCGGGCAGCGTCTTGCTGAACCCGCCGCCCGACGACAACGAGAACGGCCCGGTCGTGTCCGGCAGCGCATACGCGGCCCGCACCGAGATCGGCAACACCAGCGCGAGACCCACGCCGTAGGTGGCCAGCAGTGTGCCCAACTGTGCCGCGACCTGTCCCGGGCCTCCGTCCACGAGACCCGTCACCACCGCCACGAGCAGCAGTAACGGGACGGTGAACAGGGCGTGCGCGGCGGCCCGGGAGTGCACCTCCAGACGCCCCGGGACCCCGGTCGCCAGATTGGTGGCGTAGGCGCTCCCCTCGTACCCGAACTGATTCGCCAAACCGATCGGTGCGATGGCGCCGACGATGAACGCCAGGCCCGCCGCACTGCCGCCGCCGCCCGCGAAAGCGGTCGAGAGCGGCAGGAAGACGCCGGCCATGCCGAGAGTGACCAGCGCGGCGCGCCGCCGCGTCTCCCGCCACCAGTAGCGGATCTCCCGCGCGGTCAGCGCACCGAAACGATTCCGCGGCGACCAGCGCAGCAGGAGCTGATCGACCGGGCCGCGATCGTCCGGCACACCGGCCCGGCCACGACCCGGACCGCCAGCCGCGCCGACCATCGCCTGCTCCAGCGTGCGGCTCCACCACCAGAGCAGACCGCCGATGGCGGCGAGGAGGATCAGGATCTTCAGGGGTACGGCCCACGCGCGGCCCGCCACGACATCGAGACCCATCGTGTACGGCGCACCGAGCGGAGTCCACCCGGTCACCTGGGCGATCGACTCGACCGACTCCCAATCGGCCCGGTTCAGCACCCCGAGCAGTGTCAACTCCAGTGGCCCGACCGAGGCGGCCACCACCGCGAGCATGATGGTGGCCAGGTCGCGGGCCCGCCGCGAACGCAGCGCGGTGGCGAACGCGCTGATCACCGCCCGGCTCAGCACCACGCAGAACAGCAGCCCCAGCACCACACCGGCCAGCCCGGCCAGGGCTGCCCCGGCCCCGCCGAGCTGGGCCGCCGACGTCACCATCCCGAGCGTGGCGGCCAGCGTGGCCAGCGCCGGAAGACCGGCCAGAGCGGCCGCGCCCAGCCCGGTGATCAGGGTGCGGCGGCGCAGTGGCAGCAGCGCGAACTGCGCCGGATCGAGCGTGTTGTCGACGCCGAAGAAGAGCAGTGGCAGGAACACCCAGCCGAGGATCAGCACCGCCCCGCCGAACGGGAACAGGATCTCGCCCGCGTCCGGCCGATCCAGCAGACCGGGAATTGCGAAGACGGCGTGACCGATGACCGCGAAGAAACAGGCGGAGACCAGGCCGAGCACGAACATGGCGATCCGGGCCGGGCGTCCGCGCAGGCTGTTCGCGGTGATCCGCAGCTTGAGCCGGACGAACGCCCGGACCCCGACCCGTCCGCCGGTGGGCGTCAGAGCCACGCGAGCTCCGACCCGGTGGCCACCCGGCCACCGACGACCTGCACGAACACGTCCTGCAAGGATCGGCCGCCGCGCACCTGCTCCAGCGTCCCGCACAGCCGCAGCACCCCGTCCGACATGATCGCGACGTGTGAGCAGAGGCGCTCCACCACCTCCAGCACGTGACTGGAGAAGACGACGGTGCCGCCTCCCGCCACGTACCGCTGCAGGATGTCGCGGATCAGCGCCGCCGACACCGGGTCGACCGCCTCGAACGGCTCGTCCAGCACCAGCAGCCGGGGCGCGTGCAACAGGGCGCACGCCAGGCCGATCTTCTTCTTCATGCCGGCCGAGTAGTCGACCACCAGGGTGCGGTTGCCACTCCCGAGCTCCAGCACGTCGAGCAGGTCACGGGCACGCTGGTCGACGACGTCGGCGGGCATGCCCCGCAGCAGGCCGTGATAGGCGAGCAGCTCCGGGCCGCTCAGCCGGTCGAACATCCGCACTCCGTCGGGCAGCACCCCGACCAGTGCCTTCGCCTCGGTGGGGGAGCGCCAGACGTCGTACCCCAGAAGGGAGATCTCGCCCTGGTCGGGCCGTAGGAGGCCGACCGCCATGGAGAGGGTGGTGGTCTTGCCGGCCCCGTTGGGGCCGAGCAGGCCGAAGAACGAACCGGCCGGCACCTCCAGGCTCACCCCGGAGACCGCCAGCCGTGTGTCGAAGTGTTTGACGAGCCCGCGCAGCGACATCGCCGCCGTGGCGTCCGCAGGGGGACGCTGTGCCGGAACGCTCATGAAAAGAACGTATCGGGCCACCGGGCGGTCCGGGAACACCCGGACCGCCCGAACCGATCAACCGACCCGCTCGATGACGGCCCGCCGGATCAGGAACTTGCCCGGCTCGCGGACCTCCTCGAAGGCGGCGTTGTTGAGCAGGATGCAGCTGCCCGAGACGCTGGCCACCTTGACCGTGATGCTCTTGTTGTTGTCCAGGTTCCGGACCCGCAGCGTGGTGCCGATCGGGAAGGTCCCGCTGGACGCGGCCGGGGCGCCGCCCTCGCCGGAGAGCGTGACGGTCGAGCCGGGGCAGACGACCTCGCCGCCCGCGTTGCCGCCGCCTGTGTTGCCGTTGTTCGCCGGCGGCTGGGTGGGTGGCTTGGTGGCCTGGGCCGGCGGCTTGGTGGCCTGCTGTGCGGGCGGGGTGGTCGCCTGCTGGGCCGGTGGGGCGGCGACGGCGCCGCTGCATCCGGCCTGCTTCTTCTGCACGTTGATCAGGTCGATCACGGCCTGTCGGTTGGCGATGATCGCCTCGGTCTGCGAGGTCGGGTTGGCGCGCTGCGCGGCGATGAACTGCTGGTTGTTGCGGATCGCCTGATCCATTCCGTCACAGACGGAGGAAGCGCTGCTCAGGCCGGTACCGACGGCGATACCGCCACCGACCACGGCGGCCACGACGAGCCCGATCACGATCTTGCGGTTGCTCCCGGTCTGGCCCGGGCGGCGGTATGTGCGTCTCATGCCCACGATTACGAGCACGCTCTGCCGCGCGGCCGGGGATCGAACATTAAAGATCCTTAAATCAATGATCGGGTACGCCGGACGCCCTCGGTGCCTGAACTCGGCCGATTCACCACCGGTTCCGATGGTGTGGCGCTCAGGATCGGCGGGGTTCAGGTCCGGAGGGCCTCGGGGGCGTGCAGACGCAGCATCGTCGCACCGACGTCCGGCGGGACCCGGCGGCCGGTGGCCAGCGAGACACCGACCATGACCAGGAACGCCAGCGGCACCGTCCAGGCGGCCGGCTGCCCGACGATCTCGGCCGCCCAGCCGGTCAACGGCGGCCCCAGAACGGTCACCAGCACCGCCGCCATCGCCGCACCGCCGCCGGCGACCAGGCCGGCGATCGCGCCCACGTCGGTGAGCCGCCGCCACCAGATGCCGAGGACCAGCAGCGGGCAGAAACTCGACGCGGCCACCGCGAACGCCAGACCTACGACGCGGGAGACGTCCATGTCGGACACGTACAGGGCGAGCCCGGTCGGGACCGCGGCGGCGAGCAGGGTGGCGATGCGGAAGTCACGGATCGAACCGTTGCGGCCGGGCCGCAGCACGTCCGTGAAGATCACCCCGGCGACACTGGTGAGCAGGCCGGACGACGTGGAGAGGAACGCCGCGAGCGCGCCTGCGGTGACCAGGGCGCCGAGCAGCCGTCCCAGATGTCCGTCACCGAGCGCGGCCTCGGGCAGCAGCAGGACCACGGCATCGGTGTTGCCGGTCATCAGCAGCTGCGGTGTGTAGATCCGGCCGAGCACCCCGTAGACGGTCGGGAGCAGGTAGAACAGACCGACCATGGCGAGCACGACGAGGGTGGTGCGGCGGGCCGAGGCGCCGTCGGGGTTGGTGTAGAACCGCACGAGCACATGGGGGAGCCCCATCGTCCCGAGGAACGTCGCCAGGATCAGCGAATACGTCGAGAAGAGCGTGGTCTTGTCGGGCAGCAGCCACGCGTCACCGAACTCGCTGTCCACAGTACTCACCCGCGGGACCGTCTCACCGGCGGCGAAGTGCAGCTCCTGGCCCTCCTCGACGCGCAGCGTGCCGTCCAGGACGGCGTCCTGCTGGATGGTCACGGTGGTGGCGGCGGGGAAGACCGCGCCCGGCGGCGGGGTCACCGCGGGGCGGCCGTCGGCCTGCCATTGCAGGATCAAGAAGATGATGGGTACGGCCAGAGCGGTCAGTTTCAGCCAGTACTGGAACGCCTGCACGAAGGTGATGGCCCGCATCCCGCCGAACGCCACGTTCGCCGTCACCACCACGGCCACCACCAGAGCTCCCCAGGCGTACGACCCACCGGTCAGCGTGGCGAACGTGAGGCCCGCCCCCTGCAGTTGGGGCAGCAGGTAGAGGCAGCCGATGAACAGCACGAACGCGGTGGCCAGCCGGCGCAGGGTGGCCGACCGGAGCCGCACCTGGCAGAAGTCGGGCAGTGTGAACGCCCCGGAGCGGCGCAGCGGGGCGGCCACGAACAGCAGCAGGGCCAGATAGCCGGCGGCGAACCCGACCGGGTACCAGAGCACGTCCACCCCGTACCGCAGGACGAGCCCGGCCACCCCGAGGAAGGACGCCGCGGAGAGATACTCGCCGCTGATCGCCGCCGCGTTCCAGGACGGGCTCACCGACCGGGAGGCGACCAGGAAGTCCGATGTGGTCCGGGCGAAACGCAGCCCGTACGCCCCGATCGCCACCGTCAGCAGCAGGACCAGGACCAGGCCGGGCGCCAGGTACGGGTTCACTGCTCCGGCCTGCGGATGAGGGCCGCGAAGTCCTGCTCGTTGCGCTCGGCCCAGCGCACGTAGGCCGCGCCGACCAGGACCAGGAACGGGAACGACAGCACCCCGAGCAGCACCCAGGGCAGGTGCACCCCGAAGACCTTGACCTCGCCGACGGCCGGTGCGACCGCGAACAGCAGTGGCAGGGTGCCCAGCCCGGCCGCGACCACCAGCGCGAGCCGCAGCGCGAGCGCCAGCTGGGCCCGGACCAGGCCCTTGACGAGCGCCTCACCGACCGGGGTCTGCTCGGTGAGGTCGGTGCTGCCGTGGTCGGCCGTGCCGCGCCGGGAGGCGGCGTCGGCCAGCACGACCGTCACGCGCGGGCGCGGGGGCGGATCGTCGACGGCCATGTCCGGCAGTCTGTCCGCCCCCGGCCGAATGTCAATACCGGTACCACATCTGGGCGCAGGCGCTGGGGCTGACCGGCGGGTACTTCGCGATCAGCGCACGGGCCGACTCCCGGGCCTGGTTGTAGCCGCGCCAGTCGTCGGCGGGCATGCCGGCGCCGATCGCGTCCAGCAGGCAGGCGCGGCGGTCGGCGTCGTCGAGACCGGCGAGCGCGGGTACGGCGTCCGGGGAGAGGTCGGCCAGGTACTGAAAGTCGATCTTCTGGGTGCGCTCGAACCGCTGGACGTGGTTCTCCGCGATCAGCCCGTCCGGGTTGGCTCCGGTCAGCCCGAGCAGGGCCAGCACACCGGCCGCGATCGCCACGCGGGGTAGCCAGGACGCCCGGATCCGGATGCCGGCGACCAGCACCATCACGAGCACCAGCCCGAACCAGCCCTCGCAGAAGGCGACGAGCAGCCGGAGCCGGGTCAGGCCGTATGTCTCGGTGTAGAGGTTCATCCGGTGCAGTGCCGACCCGACGATCACCAGTGTCAGCGTTGCCAGGGCGCCGAGCACCACGCGCAGCAGAATCCGGTCGGCGCGCTCGGTCCGCGGTGCCCAGCGGGCCGCGCCGGCGAGCACCACCAGGGTCAGCGCGGTGACGACGCAGAGCTGCCAGAAGCCGCCGCGGGCGTACTCCGCGTAGGTCAGGCCCTCGGTCTCCACCACGTGCTGCGCGCCTCCGAAGAGGACGGCCAGCTGGATCGCCACGAATGCGGCGAAGAGCATCACCAGCAGGCCGAGCGGGATCGCCCACTCCAGGCGGCCGACCTTGCGGCCCTCGGTGTGGTCCAGCCGGCCCGGCGTGGGCGGAGCGGCCCGTAGGAAGGCCCCGGCGGTCAGCAGCGGGGCGGCGACCAGCGTGACGAAGACCCACCGGACGATGGTGACCGGGCTCAGGTCGGGGATGGCGGCCTCGAAGAACCGGGCGAACGCGGCGTCCGCCGACACGAAGAGCGCACCGAAGACGACGAGCAGCACCACCGACACCGCCACGGTGGCCATCACCCGCATCGCGTCACCGCCGCGTCCCGGGCCGCGCAGTCGTGCGGCGCCACGGGCCATCCACAGGCCGCCCCGGCTCGCGGCGATCGGGACCAGCGCGTAGGTGACGACGATCGACCGCAGCGAGCGGCCGGAGGAGAGGGCCAGCGCGGTGGTCAGTGTCGCGGTGAGCAGGCAGAGCACGAAGAGCCAGCCGGCCGCCCGGAACGTGCCGGTCGCGAGCAGTGCGACGGTCGCGGCGGCCCAGAAGTACCGGTCCGGGGTGCCGGTGCCGGCGCGGTGACCGACCAGGGCGGGAACCGCCTCGGGTGCCCGGACGACCCGGGCCGCGATCAGGGCGGCGGTCCCGGCCAGCGCGGTGACGAACCAGCCGAGGCCGGCCCGGTCCAGCGGGACGCTGAGGGCGGTGACCAGGGTGGCGGCGAGTACGGCGACGACGGTGGCGGGCGAGGCCGGGCGGCCGGGTCCCGGCCAATGCCGGCTCCAGGGGTTCGCGGCCGGCCACGGGCCATGGAGAAGTCCTATTTGTCCGTTCGTAGGTTGCGTGGTGGCTATGGACATGACGGTGTTCCCCCCTCAGACCGCTCGAAGCGGAAGTCGTACCTGGATGTGGCATCCGCGCCGGTCGTCCGGTTCGACCACGGCGATGGTGCCCCGGTGCAGCTGCACCACCCAGCGGGCGATCGCCAGGCCCAGCCCGGTACCACCGCCGGTGGCGCGCTCGCCACGCGTGAAACGCTCGAAGACCCGCTCGCGCTCCGCGGCGGGGATGCCGTCGCCCTGATCCACGACGGCCAGCACCACGTGATCGTCGTGCCGCTCGGCCCGGACCGTGACGACACCACCGGCCGGGCTGTGCCGGGCCGCGTTGTCCAGCAGGTTCGCGAAGACCTGGTGCAGGCGCTCCCGGTCGCCGGGCACCACGAGCCGCGGCGCCGACACCTCGAACCGGACATCGTGGCCGGTGCCGCCGGCGTTCACCGTCGCCTCCCGCGCGACCCGCTCCAGGAAGTCCGGCACGTCGATCGGCTCGTGCCGCATCGGCACCACACCGGCGTCCAGCCGGGACAGGTCCAGCAGGTCGGTGACCAGGCGGCTCAGTCGCTCGGTCTGGGCCAGGGCCGTCTCCATCGTCTCCGGCTCGGCCGTGGCCACCCCGTCGACGATGTTCTCCAGCAGTCCCCGCAGGGCGGTGATCGGCGTACGCAACTCGTGCGACACGTTGGCGATCAGCTCCCGCCGCTGCCGGTCGGAGGCCGCCAGATCCGCCGCCATCTGGTTGAACGCCGTCGCCAGCTCACCGACCTCGTCCTGCGACCGGGTCCGGATGCGGCGGGTGTAGTCGCCGCGGGCCATCTCCCGGGCCGCGACCGTCATCTCCCGCAGCGGCACGGTCGCGCCGTGCGCCATCACCTGCAGCGTGACCAGCCCGAGCGCCGCGGCGATGGCGATCCACAGCAGGTCGACCCGGTAGAAGTCGATGCTCCACAGGAACACCAGCAGGCCCACACCGCCGGCGAACCCGAGCGCCAGGGAGAGTTTCGCCTTGATCGACCGGACCGGGTCGAGCGGCCGGGGCAGGTACGCGAAGAGCGGGGCGACCAGGTTGTGGATGCGCACCATCAGCCAGCTGATCACCGGTCGACCTCCAGGGCGTAGCCGACGCCGTGGACCGTACGGATCAGGTCCGCCCCCAGCTTGCGCCGCAACCCCTTGATGTGGCTGTCCACCGTCCGTGTGCCGGACGTGTCGGCCCAGCCCCACACCTCGGACAGCAACCGCTCGCGGGGCACGACGGTGCGCGGCCGGCCGGCCAGATGGGTCAGCAGATCGAATTCGGTCGGGGTCAGATGCACCTCGACGCCACCGCGCAGCACCCGCCGCTCGGCCTGGTTGATCTCCAGATCACCGATCCGCAGGCCCGGGACCGGTGCCGGGGCGGTGGCCTTGTCCGCCCGCCGGAGCAGGGCGTGCACCCGGGCCGCGAGCACCCGCATCGAGAACGGCTTGACCATGTAGTCGTCGGCGCCGACCGCGAGCCCGACCAGCTGATCGGTCTCGTCGTCGCGGGCGGTCAGCATCAGGACCGGAACCCGCTGGTCCTGGACCCGGCGGCACACTTCGAGGCCGTCGAAGCCGGGCAGCATGACGTCGAGGACCATCAGATCCGGCGGGGTGTGACGGACCGCCGCGACCGCGCTCGGCCCGTCCCCGACCACCTGCACCAGGAAGCCCTCGGCTCGAAGCCGGGCGGCCACCGCGTCTGCGATGGCTCGCTCGTCCTCCACGACGAGAACCCGTCGCTCGACACTCTCCATGCTCCTGGCACCTCCCGGACGAACCTGGTCGCCGGCCGGTGTGCCCCCGTGACTCACCGGCCGGTGGCCAGGAGCTTATTGACCGCCTGCGCAGGGCCGGCGGTGGAGATGTGAACAACCTGTGGAGATGCATCCTGCGTGCGTGTGCGTGCTCACAACCGGGGTGTGGCACAGATTGGCACTGATCCGGGATAGACGCTCAGCACCTGTGGATAACTCTGTGGACAAGCCTGTGGGGCTGTGGAAAACCGTGTGGATTCAGCGGGTCCAGTCGTGCTTTGCCGCTCTGATCAGGCGATCCTTCAGCTCGCGGGTGTGCCGGCGACTCACCGGAAGCTCGGCACCGTCCACCGCCACCACATAACCAGAGCCGGTCAACCGCAGCTCGGTGACCAGTCGTAACTGGACGAGATACGAACGGTGAATGCGAACGAAACCGGCATTTGCCCATCTCTCGGCCAGGGTTGCCAGCGAGACCCGTACCAGATGAGATGTTTCCCCCGTGTGAAGCCGGGCGTAATCGCCCTGCGCCTCCACCCACCGCACCGACGACCGCGGCAGCATGCGGGTCGTGCCGGCCAGCTCCACCGGGATGGCCGGCTCGTCGGCCGGGACGGCCGGCGCCGGTGCCGCACGCAGCCCCGACACCCGGCGCAGCGACTCGGCCAGCCGCTCGGCCCGCACGGGCTTGCGAACATAATCGGTCACACCCAGGTCGAAGGCGTCCACCGCGCCGTCGTCGTAGGCGGTCACGAACACGATCGCCGGAGGCTGCGCGAACCGCCGCAGGATCCGCGCCAGCTCCATGCCGTCCAGCCCGGGCATCCGGATGTCCAGGAAGACCGCGTCCACCTCGGTGTCGCGCAGCACCCGCAGCGCCTCGGTCGCGTCACCCGCCCGGTGCACCTGCGCCACACGGCCGTCCGCGTTCAGCAGATAGGCCAGCTCGTCGAGGGCCGGCGGCTCGTCGTCGACGGCCAGGACCACGAGACTCATGCCCGCACCTGGGGGTGGAACTTCGGCACCCGCATGCTCACCTTCGTACCCGAGCCGGGCGCCGTCTCCACCACCAGGCCGTTGTGATCGCCGAAAACCGAGCGCAGACGTTCGTCCACGTTCACCAGACCGACGTGCTGCCCGTCCTCGGAGTCCGACCCGTCCAGCGTGAACACCGCCGGATCCATGCCGACCCCGTCATCCTCGACCGTGATGTGGCATTCCGCCCCCGCGTCACGTGCCTCGATGCTCACCATACCGACGCCCGGCTTACGCGACAGCCCGTGCCGGACGGCGTTCTCCACCAGCGGCTGCAGGCACAGGAAGGGCAGACCCACCGGCAGCACCTCCGGCGCGATCTGCAGTCGCACCTGGAGCCGGTCACCGAACCGGGCCCGCTCGATCGTCAGGTAACGGTCGATCGACCGCAGTTCCTCGGCCAGCGTCGTGAACTCGCCGTGCGCCCGGAACGAGTAGCGGGTGAACTCGGCGAACTCCAGGATCAGCTCCCGGGCCCGCTCCGGATCGGTGCGCACGAACGACGCGATCGCGGTCAGCGCGTTGTAGATGAAATGCGGGCTGATCTGCGCCCGCAACGCCCGGACCTCGGCCCGCGCCAGGCGCTCCCGCGACGACTCCAGCTCGGCCACCGCCAGCTGCGACCCGGCCCAGCGCGCCGCCTCCAGCGTCGCCTGCACCAGACCCGGCGCCGGCTGCCCGTCGGCCACCGCGATCAGCGCGGCCTTCGCCGCACCACCCGGGCCGGCCAGCGGCGCGATCACGGCACCGCGCGCCACGCAGTCGACACGATCACAGGACAGATCAGACCCATTGAGTACGACCGAACGCTGCGCTTTGACCGCTTTGTGCGCTGCCGCGATCAGCTCCTGCTCGTGGTGGGCGCCCCTGCCGTCGTACGCCAGGCATCTGTCCCCATCGACGATCGCCAGGCCCACCGAACCGACCAGGACCCGCAGATGCCGGATCGCCTTTCCGGCCGTCGCCGGCGTCAGCCCGGCGCGCAGCGGCTCGGCCGCCAGCACCGCCGTGTGCAGAACGTCGTAGGTCGCCCGCTGCATCGCCGTGGCGATCCCGCGCCGAGCCCGCAGCCGCAGTACCGCGACCACCGCCGCGGCCAGGGCGGCGAGCACAGCGACCACCGCCACCGCGCTCCCGACCTGCCCGTTCACCCCGTGATATTGACGGGTTCACGATTCCGAGTCCAGCCCCGCCGCGGAGCGAAGCGGAGCCAGCCAGCTCAGTAGGCGCCTTTACGCTTGAGAACCACGCCGATGGTGCGCCAGAGAATGCTCAGGTCGTACGTCAGCGACCAGTTGTCCACGTAGTAGAGGTCCAGCCGGACCGCCTCGTCCCAGGACAGGTCGGAACGGCCGCTGACCTGCCACAGGCCGGTCATACCGGGACGCACCAGGAGCCGCCGCCGGACGTCGCCCAGGTAATCGCCGTCGTCCGCGGGCAGCGGGCGCGGGCCGACCAGCGACATCTCGCCCTTCAGCACGTTGATCAGCTGAGGCAGCTCGTCCATCGAGGTGGCCCGTAGCTTCGCCCCGAACGAGAAGATCCGCGGGTCCTGCTTCATCTTGAAGAGCATGCCGTCGGTCTCGTTGAGCTCGTCCAGCGTGGCCTTGCGCTCCTCGGCGTCCACATACATGGTCCGGAACTTCCACACCCGGAACGTCCGGCCGTCGTGACCGACCCGCGTCTGCCGGAAGAACACCGGGCCCGGGTCGGACATCCGGATGCCGAGCGCGATGAACAGCAGGATCGGGCTGATCACCAGCAGGCCGAGACCCGCCGCGACCCGGTCCATCAGGTTCTTCACCAGCCAGCCGGGACCGGACAGGGTCGGCTCCTCGACGTGCAGGAGCGGCAGACCCTCGATCGGGCGGATGTGCACCCGCGGGCCGGCGATATCGGTGAGCTGCGGCGCGACCACCAGGTCGACGCCGGTGCCCTCCAGCTGCCAGGCCAGGCGGCGCAGCTCACCGGGCTCGGAACTGGCCGAACCGCAGACCGCGATCGTGTCCGCACCGACCTCGCGGACCAGCGACAACACGTCGCGGCCGGCGTACACCGGAACCGGCGTCTCGATGCCGCGGGCGGCGGCGAAACCGTCGGTCAGGTGGATGGCGACCGGGATGAGACCAGCGGCCGGGCTGCGGGTGACGGCGGTGTAGACCTCCAGCGCCTCCGGCAACGTGCCGACCAGGACCATCCGGTGCGCGCCGTGACCGGTGTGCCGGCGCGCCACGTGCAGCACCTGCCGGGCCAGCGCACGGCAGAGCAGGATGAGGAGCAGCGCGCTGACCGAGACCGTGGCGACCGTGCCACGGGACAGGTCGGCCTTGGTGGCGAACGCGAGCAGCGAGACCGCGGCGACGACGGTCACCGAGGCACGGACGACCCGCTTGAACTCCTCACTGCCAAGACCGAGATAACGCCGGTCGTACGACCCGTTGGTCCAGAGAATGACCAGCCAGCCGAGCGGCAGCACGATGTAGGCGAAGAAGTTGAAGAGTTCCGGTCCTTCGAGGAAGAGCCAGGACTGGTTCAGGCCGGCGCGCGATTTCTCCAGAAACGTGCTGGCGATCCAGCTGGCGCCGAGAGTGGAGAGCAGATCGAGCAGGACCAGCGCGAAGGTGTACGGCCGGTGCCAGCGGGAACGTCTGCGGCTCTGTCGGCCCCACGCGTTCCGCGGCACCCCGTTGCTCGGCGGCTGCTGTTCCTGCCACTCGAAGCTGTCGTACCGCACGGGTCTGCTCCGGCTGCTGTCGGTAGTTGGGCGATGCAGGCTAGTAGTCACTCCGCCTACGTCCTCCCGCATCCGGAAAAAGATTACGCACCGCCACGACCTTGGGATCATCGGCGGGTCCGCCGATACCCGTTCGCGTCAAGACGGTTGCCAGGGACCGGGCCACTATACCGATGGATCGGCGATAGAGAAGGTGACGTGACGGCGGCAATCGTGATGTATACGCACTGTCATCATTCGGTAGCGGCTCACCGCACCAGCTTGGACAGCCGCCGGTCGGCCAGCGGTTTCCCTCCCGTTTGGCAGGTCGCGCAGTACTGCAAGCTCTTGTCCGCGAACGACACCTCACGGACCGTGTCGCCACACACCGGACAGGGCAGGCCGGTACGGGCGTGGACCCGCATACCAGCGCGTTTCTCGCCTTTGAGCTCGGCCGCTTTCTGTCCCACCGACCGGGCCACGGCGTCCGTCTCGATCGCGCGCATCGCCTCGAACAGCGTGGCGACCTGCTCGTCACTCAGTTTTCCGGTCAGCGCGAAAGGGGACAGTTTCGCGGCGTGCAGGATCTCGTCGGAATACGCGTTACCGATCCCGGCCAGCACCTCCTGGTCGACGAGGACCCCTTTGATCTGTCCTTTTCGCCCACGGATGCGAGTCGCGAACTCCTCCAGCGACACGGCCAGCGCGTCCGGGCCGAGCCGGGCCACCCCCGGGACCTCCAGCGGATCCCGCACCAGATAGGCGGCCAGCGACTTCTGCGTACCGGCCTCGGTCAGATCGAAACCGGAACCGTCGTCCAGCCGCACCCGGACCGCGATCGGGCCACTGCCCGGTTTCAGCGGGGCCGGCGACTTGAACGACTCCCGGTAGTGCAGCCAGCCCGCCCGGGCCAGGTGAACGATCAGGTGCAACTCGTCGCCGACACCGACGTCGAGGAACTTGCCGTGCCGCCCCGCACTCGTGACCGGCAGCCCGGCCAGCGCGGACGGCTGCGGATCATAGGTCTTCAGGGCGCTGAAGGAGGCGACTTCGAAGCGTTCCACGGCACGGCCGACCGCACGCTCACGCAGGTAGGCCGCGAGCGCCTCGACCTCGGGGAGTTCGGGCACTCCCTCACGGTAGCGTCTCGCCTCATGAAGGTGGTGGTGGCGCACAACCGGTACCGCGAGGCGATCCCCTCCGGCGAGAACGTGATCGTCGACACGGAGATCGGACAGTTGCGGGAGGCCGGCGTCGAGGTGATCCCGTTCCAGCGCAGCTCCGACTCGATCGACACGATGTCGGCGGCGCGCAAGGCGTTGCTGCCGATCTCCCCGGTCTACGGCGCCGACGCCCAGCGTGATCTCGCCGCGGTGCTGCGGGCCGAACGCCCGGACGTGTTGCACCTGCACAATCCGTACCCGCTGCTGTCGCCGTGGGTGATCCGGACCGCGCACGCCCACGGTGTCCCGGTCGTGCAGACCGTGCACAACTACCGGCAGGTCTGTTCGTCCGGCCTCTACTTCCGCGACGGGCACAACTGTCACGACTGCCGCGGCAAGCTCGTCGGGCTGCCCGCGATCAAAAACCGCTGCTACCGCGGTTCCGCCGCCCAGAGCGCGATCATGGCGACCACCCTGGCGCTGCACCGGCCGACCTGGCGTTCGGTCGACCGCTACATCGCCCTCACCGACAAGATCGCCGCGCATCTCACCGACTACGGCATCCCCGCCGACCGCATCGTGATCAAACCGAACGGACTGCCCGATCCCGGTACGCCCGCCCCGCTCGGTGAAGGGTTCCTCTACGGCGCGCGGCTCTCCCCGGAGAAGGGGCTCGGCCTGCTGCTCGACGCCTGGCGGCAGCACCCGGACGGCAGCCTCGGCCCGTTGCGCATCGCCGGCGACGGTGAGTTGCGCCCGCTGGCCGAAGCGGCCGCCGCCGAACGATCCGACGTCACCTATCTCGGCCCGCTCGACCGGGCCGGCATGGTCGCGGCCCGGCAGGCCTCAGCGGTCGTCATCGCCGTTCCCACCTGGGAGGACGTGCTGCCCACGGTGATTCTGGAGGCGATGTCGTCGGGGCGGGCCGTGCTCGGGACCGCGGTCGGTGGCATCCCCTACATGGTCGGTACCGGTCCGGCCGCCGCCGGCTGGCTGGCCCAGCCGGACCCGGCGTCCCTCGCCGCGGCGCTGCCGGTCGCCCGGTCCGGCGCGGCCACCGCTGCCGCCGCCGCGCGGGTCCGCTACCAGGAGCACTTCCACCCAGGTGTCCTGACTCCGCGCCTGATCGCCGTCTACACGGAGATGTCCAGCACCCTCCCCAGCAGGCCTTAGCCGCCGCTGCTCTCCGCCTCCGCCGCCGCTGCTCACGGCTGGCGGTGTGTGAGGGGCGCGGGCCGTCGCGGAGGCAGGTTGTGGGTTGCCGGTGACCTGTCCGGGCGACGGCTCGCGAACTGGACGTCTGGGTGGTCAGGAGCCCTTCAGGGAGGCCCGGCCGGCGAACGCGATCGACGCGGCCAGGAAACCGCCGTTGATCAGGGTGAAGAGGGCCACGAACCAGACCGCCCACTGCGGTGCGACGGTCAGGACCACGCCGGCCAGGGTGATCACGGCGCCGTAGTCACGGACCAGCTTGGCCGCCCGGACCGGGAAGGACGTGCTGGTCACCATGCTGGCGGCCTGGGTGCCGGACTGCATCACCGAGGTGACCAGGTTGACCATCCAGGTCGCGGCGAACGCGGCCAGCAGCCAGGCGGGAGTGTCCGGTTCCTGGGCCTTGGCGGTCGCGGCCAGGGCTGCCACCAGCGAGGACTGCACCGCCACGTCGCAGAGCACGTCGAGGCGCCCGCCGGCGGCGCTGGACTGGCCGGTCACCCGGGCCAGCTGGCCGTCGGAGCAGTCGAAAGCGTAGGCGAGCTGCCAGCCGATCAGGGCTATCAGACCGATCGGGGCGGCCCACAGGCTGCCCTCGGCGACCGGGCCGGCGGCGACGATCACGATGAACGAGACCAGGCAGCCCAGACCGAGGTTGAGGATGGTCAGGACGGTCGGTGACAGGTGACGCTTGTGTGCACTGACCGCGATCCGTGCGCCGATCCGCTGGCTGATGCCCTCGCTGAACAGGCCACCGCCGCGGTTGACCGCGTAGTAGTCGGCTGCTGTGGGCGGGCCGCTGGACGCGGGCGCCGCGCCGGGGTTTTCAAACCGGGCGCCCCCCCC
>NZ_JBHSBL010000017.1:64041-402629 GCF_042650585.1 Actinoplanes subglobosus
GGGGGGGCGCCCGGTGCCGTGGTCAGAGGGTCGCGATGACATCGTTGTATTCGGCCAGCTTCTGCCGGGTCTCCTCCGGCGTCAGGGCGAGGTGCTCGAGGATGGTGTACCGGTCCGGGCGGGTCCGCGGCGCGAACTCGATGACCCGCGCGAACTGGTCGGCGTCGAGGCCGACGTCGGACGGCGTACGCGGCAGCTGGTGCCGGGCCAGGCAGTCGGACATCTGCTTGAGCCGGCGCTCGTCGCCCCGCAGGAACGTGCAGAACAGCGCGCCCATGCCGGCCAGTTCGCCGTGTGAGGCGGTGTCGGGGTAGAGCGAGTCGATGGCGTGCATGATCTCGTGGCAGCCGCCGCTGGACGGCCGGCTGCTGCCGCACACCGCCATCGCCAGGCCGCTGGAGATCAGAGCCTCGGCGAGCACCGTGACGAACGCGTCGTCGGACATGTCGCCGGGCATCGTCAGGACCGCCTCGGCACCCATCCGGGCCAGCGAGGCGGCCAGGCCGTCGACCGGTTCGCCGCGGACCTGACGAGCCAGCTCCCAGTCGGCGAGGGCGCTGATGTTGCTGATCACGTCGCCGATGCCGGCCCGGTTGACCAGTTCCGGTCCGTGTTCGACGAAGTCCAGATCGACGATGACGCCGAACGGGATGTGCACCCCGTACGACCCCTTGATGCCGTCGTTGACCAGGCTGGCAACCGGGGAGGCGATGCCGTCGTTGGCGAGGCTCGTCGCGACCGAGACCATCGGCAGGCCCCAGCGGCTCGCCGCGTATTTCGCGGTGTCGACGGTCTTGCCGCCGCCGATGCCGACGACCGCGTCGAAGTGGCCGGAGCGCAGCTTGTTGGAGAGCTCCAGGGCGGCGTCGAGAGTGCCGCCGCCGGTGACGTAGATCTCCGCCGAGTTCAGCGAGGGGCGGAGCAGGTCGACGACCTTCTCGCCGAGGCCCGGCCCGACCACCACGGCGACCTCGCCGCCGGACGAGATGCGCCCGTCCGCGAGGATCTTGCCGAGGTCGGCGACCGCGCCCCGCCGCACCTCGATGTGCAGCGGGGTCTGGACGCTACGGGCTAGTAGCGGCATGCGATGTCCCGAGCCTTCGCCAGGTCCTCGTGGTTGTCGACCTCGACCCAGGAGACCTCGCCGATCTCCGCGGCCCGCACCTCGTTGCCACGGTCGGCGTAGAGCTGGAAGCCGTCCTCGTAGAACTGGTTCGGGTCCTTCTCGAAGGTCGCCTTGAGCGCGTCGGCCAGCTTGCCGGCCGCGGACGCCTCGATGATGTTGGCGCCGATGTACTCGCCGTAGGCCTCGGCCGGGTCCATCAGCTTCGTGATTTTGGTGAGCTGGCCATCTTCATTGAAGACGGTCTTCATCTCCTCGTCAGCAAGCTTCTTCACTGTGTCGACAGCGAGGAGGATGCTCGGCCCGCGCTTGGCGAGCAGGGTGTGCTCGACGCTGACCGGGTGGACGGTGTCGCCGTTCACCATGAGTGCGCCCTGGGCGAAGTGGTCCCGGGCCAGCCACAGGCTGTAGGCGTTGTTCCACTCCTCGGCCTTGTCGTTGTGAACCAGGGAGATCTTCACGCCGTACTTCTGCTCGAAGCCCTCGACGCGCTCCTCCACCGCGCCGGCGCAGTAGCCGACGACGATGGTCACCTCGGACAGGCCCGCGGCCGCGAGGTTGCGGAGCGAGATGTCCATGATCGTGGTTTCCCCGTCCACGGGGACCAGCGCCTTCGGGAGCGTGTCCGTGTACGGGCGCAGCCTGCGGCCGGCGCCGGCGGCGAGTACCAAACCGATCATGGGGGTGGTTCCTTCCAACGCGATGAGGGGTGCCCAGCGAGGATAACGGCATGTGTCCCATCCGTAGGACTCGCAAGGGGCACACAGAAAATGGTATAGACCCGGCTTCTAAGCTGTCGGGTATGACCGCTGAGCAGCTGATCTCCTTTGCCCGTGGCGCTCCGTCGCTGGACATCGTCGACGTCGAGGGCCTCAAGGCCGCCGCCACGCGCGCCTTCGACGCCGATCCCGCCGGGGTCACCGCGTATGGCACCTCCGTCGGATACCTCCCGCTGCGGAAGTGGATCGCCGACAAGCACAATGTCTCCCCCGACCAGGTCATCGTGACCAACGGTTCGCTCCAGGCCGACGCGTTCCTGTTCGGGCACCTGGTCAAGCCCGGTGACGACGTGGTCGTGGAGAAGCCGACCTACGACCGGACGCTGCTCAACCTGCAGAACCTCGGTGCCAAGGTGCACCAGGTCACCGTGCAGCCGGACGGCATCGACACCGACGAGCTGCGGGCGCTGCTCGAGTCCGGGGTGCGGCCGAAGCTGGCGCACATCATTCCGAACTACCAGAACCCGGCGGGTGTGACGCTCTCCGACGAGAAGCGGCGCGCGCTGCTGGCCCTGGCCGAGCAGTACGAGTTCGTCATCTTCGAGGACGACCCGTATGTCGACATCCGGTTCCGTGGCGACGCGCTGCCGTCGATGCTGTCGCTGGACACCAACAGCCTGGTCGTGCACGCCTCCAGCTTCACCAAGACGGTCTGCCCGGGCGTGCGTGTCGGTTACCTGGTCGGCCCGGCCGCGTTGATCGACGCGATCGCGAAGAAGGCGACGAACCTCTACATCTCTCCGGGCATGGTGTCCGAGGCGATCGTGCACCAGTTCTGTGTGTCCGGCGACATCGAGAAGTCGGTCCAGACGGTCAGTGCCGCGCTGGGCGAACGGGCTCGGGTGCTGGCCGAGTCGATCCGCAAGCACATCCCCGGCGCCACCTTCACCGAGCCGGACGGTGGCTACTTCCTCTGGGTCGACCTGCCGTCGGACGTCGACGTCGACAAGCTGTTCCCGGCCGCGATGAAGAAGGGGGTCGCGGTCGTCAAGGGCAGCGACTTCCTGCTGGAGGGCGGCAACAGCTCGCTGCGCCTCGCCTACTCCGCGGTCACCGTCGACCAGATCGACGAGGGTGTGCGGCGGCTGGCCGAGGCGATCGAAGAGGTACGGGGCTGACGTGTTCCGCGCCGGGTGGACTCATGTTCGCCCGGCGCGGGTACCCTCGGCTGGTTTGTCGTCGCACCGGGGGAGGTCGAGCATGACGGAGCGTTCGTGGACTCGTGGCCGGCCCCTGGGCAAGATGTGGGCCGACCGGATGCGGGGCCTGCTCAACAACGGTGACAATCCGGGCCAGGTCAGTTTCGACGGCCAGACCCCGTCCTCGGTGGTGGACTGTGGCGTCTACCTCGACGGCAAGCGCCTGCCCGGCGAGTTCAGCCCGGATCAGGCGCTCGCCGAGGCCGGCCGGCAGGACGGCGCCTTCGTCTGGCTGGGCCTGCACGAGCCGGCGGAGCTGGAGATGAAGGCGATCGCCCAGGTCTACGGTCTGCACGAGCTGGCCGTGGAGGACGCGGTCAAGGCCGAGCAGCGCCCCAAACTGGAGCAGTTCGGTGACGTGCACTTCCTGGTGCTGCGCACGGCACGGTACGTACCGCACCAGGAGCTGACCGAGAGCTCACAGGTGGTCGAGACCGGTCAGATGATGATCTTCATCGGTGAGCGGTTCGTCATCACGGTCCGGCACGGTGACGCCTCCGAGATGGCCCCGGTCCGCGCCGACCTGGAGAAACAGCGGGCCGCGCTGCTGCAGCAGGGTCCGTGGGCGGTCGCCTACGCGGTGACCGACCGGGTGGTCGACCACTATCTCGAGGTGGCCGACGATTTCGAGGCCGACCTCGACCTCATCGAGGAGGGCGTGTTCTCCCGGGACCGCATCGCCCCGATACAGCAGGTCTACCAGCTCAAACGAGAGCTCGTGGAGTTCCGCCGGGCGGTCGTCCCGCTGCAGCGGCCACTCGCGTCGATCACGTCGAGCCAGGGCGTGGTGCCCAAGGAGATCCGGCGGTACTTCCGGGACGTGCAGGACCACCTGACGCGTACGGTCGAGCAGGTCTCCTCCTACGACGACCTGCTCAACTCGATCCTGCAGGCCCGGCTGGCGCAGGTGACCGTCGACCAGAACAACGACATGCGCAAGATCGCGTCCTGGGCCGCCATCGCCACCGTGTGGACCGCGTTCGCCGGCGTCTACGGCATGAACTTCGACTACATGCCGGAAACCGACTGGAAGTACGGATACCCGGCCTTGATCGCGCTGTTGTCGCTGGTCACGGTCGTGCTCTACCGTGCGTTGCGCCGCAACGGGTGGTTGTGACCCCCCACGGGATCGAGAACGGCCGCTAGAGTGCCGTGGTGCCGTCGCGTCAGGATGAGCTGCACTCGTATCAGTACTCGGTGCAGCGTGTGGTCGCGGCGCTGGTCTCGCACGACCCGGATCCACACCGGTCACCGCTGCGCCGGGCCGGCGTCACCGCGCTCGTCGGCCTGCTCGTCGCCGCGCTGACGGTCGGTGGCTTCGCGGTCTACGGGCTCTTCACCGGTCACAGCATGGCCGAGGCGAACGACACGACAGCGGTGCTGGTCGAGAAGAACAGCGGAGCGCGGTACGTCTACCTGAAGTCCGACGGCAAGCTGCACCCGGTGCTGAACTACACGTCCGGCCTGCTGCTGATCGACGGGGACACGCCGTCGCTGAAGACGGTGCCGGCCGACAAGCTGGCCAGGATCCCGCTCGGCGCGACGCTCGGCATCCCGGACGCGCCGGACGCGCTGCCGGCCGCGGTGAACCTGCTCGGCGGGGCCTGGTCGGTGTGCACCGACACGGTCGCTGGACGGCCGCGCAGCACGCTGGTGGTCGGTACCGCGATGTCCGGCGGCAGCGCGCAGGCCGGTGGACTGCTGGTGCGGGACGCGTCCGGGCGTACCCATCTGGTCATCGCGGGTAAGCGGCACCTGCTACCCGCCGCCCGCGTCGACGCGATCGAGCGTGCCCTCGGGTGGTACGGCACACGTCCCTGGCTCGTCTCGACCGCCTGGGCCGACGCGGTGCCGGCCGGTCCGGATCTGGCCGCGCCGGTGATCCCGGCCGGGCGGAAGAGCTCGGTGATCGCCGGCCGCAAGGTCGGTCAGGTGCTGACCGGTGACGGGAAGACGTTCGCCGTGGTGCTGGCCGACGGCATCGCCGCGCTCACCGAGATGCAGGCGAGACTGCTGGCAACCACGCCGATCAAGGTGGGTGCCGAGGTGTTCGTCAAGTTGCCGCCGTCGGACGTGCAGCTGGGCGGTGCGGCCGAGGGCCTGCCCGCCACGGTCCCCACGCTGGCCCAGGCGCCGGCGAGCGCCTGCGTCACCATGCCGGGTGACACGATCACGGTGAACGCCACGATCCCGGCCGGCACCGCCCCGGCCGGCAAGGCCCGGGTCGACCTGGTGCATGTGGCCCGCGGCAAGGGCGCCCTGGTGGAGGCGACCGCCTCACCGGACGCCCCGGAGGGCAGCGGCACGGTCAGCCTGATCACCGACGCGGGTCTGTACCACCCGTTGGCGAGCCGTGACCTGCTGAGCCGGTTCGGGTACGGGAGTGTCCGTCCCGCCCGGATCCCGGCGCAGCTGGTCGCGTACCTACCCGCCGGGCCGGCCCTGGATCCGGTGCGGGCCGGCCGGCGGTAGTCGCCACTTACCGGGGTTCCTGCTTGTTCTTGCTCTGCTCGGTGGCGGTGCCGTTCGCGCTACCGGTGTAGGCGGTCGGCTCCATCGGCTCGAACGCGGCGTCGTCGGCGCCGGAACGGGACGCCGGCTCGTACTCGTCCCACTGCGCCTCACGGCGGCGACGGGCGACATACGCGGCGCCGACACCGATGGCGGTGCCGATCAGCGCCCAGCCGGCGAGGCGGCCGGCCCGGCTCTTCTTGCGGCCCATCGCCTTCGCCGCCTTCTTCTGGAGCTTCTGGGCCTGCTTGCGCTCGGCCTTCAGCTCCTTGCGCGTCGCCTTGCGGGTCGTCTTGCCGGCCTGCCGGACGTTCTCCGACGCGGCGGTCAGTGCGGCGAGCGCACTGTCCCAGCTCTGCGAAGCGGCGTCCCGTGCCGCGCTGGCGGCCGGTTGGACCCGATCCCGTGCGGCATTGATCTTGGGTGCGACGGTCGCGCTGGTCTCGGTTGCCGCGATCGAGGCCGCGCGCTTGAAGTGGTCGACGCTCTGCCCGAGCTCATTGCGCATCCGCGCTTTCCGGCTCCGTCGGCGAATCGTTGCGAACACCAGTGCCCACCTCCTGTGGTTTCTCCCAGCCATGTTGCCTTCTCGGGTACCCCCGCGCGGCCGGATCCCCGACATGGGGGAGGATCCGAATTGCACGAGAACAGCCCATCACGATGACGGGAGTACCCGTGGCCGAGAACCTTTACGCCACCCTGCACACCAATCACGGTGTGATCCGCCTGCAGCTCTTCCCGGACCACGCTCCGGCGACCGTGCGCAACTTCGTCGAGCTCGCCGAGGGCACGAAGGACTACAAGGACCCCCGGACCAACCAGCCGGGCAGCGGGCCGTACTACGACGGCACCATCTCGCACCGGGTCATCGCCGGCTTCATGATCCAGCTGGGCGACCCGACCGGCACCGGCCGCGGCGGCCCGGGCTACCAGTTCGGCGACGAGTTCCACCCGGAGCTCTTCTTCGACCGGCCCTACCTGCTGGCCATGGCCAACGCCGGCCCGGGCACCAACGGCTCGCAGTTCTTCATCACGGTCGCGCCGACCCCGCACCTGAACCGTCGGCACACCATCTTCGGTCAGGTCGCGGACGACCAGTCGGCGAAGGTCGTCGACTCGATCGCCAACACCCCGACCGGCCCGGGCGACCGTCCCCGCGAGGACGTCGTCATCGAGCGAGTGGTGATCGAGCGCTCCTGAGCCTCGGGGTACCTTTGGTGCCATGAGTGAGGCTCCGTCGACGGCTCCGGCGTGCTATCGGCATCCGTCACGCGAGACTCTGCTCCGGTGCAGCCGGTGTGATCGTCCGATCTGCACCAGTTGCATGAATGACGCGGTCGTGGGCCATCACTGTCCCGAGTGCGTCAAGGAGGGCCGTCGCAGCCAGCGACCGGCGCGCACCGCCTTCGGCGGTAGCCGCGCCGGTCAGCTCGGCTACGTCACCACCTCGATCATCGTGATCAACTCGTTGGTGATGATCGTGTCGGCGATCCTGGGTGGTCCGCGCGCCATCGTCGGCGGCGGCACCTGGAACCTGTTCGGCAGCAGCACCCCGTTGACCGAGTGGGGTGCCGTTCTCGGTTACGCCTGGTATGACGAGGCGATCCACGGCGTCGCGGCCGGCGAGTGGTACCGGTTGTTCACCGCGATGTTCGTGCACTACGGCGTGGTGCACCTGCTGCTCAACATGATGCTCGTCGCGCAGGTCGGCCGTTATCTCGAGGTCCAGCTGGGCCCGCTCCGGTTCGCCGCGCTCTACCTGCTCGCCGGTCTCGGCGGCAACGTGGCGGCCTACGTCTTCCAGCCCGGCAACCAGATGTCCGCCGGCGCCTCCACTGCCACATTCGGCCTGATCATCGCCGTCATCGTGGTGAACCGGCGGCTGGTGCGCGACTCCGGGCCGATGATGTCGACCCTGATCATGAATGTGATCTTCACGTTCACCGTGCCGGGCATCTCGATCGCCGGTCACCTCGGTGGTCTCGTCACCGGTGGTCTGGCGACCGCGGCCCTGGTCTACCCGAAACTGCCACACCGGTCGGTCAAGCAACTCGTCGGCTGTGCCGTGCTTCTCGTGATGATCCTGGTGGCGGCCTGGATGCGGACGTCGGCGCTGCTCAACTGACCGGGCGCAGATCGGCCAGCGTCATCGCGACCTCGTGCGGGTCGGCGTTCAATTGCGGCTCACTCAGGACGTATATGGCTTCGCCGGTGTCGATCTCCAAAACGTCGCTGCGGCGGGCGCGCTCCACCCGTACCGCCTCGATTTGATCCCATGGAACATGCCGCCGCCGCCCGAACCCGGTGAGCACGGTGATGCCCGCGTCGTCCGCCGCGAGGCGGACCGGATGGAGCAGATCGCGCGCCGCCCAGACGATGATGCCGGTCGCGACGGCTCCCGCGAGCAGCCAGCGGGCCAGGTCGTCGCGGGCGAAGACGGCGACCAGGGCGGGCAGCGCGGCCGCCCCGATCAGCTTCGCGACCGGAAGCGCCGGTTTCACTCGCCATTGCATCGCATCACTATCGCAGAATGGCACCGACGACTTTCGCGGCGCCGCTGTAATCCGATATTCAGCGGCGACGCCCGCCTCTTCCTCGATTCATACTCCGTTAACACTGCATGGACGTGTTCTTGAGTACGTTCCACCCCGCGGCTGAGGCAGCCGCGGCCTTGCCGGCGGCGAACCGGCATCTGCCGATCTTCCGGAGCTGCGTCGACGCCGACGAACCCGCTCTCTTGGTGGCGCGTTGCGTGCGGCCCGGCGCCCCGCTCTCCGGTGACTGGCTCCTGCTGATGACCGCCCGCCGGCTGGTCGTCACCCAGGACACCCGGCCGCTGCACCGGCTGCGCCTGCACCTCAACGCGAACCTGCGCCACCTGAGCAACGTGACCTGGTGCCTCGATCTGTCCCGGCCGGGTATCGAGCTGTCGGTCACCGCGATCGACGGGGTGCGCGAACGGTTCCGGATGCGGCTGGGCGACTCGGACACCGTGTGGCGGGCCGAGTCGCTGCTGCGTGAGGCGTTCACCGCGAAGCCGGTCTGCGTCTAACCTCGCAGGAACGCCTCGATCGAGCGGCGCAGCCCGGCCGGGTCCAGGCCGTGAGCGCGGGCATGGTCGTGCCGGCTGCCGTACCGTCGCACCTCGGCGCGCCCGACGCCCAGATGCAGTGACCGGTGCGGCAGCCCGCTCAGCGTCTCGCTGACCAGGTGGGCCGAGGTTCCCTTGGCGTAGGGCTCGACGACCACGATCTCACCGGTACGCATGGCCGATCGCAGCCCGGCGGCGTCCAGCGGTCGTGGCGTGCCGGTGTAGGCCACCGTCACGTCCAGGTCACGGGTCGCCTCCAGCACCGGATCGAGCATCGGGCCGACGGCCACCACCAGCGGGCCGCCCTGCCGCAGTACATGCAGGCCGGCTCCGGGGTGGGAACGGCTGTTCTCCTGCGTGGAGAGGCGTACGTAGACCCGGTCGTCGTGCCGGGCCGCGTCGCGCAGGATCGCCGCCACCTCCTCCGGATGCCCCGGCACGTGCACGGTCCAGCCGTCGAGGGTGTCCAGCAGAGCCACGTCGCCCGTTGACTGGTGCGTGTAGCCCTCGGCCGCCGCGTCGTACGAAGCACCGATGCTGACCAGCACCGCACCCACGTCCTGGTGCGCGAAGTCGAGCTTGATCTGCTCGTAGGCCCGGTCGATCAGGAACGGCGCGTACGAGTGCAGGAACGGCCGCATCCCGGTGAGTGCCAGCCCGCCGCCCACCCCGGCCATCAACTGCTCGCGGATGCCCACGTTGAGGACCCGGTCCGGATGGCGCCGCTGCACGCCGTCGAACGAGCCGGCCGAGATGTCCGCGAGCACCAGCGCGGTCCGCGGGTCCTCGTCGAGGATGGCGGTGGTCGTGGCGATGAAGGTGTCTCTCACAGCGCCGCCACCACCAGACGCGGCCGGTCCTCGACGATGCGCAGGGACCGCTCGATCTCGTCGCGGTCACGCCCGTTCACCACGGAGACACCCCAGTTCGGGAACCGTGCCGGGATTCCGCCCGGCCAGCCGTGCGTCGAGCTGCGGTTGTCGATGACGATCGCGGTGAGCGGCAGCCGGATCGCGGCCGCGTAGGCGATCGCCTCGTGGTTCGATCCCTCGTCCAGTTCCGCGTCGCCGAGCAGCACGAACGTCCGGGTGTCGAGGTAGCCCTGGGCCCGCAGGCCGAGCGCGGTTCCGACGGCCAGGCCCAGTCCGTGGCCGAGTGATCCGGTGCCGATCTCGACACCGGGGATCAGCACCCGGTCCGGGTGGTGGCCGAGCGGGCTGTCCCAGCCGCCCATGTCGTCGAGCCACTCCTCGGGGAAGAAGCCTTTTGCGGCGAGGACCGCGTAGTAGGCGGCCGGCCCGTGGCCCTTGGAGAGGAGGAACCGGTCACGGCCCGGATCGTCGGCCGTCTCCGGAGTGATACGTAACACTCGGTCGTAGAGAACCCACAGGACATCCAGCGTGGAGTGGGCGCTGGGGGAGTGTTTGACATCCGCGGTGACTCGGCTCAGCAGCTTCATGAGTCTAGGCTGCAACTTGAAGTTCACTTCAACTCAAGGGAGTCTCATGGAGACGCTGACCATCGGCGAACTCTCCGCCCGCAGCGGCGTCGCGCCGTCGGCCCTGCGCTTCTACGAGCGCGAGGGGCTCATTCACGCGTCACGCACCAGCGGCAACCAGCGACGGTACGACCGGGCCGAGCTGCGCCGGGTGTCGTTCATCAAGATCGCCCAGCAGGTCGGGGTGTCCCTGGACGAGGTCCGCGAGGCCCTCGACTCGCTGCCGGAGAACCGCACCCCGACCAAGGCCGACTGGTCCCGGCTCTCCGCACGCTGGCGTTACCGGCTGCAGGAGCGGATCACCGTTCTCGAACGGCTCCGCGACGAGCTCAGCGGCTGCATCGGGTGCGGCTGCCTCTCCCTCCAGCGGTGCAAGCTGGCCAACCCGGGCGACCGTCTCGCCGCGGGCGGCACCGGCCCGCAGCGCATCCTGAACCCGACGATCTCCTAGACGAATCTGAAGAACCGACCGGTGGTCGTCAGCTCCCGCGGCCGTCCGGCGCGGCTGCCCGGGCCGCAGCCACGTTGCGCTCGTCGGACTCGATGAGCGTCGCACGGACCCGCCCGGCGTCGGCCCGTCGTGACAGCACGCCGAGCACGTCATGCCCCTGACCGGCGCACATGCTGACGACCCTGAGCGACGGCTCGGGCCGTTCGTCGAGCCATCGTGCGACAAGGTCCTGAACCACCCGCAGCCGCCGGGCCAGGGCGGATCCCGGGTCCGCGTAGTCCCGGCGCCGTGATCGATATGATGGCGGTCGATTCATCTACGGGGGAGGAATCCGCGTGTCAAAGCGCATTGGCATCACTGCGCTCGTTTTCACATCACTGCTGCTCGCGCCTACGGCGGCCCACGCCGCGGTGGCTGACGGGCTCTCGCTCGAGCTCTACGACGTGACCGCCGGCATCGGCACCGCCGGCAAGAACTCGACAGTCGTCCTGGTGAACACCGGCGACGAGCCGGTCACCTTTCCTTCGCTGACGCTGACGGCCGACGTCGGTGACCTGCGCGGCAAGGCGGTCCTCTCCGGCGGGCCCCGATGCGGCGCCGAAGGGCCGACCTTGACCTGCGATTTTCCGGCCCTGACCGTTCGTGCCCACGGTTACGAGCCGCTGGACAACCTCATCGTGCGGCCGATCGAGGGCGCGCGGGCCGGTGACACCGGCGCGGTGACGGTCACCGTCGGCGAGCTGACCGGCACGTTCGACGTGGCCCTGGCAGACCTGGTCGGTCTCGCCGCCGAGCCCGAGGTCGGCACCTCCGGCGCGCCGGGCTCGACCGCCACGTTCGCGCCGGGCGTGACCAACACCGGCGACAAACCGGTCCAGGGCGTGGTGTTCAACGCGGGCGCCGGATCGCTGAACGTCGAGTTCGAGCACCGGTTCAGCAACTGTCTGTATGCGCCGGGCGAGTTCTACTGCACCATCGATGACGTGCTGGAGCCCGGCAAGACGTACGTCCCCTCCGAGGGTGTGCCGCTGAAGATCCTTCCGAGCGCCCCAGCGCCGATGCGGACCACGAGCGGGTCTCAGTACCAGACCGCGACCGACGCCGTGAAATGGGTGGAGGAGTTCAAGGTCCGAAACCCGGAGTACATCGCCGGCACGGGCGGCCCGCTGCGACTGGTCGAGAAACCCGCGACGGCGAGGCTGGCCGGCGGCGCTCAGACCGATCCCGAGTGGTCCGACGACTACACCACCGTCAACGTCGACGTCACCGGTGAGAACCTGCCGGATGAGGCCGCAGTTGGAGCGTCGGCGCGCGGCCGGGTCGGCAAGGTCGTCGACGTGCGGGTCGGTCTGCGCAACCGGGGCCCGGCCCGCATCGACACGGCGCGTATGGACGTCCTCGTCAGCTACCCGTCGGTGGAGGTGGCGATCCCGTCCGGGGCGACTGTCGTGTCCTACGATGATCAGCTGTGCCGCCCGTCGAACGGGGCGTATCACTGCCAGTTCGGGGACCTGGAGGCCGGCCAGAAGTCGACCGCGCTGTTCCAGCTCAGCATCGACACCGCGGGGACGTCGACCGGCTCGGTCACGGTCACGACGGCCGACTACTGGGGTGTCCCGGGTCCGGACCGCAACCGTGACAACAACACCGCCACCATCACGGTGACCGGTCGCCCCTGATCAACGAACGGGCCACCTCCCTGTCGAGAGAGGTGGCCCGTTTCCGTGTTCGCTGCCATGGTCGGCCCGATCCTGGTCGCCGAGAAGGCGCTGATCGAGCGGACCGCACCCGCGATCATCGAGGCGGAACTCTCCGCCAAGGTCGCGGGCAAAGCGTCTGAGAAGGCCGCTCTCGCCGCCGCCAACGCCGACCCTTCCGGCCGGGACACGTTGATCGCCGAAGCGACTGCCGCAGCGATGAACGCCGAAGCGATCACCGTTCCGGTGAAGCCGCAGTTGGTTGCCGACGACGTCACCAGCGAAACGGCCCAATCGATCCTCGCCGAGCAGGGCGGCCGGTTGGCCGTCCTGTCCCCGGAGGGCGGCATCTTCGCCACCATCGCGGGCCGGTACTCCGGTACCCCGAACCTGGAGGTGTTCCTCAAAGGACACGCCGGAGACATGATGCGCGTCGACCGGCTCTCCCGCGACGGTGGCCACGTCGACAAACCCGCGTTGACGATGGGACTCGCGGTCCAACCGGAGATCCTTCGCGACATCGCGGGCATGCCCGGCTTCCGGGGACTCGGCCTGCTGGCCCGGATCCTGTTCTCCGTGCCGGAGAACACGGTCGGGTTCCGCAAGATCGGGGCCGACCCGATCCCCACCGAGACCGCCGCCCGCTATCACGCCAACCTTCACGCCCTGGTCCTCACCCTCGCCGAATGGACCGATCCGGCCGTGCTGGTTCTCACCCCGGACGCCAACGACGCCGTTCTCAACATCGAACGGCAGGTAGAGCCACGGCTCGCCCCGGGCGGTGCATGGTCACACGTTGTGGATTGGGGGTCGAAGTACACCGGCGTGGTTGTGCGGATCGCCGGACTGATCCACCTCGCCGAGCACCTGCGCGACCGGTGGGGAAAGCCGGTCGACGTCGACACCATCCGGCGGGCCGCCCTGATCGGCGAGTATTACGCCGCTCACGCCCTGGGCGCGTTCGACGACATGGGTGCCGACGGGGCCACCCGCAACGCCCGAACGATCCTGGCGTGGATCGAGCGCACCGACACCCGGGCGTTCACCAAACGCGAGGTGTTCCGCGCGCTCAAGTCGTCACAGCTCCCTGCGGCTGGTGACTTCGACGCCCCGCTGTCGGTGCTTGAAGCTCACGGCTACGTCCGGTCCCTCGACCCGCCCGCCCCGAAGCGGGCCGGGGGCCGGCCGCCGTCGCCGAGCTTCCTGGTCAATCCCGAGGTTCACCGACCGGCCGCGACCGTGCATCCGCTCACCGCGCGCCGGGCCTCGTAACCCCTCTGCCAGAACTGCCACAACCGCCACAACCCCCACCGCCGAGAGGTTCTGGCAGTTGTGGCAGTTCTGGCACGGCACCTTGGCCCGCACCGCCCACGGCCGACACGCGACCGCGAGAGCCGGACAGCGGCATCGGCGCATCCCTCAATGCCTGGACGCGTAGATCTCGGCTCAACGTGGCTCTCAGGCCGCTTTAGAAGCTTTTGTGTTGCTTCGCGTAGCTGCATTTCACCCCTTGCCGCTGAGCGTCCACATCGGTCGCTGAGTGGGCTGCTCAACACCTCGTCAGGGAGGCCGGAACCCGTGGCCAGCGAATTTCTGACCCTCGACGAATTCCTAGCCCAGATGGCGGTTCCCCGATCGACGTTCTTCCGCTGGAAGGCCATCGGTCAGGCACCGCGCCACTACAAGATGCCCAACCGCCAGATCCGCATCCGCCGCACCGAATTCGAGTCCTGGCTGTCCGCCCGAGAGGAACCGCAAGCAGCATGAAGATCAGCTTTGACGTGAGAGTCTGGAACATTCAGGAACACAAGGGATCGGATCGCAAGACCGGCAAACCGCGGAGCACATACCGCGTTCGATGGACGGTGGCCGGCAAGGTCTTCGGCGACCGTTTCCAGACGAAGGCACACGCGGAGAGCTTCCGCGCAAAGCTGATGAGCAATCAGCGTGAAGGTGTGGGGTTCGACGAGGCCAGCGGACTGCCAGAACCGATGGCGCGCGAACTCAACTCTCGATCGTGGTACGACCACGCGGTCGCGTTCGTCGACATGAAGTGGCCTCGCGCGGCAGCGAAGCAGCGCATGAGTATCGCTGAGGCGCTGGCGAACGTCACGCTTGCCTTGCTTCGAACGGACCGCGGTGCGCCCCCGGACAAGGAAATTCGTCGAGTCCTATATGTCTACTCCTTCAACAAGACTCGACGGGATGCCGGGCCGCCGCCGAACGACCTCGCCCCCACGGTCGGGTGGCTCACCGCCAACACGATCAGCCTGAACGACATGAAGGACGCTGCTGTGGTTCGCAAGGCTCTCGACGTGCTGTCGCTTCGGCTGGACGGAAAGCGGGCTGCGGCAAACACTATCGCTCGGAAACGGGCCGTCTTCTACGGCGCGCTTCGGTATGCCGTCGAGTTGCGCCTACTGGAGGTGCATCCGATGGACAACGTCCAGTGGATCACGCCGAAGTCCGATGATGAGGTGGACCGCCGTTCGGTGGTCAATCCAGGGCAGGCGCTTTCTCTGATCGCCGTAGTGGCGGACCGGCATCCGCACCTAGTGGCGTTCTTCGCTCTGCTCTATTACGCGGCGCTTCGACCGGCTGAAGCGGTGCACCTCCGCATCGAGGACTGCGAGCTACCCGAGGAAGGATGGGGCATGCTCCGCCTTTCCGGATCGACTCAGCACGTCGGGCAGGGATGGGGCGACGACAGCGAAGCGATCCGAGAGGACCGTGAGCTTAAACACCGGGCGAAAACCGCTGTCCGCCCGGTGCCCGCACCGCCGCCGCTGGTTCGCGCGCTTCGATGGCACATCGCCGCCTTCGGGCACGCTCCGGACGGCCGTCTGTTCGTCACCCAGGGGTACGGCCATGGCCCGGTGTCAAGGGAGACGTACTCCCGGGTGTGGCGAGCGGCGCGACGCATCGCGTTGTCACCGGCGCAGCAGAAGACGCCGTTGGCGAAACGGCCGTATGACCTCCGACACGCAGCAGTCTCGTTCTGGCTCAACGAGGGAGTACCCGCTACCCAGGTCGCCGAGTGGGCCGGACACAGCGTGCACGTCTTGCTGAAGGTGTACGCCAAGTGCATCGAGGGCCAAGACGAAGCCGCCCGCCGGCGCATTGAAGCGGCGTTGAACAGGGAGGATTGGCCCGCCGCGTGAGGTGGAAGCGCCTGGATCGTGGTCGCACTCCGATCGGATCGAACGGCCAGGTCGGTTCTGTCCAGCGTGAAGAGCAACGCATCGGGGCTCGGGCGGCGCGAACGGTGCCGGTCGTATGGCTGGTGTGTCGCAGTGAGACTGCGGGCACTACGCGTGGTGAGATGGACCGGTAACTATGGAAGGCGTCATATCGAGGGTCACCCCTCGATCCTCCGTGCGGGCATGGCTATATGGGCCGTAGTCAATGCAACTCCGCCCGATAAGAGGAAGGTTTGTCCATGCCAAAGCAAACCCCCGGTTCCACTCGCCGCAAGGGCCGCCTGTTGGGCTTGACACTCGCTGGGACCGTTGCCGTCGTGGTGGCCGGTGTGGTGGTGACGACATCAGCCCAGGCTGGAGCGGAATCCGCACCGGCTAGCGGAGGCGATGCCGCATATGAATCCGTTCCGTCCGCGGTTGCGGAGCCGGCGGCGACGGCGACGGGCGCGCCTGGTCCCCTTACCGCCGAGCAGGTTGCGGCGGTAAGGGCCGAGACTATTGCGCGGGCCGAGGCGGAGCCTCCGGCCGACGTGCCGGTGCCGATCGTTAAAGAGTGAAGCCCTGCCTAAGGCGCTAAGAAGGTGAGTCTGGCCTGGCGGTTGTCCTGTGGACTGAATCGCCAGTCCGGTTTCCTTGCTAGGCCAATCCGCAAGGTTCCGAGGCAGTTCGATCCGTGGCTGGCCGGAGGGGCGGCGCTTCGCCCCTTCGGCCATGCCTTCTGGTGGGGAGCTCTGCGGCGACCGGGCGACTGTAATGCCAGTATCACACTCGGTGATATCGATGGACCTTAGTGGTGGCCCACCGAAGACTGTGGACATGAAACTGCAAGATCTCCTGGTAAGGGGCTTGTCAACCGTCACCGTGGCGATGATTGCGATCGCCAGTGGTGTTACCTCGGCCCAGGCTCAACCGCAGCCCTCGCCCACCGACAGCGCGAACGTGGCGTACGTATCCCCTCCTCTCGGGGGAGCGTCGACCGGACCGTCGTCACTGCCCTTGTCCACCTCGACGGCGACAGGATCGCCGCGTTCAGGTGTGCGCACGCTCGATACCACATCTGACATCTCGCCCGAGACGATCGCCCGGGTCAGGGCTGCGCCTATTGCGCAGGCCGAGTCTCAGCCCCCGGCTGAAGTGCCCGGGGTCGGGCAGCAGGCGGTGGGCGCGCAGGCGGCAGCAGCGGCGGCGGAATACCCGGCTTATGCGAACGTCTCCCGCGAGTCCAGCACGCCGGCGCCGTCGCGTGCGACTTTCCGCGGGGTGGACACGTGGCGCCTTCCGGGCGAGACCTACCTGTTCGCCGATCTTCCGAACTTGCCCGACAACTACGTCAGCATCGGCAAGTGCGTCCTGGTCATGCAGGATGACGGCAACCTCGTGCTCTACGACACCGGCGGCGCATACAACCCGAGCGCTGCCCGCTGGTCTTCGGGTACCTATGGCAACGCCCACGCCTACGCCAGGTTCCAGTCCGACGGCAACTTCGTCCTCTACGACAACTACAACCGGCCGCTGCGTAACCGGCTCCCGTCGAACACGTACGGCAGTGGTTTCAACCTCCATGTTCAAGCTGACTGCAATGTGGTCGTCTACGCCCCCGTCTGGCTCGCCAAGTGGGCGACTAATACCAGCTTCTGACTCGTCTCGTCTGAGACCACAGCCGAGACTCGACTTCACTGAAAGCTGGCCTAACCGGCCCTGGGAGACGAGGGGCAGTCACCGTCGCGTCAGCGGGCAAGCGACTGCATAGGGCGTGGTCATTAGCGTTAGTGCCGTCAGATACCGGTGTTCTTCTACTCCGGCGGCCGTGGGGCTGAGGTACCCGTGGCCGGAGTGACAGATGCCCTGATCGGGACCGTTGGTTCTGGCCAGGGCATCTGTCTGGAGGGCGGTCGGCAGGCGGGTCCGCTGGCGGCCTGGAAGTCCAGCACGATTCCGCTAGTCAGTCCAGACGAGTTATGTGAGCTGTGTCACCTTTCAATCTCATTGCGACGCAGCAGGGGTGTCTGCCGACCCAACTCGCCGATTGGCCGCACGCGGGTACACGTCTCGTTAAGGATGTTCGCGGAGGTTCATCGAGGGTAGGGCCAAGCGGCCTGCCGTCGCATCGAAGAGACGTTGAGCAGGCAGGACTGGCCCGCTGCGTGACCTGACGCTATCCGACTTCGTGGTCGCACTATGGTCGCGATGAGCGAGATCAAGCGGTCCGGAGTGAGATCGAGTGAGACTCAGCGTCTCACGCAGAGAACCCCGCCTGCCTGCATTCGTGCAGGTGGGCGGGGGTTTTTGCTGCTCAAGATCGAGCGGAGGATGTGGGATTCGAACCCACGAAGAGTTTCCCCTTACCGGTTTTCAAGACCGGCGCCATCGGCCACTAGGCGAATCCTCCCGTAGTGCCGCTCCAGTCTGCCATCCGCGCTTGGATCGTGTCGTACCGGTGGGGCAGAGTCGGCCGTATGCACGCGATCGTGATCGAGGACAAGCAGTTGATCTGGGCCGAGGTTCCGGACCCGGAGGCGGCCGAGGGCGAGGTCGTGGTCGACGTCACGGCGTCGGCGGTCAACCGGGCGGACGTCCTGCAGCGGCAGGGCTTCTACCCACCGCCTCCGGGCGCGCCCGTCTATCCGGGGCTGGAGTGCTCCGGTGTGATCAGCGCGGTCGGGCCGGGCGTGACCGGGCACCACGTGGGTGAGCGGGTGTGCGCGCTGCTCGCCGGCGGTGGCTATGCCGAGCGGGTGGTCGTTCCGGCGGGGCAGATCCTGCCGGTGCCGGCCGGGTTGTCGCTGGTCGAGGCGGCGTCGCTGCCCGAGGTGGCGTGCACGGTCTGGTCCAACGTGGTGGATCGCGATCGGCTGCGTCCGGGCGAGACGCTGCTGGTGCACGGCGGCGGCAGCGGGATCGGCACGTTCGCCGTGCAGCTGGGGGCGGCGATGGGTGCGACGGTCCTGGTCACCGCGAGGCAGGCGAAACACGAGAGGCTGCGCACGCTCGGCGCCGATCTGGCGATCGACTATCAAACCGATGATTTCGTACGGTCGGTGCTGAACCACACCGACGGAAGAGGCGCCGACGTCGTCCTGGACATCATCGGAGCGAAGTACCTGGCCCGCAACGTCGACGTGCTGGCGCCGGAGGGCCGGATCACCGTGATCGGCATGCAGGGTGGGCGTACCGCCGAGCTCGACCTGGGCAAGTTGATGGCCAAGCGTGGCCGGGTGTCGTCGACGTCGCTGCGCGCACGTCCGGCGGCGGACAAGGCACGGATCGTGGCGGGTGTCCGTGACCAGGTGTGGCCGCTGGTGGCGGCCGGCCTGGTGAAGCCGGTCGTGCACAGCACCTTCCCACTGTCGGAGGCGGCCGCGGCGCACGAGCTGATGGAGTCGGGCGACCACTTCGGGAAGATCCTGTTGCAACGTTGACGATGCTTCACTCTTTCGGGGGGATCGCGACGAAGTTATATGCCCGATAAGGTCGGATATGCGGCGAGTCGCGGCCGCATCCGGTCGCCCCGCTCCCAGCATGGACGGACAGCGTGTCCGACTTCCCGGACACGCATCGCATCCGACCGCTGGGGGACACAGTGACGTATGCACCACACCGTTCCGCGCCCGCCCGCGAAACGCGCCGGGCGCCCGCCCGCCGGGTCCTGTCGCACGAGGACGGCGCCGACACACAGCGCCGGCGCGCGAGGGCCTGGATCGCCGGTGGCATGGTGACCTCGGCGGCTCTCGTCGCGTTCGGGGTCTGGGCGGTCGCCACCACCCCGGCCACCGTCGTCGTCACGGTCGCCGACCCGGGTGGGGCGGTGCCGGACGGTTTCGGCTTCGACGTCACCGGACTGCGCTGTGGAGTGCCGTCGATCGGCCCGGAGGGCCAGGAACAGAAGGCAGCCGGACAATTCTGCCTGCTCGACCTCAAGGTGACGAACAACGGCGGGGAGCCGGAACTGTTCGACAGTGGCGCGCAGCGTGTCCATGACACCAACGGGGTAGCCTACGCCGTCGCCGATGAGGCCGCGGAGTTTCTCAACGATGGCAGTCCGTCCCTGCTCTCCGAGGTCGAGCCGGGCGAGACCGTGAACGGCGTTCTGCCCTTCGACGTGCCCTCTGACGTGCAGCTTCGTGAGGCCATGCTCACCAGCGAGGTGTCCACTCCGGGCGTACGCGTGTTGCTGCCGGATCCCCGCTGAACACAGCGTTTATCGGTTCGTGATCGGGGATCAATTATGTGAATCACGCCCCGGCGGATTCGATGTTGTGTTGGCATGGTCCACGGAATAAGCACGGTTGTCCGGGTTCCCATTGCCCACCTTCGACGGCGGCATAAACGTGGCAGGCAGCATCGGTCACGTTCGGATGGGATTCGCGTGAGTGCCCCGGGCCTATTTCGGAGGCAACACTGCACGGTTCGTCCACCCGGCGGGTGCTGACAGCCGGCGCGTTAGCGCTGGCCGTCATCGCACCGGCCCCAGACCAGGCGGAGCACGGCACGGACGCGGTCAGCAAGCCGCTCCAGGCCCTGCCGGCCACACCGGAACTCGCGGACCACCCACTGGGCGCGGAGATCCAGAAGCGACAGCTCAGCGAGTCGGCGCCGGACATCGTGCGGGCCCCGTGGAACCGGATCCGCGAACTCCGGTTCGACGCCGGGCTCACGGCCTTGCCGGTGCGCGACGGGTTGGAGGCCCGCGCCGCGGCCGCCGCACGCGCCTCCCGCGCACTCCCGCGCCGGGCGGTGGCCGCGAGACCGGCGGTGCGGGTACGCGCCGCGGCCGCACCCGTCTCCCGCCGTCCCGCGGTCGCCCGCCGGGCCGCCCGGCCGGTGGAGCGCCCGGCCGCCCGGACCGCAGCCCGGCCCGTGGAGCGTCCGGCCGCCCGTGTCGCGGAGCGTCCGGTCGCCCGGCCCCAGGCGGCGCGACCGGTCCGCAATCGCGTCTACGTCCAGCAGCGGCGGGTCACGATGTCGAACCGCGGTGTCGTCCGCGGGAGCACCCGGAACACCGCGGTGCGCCGGGTGGCCCCAGCCGGCGGCTCACGGGACATGCGAGCGGTCATCGCCTACGCCAAGGCGCAGGTCGGCAAGCGGTACGTTCGCGGCGGTGAGGGGACTAGCGGCTTCGACTGCTCCGGGCTCACCAAACGGGCGTACGCCAAGGCCGGTCTCAGCCTGCCGCACTCGTCCGGCGCACAGGCCCGGCGGGCCAGGTCGGTGTCGCGGTCTCAGGCGCGGCCGGGTGACCTGGTGGTCGGCCGCGGCCACGTGGGCATCTACATGGGCGACGGGATGATGATCGACGCGGGGAACAGCCGTACCGGCGTGGTCTACCGCAAGGTCTACCGAGGGCTGTCCGTCTCCCGGCTCAACTGAAACGGGCCCGGACAGCAGTCAGCACCCGCCAAGACCTGACGGGTGCCGACTCGCTGACCGCCGCGTCTGCAACGCGACGACCGATCGCAACCAGGCGCGGGGATCTCGGCCGCACACACCCGGTCGGATGTCTGACAAAAGGATTACCGAGGATGGGTCAACCCATGCGCACCACCTGTGCGTTTACCCGTTCGAGTGACCACGCACGGCAATGGGGACGAAAGGCGCTCGACACGTCGAACGGTTAGTCTCTGCCCATCGTGGGAAAACCGGATCAGTTTCAGTGACCACGCCGCCGGAGGCCCATCATGAGTCTTGACCGCGCCACGGCGCCCGACCCCTACGATGTCCTGCCACCGGTCCCGTCCTTCACGGTGACCAGCACAGACATGACGGACGGGCAGCCCCTCGACGAGCTCCACGTGCACACCAGCGTCGGCGGGAAGAACCTGTCGCCGCAGCTCTCCTGGTCCGGTTTCCCGGCCGAGACCCGTGGCTTCGTGGTCACCTGCTTCGACCCGGACGCGCCGACGGGCAGCGGCTTCTGGCACTGGGTGCTGGTCAACCTGCCGGTCTCGGTGACGTCACTGGAGCGCGGGGTCGACCCGTTGCCGGAGGGTGCGTTCTGCGTGCGCAGCGACTACGGCGACCGTGCCTACGGCGGTTCGGCGCCGCCGCCCGGCGACCGTCCCCACCGCTACGTCTTCGCGGTCCACGCGATCGACGTCGACCGGCTCGAGGTGACGCCGGACGCCTCGCCCGCCTACGTCGGGTTCAACCTGGCGTTCCACACCCTGGCCCGGGCCACGATCCGCCCGACCTTCCAGGTCCGCGGCTGACGCACACGGATAAGGCCGCCGGCGTGAAGCCGGCGGCCTGGATTGCGTCGCCTGATCAGCGGGGTGAGCGGGCCACGCAGAAGACCGACTGGCCGAACGGCGGCCGGACGAGGCGCTCCGCGGCCTTGGTCACCGGCAGCACCACGCTGTCGTAGACCTTCACCATCGGCCCCTCTTTCGGGGCCAGCTTGAAGATGCTGGTGGCGGTGTAGTAACCGAGCAGACCCAGCGCATTGGCGTAGTGGATCGTCTCGATCTCGAGACCGGCCTCGGTGAAGGCGGCGCCGAGCGTCTTCTTGGTGTAGCGGCGGATGTGCCCGGTGGCGATGTCGACCTGGCTCATCGCGAACATGAACGCCGGCACGATGATGATCACCTTGCCGCCGGGGCGGACCAGTTCCTTCATGCTGCGCAGCGCACCCACGTGGTCCTCGATGTGCTCGAGCACGTTGTAGGAGACGGCGGCGCTGTACTCCCCCGCGGGGTTCTCGACCGGAAGCAGCATCTGCTTCACATCGATGTTCGAGAACTCGGCCATCCGCTCCTTGAGGAGCACGAGACGGTCGGGGTCGGCCTCCGTCGCGGTGAACTTCGGCAGGTGCTCGGCCCACTCGATCGCGTAGTCACCGAGACCGCTACCGATCTCGATGGGGTTGTCCCCCAGGTGCGGGAGAGCGAGCTCGACGAACCACCGGCGGTGGTTCACCGCGGTGGCGAGGCCTTCGAGCACTTCGGACTGGATCCGCTGGTCTCCAGTGATGTCTGCCATAGGTGAGGTTCCCTCATCTTGCCGATCTGAGTGACAGCGGGACCGCTGAAGTTAACCATCTGACGCGCCTATCCGAAAGTTGAGCGCTGGTCACCGCCGATTTTTTGGCCTGATTGAGACATAGGTGGGGCGGGTACTCGGGCGGGTTACCCCGCAGGGAGTTCACAGGTTGGCTACCGGCTTGGACACGCGGAAAACACGCGTACATATCGGCTCTATCACGCCTGGGGCGCACACCGCTGCCTTCTCGTAAACCTCGGTTAGGCTCGCCGATGCTATGACGATTACGGGTTTTGACTCGACAGGCCAGTCGACCGGCGAGAACGTTCTGCCGCCGAGCCAAGTGACCGCCGACGACGACCTGGACGCGGAGCTGATAGCCCTCGGGTCAAGTGTCAGGGTGGCCGCGCCGGTCATTGCGGCGCCCACCATCGAGACCGTCGAAGAGCAGGTCGGACGCCCTTCCTGGCGTCGGTGGCTCACCTGGCGGGACGTTGCTGCGCTCGCAAGTCTCCTTGCCGTGGCGCTCTACCTGACCGCGCCTATGTGGCTCAATCTTGATCATGAACTGCGCGATGATCCGCAGGATCAAGCTTTCTTCGAGTGGATGCTGGCGCACGGTGCACGCGTGCTCACCGATGGCGTCTATCCGTTCTTCTCGGACCGCATGAATTACCCCGACGGGGTGAACATGATGGCCAACACCTCGGTCTTGGCCGTTTCCTTGCCACTGACGCCCATCACTCTTCTGTTCGGTCCACATGTGGCGTTCAACGTATTTCTCACAGGCGCATTGGCATTTACCGGGGCGTCGTGGTATCTGGTGCTCTCGCGCCGGTTCGTCACATCCCGGGCGGCGGCCTGGGTGGGTGCGCTCTTCTGCACCTTCGCGCCGAGCATGGTCTCGCACGCCGGCGGGCACCCGAACATCGTCTCGCAGTTCCTCGTCCCGCTGATCATCTGGCGCACCCTGGAACTCCGGGTCCGCGGCCGGGCGTTGCGCAACGGGCTGATCCTCGCCGGCCTGCTCGTCTGGCAGGCGTTCATCAACCTCGAGATCCTCTTCATGACCGCCGTCGGCCTCGGCTTCTTCTGCCTGGTCATGGCGATCGTCCGGCGCCGCACCCACCGGGGCGAGGTGCTGCCGTTCCTGCGCGCGCTCGGCGTGACCGCGGCCGCCACCCTGGCCGTTCTCGCCTACCCGCTGACCGTCCAGTTCTTCGGCCCGCAGAGCTACCAGGGCCTCTCCGAGTACGTCCGGGCGTTCGGCGCCGACCTCGCGTCGTTCGCCGCCTACTCCCGGCACTCGGTGGCCGGTGACGCCGCGATCGCGAGCCGGCTCACGCAGAACCCGGCGGAGGAGAACGCCTTCTTCGGCTGGGGCCTGATCGTCCTCTTCGCCGGCCTGATGATCTGGCTGCGCCGGTCCGCGGCGGTACTGACCCTCGGCGGTATCGCGCTGCTCTTCGCGGCCATGTCGCTGGGCCCCAACGTCGTGCTCAACGGTGTCGACACCGGCTTCCCCGGCATCTGGGCCGTGCTGCACAGCATCCCGGTGCTCGACTCGGCGGTGCCCACCCGCTGGGCGATGGCGATCGCCCCGATCGTCGGCATCGTGCTGGCGCTCGGCTGCCAGCGCGCCGCCGACATGATCCGCAGCCAGCCGGCGTCCCGTGGCCCGGTCCGGGTCGCGATGATCACCGCGATCGCGATGGCGCTGGTGCCGCTGATCCCGAAGCCGCTGGCCACGGTCCCGATGGACCCGGTGCCCACGTTCGTCACCTCCGGCGCCTGGCGGGCGTATGTCGACGACGCGCACACCCTGGTCGCCCTGCCGCTGCCGGACAGCGCCTACCCCGACCCGCTCCGATGGACCGCCGAGACCGGCCAGGACCTGCGGATCGCCGGGGCGTACGCGCTGCTGCCGGCCCAGAACCCGCAGGACCCGAAGGACCGGACCGCGATGTTCGCGCCGCCGTGGCGTCCGACGAGCGGGCTGATCGCCTCGATCAAGCTGGGCAACCCGATCCCGGAGATCAACGACACCCGCCGTGAGATGGCGCTGGCCGACCTGCGCTTCTGGAAGGCGGCGGTGGTGGTGCTGACCCCGCAGACCCGCGACATCGAGATGCTCCGCACGATGTCCGAGCTGCTCGGTTTCCGCCCCACGTGGACCGGCGGCGCCTGGGTCTGGGATGTCCGCCACCTTGTCGACGACCCGGAGGCGGTCCTCACCGGCGGCGAACCCTACTGATCCGGCCGCCCGAACACGGGCGGCCGGTTCTGCGCGGTGAGGGTCGCATTCGGCCCGGCGGTGCCGGGTCGGTCGTGAGGTGACGCCTGCGTCGCCCGGAGTGCCACGGGACTCGGCGTGGCCGTACCGAATGGGCTATTTGATGCAGCAGCCGGGGCAGACCTTGGGGCGCGGCAGGGTGAAGGCCAGGCAGCAGGTCTTGCGTTGCACTTCGAGTTTGCCCTGGTGGCCCGGGCGCAGCTCGATCAGGTCGCGGACGCCGAGGGTGTCGAGGAGCCGGTCGATCGTCTCGGCGGATGAGCCGGGAACGGCGTCGGCGGAGCGCAGCACGCCGTAGGCGACGCCGGACGCGAGAGAGCCGAGCAGCGTCCGTTTGCCGAGGCGGACCCGGCTGTGGATGGCGTCGAGCAGCGGTGCGAGATGCTCGTCGAGGAGGCTGCGGCGGAATTCGGTCAGGAGCGCGGTCTCGTCGGCGACGACCTTGACCTGCGGGAGGCCGGAGAGTGCCAGCGGGTCGTGCGGCAGGACCGCGACCGGGATGCCGGGTCGCAGACCGATCGTGATCAGCGGCCGCGGGTCGTCGAAACGCATCAGTGTGTCGGTGGCGGTGAGCAGCGGCACGCGTCGTGCGGAGGCCCAGCCGAGGACGGCCGGGAGGGCGAGCCAGTACGTATACGCCTTCCAGGCGAGTGCGGCGGCGGCGTGGGGCTGCGCGTTCCACCGGCGGCGCGCGGCGTCCAGGAGCGTGTCGAGATGCACGTCGGCCAGGCGGGCCGTCGGGGTCCAGCCGGCGAGGTCGCGAACGACCAGGTCGGGGGCGAGACCGGGAACCTCGGTGCTGGTGCCGAACATGGCGCGCAGGGTCGCGGTGACCGGGGCCAGGGGCCGCGGGCGGATCTGCGTCAGCTCCATGGTGATGCTGGTCACGGGCGTCCGCCAACCCGCGGCACTCGTCGCTGAGTCACCGCACAACTCCTCGCGGATGAACCTACTGAAAGCAAGTGGGGGCGAGCCGGCTCTTGTGGAGCGCGGGGGCTCGTCGACGACCCACGGTACCCGGTTAAGGGTAGCCTAACCACACCGGCCAAGGGGATCTTTCGGGCGAATGCCCAAGGTAATGATTACTTTACGTAGCGTGGCTGCGCTGCCGGATTCGTCAAGGTATCTGTCGGCAACGCGCTACTAGCTCCTTGGTGACACAAGATCCCAGCGACACTGAACATGCCGTCGCGAAGGGGACATCCGTGATGACCACCTCGCCCATTGAGAGGGCCGCAGATCAGTTCGTCACGGCGCTCGCGCAATGGCGGGTCGAGCGCGGCATGACCAAGAAGCAGCTTGCCGCGCGCATGGGCTTCGATCCCTCCTACGTCAGCCACGTCGAGGGACGACGACACAAACCCACCGAGGACTTCGCCCGGCGCGCCGAGGCCGTCCTCGGCGCCGGCGGCGCCATCTGGCAGAGATTCCAGGAGTACGACGAGCTCCGTCACGCCCGCACCGCGGGTCTGCACCGTGACCCGCCGGTGCCGGTCCAGTGGCTGCCACCCGGCACCGGGCTGATCGTCGAGCGTGAGGTCGCCGAACTCGCCTACACCGACGGCGCCTACCGCTGCCGCGTCCAGCGCTGGCTCTACAACGCCGGTGTGGAACCGGTCACCCGCTATCTCGCGAAGATCTCGGTGGACCGCTATCCCCACGACCCGGCCGGCTCCAACCGCCACCACCGGGAGAACCCGCTCACCTTCGACGAGATGGACGTGCACGCGTTCGCCGGTGAGAGCGACGCGGCCGAGCCGATGATCTGGCGGGTCAAGCTCGACCGGGACGCGTCGAAGGAGATCTGGCTGATGTTCGCCAACTCCCGCGGCCAGTTCCCGCTCTATCCCGGCGAGCGGACCACCATCGAGTACGCGTACACGGTCGGCGAGGAGAAGTGGGGCCAGTGGTTCCAGCGCGCCGTCCGTCTGCCGACCCGGTCGCTGACCGTGCGACTCAACTTCCCGGAGAGCTTCGAGCCCCAAGTCTGGGGTGTGGAGGCGTCCCTCGCCGCTGAGGTGCCCGTCCGCACCCCGTTGGAACGCCGCACCGAGGGAGGTCGCGCCATTTTCGAGTGGTCTACAGACGCGCCCCTGCTCAACGCGCGGTACCGGCTGGAATGGCGGTACCGCGGCGCCGATGCCCCCGTTTACGAGGAGACCGGTCCGCCGGAGCCGGCCCTGCCCAGGGCCTCGCACCGGATGCGCGGCATCGGCATCATCCAGCGCGGATCCGACCTGCTCCGGCAGCGGGCCCGCCATTTCCAGCTCCCCCGCGAGGGCGCCGCCGCCCGCAACGCCGTCACCCGGCTGCTCACCTCGCTCGGCCGGCTGGAGGACCTGCACGAGTTCAGCAAGGGCGTTGGCCTGGCCGCGCCACAGATCGGCGTGCCGGTGGCGGCCGCCGTGGTCCGGCCGCCGGAACGCGACGTCGATCCGGTCGTCCTGCTCAACCCGCGGGTCGTCGGTGAGTCGGTGGAGTCCGACGAGCAGTACGAGGGCTGTCTGTCCTTCTTCGACTACCGCGGACTGGTGCCACGGCCGTTGCGGATCGATGTGGAACACGCCCGGTTCGACGGGACCCGGGTGGTGACCACCTTCGAGCGGGCGCTGGCCCGGCTGATCAGCCACGAGATCGACCACCTGGAGGGGCGGCTCTACGTGGATCGGATGGAGGCCGACGCCAAGCTGATCCCGGTCGCGCAGTACCAGCAGACCGGACGGCCCTGGGATTACTAGGTTCTTCAGTCCGAGAAGCTGTCGTACTTTATCCGGACCGAAGGAATCTGCAGCTCGGACAGCTTCTTCAGCGTCGACCGCACCATCCGGCCCGAACCGGAGACGAAGAAGTCGTGCTCCTTCCACGGGCCGTACTTCGCCACCACGTCCGAGATGTCACCCTGCTCGCCGGAGAACGTCGGATCGTCGCTGCACGCGGTCACCACCGACAGCCACGGGTAGCGGGCGGCCAGCCGGTTCAGGTCGGCCAGGTCGTACAGGTCCTCACGGTTGCGCGCTCCGAAGAAGACATGCACCCAGCGGGTCCGGTTGTACCGGGTCAACTCCTCGAGCAGCGACTTGATCGGGGCCAGCCCGGTGCCACCGGCCACGAAGACGGCGTCCCGGGTCGATCTTCGATCCAGGGTCATCGTGCCCATCGGCGCGGCCAGTTTGATCATGTCGCCCACCTGGAGCCGCCGGACCAGGGCGCTCGACACCCAGCCCGCCCCGACCGCCCGCACGTGGAACTCCAGGGTGTTGTCCCGCCGGGGCGCGTTCGCCGGCGAGTAGGTGCGCCACAGCCGGGGCTGGTAGCGCGGGCACTCGATGCTCAGGTACTGGCCGGCCCGGTAGTCCAGCGGCTGCAACGGCAGCACGGTGAACACCGCGATGTCCCGGGACCGGCGCTCGTGGGCGACCACCTCGCCGTACCAGTAGGGCGGATTCGGATCGGCGTCGGCTCCGGAGAGCATCTTCGAGGCGATCACCGCGTACGCGTCGGCCCACGCCTGGTCGTACTCGACACCCCACTCCTCGCCGGCGAAGGCCCGCATCGACTCGATCAAAGCCCCGCCCACCACCTCGTAGTGCTCCGGTTCCACGTGGAACTTGCGGTGGTCCCGCCCGAGCGCCCGCAGGTACTCGTCGAACCTCTCCGGGTCCTCCAGCGTCTGCACGGCCTGCACGATGGCACCCAGCAGACGGGCCCGTTGCACATCCATCTGGACCGGGAACAGATCGCGCAGATCCGGGTACGACAGGAAGATGCGCGCGTAGAAGTAGCCGGCAACCTTGTCCTGATGTTCCTCGACGAGGCTCCAGCTCTCCTTGAGCAAGCGTGCGAGGTCTCCCATGCCATTCAGGGTGGTCAGCACAGTCGGGAACACGACGTACCCAAAGTGCGACAGCGGGGTGGCGCATGGCGAAATAGGTGGATTTGTGCCTCGCCTAGAGTGGCGGGGTGACAGTGGAAGAACCTCAGCAGACCACCCGTCCGCGTTATGGCGCCGAGATCGCCATCGTGCTGCTGCTGTCACTCGGACAGTCAGCCGTCTACTCCATCGTGTCGCTGACCGCGAAACTCACCGCGGAGAAGCCACTCGCGCAGCAGACCACCACACTCAACCCGACGGTGTCGCCGCGGCCGTACCTCGACCTCACGTACCAGACCCTCGGGATCTTCTTCGCGCTGATCCCGGTCGCTCTGGCGTTCTTCCTCCTGGCGAAGGACCGCATCGGGCCACGCGAACTCGGGATCGACTACCGCCGGCCGGGCTACGACATCGGCTGGGGCATCTCATTGGCGGCCGGAATCGGTCTGCCCGGCCTTCTTCTCGTCTACGCGGCACTCCAGCTCGGGATCAACGCGCAGATCCGGCCGTCCGGGCTCGAACCGTACTGGTGGTCGGTGCCGATCCTGATCCTCTCCGCGATCCAGAACTCGGTCCTCGAAGAGGTCATCGTCGTCGGATACCTGGTCACCCGGCTACGGACCATGTCGCTGACCCCGGTCTGGATCATCGCGGCGTCCGCCGTCCTGCGCGGCTCCTACCACCTCTACCAGGGCTTCGGCGGCTTCATCGGCAACGCGATCATGGGCGTGGTCTTCGCGGCGTTCTTCCTCAAGACCAAGCGCCTCATGCCGTTGATCGTCGCCCACAGCCTCCTCGACATCGTCGCCTTCGTCGGCTATCAGCTGCTTCCCGACTCCTGGCTGACCTGGCTCTCCGTGTAGAACCGGCGCGCCCGCACCGCCACCATCTCGGTCGTCGTGCGGGCGCTCAGGAACCCGGTCAGCAGCCGCACGGCCGGGCTCGCCAGACTCAGCGCCGCCCAGCCCACGACCGGGCCGGCGCCCGGACTCGCCAGCCGCAACAGGTCCGCGGCACGCTGCGGGTCCGCCGGATCCCGGCCGTAGATCGCGGCCAGGTGCAACACCAGCTCCGCGTGCGTGATCACGGTCGCGGCGCCGAGAGCGATCGGGGCGTACGGGCCGGCCAGCGCCCCGACACTGCCACGCAGTCCCGCCGACCGGGTGAACCGGTGCACGGCAAGCCGCGCGAGTGCCTCCCGCGAGGCGGTCGGGTAGGTCGCGCGGAGGTGGTCGGTCCAGTCCCTGGCGCGGGGGCCGAGAGCTTGGACGAGGGCCTGAGCCAGGATCTCTGGGGTACGGGCGGGTTCGGCCAGCAGTTGCTCCCCGACCGAGTCGAACCGCCGGTGGTCCGGTGCCGCCTCGACAACACGCAGCGGCGCCGCCGTTCCCACCTGCGGTGACACCGGCTCCTCGGCCGTCACCCGTTGCGGTGACACCGGCTTCTCAGCTTTCGGGTCTTGCGGCGGCGTCGGCTCCTCGGCTTTCGGGTCTTGCGGCGGCGTCGGCTCCTCGGCTTTCGGGTCTTGCGGGGGCGCTGGCATCTCGGCTTCGCCACGTTGCGGCGCTGGCTCCGCGGTTTCTCCACGTTGGGGCGGCGCTGGCTTCTCGGTCTTCACCACAGTCAGCGGCCGACCGGTGGCCGGTGTTGCCCGCGGTGCCGCCGGGGGCTCGTCCGCTGCCGGGGCCTTCTTCGCCGGTGTTCGCTTGGTGGCGGCCTTCTTCGCGGGGGCGGCTTTCTTCGCGGCCTTCGCCGGGGCGCTGCGCTTGGCCGGTGCGGTGGCCCCTGTCGACGGTGACGCAGCCGGTATCGGTGTCGGTGTCGCGTCGGCTGCCGGAGGCTCCGCGGGCGCCGGGGCCGGGGCGGCGGGCTCGGCCGGGTTCGGGGAGGCTGCGGGCCGGGTGCGTTTGGCGGCGGGCGGCTGCTCCGGAGCGCGGACCGGCTGCGACGGCACTGTCGGCTGCTCAGCGGGAGGGGCCGCCTTGCGCGGGCTCCGGCGAGGGCGGGCCTCGTCCGTACCCCCTGGTGAGGTGTGACCTTCGGCACCGGAACCTGGCTGCGGAGGCTGGAAGGTGACCGCCGGCGGACTGCCACGACGCCCAGGGCCCGCGGCTGGCCGCTCAGCGGAGGGCGTCTGCTCGGGCGCACTGAACGGGCTTCGCGGATCCCGAGCCCGCGGAGCCTCCCGGCGCGTGTTGTCCTCCATCGCAGCGAGCCTAGCCGCATCCGCCACGTTTCGCCTGTTCGCGCCCTGTCGAGAAGATCTTCGGTGCGCCGGATGGCAACCCCTTTGTGTGTGCGTCACGGGGTCCGGTATTGTCAGGTCTCGGTAGTCCTCGGGCTACCGGGGAGACTTCGCCTAGTCCGGTCTATGGCGCCGCACTGCTAATGCGGTTGGGGTTTTACCGCCCCTCCCGGGTTCGAATCCCGGAGTCTCCGCGCGAAAGTCGGTGTTGTAGGCTGGCTGAGCACTGAGAGAGCGCCCGTAGCTCAATGGATAGAGCATCTGACTACGGATCAGAAGGTTAGGGGTTCGAGTCCCTTCGGGCGCACATTTAAAAATGGCCGTGACCAGCGGAAACGCGGGTCACGGCCATTCTGTTGTCCCAGTTTTGACCTCTGAGATCCCGCTTATTGGGATGTGGTGATCCGGTGGTGATCGGTTGTTTCAGGCTGGTCGATCCGCTTTGGTGTTGACCAGGGATTATGCGTCCGATCTGGTAATCGTTCTTGCGATCGGCCCGCGGTTAGACGGTGACGGGTTGCCACCAAGCGGTGATTGTGACGTCGTGGTGGAGGGTGTCGTCGATGTGGCGGTGCAGGGCGAGGTCGACGATGCGGTCGTCGTTGGGCTGGTAGGGCTTGGCCGGATTCGGCATGCCGAGCATCGGTCCGAGGGCGTCGATCGCGGGTTTCCACAGGGTGGTCCAATTGCGATGCCGCGAGACGCCGAACACGACCTGTAGGGCGACCAGTCCGGGCGGCAGGGGTTCGGCGACGGCGTCGCGACACGCTTGGTGAATGGCCTGTTTCCAGGCGGGGGATCCCGTGGACACCGACGTGCGGACCGTCAGCAGCGCCGGCGTTGCCGCCTCTTCGGCGGGGACGGCGGCGCCGATTGCGATGGTCGAGCCCTGCTGGTGGACCTTACGTCCGAACGCGGCGGCGACGCGGTTCGCTCCAAGGCGCCGGGCCACGGGGAACAGGTAGTTGTCGAGGTCACGGCCGCCGCTGTCGAGGGGCAACGGATCGGGAAGGCCGACGATCAGCTCGATGGTGCGCGGCTCGTCCTCGATCCAGGACTCCACGCCGATCTGGGCAGCGACTTCGTCGAGGTAGGCCCGGAGCCGTGCCTGGTCGGGATGGCTGCCGGCGTTCCAGCTCTCCAGGACCGGTTCCGTGGCGAGGCGTTGGCGCAGGTGCGCCGAGGGCCGGGCGAAGAGCTCCGTCATCTCGCCGATTGTTCCTGACCTAATTGCTCAGGGGGTGGGTTGAAGTCCTCGCCGGTACTGCCACCAGGACTCGGATGCTGACACGATTCTGCGTGTCCATGGGTCGGTGCTTCCGTCGCCGATTTCCGCCCACATTCTCGCGTTGGCCCCAGCGAATGCCGTCAGGGCGTCGATCGGTGCGACCTGCCATGTCGGGACCTGTGCCGCCCATTCCTCGGCCTGTTCGGGGCTGTGACCGGCGGTGACCAGCCAGCTCACCCAGTAGGCGGCGTCGAGCCAGGCCGCGCCTCGGGTGGCCCAGCCCCAGTCGACGATGCGGGCCTCGCCGTCGCTGACCAGCACGTTGGCGGGATTCAGGTCGGTGTGTAGGAGGCGGTCACCGGCGAGGTGGTGGAGCAGGTCTTCGCTGGTGTAGGCGGCGAGTCTCTGCTCGGCCAGCCGTAAGGGCAGGTCCGGGCAGGGCAGCTCGCCGATACGTGCGATGAGCCGGGCGACGCAGTCGAGGTCTGTGGAGTTCGGCGAGTAGTCGGCGTGGTGGCCGTCGAGGGCCTCGAAGAGGAGAGCGTCCCAGCCCTCCTCGACGATCCGTGCGACCAGGCCGGCGCCGACAGTGCCGAGATGGGGTGCCATCTCCGCTTCGCGTTGCTGGGTCCATACCCAGCGGTGATCGACCGGTAGAGCCTTGAGGAAGTAGTGGCCCTCGGCTGTTCGCAGTCGCGCGGCGACAGAGCTGTTGAGCCCTTCGGCCGCGGAGTCAGCGTCGGTCACCGAACCGATGATCTGACCAATGCGGTGACGAACGGAGGTTGGCAACTGCTCGTAGGTGAGGCGTGTCGGAGGCAAGGGCTCAGTCCTCGGCGAACAGGGCTCGGGACCGCTCCTGCCCATGGCGCGAGGAGCGGCCCCGAGCACTCGATCAGTGTCTTACGGTCAGTTGTACGGGTTGTCGTCGCCGCAGCCGCGCTGGTTGCCGGCGGAGACCTGGTCGACGGTGGTGATGACGATGCCGGCCGGTTCCGGCTGGCGGGGCTGCGGCAGGAGCGACGTCGGGGCCGCGGTCGTCTCGGGACGGCGTGTGATCTGAACCGGGGTGGGGCTCATGATTCCTCCTTGTTCCCGTGCTGGCAGTAGTGATTCAGTGGTGCCTTCGCCGCCTGGTAGACCTTGGCCATGGGTCGGCATACCCGGCAGGTGGACGACAGCGTGCAGCCGGAACATCCACCGGCGCGAAGCATTTGGGCGTCTGCGATCGCGGGCAGACGCAGCAGGCCTTGCGGCCCTTCAGTGATGATGTTGATCGGGTTCTCCCGGCCGACTTTGCACATGGTCGCGTTGCCGTGCGGGGCGACGTGGAAGCTGGTGTGCCCGGCCGGGCAGCCCTGGAAGATCGCGGACTTGTCCAGGTATCCGGGCGTCTGCGAGTCGAGGGTCGACCCGTTGCCGGTGTAGGTCGGCGAGATCGACCCGAACTCTTTGAACGCCAGTCCGAGGTCGCGGACCAAGGTGCGCATCTCGTCCAGCTCGTCGATGTTGTGTTTGGTGATGATGATCGTGACCTCGACCGGCAGCCTGGCTTCGGCGGCCGCTACGAGGCCCGCGTAGGTGTTCTTGAACGCGCTCCTGGTCCGGGTCAGGGCGAACGCGGTCTCCGGGCTCGCCCCGTACATCGACACCGTGATCTTGTGTGGCCGGAAGGCCCGGAAGACGTCGAGAATCTCGGGCCGGGCCAGGCGGGAGCCGTTGGTCAGAACCTCGACCATCATTCCGGCATCGTGGGCAGCCTGGTAGGCCGGTGCGAAGTGCGGGTCTATCAGCGGTTCGCCGCCGGTGATCTGGAACCAGAGCACGCCCATGTCACGCAGCGTCTCGATCAGGTGCAGCTTCTGCGGCAGGTCGAGGCCGGCGAACGGGCGGGTTTCCAGGTAGCAGTGCTCGCAGGAGAAGTTGCAGCCCAGGTTGATCTCCCATGAGGCGCGGCAGTATGTCACGGGAAGTGTCGATGGTGGACGGACCAGCAGAACATCGCGGGCCGGCCGGTTCCGTAGGTCGACGGCCCAGGCTTGCTCGGCGGCGTCGGCGAACCAGTCCGGCACGATGCCGTCGTCGTCGGTGAGGTCGGCGAGCGTGGCGTAGAACGCGGATGGCAGTTGCATCGCGGCTGGGTGACCGGGGCGGACGGCGACGAACTGGTCCTCCTGTGGGCTGATGATGGCCTCAAACATCCGATGCCTCCTCCTGACCTTGTGCGGGTACGGTCCAGGGATTGCCGCTGTCGAGCACGAGGTGTTCGACGGCTGTCGCCAAGTCGTCGGGATCGAGTTCCAGGACACAGCGGCCCTCGCTCCTGCTGATCCAGCCGATGCTCACCAGCGTGGTCCCTACCCTGACCACGACCGGCAGGTCGAAGACGTCCAGCAGCAGGGATAGCAGTCCGGTGCGCTTCTCCACCGGCTTGTACCCGTTCACGCGGCGAACCTCGGGCCAGTGATCCAGCTGAGAAACCGCTCGTACAGGTCGACCGGTGGCCCGTTGGTGCCGGCCGACCAGTCGTCGATCGCCTCGACCAGGTAGGAGCCGAGCAGGACTGACAGGCCATGGGGGAAACGCTGGTACTGCTCTGCGAGCTCGACCTTGGCGACGGCACACGGCCACGGCTCGCCACAGACCTTGCAGTCCCAGGTGGGTCGCTCTCCCTGGTGGTCCGTCCGCGGCACTAACACCAGCGGCCTCCCACAGCTCGGTGCCCGCGTGCCAATGGCAGGGTCATTGCTGCCTCGCTGCAAACAGTCCCCGGCCACCGCGTCCAGCCAGGGAAACTCGTCGGGCCGAGATCAGCTCCGGGCGACTTGCCCCCGGCTGGCGAACCGGCAGCCGTAGGCTTCGCGAGAAGATCGTCACCGCCCTCTCCCGCCGCCAGCACGGTCCCGGCGAATCACATGCCAGGCAACGTCCCGTCGCACTCGACGTCACGTGCTCGTCAAGCGTCATCTGGGCCCGGCAGAGCATCTGCTCGGCCGACACCGCGTAGTACATGTTCCCCGCCATGCTGTCCTCCGTGACTCCGAGTTCGGCCGGTCACCCACCGCCACGGAGACGCTGCTCGCGTAGCGGCGGGGAGTCATCGCCGGTGTTGCTCGTGAGGCAGCCGGATCTCGCGGGCCGCCGTCTTTCGCTGTTGGTCGCTGTGCGTTGCGATCGAGCGTGACGGTCCGGTGACCGGGATTGAACGCGACAGCCGTCAGCCGCCGTCAGCCGACGCTGAACAGCAGCGGAGTACGCCCGCGGAAGTCTGCGGATACTGTGCGTTCATGACCGCGGAGCCGAAGCGAGCCAGCGAATGGACCATCCACGGAGAACGCGTCATCGACGACACCCGCCGCGCGGTGCTGAGCATCGCCGACGTGGAACTACCCGACGGCGTGCGGTTCGAGCAGTACGTCCTCCGGATTCCAGGCGCGGCCATGGTCATCGTCGTCGACGACGAGCAGCGCGTTCTGATGATGTGGCGGCACCGTTTCATCCTCGACCGCTGGGTTTGGGAACTGCCTGGCGGCTACCTCGACCCCGCCGAGGAACCGATGGCCTGCGCCGCCCGTGAAGTCGAGGAGGAGACCGGCTGGCGGCCCCGCAGCATGGAGAAGCTGGTGTCCTACCAGCCGATGGTCGGCACCATCGACCAGGACAACGTCGTCTATCTGGCCCGCGGGGCCGACTTCACCGGAGCGGACCCGGATATCAACGAAGCCGAGCGCATCGCCTGGATCCCCCTCGACGAGGTCCAGCGGCACATCGACGACGGCACGATCGTCGGTGCCGGCTCCGTGGCGGGCCTGCTCGCCGTACTCCTACTGAATGCGACCGGCAAGCTCTAAGCGTTCTGCAAGATCGGTGCCGCACGCTCGGTGAACTCCTGGACCGCGGGAAGTCCGGCATGCTTCGAGAGCCGGTCCGCCAGGTCGGCCAGGTAGTCGCGTGCCCGTGAGGAGTGCAGCCCTTCCACCGCGTCGACGGCCTCGACACCGACCCGGGCCGCCTCCTCCACCTCGCCGGTCTGCGCGTGAGCCACCGCCAGCAGAACCAGGTTGAACTGACGCCCCCGGGCGTACTGTCGCCCGTCCATGTCGAGAGAGCGGGAAGCGAAGCGCTGTGCGAGGTCACCGCGGCCCAGAGCTGTGAAGCAGTGCCCGAACTTCGCCGCCAGATACGACTCGTCGAAGTAGCCGATCCACTGCGGCTCGCTGCTCCGGTCGGCCTTGTCGAAGATGCTCTCCGCCTTGTTCAGGGCAGTAGCGCAGGCGGCTTCGTTCCCACCGACCGCATGTCCCTGGGCTTCCAGCACTGCCGACTCCGCCTGGATCGCCGCGATGCCGGCCTCCGTCGCAGCCCGCCCCGCAGCACGGGCGAGATCCACCGCTTCGTCCGAGGCCCGCAAATAGGCCGCCTGGTGACTCATCGCCGCAAGGATCTCCGCGCCCAGCGCTCGGTCACCGGCGCCGGCCGCGAGCCGTAACGCTTGGATGAGATACCGCTGAGCCAGACCATGCATACCAGCGTCGTACGAGGTCCAGCCAGCCAGTTGCGTCATCTCCGCCACCGCGGACAGCAACTGCCGCCCGGTCCCGACGTCGTAGCGTCCACGGACCAACTCGCTGACGTCGTTGTTCAGGAAACGCACCAGGCTGTCCCTGATGTGCCCTCCGCCGAACTGGTTGTCCAACGTCCGATACGTCGAGGTCATCCGGCGCACCGTCTCTACGTCCGGCATCCCGATAAGCCGTTCCCCAGCGCCCGAGGGCTGCTCGTCGAACGACGCCATCAGCCATCGCATGGCAGGCGGAAGAAACGCGGTCGCGCTGAACCCGACACGCTGAAGAAGGTCTCGCCGCTGCATATCGCCTCGCCAAAGATCCACGGCGACATCGATTCCGTGCCGCCAATCCGGCGCGAACTCTAGCCCGGCGGGGACACCGCTTTCCGTTGAATCGACACCGACGGGCTGTAAGCCACTGTCGGCTGACACTTCCGCCACCATGGCGGACAGCTGGCCACACGCCTGGAGCGCGCCATCGAGCAGTACCGCCACCGACAGGCTCGGACGCTTGCTCCCTGTCTCCAGATCCCACAAATAGCCGTGTGAACAATGGATCATGTGGCCGAGTCGCCGCAGCGATAAACCTCGCCGTTCACGCAGTTCCTTGAGCTTCCGCGAGAAATCGGGATCGACGACGACAGTCCGGCGCGGCATGATTCGCTCCCCAGGATCAGCCGAGAAGATCGGCTCAAGGATTTCATTGGTTCGCGTAGCTTGTGCGAACCATACCGGGTTTCTTTCGACTCAACCGTCATCGACAGGCGCGATAGCGAACGGGACCGTTATGTCGGCCGGGCCCCGTTCGCTATCGCCGCCGTTATGCCGCCTCGCGGGGGATGAGATTAGCGGCGGCGTCGGCGTTCGGCCGCCGGAGTTCGAGGATGACGGAGGTGTAGGTGTCGGAGGTGAGGCCGATGGTGGAGTGGCCGAGGACCTCTTGGATCTCTTTCATGTCGGCACCGCCGTGGCGTAGGTAGGTGGCGGCGCAGTGGCGGAGGTCGTGTAGGCATACGGGTGGGAGGCCGCCTCGGGTGACGAGGTGGTCGAAGCGGTCGCTGATGGCTTGTGGGTGCCAGGGCTGTCCGTCGGCCAAGTGTCGCCGCTGACCTGCTGCCATCGGTTGCGCATGTCGAGGTAGGCGGTGAGGCCGGTGACGGTGGTGGGGCCGAGGGGGACGATCCGGTCTCCGGCGTCGCTCTTCACTTTGCGGGTGACCGGTTCGTAGCCGACGGTGGTGATCTGTTGGACGATGCTGAGGTAGGCCTCGTTGAGGTCGACGTCGTGGTCGCGGAGCCCGACGGCTTCGCCTCGTCGCAGGCCGCGGTGCAGGATGAGTTCGAACATCGGGTAGAGCACGGCGTCGTGGCGTTGGGCGTAGTCGAGGAACTGTCCGGCTTGCTCGGGTCGCCACACCATCACCGGGCTGGGCCGTTCACCGGTCGTCTTCCAGAGTTCGATCGCCTTGGGTGTCCAGACGCGTGCCTTCGGGCGGGTGCCGGCTTCGAGTTCGATGCCGAGGGCGGGGTTGGTGGGGATGAGGCGGGCTCGTCGGACGGCGTCGTTGAGTGCCACCCTCCATGATGTGCGCTCGTCCGGAAAGGTCAGGGAGGCGAGCTGTGCCCGGTCAAGAGCAGGCTGAGGCCCTGGACACGTCAATCGAATGTTGTTCCGTTGTCCATCGCCGCGGATTCTGCTGTTCGGCGTGTCTGACTCCACACTGCTGCCCCCGGCGCTCGCTGCGACCGCTCGGGCCTACCGGACCTGCGAGTTCGCGACCCTGACCCGGAGTGGTGCGCCGGTCGCCTGGCCTACATCCGGTCTGGTCCTGGATGACGGGACGGTCCTGTTGACCACGTCGCTGGGCTACCCGCAGAAGGCTTTCAACGTCCGGCGCGACGAGCGGGTGGCACTGTTGTTCTCCGATCCCACGGCGAGCGGTCTGACGCGGCCGGACCAGATTGCGGTACGAGGGACCGCCTGGTGTCCCGAGGAGATTCACGTGGCGCCGGCGGGGGATCTGGAGCGGCTGTGGGCGCTGCTGTTCGAGCGGCAACCGCACTCACAGTCGTACCTGGACTGGCCGATGACGCTGATGACCGACTTCTACTACATGCGTCTGACGATCACCGTCACGGCAACCGAGGTGGTCACCCGGCCGCTGCCTCGGGCGCAGCCGGGTGGTCTGGCCGGTAGCGGGCTGCTCGGCGCCGAGGTGCTGGACTCCTTCGGCTCCGTGGTGCTGACCGCTGTGGATCCGGCCGGTGCTCCGGTGCTGCTGCGGACCACTGTCGGTGCCGAGCCGGGCGGTTATCGGATCACGGTCCCGGACGGTGTGAAACTCGCCGCCGGGCCGGCCGGGCTGCTCGTGCACCGGCACGACGACCGGCTCTGGAACCTCTACAACGCGAATGTGCGCGGTGAACTCACCGCCGACGGCGATGGCTGGCTGCTGAAACCGGACCGGCTGGTGGAGCCCGGTGCCCGGAGCCGGCCGAGCGCTCTCGACCAGTTCCGGATCCTGCGGGAGACCAAAGCCGCCACCCGGCGCTACCTGCAGCGCCGGGGTCTGCCCCGGCCGGTGATCCCGTGGGCCGACTACCGGGCGATCCGGGCCCGGGTCCGCGCCGGATCCTGACCGGGTCCGCGCCGGATCCTGACCGGGTCCGCGCCGGGTCCTGACCGGGGCGGCCGCCGGGTCCTGACCGGGGCGGCCGCCGTCAGTTGCCGTCGCGGAGCAGAGCCATCTGCCGCGCATACTGGCGGCGGCCGACCAGCCGCCACAGCACCCGTCCGGCGAGCGGAACCTTGGCCAGGAAGAAGCGACGCTCCTCGTCGTCGGCCTCCTCGAGGATCGCCCCGAGCGCCACGAGCACCTTCTCCTTCGGCAGGTTCTCCATCCCGGCCCGGCCGACCCGCTCCCACTCCTCGCCGGTCAGGTACTGCTCGACCATCGGCATCACCAGCTGCTCCTCGTCATCGATATGCTCCAGCAGCACCCGGAGGTGCTCCTCGACGCTGTCGGCTGCGGCGTCGCGGTCGGTCGCCTCGGCGGTCAACTCCCAGGCCGACAGCCGTTCCTCGACGGCGGTCAGGGTCACGTCGAGTGCCTCGTGCTGCATCTCCATCCGGTCGACGAGTTCGTGGTGGAGGCGGGCCCGTTCGTGCAGCAGCGGCCAGATCAGCGCATCCTCGGTCGCGTGATGGTGGTGCAAGCCGGCGATGTACTCGCGGCCGTACCGGCTCAGCTGCCGGGCCCGGTCCAGGTTGCCGGGCGCGGTGGCCCGAACGAACCGGTGCAGGTGGGCGGCCTCCCGGCGGAACACCCGGTGAATCATCATCATTTCGCGGGTGTAGGTGGTGCTGTGCACAGTCTCATCTCCTCAGTGGTGGTCTCCCGGCAAACCTCGGGCACCCGGGTCACCGCGGCGACACCGAGCAGCCCGAGGACGCCCAGGAAGGTGAACAGCCCCGGGTAGCCGCCGACAGCGAGCAGTGGCGGGGCGAGGAACGGCACGATCGACTGGGGCAGCGCGTTGGCGATGTTCGCGATCGCCATGTCCCGGCCGGCGTCGGCGCTGCTGGGTAGCAGGCGCACACACATCGCCAGGTCGATGGCGACGAACACGCCGGTGCCCGAGCCGAGTAGCCCGGCCGCAACGAAAACCCAGGTCAGTGACGGAGCGAAGGCCAGCAGGGTCATGCCGGCGGCGGCGGTGAGCCCGCTGAACACGACGAACGGCAGCTGCCGGCCCAGCCGGTCGGACAGGTACCCGGCGACGGTGCTGGCCAACGCGATCAGGACGACGGAGAGCAGCGTCAGCCGCAGCACCAGGTCGCCCAGACTCTCCTCGGGCACGCCGAAGTGCTGGAGCAGATAGAACGAGTAGTAGGTGTTGCCCGCATAGGCGCACGTGACGAGGAAACGGACCAGGCAGGCCCAGCCGAACGCCGGGTACCGGCGCGGGTCGATCCAGAACGTCCGGACCAGCCCGGACAGGTTCCACGGCTCGGCCGTCCCGTCGCCGGGCACGTCCCGCAGCAGCAGGACGGCGATCGCCCCGGCGAACGCCGTCACCACCGCCACCGCGATCCACTGCGCCGGTGATCCGGCCGGGATTTCGTTCACCATCCCCAGCCCGATCAGCGGACCGGCGGCGATCGTTGTCCCGACCAGGCCGGACACCCCGCCCCGGCGCGGCCCGGGCACCTGGTCGGCGACCATCGCGCTGGTGGCGGCCGCCTGAAAGGTCAGCAGGATCTGCGCCACCCCCCAGAGCAGCACCACCTGCCACACCGCGGTCGTGACGCTGAGCAACGCGAGGGTCGCGGCTCCGGCCACCGCACCGAGCAGGATCCAGGTGCGCCGGCGGCCGAACCGCAGCCCGGTCCGGTCACTGATCCGGCCGGCGACCGGGTTGGCCACCAGGGCCACCAGCGCACCGAACCCGGCGACGACTCCGAAAGCCCCGGTGGCGCCGTCCCCGGCGATCGCGGTCAGCCGCAGCGTGAGCAGCAGTTGCACCGGCGTGATGACCGCGACGAAATACCCGGTCTGCGAAATCAGCAGGGCCGGGACGAGCCGCCCGAGCGGTGTCCTCATGCGTGGTGTTCTCCGTCCGGGATCGGTCAGGGCGGCACACATCCGAGCAGCGCGACATTGACGACCGATAGCCAGGTGATGCACGGCCCTCCCGTCATCCGGCTGTCAACCGGATGTGGACAAGCGGGCGCGGCAATGGGGGCGGCTTGTCGACATCGGGGATTGCGGGGCATCACATCTTGTTGAGTTGGACATCGGCACTGGCCGGGATCGCCGCCACCGCCTGGGGCTCCGCCGACTTCCTCGCCGGGGCCGGCACTCGGCGGCTGCCGGTCCGGGTCATCCTGATCGGAGCTCAGCTGACCGGTCTGGTGTTGGCCGCGGCCTATCTGACCGTGCGGGGCGGGCCGCTGCCCACCGATGTGCGGCTGCTGGTGATCAGCGCTGTCGCGGGCACTCTCTCGGTGCCGGGGATGGGCCTGATCTACCGGGCGATGCGGGACGGTTCACTCGCCGTGGTCGCCCCGGTCGCGGCCGGGGCGGCCCTGGTGCCGGTCGGCTGGGGACTGCTGCACGGCGAACGACTCGGCGCGATCGGGATCTTCGGGGCGGCCGCCGCGATGGCCGGCATGACCTGTGCGTCGTGGCCGGCCGGGAACCGTTCGATGCGGCCGGCCCGGTGGCGGCGGGCCGGGTACGCGAGCGGGGCGGCGCTCTGCTTCGGCACGTTCTTCGTGCTGCTGCACGAGGCGGCACCCGATGACCCGTACATCGCCACCGCTTATGTCCGCATTGTCGGTGGGATCGCGGGACTGCTGCTGCTCGGGTGGGCCGTGGCCGGTCGGCGGATCCGGATCAGCCGCGGAATCGGCCCGCTGTGGCTGCTGCCGGTGGCGGTCGGGGTGCTGGAGACCGTGGCGGACGCCGCGTTCGCGGGGGCCGCTGCCGGGCACGCGGTCGGCGCGGTGGCCGTCCTCGCGTCGCTCTACCCGGCTGTCACGGTGCTGCTCAACGCTGTTCTTTTACGAGAGAGACTCCCGGCCGTGCACCTCTGCGGAGTGTTCGCCGCGCTGGTCGGGGTGGCGTGCCTGGCCGGCTGAGCGGGCGGCCGGGTGCGTACGGGCGGCCGTGTTCGTGGGGAACGCGGCCGCCCGGTCCCGTACCGGGAGATCCACCGAGACCAGGGTGCCGCCCTGCGGGGAGGCGCCGATGTGGGTGGTTCCGCCGAGCTCCCCGGCACGCTCCCGGATACCGGTGAGACCGACACCGGCCCGGTACCGCCGCGGCAGCCCGGTCCCGTCGTCGGCGATCTCCAGGTGCAGCGCGTCCGGGGTGCGGTCGAGGCGGACCGTGCAGCGGGTGGCCCCGGCGTGCCGGACCACGTTGGTGATCGATTCGGAGGCGATGTGATAGGCGGCCACCTCGACGGCCGCGGGCAGTGGTTCGATGTCACCACCGGCCGACACGACCACGTCGACGCCGCCGCCACCCAGCTCGCGGGCCCGCTCCTCCAGCGCGGCCACCAGGCCGAACTGGTCGAGCGCCGGCGGGCGCAGCCCGTACACCAGGCGGCGCATGTCGGCGAGGGCCTCCCGGTGGACGCCGGTCAGCCCGGCGAGGATCTGCTGTGCGGTGTCCGGGTCGGACGGCATCAGGGTGTGCGCGAGTTCGACACTCATCCCGGCGGAGGCGAGGGTCGGGCCGAGACTGTCGTGGATGTCACGGCGCAGACGGCGCCGTTCCTCCTCCAGGGCGGTGACGGTGCGTTCCAGGGATCGTTGCAGGCGGGAGGTCAGCAGCAGATTGTGGGCGGTCGAGCCGACCTGCCGGGCGAGCACGTCCAGCAGCCGCGAGTCGCGGGCACCGAACGGTTCCTGCCGCGGACCCGGGTCGAGGACCAGCCGGCCGATCTCCTCGCCCTGGTGCACCAGCGGGACCTCGATCTCCCGCCCCGACGGCCGGCCGTGCGTGAACGACGGCAGGTCCAAGCCGTCCACCTCGACCGCCACGTAGGACAGCCGCAGGGTACGGGCCAGGGTCTCCACCAGCCGGGCCAGCACCGAGTCGACCGAGCCCGCCGACTCCAGGTGTTCCCCGAGCACGGTCAGCACCTCGTACGGGTCGTCACGCGAGCCGTAGACCAGGCGCCCCACCACACGGCGCAGGTACCGCTGGGTGGGCGCGAAGGCGAGCGCGACCACGGCTGCGGTCAGCACACTCTCACTCGCGCCGATCGCGGCGGCCAACGCCAGATAGGCGACCATCAACCCGGCGGTGACCAGGCCGTACACGAGGGGGCGGCGCAGGATCACCTGGATGTCGAAGAGCCGGTAGCGGAGCACGGCCAGGCCGAGCGTGATCGGGAACGGCGCGAAGGCGATGCTGACCAGGACGTCCCACGGCAGCAGCGGTGTGCCGGTGACCGCTTCCGGGATCCGGCCGAGAACCAGGTACAGCACGGCGTCGAAACCGAGCGCGTACAACGGCAACCGCATCCGGCTGCGGGTCTCGGGCCCGTCCGCGAACCGGTAGCCGGCCAGGAACGCGGCGACGATCAGTACCGGGAAGACGTTCGCGGCCGGTGTCGACAGCGAGATCAGCGCCCACCGGGAGACCGATCCGGTGGCGATGGTGAGCACGTAGAGGATCGGTGGCAGCAGGTAGGCCGCGGTGATCACCGCCCGGCGGAGCCGCCGATGTGGCCACGGCTCGGGGAAGACAGCCGCGAAGTGCAACAGTGTCGACCACAGCAGCGCCGACGCCACCTCGCCCAGCATCCCGGGCCAGAATCGGCCGGTGACAACATCGACGACCTGATTGGCGTACGGGTACGACAGGCCGGACAGGAACACCAGCAGACCCAGCGCGTACAGGATCCGGGCGGCTGGATGACGGGGCCGGCGCACCACCACGAACGCGCAGACCGCCCACATGGTGGCCCAGAACGGCGCGGTTCCCAGGTTGTCGCGCAGAATCTCCGGGAACGGGTAGTGGAAGAGCGTGACCGGGATGTCCAGCACCCGCTCGTCCCGCGACACCGTGTAGATCAGGGTGTCCCCGACCGCAAAGCCCGGCTGGACCTGGGTGACCGGGAGCCCGTTGACCGCCGTCACCAGGTCGCCGACGTGCAGTGGCCCGGCCGATTCGGTCACCCGCAGACCGCCCGCGGTCCAGTCCTCGGTGGTCCGCCGGATCAGCGCCCCGTCCGCCGGCGCGAGCATCCGCACCGCGAACACCACAGCCATCGGTACGGTCCACGCCGCGTAGGCTGCCGCCCGGACCCACCCCGCCCGACTTTCAGGGAGCCGAGACAATGGTCGACCTCCGCGTGCTGCTGGCCGACGACCATCCGGTCTTCCTGGCCGGCATGCGCCAGCTCGTGGACGCGATGCCCGGCATGACCGTGGCCGGCGTGGCGGCGACCGGTGCCGATGCGGTCACCGTGGCGGCGTCGACGGTGCCCGACGTCGCCGTCCTGGACCTGCACATGCCCGGCCTCTCCGGTGTCGAAGCCACCCGTGCCATCACCACCCGTAACCCCACGATCGGCGTGATCATCCTGACCATGATGGACGACGACGAATCCCTCTTCGCCGCGATGCGTTCCGGCGCGAAAGGCTACCTGTTGAAGGGCGCCGGCCCGGCGGAGGTGACCCAGGCGATCACCGCGGTCGGCAACGGCGCGGCGGTCTTCGGCCCTGGCATCGCGCACCGGCTGATCGACTACTTCACCACCGCGCCGCGGCTCTCCACCGACGAGATCGCCGGACTGACCGCGCGCGAACGCGAGATCCTGGAACTGGTCGCCGACGGGCACAACAACGCCGCCATTGCACAGCATCTGTTCCTCAGCTCCAAGACGGTCCGCAACCACGTCTCGAACATCTTCGCCAAACTGCACGTCGCCGACCGGGCCCAGGCCATCCTCCGGGCCCGGCGGGCGGGACTCGGCAACTGAGAACCCGGGACACCGATCGGGACTCCAGCACCATCCGCCGGGACGGCCACCGCGCCTAACCTCCCCGCCATGACGACGACGTTCCAACTGCTCGGTCCGGTGCGCGCCTGGCGCGACGGCCGGGAGCTGGCGCTGGGCAGCCCGCAGCAGCGCACCCTCCTGGCTGTCCTGCTGTTGCGGGAGGGCCTGGTCGCGACCGTCGACGAGCTGGTCATGGCGCTCTGGGACACCGAACCGCCGGTCACCGCGGTCGGGATGCTGCGCACCTACGTGTCCCGGCTGCGCCGGGTACTCGGCGATGACGTGGACGTGCACACCTACGGGCCGGGCTACCTGCTGAACACACCGCGCGAGCAGGTGGACGTACGCCGGTTCCGCCATCTCACCGACCGGGCCCGGCAGTCCGTGGGCCGGGGCGATCACCTCGACGCGCTCCGCGACCTGCGGGCCGCCGTCGGACTGCACCGGGGTACAGCGCTGACCGGAGCAGCCGGGCCGTTCGCCGAGCGACAGCGGCACCGCCTGGACGAGCTGGTCGTCACGGCCCGGCTCGACCTGCACGCCGCGGGCATCGCCCTCGGCCGGTACGAGGAGGCGCTGCCCGACCTGGCCGTCCTGGCCGCCGAGCACCCATTCTGGGAACGGGTCCACGAGCTGCGGATGCGGGCGCTGTTCGAAACCGGACGGCCGGCCGAGGCCCTGTTGCAGTACCACGCGCTCCGCAACCGGCTCGCCGAGACGCTCGGCATCGACCCGGGCGCCCGGCTGCAACACCTGTATCGGGAGATCCTGCTCGCCGACCGGCTCGTCAGCGCAGCCGGCTGATGATCACCGAGCTGAGGTCACCGCCATCCTGGCCGTTCCTCGGACATCTGCCCGCGCTGATCCGGGGTGGGCGCCCGCACCGGGTTCTGGAGGACTGGTGCGACCGGTACGGCACGACGTACCGGCTGCGCCTGCCAGGTGGTCCTGCCGTGGTCACCGCCGATCCTGCGATCGTGTCGACCGTGCTCCGCGGCCGGCCCCGGTTGTTCCGCCGGGACCCGCGGATCACCCGGACCATCGAGGCGACCGGGATCCACGGTGTGTTCACCGCCGAGGGAGCCCGCTGGCACGCTGATCGCCGGGCCGCCAACCGGTTGCTCATCGGCGACCCGCAACCGGTGATCGACCGGGCCGTCGATCGGCTGTGCCGCCGCTGGCGGGCACTACTTGCCGACGGTCAGCGTGTTCCCGTTCTCGCCGACCTGACCCGGCTGAGCCTGGAAGTGACCGTCGCCGCAACGACCGGTCGTGACATCGGGGCCATCGACAATCCGGACGGTCCGCTGCAGACTCTGGTGCCGCGTCTCTTCCCGGCCATTCAAAGGCAACTGAACACGCCGTTCCCTCTGCCCCGAGACCGGCGATTGGAACGGTTGCTGCGCACCGCCCGGGATCTGTTGCCCAGCGACGACTTCGGCACCGTGCTTACGCTGCTACTCGCTGGACAGGACACCACGGCGGCTGCGGCCGGCTGGGCGCTGCACTATCTCGCCGGGCATCCTGAGGAACTGGCCGCGGTACGGGCCGAAACGGAACCGGCGAACTATGCGCGGGCAGTCGTCCGGGAGGCGCTACGGCTGCGACCGCCCGCATCCCTGACCGTCGTGGAAGCGATCGAAGAGACGTGGCTCACCGGGGAGGACGGGGTCCGGTTGCGTGCGGTGCCCAGCCTGCCGATCTGGGTGCTGCTGACCTACGGTGCCCGCCGATTCCCGGATGCCGGAGTCTTCCAGCCGTCCCGGTGGCTGACCGACCGGGCACCGCGGGACGCGGTCTACCTGCCGTTCGGCGGTGGGCCCCGGGTCTGCCCGGGGCGAGACCTCGCCCTGCTGGCCGCTGTGGCGGTGGTCGCGGCGGTAACCCGGAACTTCGATTTGCGCAGCGACGGACCGGCCCGGGAGAAGGTCGAGTTCACGGTCCGCCCCAGCAGGCTGCCGTTGGTCATCAGCGCTCGGTGACCGATACCGCGGCTCGGTTCGATGACCGAGATATATAGACGTAGCGGCGATCTTTAATATGTGACGCGATAGATCTTCCGCGGGGGAGGACCCTTTGCGTCATCACTCCATTCCTCGCTGGGTGCTCGGTGGGCTGACCGTGACCGCGTTGTCGGTCGCCGGCCTGAGTGTCCCGGCCTATGCAGCAGATACCCCTGGTCTGATCGTCGGTGGGCCTCAGCAGGTCACCGCCGCGCCGGGGGAACGTTTCGATGTCACCCTGTCGGTCACCAACGACGGTGACGCCGCTGTCGACGGTGTGTCCGTCCTCTTCGACACCCTCTGGGCCCACGAGGACGTCGAGCAGTTCTCCAACTGCGAATACGACGGCGGCCTGGTACGGGCGTGCGTCTTCGATCAGACGCTGGCGGCCGGCGCGTCCTACCGGCTCGTCGTGCCGTTCCGGGTGCGTGCGGACACGTCCGCGCCGGGGCGGCAGGATGCCACCTTCAAGTGGCAGGCCGCGTCCGAGCACGTCAGTGCGGGCACCCCGGGCACCGGTTCCGTTCTCCGGTTGCAGGAGGGGGCACGGATCGGTTCGGGTGAGGACCCGAACTGGCAGGAGTTCACCCTCAACGTGACCGGGAACAACGGCATCGATCTGGTCGCCGTCGGTGGCACGGTCGCCGGTTGGGTCGGTGACGTCGTGGAGACCGAGTTCGGTGTGCGCAACGACGGGCCGGCGACGCTCGACCTCAGCCGGTCCGGTATCGGGGCGGCCCGGGTCGTCCTCACGGCGCCGCAAGGTACGTCCATCGTCAGTGCGGAGGGGTGCTACCGCGTCACCTCGGCGCAGGCTCTGTGCGACACCGAGTACCGGTTCAAGGTGGGCGAGGTCAAGAAGTGGAAGACCACCCTGCGGATCGACAGGTCCGTACCGGATGCCTCGGGTTTGATCGAAGTCAATCCGGACTGCAAGTGCGAGCGTTTCTCCGGTGACATCGACAAGTCGAACAACACCGCGGCGCTCGTCGTGAACGCGTCGGTCGACGACACCAAGCCGGTGGTCGAGGACGCGGGCCTGGTCGCGCACTCGGCCGTCGCCTACACGGCGAACTTCTGGCCCCGGGTGACGGACAACGTCGGGGTGACCCGGCTCGAGGTCACGGGCTCGCCCGCCCGGGTGGTCGCCACCTGCAAGCCGCGGGTCTCGTCGTCCTACTGGGAGTGCAAGCTGAACCAGGAGGTCGAGGACGGCACCGAGGCCGAGAACGTCGTCACCATCACGGCGTACGACGCGGCCGGTAACGCCAGCGAGCCGGTCAGCGTCCCGGTGCTGGTGGACCGCGCGTTGCCCCTGTACACGCTGTCGCCCGCGCCGGAGTCGTCGCTGCGTTCCGGTCCGGTGACCATCGAGCTCAAGGGCGTGCCGGCCGACATGACGGAGGTACGGGTCTTCGACCGCGATGCCGATCGGGTCGTCGCCACACTCACCGCGGCGCCCTGGCGTCACGTCTGGAACGCGACGAACGATGAGGCGCCGCCCATCTTCCTGGCCGTGGACAAGGTCGGTAACCCCTGGTATGTGGACGGCGCCTATGTCGTCGACGACGAGTCGCCGGTGATCAACCAGGTGGCCACCGTCGGCCAGTACCTGCCGAACCGGGTGGACACCGGCACGGGCTGGGTCGGTGCCAGGGCAGACCTGGAGTACTCGGTCACTGACGAGTCGCCGATCGTCCGTACCGAATGGTGGGTCAATGGGGTTTTGGCATCGGCCACCCCTCGCTTCACCTGGGACGTGCGCGCCGTCACCGCACCGACCGCCCGCGTGGAGCTGCGTGTCTGGGATGCCGCGGGCAACGTCGCGTCGAAGTCCTTCACGGTGAACATCGACAAGGTCGTTTCGGCGACGGTCGTCGCGCCGGCGCAGAATACGCTGGTCCGGGGCACCTCGTTCGTCACCTCGGTCACCGTCGGTGACCCGCGTGGGCGGGCGTGGAGCACGCTGCTGTCGCCGGTCCGCTTGTCGGGCTCGCGGACGTCGGCGCGGGTGACGGCCGGGAAGGACGGCGCGAAGACGATCATCTGGGAGGTCGCCGACCGGCTCGGCAACGTCGCTCAGTTCAAGCGGACCGTGATCGTCGACAACACCGCGCCGACCGCGTCGTTCAAGAGTGCGCCGAAGAACAAGGCGAAGGTGACCAGGAAGTTCGGCGTCACCGTGAACGCGAGTGACCGGAACGGCATCGGCCGCGTCGAGCTGCTGGTCAACGGTAGGAAGGTCGCCACCGACTACCGGGCCGGCTGGGGTTTCACCATCAACCCGAAGAAGTACGGCAAGTCGTTCACCGTCCAGGTCCGCGTCTACGACCGGGCGGGTAACCACAAGCTGACGACCAAGCGGACCTACCGCAGGTGAGAGATCCGGGTGACATCGGCGGCGTACGGGCCGCCGATGTCACCCGCGAATCAGCGGCGGTACGTGCGCTTGGCGAGCGTCTTCACGTTGCCCGCCTTGTCGTACGCGCGGAGCTGGACCATGAACTTCTTGCCGTATTTCTTCGGGTTCAGGGTGAAGGTGTAGCCGGCCTTCGTGTCGGTGGCGACCACCTTGCCGTTGACCAGCAGCTGCACCTTCGCGATGCCGTTCCGGTCGCTTGCGGAGGCGGCCAGCGTCGCGTTCTTCGTCAGCTTCGCGTTGTTCTTCGGCGCCTTCGTGAGCTTGAGCGCCGGCGCGACGGTGTCGTTGACGACGACGCGACGGGCGATCGTGGTGTTGCCCAGGCTGTCGGTCACGACCCATTCGATGGTGTGGTCGCCCTGCGCCTTCAGAACCTTCGTCCAGGCCCACAGCGAGCTCGTGGCCTTGCCTCCGGTGACCCGCACCGAGCTGATGCCGCTCGGGTCCGAGGCCTTCGCGGTGGTACGGACACTGCCGCGCACCAAAGCCCGGTTACCGGGGGTGATGGAGCCGACTGCGGGGCCGGCGTTGTCGACGTCGTAGGTGCCGGAGTCGTAGTCGCCGTTCCCGGCGTGGTCGAAGACACGCATCGCCAGGGACTGTGTGCCGTTGAGGCCGCGGGTGTCCCAGGTCATCGTCCACGGCGCCGCGGTGCTGCGGGCGAGGATCTGCCCGCGGGCGTCGAGCAGTTCGATGCGTGCGGTGTCGCTGGAGACCTTCGTGGGCTGGAACGTGACCACGCCGTGGAGGCGCGACCCGAACGCCGGGGTGAGCGTCGCTTCGGGCAGGAGCACGTCCGCTCGTACCCGCGTGGTCTTCTCTCCGGTGTTGCCGGCCGCGTCGAAGGCGCGGATGGTGATCCGCGGCTCCTGCCCGTCCACCGACGTCGGCAGCACGACGCGGACCTCGCGGGGCAGCGGGCTCTCGTAGGTCCTGGTGACCGTGCCGTCCACCAGCACCTGCACCTTCGTCACCGCGACGTCGTCGGACCAGGCCGGGGTGACGTCCTGGTACCAGCCGAGCAGCCGGCCCTCGGTGATCCCGGTCGAGGTGACGACCGGCGGGTTGGTGTCGGTGCCGCCCGGGGCGGTCGGTGACGGGTTGAGGATCAGCGGCGCGGTGTCGTTGGACCTGTCGAGGTCGTCGGCGAAGCGCTCGCACGTGCACGCCGGGTTCACCTCGATCATGCCGGTCGCGTCCTGGACGACCCGATCGATCCGCAGGTTGAACGGCAGGTTCATGGTGTAGAACTCGCCGATCTTGAGAGTCCCGTCGAGCACACACGCGTACTGCACAGCGTCGGTGCGGGTCCGCTGCGCGTCCGTGGCGGGCGCACACCTCGACGGGGCGCTCTGCACCGACGTGCCCGGCGGGATCGTGACGACCACCAGTCCGTGCGGCACGCCGGTGGCGATCCAGTTGAGCGTGGCCGGACCGTCGTTGCGCACCGTCGCTTTGACCTGGACCACGTCGCCGGCCGCGCCGTACACCTTGCTGCCGGTGGCGACGAGGTCAGCGCTCTGCCGGCCGGTGATCGCGAGGTCCACGAACTGCCAGGGGTAGTGGTCCACCGTCTCCGGCGTCACGTCGTCGAGCAGCGCGATGGGCGCGGCGTCACCGGGCGTGCCGTACGGGCGGTAAAACGCCTTCTTCTCCCAGACGAACTGGGTCCTGATGGCGCTCGGCGCGTAGACGTCGGCCGGGGCGCGGAGCGGCAGATCCACCCGGTACGACCGGCCCGGCTCCAGGGTCCGGTCGAAGACGCACCCCTTCACGTCTCCGTAGACGCCGTAGGTGCAGTTCTTGTACCGGCTCTCGGTTGCGAAACCGTCGATCCCGTTGAACGAGACAGCGACGCCCTCGAGCGCCCTGGTGCCGGTGTAGGTGACCGACAACGGCGCCGTGAAGAGGCCGCCCGGTGTGGCGCTGACCTTCAGTGTCGCGCCCGCGTTCAGGGGCATGCTCTCGTCGGCCCGCGCGGGGGCGGCCAGGGCGAGTGGTGCGGTGATGACGGCCAGGGCGGCGAGCAGGCGCCGCGCCATGGTTTTGTGCATGAAATTTTCCTCCCGTGTACCCGGCATCTTAGGGATCGACAGGAGTGGGCGCTGTCCGATGTGGCATTCACCTCGTACGATGCGGGCAATTGATCATTCTCGTCACACGTGAGGATTCCGTTGACGCATTCCCTTCTTCGCTGGGCCGTGGCCGGGACGACCGCTGCCATGGCTTCCGCCGTGCTGGCCGCTCCGGCCGTCGCGGCCGCCGGCCCCGTCCTGCTCGGCGGTGCCGTTCCACGAATCAGCGCGGCGGTGGGCGCTGACTTCGACGTCAACCTGTCGGTCACCAACACCGGCACCGCACCATTGACCGGTGTCGGTGTGGTGCTGTACACCGACTGGGGCTTCGAGCCCTCCGAACAGTTCTCCAACTGCGACTACAGCAACGGAAGGGCGCGACTCTGCGCCTTCAGCGAGACGCTGGAGCCGGGTAGGAGCTACCGGATCGACCTGCCGTACAAGGTCCGGCAGGACACCACCGCTCCGGGTGGGATCTTCGGTGAGTTCGAGTGGCTGACCGCCGGTGAGCTCGCCGCCCACGGCCGGGGCACTCCCGGAGTGGGTGATCCGCTCCGGCTGCGGGCCGACGATCCGCTGCCGACGGACGAGGAGCGCTCGGTCCAGATCGTCGACGTCACGGTGACCGGTGCGAACGGCTCGGACCTCGTCGCGATCGGTGACCAGATCTCCGGCGCGGTCGGTGACGTGGTGCAGGCCACGGTGGGTGTGCGCAACGACGGCCCGGCGACGGTGAACCACGGACGTTCCGGTGAGACACCCGCCGAGGTCGAGGTGGTGCTGCCGGCCGGCACGTCGTTCGTCAGCGCTCCGGGGTGCCACCGCGGGGACGACGCGTCCCGCTATGTCTGTGCGGTGGGCTCGCCGTATGTCTTCAAGACCGGCACGACGTCGACCTGGACGTTCACCTTGCGGATCGACGAGGTCGTCACCGACGCCCTGGGTACGGTCCAGGTCAACCCGCCGTGCGAGTGCGGCCGGCCCAGTGACCTGAACAGGTCGAACGACACGGCGCTGCTGGCTGCCAACCCGGCCACGGGCGACGTCGACCGGCTCCCGCCGGTGATCGTGGGCACCGGCCTTCTCGCCGATCAGCGGGTCCCCGCTGATCTCGTCTTCTACCCGGCCGCCGCCGACAACGTCGGGGTCACCGAGCTGCGGGCGACCGTCAACGGCATCGTCGAGGCGGCCTGCACCCTGACCGGCGGCTGCAGGGTGTCGCTGGCGAGCCTGCCCGACAACACCGTCGCCACCGTCACGGTGCGTGCCACCGACGCCGCCGGCAACCAGGCAGAGAAGTCGGCCAAGGTGCGCGTCGACAACGTGCTGCCCAGCGCGACCCTCACGCCGGCGGCTGGATCGGCGGTGCCGGCCGGACCGGTCACGATCACGCTGACCGGCGTCGCCGCCGACGTCTGGCGCGTCGACGCGTTCGAGGGGGACATCCGGACCTCGCTGGACGGCGCCCCCTGGAGCCACACCTGGAACGCGGTCAAGGGCGCCACCTCACCGAGGTTCGTCCTCCGCGATCTCGCCGGCAACACCACCACCCTGGAGACCGGCTACACCGTGACCGAGCCTCCGGTGGACGGCACTCCGCCGGTCATCGCGCAGGTGGACTTCGTCGGCGCGTACTCGACGAACCGGCTCGACACCGGCACCGGCTGGATCGGCGGCGTCAGCGTCCTGAAGCCGACGATCCAGGACGAGTCGGCGATCGTGCGGACCGAGTGGGCCGTCGACGGTGTGCTCCGGTCGACTGCCTCGACGTTCTCCTGGGACGCGCGCACCTTCGCCGCCTCCACCGCGACCGTGCGGCTCCAGGCCTGGGACGCGGCCGGCAACACGTCGTCCCGGTCGTTCCTCGTGAACATCGACAAGGCCGCCCCCACGATGGTCATCACTCCGGGTCACCGGGCGCTGATCCGGGGTACGTCCTACGTCACCTCGGTCAAGGCCGCCGACCCGCGCGGCGTCGCGGTCACCAACCTGGCCGGCCGGAGCGGCTCGGCGACGTCGGTGCGGGTGTCGGCCGGCAAGGACGGCACCAAGACGATCACCTGGGTGGCCGTCGACAGGCTGGGCAACTCGGCGAGTGCCACGCGGACCGTGATCGTCGACAACACCGCCCCCACGTTCAAGGTCACCAAGGCGCCGAAGAACAGGTCGAAGCTGACCGGGAAGGTGACGTTCAAGGCGTCGGCGAGCGACCGGAACGGTGTGGCCAAGGTGCAGCTGCTGGTCAACGGCAAGGTGGTGGCCACCGACGCGAAGGCCGCCTACAGCTTCACACTGAACCCGAAGAAGTACGGCAAGAAGTTCACGGTCCAGCTGCGCGCCTACGACAAGGCGGGGAACGTCCGGTACTCGGGCAAGCTGAGCTACCGCCGCTGATCGACGACGAGCGGTGCCCGTCCAGGTGTACGCCGGACGGGCACCGCTCGCGGTCACGATTCGTCCTGTAGCCAGTTGAGCAGGATCCGTACCAGGAAGTCCCGGTCGACCGGGTCGCTGCGGGTCAGGACGTGATAGACCGTCGCGGCGGTTCGGCCGGGCTGAGCGGCGGCGGCGTCCGGTGCCGTCGGCGGCCCGGACAACAGCCGCAACAGGTCGAACTGCTCGACGACCCCTTGGGCCACCGCCTCACGGTCGCACCGCTGACAGCCTCGCGGGTCCAGCGGCACCACATGGAACCCGGCGGCCTCCGGATGTGACCTGCCGCGCGACTGCTTGCTGTTGGACAGACTTCTGGCGCGCAGCGGTGCCCCGTGCAGCACCCGGTTGGCGATCGTGTTGCTCTCCTCCGCCGGCCGGTACTCGGCCCGATAGGACCGGGCGCCGTCGTTGCCGGTGCCGGCGGCTTCGACCGGCCTGTGTGGTCCCTGCTGCTGGCGGGCGTTGGCGATCCGCCACAGATGCCGGGCGAAGTGCTCGGCGGTCTCGGCCGGCAACTCCATCGCGATCCCGTGGTGCCGCGTGGCCTGGTAGAACGCCTGTAACCAGGTCTGCGTCGACGGCCAGTGCCGTAGTCGGCCGTCACAATTCTGCGACAGCGACGACGGGCAGACGAATCCCGCTTTACCGATCTTGCGGAAGGTCAGGCCGCTGTCCCGGCGCAGGCTCCGCAGGAAGGCGCCGAGTTCCCGGGCGGGTGCGTCGTCGGCGATGCGTTTGTCATTGCGTCCCATTGTTCGTACGGCCTCATCAAGCGCAGACCGGGCACGTGGATGCAGCTGTGTCGGATAGGCGGGCGGTCCGGCGGCTCAACTCGGCGGTGAGCGCGATGACCGGGGGCACCGACACGACGATGATCTCGGCGGGGATGCCACACAGTTGCCACAGAACCAGCGGGTACGCCAGCACGACGACGTAGAGGACGATGACGACGACGCGCCGTGGGCGCAGCCGTTTCAGCACTCCGTGTAACCAGCACCAGATCATGTTCGACATGTCTTCTCCTGTTACTTCGATGCGGTTCCGGCATCACTGCCGGCGATCCGCACCCCGGGGTAATGGATCTTCGCTAACGCGGCGTTGCGCCACAGAACGAGGCGCAGGGTGGCCTCCGTCAGCACCGAGAGGGAAGTGAATCCGTTTCCCTTTCGCGCGAAGGGATTCTCGGGCCGCCGGTTCCTCAAGCAGTGTGGCATCGCCGATCGCATTCGTGACGGTCTCGGCCGGGCACTAATTGTTCACCGTTTCGCCGCACTGACGGATCACTGTGAGAAGAATTCGATGACCAGCGGTTTCCGATTCCGGTCACTCTTTTGCTCGGCAACGTCCCCGGCCGGTTGCGCAACTCGGTGGAACGGAGTTTGCTGTAACAAGGCGGCCGTTTCCGGCATCTTGTGACAGAACCGGTCGCTGTCGGGGTGACGACGCGGTGTCTGGGTGGCCCCGAGCAGACACGAGGGTCCGCCGCCTCGCGACCGGCAGTCGCCCTCACCGATGTGCGCCGGGGGTCGGCACGACCGCGTGCCGACCCCCGCGTATCCATGATCCAGGGAAGAGGCCGTGACCTGTAGAAACAGGGTCCCGCCGCGTCCGGATAAGAAATGTTCCTTACATATCGCGGCGCGCCCCGCAGGGCCTTTCGTGAATGATCCACGTCACCCTCATGTGCTCTGACGTGCACGAAGGGTTTTCAATGGGGGATTGCAGGTGCTCACGGGGTGCGGTAGGGAAACAGGTGCTGGCGATTGGCCGACGAGACAACCACGAATTCATCGGCGCTGGCGACTGTCTATGAATGGATTCTGCGCTCCGGAAACGCGTCCGAAGAGGACTCCGCGCGGATCGCCGTCGACTCCGGTCTGCCGCCCGAGGTGGTGCGCGAGCAGCTGACCGCGCTGATCGAACTGCGGCTGCTGCGCGAGTCGCCCCAGCAGCCGGGTGAGCTGCTGCCCTGCGGCCCCGACTCCGCGATCGCCGACCTGGTGAACCCGATCGAGATCGCGATCAAGGAGCAGGAGCGGCGGGCCGCGGATCTGCGTTTCCAGCTCACCTCGCTCAGCGCCGTCTACCACGAGAGCCGGCAGGACCGGAACCGCCAGAAGGCGATCGACGTGGTGGCCGACGTGGCGCAGGTCCGGGTGCTGTTGAGCGACATCTCCCGGCAGTGTTCGGTGGAGATCTTCAGCGCCCACCCGGGTGTGCTGTCCGAGGCCGCGATCGCCAGCTCCCAGAACCAGGACCTCGACCTGCTCGGGCGCGGCGTCCGGATGCGGGCGATGTACCAGCATCCGGTGCGGGTCAACCCGCGGATGCGTGAATCGCTGGGCGTCCTGACCGACGCCGGTTGCCAGGTGCGGACGGCCGACGAGATCCCCGACCGGATCGTCATCTTCGACCGGGACGTGGCGGTCATCCCGAACCGGATGGGCAGCGAGGGTGCCGTCGTGATCCGCGAGCCGTCGATCGTCGACCACCTGTACCGGGCACTCGAACGGGTCTGGTCGCTGGCGGTCCCACTGGCCAATGAGGAGGTCGCGGCCGTCGGGTACGGCATGGCCGGTGACGAACTCAAACGGGCCGTGATCCGGCTGCTGGCGGCGGGGGCGAAGGACGACTTCATCGCGCGACGGCTCAGCATCTCGGTGCGCACCTGCCGCCGGCACATCGCCGAGATCCTCGACGAGTTGCAGGCGACCAGCAGGTTTCAGGCCGGAGTGCTGCTGGCCCGCAACGGCATGCTCGACCCGCCCTGAGACGACGACGTCAGGTCCGGCGGAACCAGACCGGCCCCCACGCCACCGGCTGAGCGCCCTGCAAGGCGTCGGCGGCCACGCGTACGCCCATCGTCCGCACGCCCAGCCGGTCGCCGTACCGCAGCAGGTCGCCCACCAGGTTCTCGCGTTCGCCGGCGCTGAGGCCACGGAGCATCGGGTCGGCCGCCGGCCGGGACGCGGTGCCGGCGGCGCACCGCGGAACGCCGACGGCGTGGTCGATCGCCTCCGCCCCGTCCCGCCCCCAGGCGGCGGCCAGCCGGACACCCGATCCGGTCGCGACGACCTCGGCGAAGCGCCAGGCGCCGGGCAGCCCGGGTACCGCGTGCAGGACGGCGACGGCCGGCTCGCCGAGATCGGGAGCCGGTACCGGACCGAGGCTGCGGGCATGACGGGTGAGCAGCGCCAGGGTGCCGTCGATGAGCCAGTGCGACTCGGAGACCCCGGCGGCCCCGGCACACTCGACGCCGGCTGGTCCGCTTCCGGGGAAACCGGCCGAGGCCAGAAGACGCAGGCCTTCCAGTACGGCGTGACGCACCGACCCGGAGGAGCGGGACGCCCATCCGATCGCGTCGGCGCCGGCCGGGGTGGCCCGGACCAGGCAGGACGCGACGGTGACGCCGCGCACCGCCGGGCCGATCACCGGTTTCCGCAGCGGACCGGTCCACGGGTGGAACAGGTGGTGCAGGTCGTCATCCCGGCCGAGCCGCCGGGCCGAGACCTCGGGCAGGGTGCGGATGCCGCTCCACCTGGTCCGGCCGGGACCGAGCCCGGACAGCCGGTCGACCTCACCGGTGACCCGGTGGACCAGGGCCGCCGAGCCGGGCGGGGCCTGTGCGCACCAGTCCGCGGTCTCCCGCAGATCCGGGACCGCCGCCGGCGGTGCCGGCGCGGCCGGCGAGCCCCAGGTGTTCACCCGCCTGACCAGCTCGCGGTGCGTCAGCCCGCGGCCGCCGACCGGCCCGACGACGGCGAACGCGTCGCCGACGGCCAACGGCACGTCGTCAGCGGGCACGGCCCGCCGGCCCCGTGTGCATCAGTCCCAGGCGGTGGAGTTGAGGTGCCCCGTGTGAACGGCCGGCTTCCCGGCCCGGTCCGCGGTCCCGTGCAGGGACGACGCCGACAGCGGCAGTAGGAACAACAGGGCGACAAGCGCGATCTTCTTCACGAGTGACTCGATTCCTGAACCTTGCGGACTCCCCCGTGGAATCTGCTGTGCTCAGTCTTCTCATCCGGTGGGAGCAGCGGAAGATCCACACGGGCGGCAGAAGCTGCATGGCACCTTCCTGGCAGTGCTGGCTCATCCGGTGCTCAGTCCGCCCCGGTGGCGACGGCGACCGCGGTCAACGCGACCATGACCGCCAGGCGCACCTCGGTCAGCGCCTCACCGGCGGCCGTGCCGGCCCACTGGCCGGAGCCGATCTCGCGGAGACGAGCCTCCACAATAGACGGCGGTAGGTCCGGGAAGAGCTGCCGGTGCCAGCCGAGCGCACCGGCCAGGGCGCACAGTGCCGCGGTGCCCGGGACGGCCTCCTCGGTGCCGTCCACCGCGGCGCGCAACCGGTGCCGCAGGCCGGCCCGCAGTGCGGGGGTCGCGCCGATCGCCGGGTAGTGCGTCCGCGAGAAGACACCCAGCACCCGGCTCCGCTCCTCGCCGAGCATCCCGGCGGCCACCATGCGGTCCAGGATCGGCTGCCGGGCGCCGCGGGACAGCACCGGAATCCAGGCACTGGGGGCCCGCCGGCCGGGTTCGGCGGCGATCCGGCCGAGCACGTCGTCGAGAACCGGGTCGCCGGTGGGCGTGCCGTCGGTGACGGTGAGCGTGCCCGCGGCGAACCCGAGCCGGCCGGCCCGGGTCAGTTCGAGCAGCGCGGCCGCCGCGACGCCGTAGTCCAGGTAGTCGCCGATCGTCCAGGTGCCGCCCTCGTCGTCGTAGGCGAGCAGGACGAGATCGTCGAGAAGGTTCATCGATTCCACCCTCCGACCGTAGCCAGCACCGGCGCCTGCGGCCGGGGAGCCGGGGACGACATGAAGGGCAGCAGGGTACGGCCCTGAGCGACCGAGCCGGCGGCGACCAGTGCGCCTGCGGTGCCGGTCGCGAGATCGGTGGAGAGCCGGAGCCCGTGCTCGCCGAGCAGATGCGGACGGCCCTCATAACCGACCGTGTGCCACTGGAAGCAGCGCAGATGCCGGTGCAGGGCCCGCGTCGTCTCGTCCGTGCCGTCGTGGAGGTGCTGCAGTGCCACGATGACGCCGGCCCGGCCCCGGAACAGCCCGGCATTGGCCATGAAGTGCGCGTGGAAGGTTCCGCGGAGGGTGTCGCGGGCGTCGATCAGGTCTGGGTCGTCGGTGTGACCGGCGAGGTCGTGCAGGACCATGGCCAGGCCGGCGCCACCGGAGGACAGCGACGGCACCCGCCAGACCGCCTCGGCCGGCTCGGTGCCGCTGTTCCAGCCGGCCTCGGACAGAGCGGCCCGTGCCGCTCGCCCGGCGGCCCGCAGCAGCTGCTCGTCGCCGTCGAGCTCGTACAGGCGCAGCAGGAAGAGGGCGTCACCGGCCGAACCGTGCAGCAGGCCGGGACGGGACCGGCCGGTGGAGCGTTCCACCAACTGGTCGGCGAGGCGGTAGGCGTACCCCAGAAGGTCTTGATCGTCGGTCTTGGTGGCGAAATGCAGGGCGGTCAGGCCGATCCCGGCGGAGCCGTCCAGGACGGTGCCGTGCGAGGAGTCGGCGGGCAGGCGGAGCGCACGGTCGAACAACTCGCGGGCGGTGTCCGGGCGGCCGAGCCGGTCCACGGCGTACGCCACCCCGCTCAGCCCGTCGTAGAAACCCGGCCGGACGTCGTCCCAGGTCAGAGCCCGTTCGGTGAGCCAGTCGAGATGCTCGCCGGGAACGTCGGCGCCGGCCAGCGCGAGCGCCCACAGGACACCGGCCGCGCCGTACGCGAAGGACAGCCCGCCACCCGGCGTCAGGTACTGGTCGATGTCGCCGGGGAACAGCCGGTCGGCGTGGCCCGGCGTCGCGACCGCCAGGATGCCGGCCTCCAGACCACCGGCGACCGGCTCGGCCACGGCCACCGCCTCCTCGGGAGGTGTCGTGCCCAGGTCGGCGCGGACCTGGTCGGCGAACGACTCCGGCACCCCGAACGTCTCGGTGACCAGGGCGAGCAGTTCCTCCACCTTGTACGCACCCCAGCCGACGGTGACCGTCAACGGGACGAAGACGCCCAGCCGCAGGCAGCCCATGGCGTACCGGTCGGCGTCGCTCCCGACGACCCCGGCCGGGGCACGGAAGCCCGGTGCTCCGATGACCTGCGCGGCCCGCTCCTCGATCGGAGTCGCCGTCTCCAGATCGATGAAGCCCACCGAGCCGTCCGGGCGGATCAGGATGTTGTTCGGATGCAGGTCGCCGAAGACCACCCCGCGCTCGTGCATGGCTCGCAACCCGCTGTCGATCCGGTCCAGGACGGCCAGCGCCCAGTCCCGGTACCCGGCGAAGGCCTCCGGCGAGGCGTCCTCGGTGACCAGCGGGTTCCGGACGTGGATCTCCTTGGCCAGCGGCTCGCCGGCGACGAACTCCCGAGCCAGGAAGTAGTGCTCGCGGCCCCGGCGGAAGTCCACCACACGCGGGATCTCGGGGATCCCGGCCAGATGGGCCAGAGCCCAGTGCTCCCGGCCCAGGCGGGCGACCGCGTCCCGGCCGGTCTCGTCCAGCCCGGCCATCGGACGGGCCTCCTTGAGCAGCACCTCGGTGCCGTCCCGGGTGTCGGTGGCCCGGTAGACGCCACCGCCGTTGGAGAAGTGGAGCGCCTTGTCGGCCCGGAACGGGAAGTCACCCAGGGTGCCACCGCGACGGGCCCGGACCGCTTCGGCCAGCACCTCGGGCAGCGTCACCCAGGGCGGCGGGCGAAAACCGGGACCGCGTACGTCCGGCACCAGGTGACCGTCGGGGTCCCGCAGGCAGAGGACCGATTCACCCGATTCGGTACGGACCAGTTCGGCCACGAAGGCGCCGTACCGGACGTAGAGCGGGCCGGACCGCCAGCGCAGGTCGCTGAGGATGTACGGACCCTCCTCACCCTCCAGCAGGTCACCGAGCTCGCTCAGGATCGTGGCGAGGTGCCGGTCGTCAGCCGGGTAGACGGTGATGAACTTGCCGCTGCTGCCCCGGTCGCCGTACTTGCTGTTGCGCTGCTGGAGGGTCTCCGGGCTCTTCAGGAACTTGAACCAGATCCCGTTGGCCGTGCAGTACCCGGCGACGACGTCGAGGATCCGGGCGGCGTTGTCGAGAGTGCCGGAGACGTGCACCTTCCAGCCCTGGTCGGCCAGCAGCACGTCGGGCGGGGAGAGGATCACCCACTCGGCGTTGAGTGTCCGCGTCCAGCCCGCCGGCAGCGGGGCGTCGGCCAGAGCGAAGCCGGTACTCGTGTAGACGCCCGGCGGCTCGTAGAACGGGCTGTCCGCCCGGCAGTAGGCGAGATGTCGCAGATCCATCGTGTCAATCCAATCCGGGTTCGAAGGAGGGCCGGCTCACCAGCGCCACAGCGGCTCGGCGAACTTGCGGTACAGCCATTCACCGAGGGGGACGTCACCGGCGTGCAGCCGGGCCGTCCCGACGGGCTCGTCCGTCGTGACCCCGGGCAGGGCGGCGGTCAGGACCGGCACCTCGAAGCGGTCGGTCCGGATCGGCAGGAACACCGAGATCGAGGCGGTGTCCGCGGCGAGCGGGACGGAACCGAGGGCGGTCGACGCCACCTCGGTCTGCACCACCACACCGGCGCGGTAGAGGGTGACGGGCGTACCCGGGCGGATGTCGGCGCGGTCGACCGAGGTCGGCAGCACCAGCTCCACCTGGCCGGACGGGCGGGTGACGAAACCACCGGCCACGTTGTACGCGATCGGCAGGAACGCCAGCGTGGCCACCACACCCGCGGCGAACAACGTCAGCGCGGCGGTGATCCGGCCCCGCGCGGCGCCCGCCGCCCGTGCCTCGCGCACCATGCGGACCAGCCCGCGGCCGGCCAGGTGCAGCAGATAGCCGACGGCTGTCAGGGCCAGCGCCGCTCCCGCGCCACCCAGCCGCTGGAGGGTGTCCACCCACAGCGCCATCGCGCCGGCGATGATGTAGAGCGGGAAAGTCATGCAGGCCAGGCCGTACGCCACGGACCAGCGCAGTTCGGGCAGCTCACGCCCGTAGGTGCCGCCGAAGAGCCGCCGTGCCAGCCACCGTCGCGCGTCGGTCATGGCCCGGTCCCGCAGGTGTGGGACGTCCAGGTGGCTCATCAGCGCGATGTAGCCGTCGAGCTTCACGAACGGCGCCAGGTTGAGCACGCCGGAGACGTACGTGGTGACCGCGAAGATCAGCAGACCGGAACGCACGCTCGGCTCGGTGACGAACAGGGCGCTCAGTGCGGCCGCTCCGGCGACGACGACCTGGGTCGCGATGCCGGCCAGCGCCACCCGGACCCGCTGGCGGTTCTTCGGCAGTCGCCAGCCGTCCGAGACGTCACAGAAGAAGGCGGGGGACAGGTAGAACAGCATGAATCCCATGCGGGTCGGCCGGCCGCCGTAATAGGTGAGCACGGCGCCGTGCCCGAGTTCGTGGACCGCCGTCGTGAGCAGCACGGCCAGGGCCAGCCCGAGGTACGCCGGAAGTGGCAGTGGGCTACCGAGGGCCACGCTGACCTGGGGCGAGAGCAGGGCGAGAGCCAGCAGGCCACCGGCGGCGACGAGACCCGCGACCGCGGTGCCGGCCCGGCCCGCGATCAACCTGATCACCGGGCGCAGCCGGGCGAGCAGGCGTTCCGGCCGCAGGACCGTGAACTGGAAGGTCAGCGGGGGGACGAACCGGACCCAGGTGCCGCGCCGTCGCCGGGCGGTTACGGTGCCGTCGTCGAGCAGGGAGCTGCCGGCCAGGGTCCGGACCGCGGTTCCGACGGCTCCGGTGGTCCACGGCGGGCCGAGCTCGGCGACCAGCTGGTCGTGGTCCCGGTTGCCGTCGATCGCCTGGATGAGCTGGGCGAGGTCACGTTGCACCCGGAAGTGGCGGTGCTCGCCACGCTGGATCACCCAGGGTTCGCCCAGGCCGGCCGGCTCGTGCACCACGACGTCGTCGGCGATCCGTGGAACCGTCAGCCGGTCCGGGTCGATCGGGGTGAGCGTCTTCGCGGACATGGCTACAGCACGTCCCGGGACAGCAGTGCCTTACGGGCCAGCAGACCGGCGGCGCCGAGCCAGGCGGCGATCACCAGACACGCCAGCGGCACCGTGAGCAGCTCCGGCTTGCCGTCCCGGTAGACCGAGCTCATCGCGATGGTGAGCAGGAACTTCGCCGCGTCGGGCACCAGCCTCTGCAACGCCGGATCGACGACGAGGGTGAGGCCCATCAATGTGACGACGGCGCCGATCTGATTGCGGATCAGCCAGCCGACCAGCACGCCCCACGGCGCCGCGGCCACCGTCACCGCGAAGACCCCGGCGGCGACCAGGGTGGTCTCCGAGGTCCAGGTGAACGGCACTCCGGCCGAAGCCGTGGCGCCCCAGGTCGAGATCGCGCCGAGGGCCACGGCGAGCGCGCCGGAGATCGCTCCCATCGCGGCGGCGACCAGGATCTTGGCGGAGAACAGGCGGTTGCGGCCGCCGCCGAGCAGCACCGACCGGCCGATCGCGCCGGAGGCGTACTCCCGGGTGACCGACACCGCTCCGAACAGCGACGAGAACAGGAACATCATCATCCAGGCGCGTACGCCCTCGTCGGTCACCGCCGCGGCAGTGGTCAGCCCGCCGGTGATCTGCTCGGCACCGTCGGTCGCGTACCCGAGGGTGGTGGTGAGGCTCATCAGGGCGCCGATGGCGGTCAGCAGCAGCCAGCTACGGCCGGTCCAGACCTTCAGCCATTCGGCGCGCAACGAATCAGACATGGGTTCCCCCAACTCCGGAGCCGGCCAGCTCGAAGAAGCGATCCTCGAGGCGTTCCGTCCCTCCACCGGTCAGCTCCGCCAGGGAGCCCGAGAAGCGCAGCGACTGCTGCAGGATCACGATGTCGTCCACCGTCTGTTCGAGCTCGGCGAGCAGGTGGCTGGAGACCACCACGGTGCGGCCGCGGTCGGCCAGGCCCCGCAGCAGGTCGCGCAGCCAGCGGATGCCGTCCGGGTCGAGGCCGTTGGCGGGTTCGTCGAGGATGAGCAGGTCCGGGTCGGCGAGCAGAGCGGTCGCCAGCGAGAGGCGCTGGCGCATGCCGGTGGAGTAACCCTTGGCCTTACGGCCGGCGTGCTCGGACAGCCCGACGATCTCCAGGACCTCGTCGGCCCGGCTCGCCGGCAGACCCAGGCTGCTCGCCCAGATCCGCAGCTCACGGCGGGCACTGGCGCCGGGTAGCGGGCCGATGCCGTCCATGCTGACGCCGATGCGCCGGCCGGCGTCGGGCAGATCGGCGTAGCGGTGCCCGAAGACGAGAGCCTCGCCGGCGCTCGGGCGGGTCAGGCCGACGAGCATGCGCAGCGAGGTGGTCTTGCCGGCCCCGTTACGGCCGAGCAACCCGACGATGCGGCCCGGCCGCACGTCGAAGGTCAGGTCGTCGACGACGGTCCGGCCGCCGAAACGTTTGCCGACGCCGCGGAAGCTGACGGCCGGCGCCGCGCTCATCGCCGCACCGTCCGGGTCCAGACCCGTACCGCGGTGACGAGCAGTGCCACGAAAAGCACCACCGTTCCGGCGATCAGGAGCGGGCCGGTGACGTTGGCGGCGACCAGGGCGATCGCCAGGGCGAGGAAGGCGCACAGGATGACCAGGTTCGAGGTGCTGGTCGTGGAGTTCTTGCTCACGGTTGGTCTCCTTACTGGTTGAGCGGCCGGGCGCCGGTTCCGCAGCGGTGGGATCACCGCCGCGGAACCGACAGCGGACTGCGCTCAGGCGCCGTCATTCGCGCCCGAGGAATCGACCCGGAAAGCGGATCAGGTGGCGATGGCGGCGCTGGCGATCACCGCGGTGCTGATCGGGATGCCGGTCTTGAAGCCGCTCCAGAAGCCGGGGGCCTCCATCTCCTCGAGCTCCTGCATTCCCAGCTCCAGGTCGGCGCCGGCGTCCTGCGGCTCGACGGCCGAGGTCAGTTCGTCCTGCATGTGGTGCTCCTTCATGAATCAGAAAGGGGTGACGAGAGGTGCGGGGTGGATCAGGTGAGGATCGCGACGGAGGCGATGTAGCCGCCGTAGCCGGCCGCCGAGGTGACGACGACGCCCGCGCTGACGCCGGCGGCGGTCCACCAGCCCGGGGCCTCCATGGCCTCGAGCTCCTGGAGGCCCAGCTCCAGGTCGGGGGTGACGGTGTCGTTGTGCTCGACGTTCTCGATGTCGGACATGCGGTGCTCCTTGGGTGAGAGGTGGATCAGGACGGGACGGAAGGGTGGATCAGGTGAGGATGGCGACGGAGGCGATGTAGCCGCCGTAGCCGGCCGCCGAGGTGACGACGACGCCCGCGCTGACGCCGGCGGCGGTCCACCAGCCCGGGGCCTCCATGGCCTCGAGCTCCTGGAGGCCCAGCTCCAGGTCGGGGGTGACGGTGTCGTTGTGCTCGACGTTCTCGATGTCGGACATGCGGTGCTCCTTTGTGGATGTTCGTTGGATCCGCCGCCTCCGCCGTCGACCGGCGGGGCGGAAGCTTCAGGCCGGTGTCGGCAGCAGTGCCCGGAGTTCGGCGGCACCGAGGCCGCCCAGCATCGGCAGGCCCGCTCCCCAGCGGCGTACGGTCTGCCGCGCCACCGTGGCCAGCAGGGTGTCGTCGGCCTCGATCGCGTGGGCGATGCGCCACCGGCCGATGAGCGCGGTGACACCGTCCGCCGGGTCGAGAGGCAGGTCGTGGCAGCTCGCCGAGCGCACGACGGTCCACATCCGGTCCAGACGTGTCGCGGAACCCAGCCGCGTCTCGCCCGCACCGATCGCCCGCCACAGCCGTGGCAGGGTCGCCGCGACGGCGGTCATCTTGCGGATGCCCAGTGCCGAGGACAGCTCGTTGGCGACGAGCCAGCCCTTGACCGCGTACGGGTCACGCCCGCGCTGCAGGTCCGGGGAGTGGCCCCAGCCGCTGAGCACCGCGATCCGCTGCCGGTCGGCGTCGGTGGCGGCCCGGCCGGCGGCCAGGTCACCGGTCACCCGGTCGCCCAGCCGCACCAGTTGCGCGGCCAATACCTCCGACGCGGCGTCCGCCTCCGGGAGATCCCGGTGGTCGCCGACGTAGGGACTGACCGCCCGGAAGAGTGCCTCCAGCACTCCCTCGGCGAGCAGGTGCGACGGCAGGCCGGTGGTGGCGAGCGGGTCCAGGACGGCCGCTGCCGGACGGAGCGCCGGGCTGATCACCAGGCGTTTGGCGTCGGTGTAGCGCAGGCAGGCGACGGCGCTGACCTCGGCGCCCGTCCCCACCGTCGTGGGTACCGCCACGACGGGGATGCTGTGTCCCTCCTCGAACGGCAGGACGGTCAGTCCGCTGCGCTGGGGGACGGTCAGCCGGGCGGCCACCTTCGGGTCGGCGGCCACCAACGCGGCCAGTTTGGCCTGGTCGAGCAAGGATCCGCCGCCCACTCCGACCACCAGGCCGGTGTGTCGCAGCCGGCTGCCGAGCGCCAGCACACTGTCGATGTCACCGCCGTCCGGCAGCGTCACCCGGTGCACCCGGCGGCCCGTGGCCGACAATTGCTCCGCGACCTCGGCCGCTATCGGCCCGCCGGCGATACCGGCGTCGATGAGCAGTGTCGTGTCGCGTACCGATCGATCGTCGAGCCAGCCACCGAGCCGGTGGAGGCCGTGCAGCACCGGCCTCGTGCCGGTGGTGGCGGTGATCATGCGGGGATCTCCTGGTGCGCCGTCGAGTAGGCGTCCAGCCCGGCCCGGATCGCGGTCATCAACTCGTCGAGTTCCGCACGGGTGTAGGTGAGCGCCGGGATGAGCTGGATGCCGTTGAGCCCGGGGTGAACGATGGCGCCGGCCGCGCGGATCGCCGCGGTCAGTTGCGGGACGTGTGCCTGCGGGAAGGACGCGACCAGGCGGACCGAACGGAAGCAGCCGGCCCCGGTGGTGGCGTCCACCAGCGGATGTTCCGCCACCAGCGTGTCCAGCTCGATGTCGAGCAGTGCGGACAGCCGGCTCGCCCGGGCGACCGCTTCCAGCCGCCGCATCTCGCTGATGGTTGCGAGGATCGTGGCGCAGGCGACGGGTGTCCCGGCCTGGGTCTCGGCGTGACTGAGCACGGCCCCGGCGTCGTGGAACGTCGCGGCGACCGGTCGGGAGACGACCACCGCCGCGGCGGCGCTGGTGCCGTTGGTCAGGCCCTTCGAGGCGATCAGCAGGTCCGGCGGCCGGCGCCAGGTCTGCGAGGCGAAATATGTCCCGGTACGCCCGAAGCCCGTCGCCACCTCGTCGGCGACAAGCAGGAAGCCGTACTCGTCACGTAACTCCAGCAGGGCCGACAGGTACTCGTCGGTGAGGGGCACCGCGCCGGTGCCGAGCACCGGCTCGACCACGACCGCGGCGACCTGGTCACCCTGCCGTCGCAGCAGCGCGGCGATCTCGGCCGGATCGTTCGGGGCGACGTGGCGTACGAGACGCTGGTCCACGCCGTACACCTGCTGCCCGAGGTCCTCGCCGGTCAGCGCGAAACCGCCGAAGGTCAGACCGTGGTAGCCGCCGCGCAGCCCGACGATCAGCTTGCGCCGTCCGGCACCGCGGATCGCGTGGTACTGCCGTGCCAGCTTCATGACCATGTCGTTGGCGGCACCGCCGGAGGTGGAGAACAGGACCCGGCCGTAGTGGTCGGCTCCGCACACCTCCACCAGGGCTTGCGCCGCCTGACGGGCGTAGACGTTCTCGTACCGGAAGACGCTCAGGTAGGACGCCTTCTCCAGGGCTTCGGCGGCGGCCCGGGCGATGGCCCGGTTGCCGTAGCCGAGGTTGGTGTTCCACAGACCGCTGGAGGCGTCGAGCAGCTCGCGGCCGTCGGCGAAACGCACTCGCACGCCGTCGGCCGAGACCGCGCAGAGCTCGTCACGACCCTGCATCCCGGGGGCGAGCAGGGAGGGCCACAGCGCGGTCATGACCGCACCGCCGTCTCCAGCAGCACATCGCTGTGCCGTTCCCCGGGCGCCGGCAGAACCTGACGGGTGATCACGCCGATGCCCTCCTCGGCCAGTTCGGCGGTGATCCGGTCGGCGGACAGCACGCCGATGCTGGTGGTGCACACGGTCACCGGGCCGGTGGCGGGCTGCACCGACTCGGCCGGGAAGACCGTCACCGTGCGGAGCCCGGACACCGGGACCCAGTGCTCGTACAGGTCGTAGACCCGGTCCGGGGCGGCGACCACCTCGATCCGGCTCTCGATCGGGTCCGGGCCGGTGCCGTCGAGGTCGACTGTGGAGAGGACGAACCGGCCACCGGGCGCCAGATGGCGGCGGACGGCCCGGTAGAGGCCGGTACGCCCGGCCCGGTCCAGCAGAGAGATGGAGGTCGTGCCCAGCACGATCACACCGAACCGCCGGTCCAGCGCGAAGTCGCTCATGTCGGCCCGCACCGGGATGCAGAGGTCCCGGAGCCGGGCCGGAACGGTCGCCAGCCGGTCATCGAGCCGGCGCAGCATGCTGGCGGAGAGTTCGAGCGCGGTCAGTTGCCGGCCGAGGGTGAGCAGGGGCAGCGTGAGCCGTCCCGACCCGGCGGCCAGTTCGAGGATCGGGCCCGGTGCACGCCGCACCATGGCGACGAGTTCGCGCACCTCGTGGGTGCCGCGCCCGGCCACGTCGTCGTAGACGGGGGCACCGCGGTCGTCGTAGAGATCGCCGAGCACGGCACGGTCGCCGAGCCGTTCCAGGCGTGCGCCGGCCAGGCCGGGAACCAGGGTCCGCGTGCTCATCGAGCCACCGCCGTGAGGACGCCCACGCCGTCGAAGTCGGCGATGATCCGGTCCACCCGCTCGCGGCCGACATGCCCGGCCGCCTCCGTGACACTGCCGCAGGCGACGAACGCCTCGACGGTCTGGGCGGCGGAGTGGCCGACCGCGAAGGTACGGCCGGTCAACGGCGAGTGCACATAGGCGGACGTGGCCGTCCACAGCACCAGTGGCAGGTCCGGATCGGTCCGGTCGGCCACCCCGTCCATGGACGGCAGGAGCCGGCCACCGAAGCCGGACACGCGTACCGGCGACACGCCACGGGCCCGCATCGCACGGATCGCGTCCACGGCGGCCAGGTATCGGCCCAGCCAGGGACGGTCGGCCAGGGCGTTCCGCCGTACGTCCTCCGGCACCGCGGCGCCCAGGCACGACACTCCGGTCTCGGCGAAGGCGGCTTCGAGCCGGGTGAGCGGGTCACCGAGCCTGCCCAGCGGCGACCCGCCGGGAGAGACGGACACCGTGCCGTCCGCGGCGACGTACAGCCGCTGTCGCGGGCCGTCGGCCAGGCCGGTCGCGCCGAGACCGGGCAGGTCGGCGAGCTGGATGATCGGATTGGTGAGGAAGTCCGGGAACTCGCCGGTGGCCAGAGCCCGGTCGGCGTCGTGCAGGAAGACCTCGAAGTCGGACTCGTCGGCGATCCGGATCATCGTCGGACCGGCCACGGACATGTACTCGCTCAGGCCGTAGCTCTGGATCTGCAGGTAGAACGCCTCGTCCAGGACGGCTTCGGCACCGGCCTCGCTCAGCGACCCGCCATAGTTGACGACCTGCGGGCCGGTGTCCTCGTCCGGATCGCCCGGGACGAAGACGACGGTGTGCGGACCGACCAGGCCGGCCGCACGGACCGCGGCGAGATGAGCGGCGTCCGCCAGGACGATCCGCGCGGTGCCCGGAAGCTCGGCGTCACTGCCGTATCGCAGTCCGGCGGTGCCCCACAGCATCAGGTGACGCTTTTTCGAGATCACTTTCTTCCCCTTTGCTGCCCGGCGTCGAAAAGAGGGCGCAATTCATCGCCGACGGTTCATCCGCCGGTCAGTAATGGTCGGTAATGCAGATGTTCAGTTGCCGGTGAGCGCGTCCAGCACCGTTCTCGTCTCGGTCAGTGCGGCGCGCAGTCCATGGAGGGCGGCCACTCCGGTGAGGTTGAGGACGACTTCGTCGACACCGGCGTCGCGGTACTCGTGGACCTGCTGGACGATCTCGGCGACGTCCCCGAAGAGGAAGGCCCGTCCCTCGACCAGTGCCTTCGCGTCGGTCTCGGCACCGGTGACGTCGATCCCGGACCGGCGAAGCATGTCCTGGTAGTGCGGCATCCGCAGATGGGCGGCGTTGCTGGCCAGGGCCAGGCGGGCCGGGTCGCGGTCCGGGCCGGTCAGCGCCAGCGGGACCATGGCCGTCAGCCGGGGTCGTGGGCGGCCGGCCGTCGCGGCGCCGCGGCTCATCGCCGGCAGCACCGTGTCACGGAGATAGCCGGCCGGCGTCAGCCAGGTGATCGCGACGTCGGCGACCTCCCCGGCCAGGGCGGCCATCCTGGGGCGCAGCACACCGACGCCGACGTCCACACGGGGTGCCGGAAAGGGCGCCAGCGCTGACTCCCCGCCCTGGTGACCGGCCGTCTCGCCGTCGAGCAGCGCCCGGACCGCGGTCAGGTAATCCCGGGTGGCGGCCAGCGGGCTGCGGTACGGCTCGCCGAGCAGGCCGGCCTGGAACGGCCGGGCACCCGGGCCGTAGCCCGCCACCACGGACTGCCCGGTGGTCAGGGCCAGCGAACGCGCCTGGAGGGCGGCCTCGTACGGGTGGCGCAGCGGGGTGAGCGTGACGCCCAGCCCGGCCGGCACCCGGAATCCCGCACCGGCCGCGTAGACGAATCCCTGGTGCGTCTCGACGAGCAGGGACTGTCCCTGCCACAACCGGTCGGCCCGGGAATGGCACACCGTCGCGGCGAACGGAAGAATCTGTTCCGGCCGGGTCGGTGTAAACGGAACGAGAACCGAATATGCGGTCATGAGTCACCCCCTTCGTCGACATCACCTTCGTGTTGTCCGGCGTTCCGTGCGGCCCGCCGTGACACCAATACTGGGCGACGCGAGGGCGGCGGAAAAGATGTCAGCACCGCCATCAAATTGCATGTCATCAAGTTCCCCGGCACCAGGGCGGCCAGACGGAAAGGCCGCGCCGTCCCGGAGGGGACGACGCGGCCGGTCACCTACCTGCGCTTACCGGCTGCTGTAGTCCGGGTCGCTGGCCAGATTGGCGTCCACGCAGAAGTGCGCTGTTCTCGGATTGACGTTCGGGTCGGCCGGTGGGACCGCGGTCATGTCCCACGGGTTGCCGCTCTTGTCGGTCGCGGGGCCGCACGGGCCGTAGCCGTTCTTCCAGAGCGGAGCGTCGACGTTCGGGTCGGGGAAGTTGCTGAAGCTGCTGAAGTCGCCGGTCCACACCGGACTCGCACTGCCGGTCATGGCGCCGTCGGCGTTCATCGCCTTGCCGTCGACGTACAGGTACTGGCTGGGCATGAGGCTGGCCCGCAGGACCGGCCGGTTGCTGTTCTTCCGGATGGTGCCGTCGGCGCATGCCCGGAAGTTCAGTTCCTGCCAGATCGGTGTCGCCTGGCCCATGAGAGAGCCGTCGACCCCGGGTTTGAAGAACAGGTTGAAGATCTCCGCCGCCAGGGTGTGCACCTCCGTCGGTACTCGCGGGTCGCTCTTGAGCCGCTGGACCCAAGCCTCGTAGCCCTTCGTCACCGACGAGACGCCCAGCATGGGCCGGTAGCCGATCGAGCCACCCGAGGTGAACAGCGCCGCCACACAGCTGCCGTCGGCCGTCGCGTTGCCGTCGAGGTCGGTGATCACGGGCGTGTGACCGGCGTACGCGTACGACCGGCCGGGGAGAACACCGTCGATCTGTGGGCTGGCGGTCTGGACCAGGCCGTCGTGCGCGTTCAGGTCGGCCAGGCTGTAGGTGAGGTCCGGCGGCGCGATGCCGTAGTCCTTGGTGATCGCGTGGAAGGTCTCCAGGATGAACGCCGGCAGGTGGGTGTCGGCGGTGCGGTGGTCGTACTCCACACTCTCGCTCCCGGAGACGATCTTCCCGTCGGCGGTCTTGATGAACGACACCTGAGCCTGGGCCCGAATCTTGTACGAGGCGTCGTCGGTCATGAAGTACGCCGGCATGTTCTCGCTGGTCGGCCGGTAGGTGTACTTGTTCGAGAAGCCGAGCCAGGCGGGGATCGACGTGCCCGGCGGGGAGTTCGCCGGATCCGTGCCACCCTGCACGATCGTGTCGTACCACTTCTGCATGGCCGCCTCCATCGCCGGATTCATACAGGCGGCGGTGGTCGCGCCCCGGCAGGACGGGATCGCGGCCAGCGGTGAGGCCATCCGCATCGCCCAGTCACGCATGGTCTGGTGCGAGGTCAGCGGCGTGTTCACCGGCGGCGCGAACGGACCCATGTTGATGTTCTGGCGTTCGTCGAAGAACGCGACGGCGTCGACCGTACGGTCGACGTAGGTGCCGTTGATCGGCACCACCGCGACCGCGTCCCAGGCGACGGCCCCGTCACCGTTGCCGCCGTTGACCAGGTTGCTCAGCGAGATCTCCGGTGCGGCGTCGAACATGAACGCACCCAGCGGCACCCAGCGGTTCGTCTCGCTTTCCTGGCTGATCGTGCGGGTCCGGACACCCTTCGCCGTCTTGATGTCGTAACGGACCCGTGCACTCGAACCTGTGTCCGGGATGTGCACCAGGATCTGCGCCGGCCCGGAGATGCTCTTGTTCAGCTTCCAGGTGCCCGTGACGCCGAACTTCTGCCCGTCCGCGTCCGGTGCATGCGTGAAGCCGTACCAGATGTGGCCGCCGAAGCCCGCGCCGCGCTGATGGAAGTCGACCTTGGAGACGTAGGCGCCCCTGCTGTCGGTGGCGAACTGCAGGCCGAACGTGCCGGCGGAGGCGGGACGGTTGCAGACGGATCCGTTGTTCAACCGGCGCACCGACGGCACCGAGTCCGGCAGGTTGTCGATCACCATCGCTCCGGCCGGCAGTCCCGCGGTGGAACAGTTGGGCTCGTTGTGCGTGCCGTCGGGCTGCTCCGGGTACGTCGTGTCGAAGCGCAACAGCTCGTTGCCGCAGGACACCTGGCCGCACGAGCGGTAGCTCGGACCGACCTCGTGCCACCAGCAGTGCAGGTCGTACTGGCCGGCGGCGTTGGTGTTGAGGCAGGGGCCGGCCGGATCTCCGCTGACTGCCGGATCGGTCGGCTTGACCTTCTGCGACAGGTCACAGCGGTTGGCGCTCGGCATGCAGAACCAGCTGCGCTCAGGCTTGGCGGCGAGACGGTCGGCCTCGGTCATCCACCAGGACGGGCGGAATCCCGGTCCGTCGACGGTCGCGATGGAGAAGGCCGCCCAGCCGATGACCTTCTCCGGGTACGGCCAGTCCTGGGGGTGTGAGGCGTCGCGCGGGTTGGCGTTGAAGAACTTGCGTCCCGGGTCGTAGTTGGGGTTCGCCGGGTTGTTGCCCCAGCCGAGCCCCCAATTGCCCTTCGCGTCGGTGCACGTCGGGCCCGGGTCGCATCCGGAGGTGTTGCCGGTGGTCGCACTGGGCTGGAGGCCCGAGTTGTACGCCCACACCGGCATGAACCAGCTCTCCAGCCACTTCGGATCGAAGTTGCCCTTGGGCAGCAGACCCTTCGCCTTGAGGATGTTCCACTTTGATTGCAGGATCCGCAGGCCGCCGGCGAGGTTGGCGGTGTAGTCGAGTGCGGCGGCGCGCTGCTGCGTCGACGTCAGGATCTTCTCGCCGGGCTTGGGGTGCTCGGCCTTGCGCATGCCGTCGGTGATCTGGGTCAGACCGTAACCGCAGTCGCTGTCCTCGAAATTGATGATCCAGTCGTCGCTGGTGTCCGCGTTGGCGGTCTTGCGGCCGTAGTAGTTACCGATCAGCGGGTTGCCGGTGCTGCCGGGGAGCACCTGCCCGGAGGCCTGCCACAGATTCGACTCCTGGGCGAGGATGCCGAGGAAGATCTGTACCGGTACACGGCCACCGTCGGTCAGTTGCAGTGGCGGGAACAGGCCCTGCGGGCTGTAGGAAGGCAGGCCGGACCCCTTCCAGTTCGCCGGGCGGCTGGTCGTCAGGTTGCCGACGACGGCCTGGTCAGCGGCCCATTCCACCTGTCGTCCGGTGGGCTGGTAAGCCTGAGTCATCGGGTCGTTGCGAGGAACCGAACACCATGCCTCCGCATCCACGGTGTTCGTCGCCGCTGAACCCGCTGCGGCCGCGACACGCTGCTGGACGGCCGCGGGGGCGTCGTTCAGCGGATGTGCCTCGGCACCGTCGGCGATCTTCGCAGCGGGGCGTACGCCCGGCTGCACCTCGAACGAGGTCGTCCGGCCGGTCGTCACGATCTTGGTGGAGAGATCCACCTGGTCCGCTGCATCGGGGCCGGACGTGTCGGGTTCGGTCATCGAGTCGGCGTACGCCTTCGACATCTGGCCCTGAGGTCCGGCGACGGCCGGGCGATCCGCGTGCATGATCGCCAGCTCACCGTTCGTCGACAGTTCGGACGACGACGGTACGTTCACGCGCCGCACGCCGGACGGGAGCGCCTTCGTGGTGCTGACCTGCCCGACGATGAACGCCCGGCGTCCGGTGCCGGCCCGCAGGTCGAAGCGGGTCAACGGGCCCGAGGCGACGTCCGTCGGGCGGCCGGCCGCGGTGGCGCTGGGCAGCCGCCGTACCGTGCTGGTCTGCTCCGCGGAAGCCTTCCCGCCGGCCTCGAGATAGAGGAGGCCGCCGGTGGAGTCGAGCGTCAACCGGTAGGGCACGGTCGCCGTACGGGTCAGGGTCCGTCGTTTGCCCTTGGCGTCGACCGCGATGAGGCTCTTGCCCGCGGCGGCGACGATGGTGCCCGGCGCGGCGGGGATCGCCGAAGTCACCTGACCGGAGAACTCCCGGAATCCACCGACCTTCCCGGTCGCCGCGTCGACCTGGACCAGGCGGGTCGCCGGATCGCCGGCGGGATCCGCCGCGCCACGAGCCTGCGTGATCACTGCCTGCTCACCGGCGCCGCAGCCGGGATCGAAGTACGCGATGGACGCGCGCACCGGCAGCTTGGTGACCGCACCCGTCCGGGTGTCGACGACCGCGGTGAAAGCGCCGCGGTCGAAGAGCTGCTCCTTGTTCGTGAAGGCACGTGGCGCGTAGACGACCACCGCCTTCCGGCCCGACTGGGTGAGGCACACGTTGCCGATCCACCGGTCGGTCTCGATCCCGGGTTCACGCAGGGTGGCCACGGTTCGCCACTCGTATCCGCTGGCTGCGGTCGCCATCAGCAGATGGAATCCGGTCTCGTCGCCGCTGGTGGTCCAGGCCTCGTCGGTGGACTTCCGCCAGTTTCCGGCGAGAAGCTCGGAGCGGCGCTCGGTGGGGATCTTCGACTTGGCGAGCGCCGCGGCGTCACCGTCGTCCGGGGTGGATTCCGCGGTGGGCTGGGGCGCCGGTGCGGGAGTCGGAGCCTGAGCCTGAGCGGGGACCGCCGTCAAGGATCCGAAGAGTGATGCAGTGGCGACGATCACCCCCCATCGACTCGGGCGATTTGCCGTCTGCCATTGTTTCATCAAGGTGTTGCTGACTTTCTGGTGAGAATGCGAACTCGGCGCAGCCTCTGCGGGACACACGTCACCGGTCCGACCGGAAGTCGGACGAGTGGCATTACAAAGAGTTGTGCGCAGGGGGCGTCGAAATCCGCTGGACGTCCATGATCATACATATGCAATGACTAATGGACTGCCCCTGCATATCGGTCATGGGCGAATTCTCGGGGAGCATCCAGAAGGACGTCAGGTGTCAGCCGGCACTCGGGGCGCGGTGCAGCAGAACTCTCGCCGTGCTGTGTCGCCGCAGGAGGCGTGCCGCCGCGACACCGACACCGGGGAGCAGCATCCACAAGGGAATGAACAGGCTGGACGCCGTGAAGGAGCCGCCCCATCGGGCCGGCTGGGCCCACCAGGTCGTGAATGTCACAGCCGCCACCACCAGAATGCCGAGCCATGCCATCCCGGCCCAGAACCAGACGGTGCGAACTTTACTCGTGATCGTTGTCACTCGAAGCGGAAATGGGGCGGCGGCGAAGGCGAGAAAAATGATAGGGCCGTAGACAATCGCGTAAACGGTGGCTGCATTCGTCACCGGCCAACGGTATCGGATCAGGATGCTCAATGCGGTTCAGCATCGACCGGGATCCGTTGACCGAGGTGGGCGCGCCCGAAGCAGCGGAGGTCGCCGCCGGGCTCGCCCACCTCGAACCGTGATCGAATCCGATATCAGGTCAGGATGGTCTCGCAGTCATAGGCGTAGTCGCCGTCGCCGGGCCGGCACCTGTCAGTCCCGGATCCGCCGTTGAGCGAGTCGTACGCCTTGTCGTCGTCGGCGGCGCTGAGGTTGTCGTCGCCCTCGTCGCCGACGAGGTGGTCGGAGCCGCCTCCGCCGAAGATCGTGTCGTTGCCCGGGCCGCCGCTCAGGAAGTCGTCGCCGGGCCGGCCGCGGAGCACGTCGTCGCCGTCGCCGCCGGTGATGGACTCGATGTCGGTGGCCACGGTGTCCCGCTCGCCCGCGGCGCCGTCGTCGCCGGTGACGCCGTCCGCGTCCACGGTGACGGCCTTCGTGAAGTACGAGCCGTAGGTCAGCCAGTCGTGGCCGGTGCCGCCGGAGTAGTAGTCCGCTCCGAAACCCTCACCGTTGGTGGCGAAGGTGTAGATGAAGTCGCCGCCCGGCCCGCCGTACACCCGGTCGTCGCCGTCGTCGCCGTGCAGCTCGTCCATGCCGTTGCCGCCGGAGATCACATCGTTGCCGGCCCGGCCGTCGAGGTAGTCGTCGCCGTCGTCACCCCAGATGGAGTCGTTGCCGTCCTCGCCGATGATCCAGTCACGCTCGGCGCCGCCGTGGAGACGGTCGTTGCCGGCGTCACCGAAGATCTCGTCCTTGCCACCCTCGCCGTAGATGGTGTCGACCTGGGGGCCACCCCAGATGGTGTCCTTCGCGGCGCCGCCGTAGATCGTGTTGGTGCCGGTCCAGCCCCAGATGTGGTCCTCGCCGCCGCGGCCGTAGATCTTGTCGGCGCCGGTCCAGCCGTGCAGCGTGTCGTTGCCGGAGCCACCGATGACCACGTCGTTGCCGGTGCCGCCGTCGGCGTACACCGGAACGCTGGTGTCGTTGCGGATGTAGTCGGCCCGGTCATATGTATAGATCTGCACCGCCGTGGGTGCTTTTCCGGTCGTGCACTTGACCTTGGTCTTGTCGCCCTTGACGGCCTTGCAGCCCTTGCCCGCCTTGATCGCGACCCGGTCGTCGATGGTGAACGTGTTCCCCGTCCGGGTCACGACGACCCGGTTCTGCGTGCCGCTCGCTGCCTTGAAGCGGACCTTCGTCGTCGACACGACCGAGGCGACCCCGGTGGTGGCGGCCTGCGCGGGCGCCGCGGCGAGCGTCCCGGCGGCGACGGTCGCGAGCAGCGGCAGCGCGACACGAGGCAGCCAGATGAAACCAGCCATTGTGGATCCTCCACTGGAACCGGCGGCGACATGCCGCACGGTCCCAGGATCGTAAGATCCGCTGTCGAGTCGCGCTGCCCCGTTTCCGATCAGCGGCGGTACGTACGTTTCGCGCTGTACACGACATTGCCCGAGCGGTCGTACGCCCGGAGCTGCACCGTGAACTTCTTGCCGTACTTCGCCGGGTTCAGGACCAGCCGGTAGGCGGTCTTCTTGTCGACCGCCACCACCTTGCCGTCGACCAGCAACTCGACCCGCTTGACGCCGACCTTGTCCGTCGCCGTGGCGGCGATCGTCACCTTGGCGCGCAGCCTGCTGTTGTTCGCCGGAGCACTGGTGATCCGCAGTTTCGGCTTGGTGTTGTCGACGACCACCTTGCGGGAGATCACCGTGACGTTGTTCAGCTTGTCGTAGACGCGGACGGTCATCGTGGCCGTGCCGTTCTTGGCCGCCGGGTCCCAGCGCAGCGACGACTGGCGCTTGCCGTTGATCAGCAGCTCGATGCCGGCGATCCCGTGCGGGTCGGTGGCGTCGACGCGGAGGCTCGCGCCGGCCTTGAGGTAGCCGTCGGTGAACGGGAACCGTACCTTCGCGGTCGGTCCGGTGAGGTCGGCGGCGGTACGGTCCTTCGCGTACACGGTGACCGTCCCCGCGCCGGACTTTTTGATCGTGACCATCTGCGCGGGCGTGGGCACGCCGTTGGTGTCGACGCCGGACAGCAGGTAGGAGCCGGGCGGCAGCAGGTTCGCGTTGGCCGGCATCGTCGCGGTGACGGTGTTGCCGCTCTGGCGGAACGACAGCGGCACCCGGCGCTGGTCGGTGTTGTAGGAGTGGGTGACGCTGGTGGCCCGGGTCAGCGACAGCGACGACAGCTTGCGGGTGTCGGAGAGCCCGAGCGACACCGTGCCGCCGTACTTCAGCGAGCCACTGATGCCGGTGATCTGCGGCCGGTTCGCCCAGCGCACCCGCCCGTCGGTGCCCTTGGTGAACAGGTACGGCGGGTAGTAGATCTCGGCGTTGAGGTTGTCCTCCGGGCCGGGCACGCCACCGGCCGCGGTCAGCACCGAGCCGCTGGGCATCAGCACCGCCGTGGAGTGGTAGCTGCGGATCCGCTGCGCCTTGGCGGCGTCCCGCCACTTGCCGGTGACCGGGTTCCAGATCTCCGAGTCGTAGGTCGAGTTGGCCGCGCCCGGCTGGGTGCCGACCCGGGTGCCGCCGTTGGCCAGCACCTCGCCGTTGGGCAGGACGGTCAGGTTGAGCCAGTTCCGGGCGAGCCGCATCGAGCTGGTCTCGGCGGTCTTCGGGGTGGTGCCGTTGATGTCGACGGCGGTGGCCCGGTTGGTGGCGACCTCGCTGCTCCCGTTGTTGTACTGGCCGCCGCCGGCGAACAGCAGCTTGCCGGGTGCGTACATCACCGAGGAGCCGGAGACGCCGATCCCCACCGGCAGCGTGCCCAGCGAGGTGACCTTGCCGGTGCCCGACGGGTCGAGTTTCCACATCTGGTCGTCCGAGACACCGAAGACCTTGCCGTCGGGTGCGACGTACGCCCGCGGGTACCACCAGCGGTTGTCGCGTGCACCGAACGCCACGGTGCTGTCCGCGCCGGTCAGCTTGGTCCACGCCCCGGTCCCGTTGCTGATCTCGGGGGTGGTGGCGACGGTCGTGTTGTCGTCCGGTCTCTGCCACGCGTCGACGTTGTAGGAGTTGCCACCACCGAGCGTCAGCATCCGGTCGTCCGGCAGGCGCAGCACCGTGGCGTACCACCGCTGGCGGTTGAGCTGCCCACCCATCGTCTGCGCGCCGGTGGCCGGGTCGTAGATCATGGTCGCGGTGACGGAGTTGCCGCCGACCATCAGCAGCCGGCCGTCGGGCAGCCGTTCCAGTGAGTTGCAGAACGCGTCGTACGAGTGCATCGACGCCGTCTGCAGGTGCGCGTCGGTGCCGACACCGATGGCCGGGTCCCAGTCGTCGTAGGAGAAGCCGCCCTGTCTCGCCTCGCCGGGCGGGGTCCCGTAGCTGACCACGTGGCCGTTGGGCAGCAGCGCCATGTGGATGCCGACCAGGGGCCATGCCACCTGCGCCGAATACATGCCGGTGAGGTGCGCGTTCGCGTCCGGAAAGACCTTGCCGATGTAGGGGTCGGCGGGCTGGTTGAGGGCGACCCGGCTGGAGCCGACGGTCACCTGCCCGGACCCGGCGAGTGCCTGGGTCGTCGCGTGCTCGTGCTCCGCGGACTGCGCGGTGCCCGCCGACAGTGCCATGCCTCCCACGACGGCGGCCGTCACGGTGGCCCCGGCCATCAATCGCCGGCCGAGGCCCGGCAATCCACGAACCATCCCTGCTCCCATCCCCACAGCATTGGCGGGGGCCGATCCTACGGCAGACCGCACCCGAATCGTCGTTACGGTCTAGTCACGTCGGACGCTATGATCACCGCCCGGCCGCGAACGATCGTGGCCGATACCTCCTTTGCAAGGAATGCGGAAGCCACATGAATATGCGGTTCGCGGGGGCTGCGACCACCGCGTTCTCGGTCCTGCTCGGATCCGTCGCCATGGCGCCGGCTCCGGCGCTGGCCGACTCGGGCAAGAACCTCTCCATCAAGTCGGTCGGTGACCTGGTCGTCGACGGTGCCCGCCAGCGGGTCTTCGTCAGCGACCCGGACAGCGGCAAGATCGTCGAAACCACCTATGACGGCACGATCGTCGCCACCGCGACCGGCCTGCCACGGGTCACCGGCCTGGCGCTCTCCGCCGACGGCACCAAGCTCTATGGCGCCCTGGAGTCGGAGCGGGCGATCGTCGCCCTCTCGGCTGCCGGCCTGACCGATCCCGTCCGGTACGACCTCGGCACCAAGGTCTTCCCGCTGTCGCTGGAGAGTGCGGCCGGCAAGCTCTGGTTCACCTACGACAACTTCGGCGCGTACCCGTACACCGGCTCCGACGGCAACATCGGCTCCCTGGACCTCAGCGGTGTGGACCCGGTGGTGCAGGTCGAGCTCGACACCACCGGCGCCTACGGCATCTGGCACGGCGCGCCCGAGTTGAGGGCCGCACCGGGGGACAGCGGGCTGCTCGCCGGCTTCGAGCCGGGCATCTCCAGCGGAACCGTCGCCGTCTACAACGTCTCCGGCGGCACCTTCACCCGGACCGGGGCCAAGAGCATCACCGGCGGTTACACCCGGGACGTGGCGTTCACCCCGGACGCGACCCAGGTCGTGGCGGCCGACGCGAACGCGGTCACCGTGGCCGGTACGGCCGACCTGGCCAAGGCCGGTGACTATCCGGTCAACGGCTGGTCCCGGGCGGTGGCCGTCGCCTCGGACGGCACCGTGGCGATCGGCGGGACGTCCCTGCGGGTGTTCGCGCCCGGCGGCACCGCGCCGATCCGTGAGTACTCGCTCCCGCACACCGACCCGGTCTCCAGCGGGTACGACGAGGTGGCCGAGCGCGCCCTCGCCTGGGAGCCGGGCGGCGACCGGCTCTTCGCGGTCACCGAGAACTACTCGGACATCCACTACCTGCGCGTCTACACCGAGCCGAAGAAGTCGCTGCCGGTCCTGAAGCTGGCCGGCCCGTCGTCGGCGACCCGGGCGAAGCCGGTCACCATCACCGGCACGCTCACCGCCTCGCTCCCGCTGCCGGCCGGCACGCCGGTCACCGTCACCCGCACCGACCTGGAGTACCCGTCCGGCAAGGCGCTCGGGACCAGGACGATCGCCGCCAACGGCTCGTTCTCGTTCACCGACACCACGTCGGCCGGCGGCACCGTCACCTACCGCGTCTCCTACGCCGGCGACGCGACCCACGCGGCGGTCTCGGCGACCAAGGCGGTCGCGGTCTCCCGGACCACACCGTCACTGACGATCAACAACAACGGCAAGGTGTACGGCTACGGCGCCACCGCCACGTTCACCGCCCACCTCGGTGCCACCTACAAGAACCGCACCGTGGAGATCTGGGCCGACCCGTACGGCGGAGACCAGGGCCGGCGCCTGCTCAAGCGGGCCGGTGTGAACAGCAAGGGCAACGTCGCGGTGAGCCTGAAGCTGTACCGCAACGCCTCGGTGACGGCGGTCTTCACCGGTGACGCCCGGACCGCCCCGAAGACGGTCGGCGCGACGGTCTACACCAAGGTCCCGGTGTCGCTGAAGCTGTCGAAGCAGTACAAGACGTCGGGCGGCTACAAGCTCTACCACAAGAAGACCGCGGCCCAGTTCACCGTGAAGATGCCCGCCTACTCCGGGCGCGACGCGTACCTGCAGGTCCAGATCTACTACAAGGGCCGCTGGCAGAACCTGGCCTACCAGTACTTCCCGACCACGAACGGCAAGGCGGTGGCCCTGTTCAGCGGCGGCAGCCTGGTCGGCTACAAGCTGCGGGTGCGGGCGGCCTACCGCAAGGGCGGCTCGGGCGACAACCTGAACTACACGAGCTACACCGGCTACTCCTACTTCAGGTACACCAAGTAGAAGTGCCAGCGCACGGGCCGGTATCCGATCAGGATGCCGGCCCGCGCGTTTCTGTACTGGTAGCCGGGCAGATAGATGGGCTTAACCGTTAAGTTGACCAACAGTGTGTTAGCGCTCACACTGCTGCCAGCCACGGCTGCACACGGGATTCGTCCTCCCGCCCGCCGTGCCGTTCCCCCTTCTGCCCGCTCGAAGGAACTCCCCAGATGCGTAGATCTCTCGGGAGTCTGGCGTCCGTCGCTGCGACTCTCCTGCTGTTCCCCCTGATAGCCCCGTCTCCCGCCCGCGCCGCGGAGGCCGCGGCGAGCGCCGACGGTCTGGTCCTCTGGTACAAGATGGACGAGCGGTCCGGCGCGCTGGCCACCGACTCGTCCGGCAACGGCCGGGACGGCACGGTCGCCGGCGCGGCGTCCTGGACCGGCGACGGCCTGACCTTCGACGGGTCGAGCACCTACGTGAAGGCGCCCGACAACGTGCTGGCCGGTCTCGATTCGATCTCGGTGTCGTTCGACGTCCTGATGGACTCGCAGCAGGTCACGCCGTACTTCCTCTACGGATTCGGCAACACCAGCAGCTCCACCGGCTACGGCGACGGGTACCTCTTCACCACCGGCAACAACCTCCGGACCGCGATCGCCACCGGCAACTGGTCGACCGAGCAGAGCACCGGCCCGTCGCCGGCGAAGACGCTCGACCGCGGCACCTGGAAGCACATCGCGTACACGCAGACCGGCAGCACCGGGATCCTCTACGAGGACGGGACGCCGATCGCCACGAACACCGCGATCACCATCAAACCGAGCGCGATCGGTGCCGGGAAGACGACCGCGAACTACATCGGCAAGTCCAACTACAGCGGTGACCGGCTCTTCAAGGGCAAGATCAAAGACTTCCGGTTGTACGACCGCGCGCTCGACGGGTCCGAGCTGAGGACCCTCGCCGAACCGGTGGTGACCACCGAGCTCGCCGCCGACCGGGCCGCTCTCGACCTCGGTGACACCACCGCGGTCGCCTCCGACCTGACGTTGCCGGCTTCCGCCCCGTACGGCTCGAAGATCACCTGGACCACCAGCGACCCTGCCGTGATCACCTCCGCCGGTGTGGTGACCAGGCCGGAGGCCGGTCAGCCGGACGCGACCGCGACGCTGACCGCCACCCTGAGCCGCGGTGCCCTGACCGCCGTGAAGACCTTCACGATCACCGTGCGGCCGGATCTCACCGCCGCCGAAGCGGTCCAGGTCGCGGCGGCCGGGCTGGTCGTGCACGACGTCGACGACGTCCGCGGCAACCTGACGCTGCCGTCGGCCGGTGTCCACGGCACGACGGTGACCTGGTCCTCGGACCGGCCCGAGATCATCGACGGCACCGGCGTCGTGCACCGCCCGGCCGCCGGTCAGGGGAGCGCGACCGTCGCCCTGACCGCGACGGTGACCACCGGCGGAGCCTCGGCCACCCGCACGCTCACGGCCACCGTGCCGGAGCTGCCCCCGGCGCGTGCCAAGGCCGGCTACCTGTTCAGCTATTTCACCGGTGAGGGCACCGCCGACGGCGAGCAGATCTACCTCGCGGTGAGCAAGGCCAACGATCCGCTCTCCTACCGCGAGGTGAACAACGCCAAGCCGGTGCTGACCTCGTCGCTGGGCACCAAGGGCCTGCGTGACCCGTTCATCATCCGCTCGCCGGAGGGTGACAAGTTCTACCAGATCGCCACCGACCTGAAGATCTACGGCAACGGCGACTGGGACGCCTCGCAGCGCACCGGCAGCAAGTCGATCATGGTGTGGGAGTCCACCGACCTGGTCAACTGGACTGACCAGCGCCTGGTCAAGGTCTCTCCGGACACCGCCGGCAACACCTGGGCGCCAGAGGCCTACTACGACTCCGGCCTCGGTGCCTACGTGGTGTTCTGGGCGTCGAAGCTGTACGCCGAGAACGACCCGAACCACACCGGCGGCACCTACAACAAGATGATGTACGCGACGACCCGCGACTTCCACACGTTCAGTGCGGCGAAGGTGTGGGTCGACCCGGGGTACTCGGTGATCGACTCCACGATGATCGACCACAACGGGACCTACTACCGGTTCACCAAGGACGAGCGGAACAACTCGTCCACCTCGCCGTGCAGCAAGTTCATCATCGAGGAGAAGTCGACCGAACTGCGCAGCACCGCGTACGACTTCGTCAAGGACTGCATCGGCTCCGGCGGGGTCAGCGCCGGTGAGGGCCCGCTGGTGTTCAAATCCAACACCGAGGACCGTTGGTACCTGTTCGTCGACGAGTACGGCGGCCAGGGCTACGTGCCGTTCACCTCGACCGACCTCGACTCGGGCATCTGGACAAAGGCCACCTCGTACTCGCTGCCCAAGCGTCCCCGGCACGGCACCGTCCTGCCGGTGACGCAGGAGGAGTACGACCGCCTGCTCACCACCTACCAGCCGAACCTGCTGGTCAAGGGCGTCGACGAGGTCCCGCTGACCACGAAGGCCGGCACCGCGCCGACCCTGCCCGCCCAGGTCACCGCTCGGTACGCGGACGGTTCGTCATCGAGTGTCGCGGTCACCTGGGACACGGTGCCCGCCTCGGCGTACGCCCGGCCCGGCCGTTTCTCGGTCTCCGGCACCATCACCGAGAGCCAGAACGTCAAGGCCACCGCGGTCGTGACCGTTCCCGACGAGGGTGCGCCCACGGTGACCGCCACCGCCGCACCCGGCTGGCTCACCGGCCCCGCCACGGTGACCATCACCGCCGTGGACGAGGTGGACGGCGAACTCGTACCGAAGGTCCGCGTCACCCGCTCCGGCGAACCGGCCGGTGCCTGGACCGATCAGGCCGGGCCGCTCACCATCGATCGGGACGGCATCCACCTGGTCGAATACCTGGCCGTCGACGCGGCCGGCAACAGCTCCGGAATCGGCTCGGTCACCGTGCGGATCGACCGGACCGCCCCGGTCTCGCAGGCGACCGTCGACGTCAAGGGCCGCACCGTCACCCTGCGCGCGGCCGACGACACCTCCGGCGTCGCCCGCGTGGAGTACTCGACGAACGGCGGCGCGACCTGGCAGCCGTACACCGTGCCGCTGACCTCGACGGTCCTCTACCGGGCCGTCGACGTGGTCGGCAACGTCGAGACGACCAACCAGGCGGTCCTCCCGCCGGCCGGTGTGGTCCTCGCGCCGAGCACCACGAAGGCGGTGCTGAACTCGGCGAAGGTCGCCTACGGCTCGGCTCCGTCGGTCCAGGTGACGGTCGGCGGCAAGCTGCAGACCAAACCCTCGGGCACGGTACGGGTGCTGCTCGGCTCCACCGCGGTCGGCACCGGCACACTGTCCGCCGGTAAGGCCACGGTCAAGCTCTCCCGCACCATCGGTGTCGGCACCCGGAAGCTGAGAGTGGTCTACCTGGGTGACAGCCGGTACGCCGGTTCCGCCGCCGACCTGACGCTGAAGGTCGTCCCGGCCGCGTCCAAGACCAAACTGACGGCGAAGAAGGCGCAGGTCACGGTGAAGGTCACCACCGCGACCGGGGTCACCCCGTCCGGCACGGTCCGGATCGTCGCGGTCCGCGGCAACACCAAGGTCGTCCGCACGGTCCGCCTGAACAGCAAGGGTGTTGCGGTCCTCGACCTCAGCCGACTGCCGAAGGGCACCTACCGGGTCACGGCTGCCTACAGCGGCTCGACCACGGCCACGAAGTCGACCGGTTCAACGATCACGGTCAAGGTGACGCGATGACCGGTTAGGCCCAGCGAAGATTTCCGGAAAAACTTCGGATCGATCGCATCCATCGGCTTCGGGCCGAGCGAAGTACGGGGTGGCGGCAACAAAGCCGCCATCCCGTACCGGAAGGACGTCTGAAGATGAGGATCACCCGAGTGGGCGCCCGGGCCATCGCCGTCGCGACCGCCGCCGTCGTCGCCACCGCCCTGTCCGCCGCTCCGGCCGCCGCGCACAGCAAGAAGCTCGGCACCAAGTCGCTCGCCGCTGTACTGACCGCTGACAAGAGCGGCTTCGACCACAATGGCCACGACTACGACATCCTGGCCGCCGCGGTGGGTGCGGTGCTCAAGGCCAAGCCGTCCAGCCCGGTCAAGGTCCTCGCCGACGGCAAGACCAAGCTGACCGCGTTCCTGCCCAACGACCGCGCGTTCCAGCTGCTGGTCAAGGACATCACCAAGTCGAAGAAGCTCCCGAGCGAGAAGAAGGCGTTCACCGCGGTGGCCGGCCTCGGCATCGACACCGTCGAGTCGGTGCTGCTCTACCACGTCGTGCCGGGCGCCCGGATCCCCGCCAAGACGGCGCTGAAGTCCGACAACGCCAAGCTGAAGACCGCCGCCGGCGCGTCGATCAAGGTCAACGTCTGGGGCCACGGCCGGAAGATCTCGATCATCGACCTCGACTACAGCGACCGCAACGCCCGCGTGGTCCGCGTCGACATCAACAAGAACAACCGGCAGATCGCCCACGGCGTCGACCGCGTGCTGCGCCCGATCGACCTGCCCTGATCTCCACCGGAGAGACAGCGACGCGCGGCCGCCCGGCAGGGGCGACCGCGCGTCGGTGCTTTCTCAGAAGCCGGCGCTCACCCGGGTGAACGCCCAGTCGGCCTGCGCGATGCCGGAGCAGTTGCTGACCACGCCGCCGCCGGCGCAGCCGCGGTCGCGGTTGACCGCCCAGAAGGCGAACCGGGCCAGGCCCTTGCTCTTCGCGTAGTCACGGATCCGGGTCCAGGTGTCGACCGAGGTGACCTCCTGCTGGTCGGAGAGACCGTTCATGCCGGAGATGCCGATCCGGGAGTACGCCTGCGCGTCGGTGTATCCGAACGTCGACTTGAGCACGTTCTTCAGACCCTCGGTGGCGCCGACGGTGGAGGCGTACATGTCCGCGCCGCCGCTGAAGTCGAACGGCATCTGGGTGAAGATGTCGATGTTCGCGCCCTTCGCCTTGGCCTGCTGGATCAGCCGGACACCGTGGGCGTTCGGGCCGGTCGTGGTGGTGCCGAAGGTCAGGATGGTCTTCACGTTCGGGTTGCGCTGCTTGACGATCTTCAGCGCGTCGACGATCCGGTCGGCGACGACGTAGTTCTCGAACTCGTCGGTGTTCTCGATGTCGATGTCGATCGCCTTGAGCTGGAAGGTGTCGATCACCTTCTGGTACGCCCCGGCCAGCGCCTCAGCGGTCGCGCAGTTCGGGCCGAGCTTGTTGCCGCTCCAGCCGCCGATCGACGGGACCACGTCGGCGCCGGCCGCCCGGATCGCCGCGATGGTGCTCGCGTGCGCGCCGCCGGTGAGACCGGACGAGCCGTCCCACGCCGGGTTGCAGCCGTTGCTGGCCAGCACGAACGAGATGGTGAAGGCCTTGATGCCGGTGGCCTGCACGACCGTCGCCGGGGCGGGCGGGTTGCCCCATCCCGGGTAGAGGTACGGCGCGGCCGCCATCTTGGTGCCGGTGGCCGGCGGCGGGGTGGTCGGCCCCGTGGTCGGCGGGGTGGTGGGCGGAGTCGTACCGCCGCAGGCGCCGTTGTTGATCCAGACGTCCCACTGGCCGCTCTTCAGGACCGGGTCCTCGCCCTGGGTCCACCACTTGGCGGTGTAGTTGTTGCCGCCCTTGGAGGCGACGTTGTCCTTGACGTAGACGGCGGACGAACTCCAGGCCGGGGCACACGCGGCGGCCGCGCTGGAGGTGGCCATCGGCAGGATCGCGGCGGCTGCGGCGACCGCGCCGACCGACGCCACGAGGGCGATTTTTCTGCTCAGCTTCATGAGAACCCCAGTCAGGGAAGAGTCGCGAGGTGCGGGTCGATGGTGTTGGCCCAGGCGTTGCCGTTTGTCACATCCCAGTTGATGGACCAGGTCATCGCGCCCCGAATGCCGGGATAGGTGGCCGGCGGCTTGAACGTGCCGCAGTTGGTGCCCTTGGCCAGGCAGTCGAGGGCGGCGTTGACCACGGACGGGGCGACGTAACCGCCACCGGCGGCGCGGGTGCTGGCCGGCAGGCCGAGCGCGATCTGGTCGGGGCGGAGCCCGTTCTGCAGCGGGATGCAGGAGAGCGCGGTCAGGAAGTTGATGTTGCCCTGGCCGTACGCCGCGTTGTTGTCACAGCCGAGCATCGCGCCGGAGTTGTAGTACTGCGTGAAGACGACGGTGAGGATGTCCTTGATGTCGAGCGCGAGCTTGAAGTACGAGGACTGCGGGTTCTGCATGTCGATGGTCTGCGGCGCCATCGTGATGATCAGGCTGCTGCCGACCTTGGTCCGCAGGCTGCGCAGCGCCTGCGCCATGTAGGTCGGGTTGAGCCCGTTCTCCAGGTCGATGTCGACGCCGTCGAAACCGTAGGTCTGGATCAGCCGGTGCACCGAATCGGCGAACGCGGTGGCGGCGGTCGCGCTGTTGACGGCGACCGTGCCCTTCTCGCCACCGACCGAGATGACCACCTTCTTGCCGCGCTGGTGCAGCGTGGCGATGTCGGCCTTGAACTGGGCATCGGTGTAACCGCCGACCGCCGTGGCCAGGCCCGGGTCGAGGTTGAAGGTGACCGCACCGGCCGTGCTGGTGGCGTCGGCGAACGCGACCGCGATCAGGTCGTAGGTGGCCGGGACGGCGGCGAGCTTGAGCGGGGCGGCGCCGTTGTCGAAGTTCTGCCAGTAGCCGGTGAGGAAGTGCTTCGGCAGCGACCCGGCCGGGGTGCTGGGCGAGGTCGACGGCGACGAGCTGGGCGAGGTCGACGGCGAGGTGGAAGGTGACGAGGAGGGGGAGGACGAGGGCGAGGGCGAGGTGGACGGCGAGGGGGAGGGGTTGGTGCCGCCCTCACAGACGCCGTTGTCGGCCCACACGTCCCACTGGCCACTGCGGACCGCCGGGGACTCGTTCTGCGTCCACCACTTGGCGGTGTAGTTGTGCCCGTTCTGTGAGGCGGTGTTGCCGCCGACGTAGACCGCGGACGCGCTCCACGCGGGTGCGCAGGCCACGGCGGCCGCCGCGTTCCCCGCGAAGTAGGTCGCCGCGCCACCGGCGGCCAGCGCGGTGACGGTGGCGAGTATTACCGATCTGGAACGCCGCATCGGAGTCCTTCCATGGATGACCTGGGGATGGCATCAATGTTTAGGACTGTTAACAGTGAATGTAAAGGGGCCGAACCTTAAACTTCCTGAAATCGAGGCTCATCCCTGGCGGAGGGTGTCCCGCCGGTCGTGCGGGCTCATCGTCAGGAGATGGACGAAACCTATGCGTACCGCCAGGCAGCGGTCGCCGCCCGCGACCGTGGCCACATCCTGTTCGCCCGGACCATGGGCTACGTCGCGGGCACCACCGCCCTGTTCGCCCTCGGCGCGTACCTCGGCCGGAACCTTCCCGCCGGCTTCGCGTTCCTGGCCTACCTCGCCTCGTTCGCCGCCCTGATCGCCATGTACTTCACCGTCCGGAAGTCGCAGTCCACGACGGTCGCACTGCTCGGGGCGTTCGGCCTGCTCACCGGGGTCGCGCTGGCGCCGACGCTGGTCTACTACGCGAGCACCGACCCGCAGGCACTGTGGCAGGCCGGTGCGGCGACGGCGATGTTCGTGGCCGGTTTCGGCGCGGCCGGGTGGGCCACCCGCCGGGACCTGTCGGCGCTGGCCCGGATCTGTTTCTGGGCACTGGTGGCACTGCTGCTCTTCGGCATCGTGCTGATCTTCGTCAACATCCCGAACGGCGCGCTGATCTACTCCGTGCTCGGCCTGGTGATCTTCGCGGGCTTCATCATGTTCGACTTCCAGCGGCTGCGCCGGTCCCGCGACATCGACTCCGCGCCGCTGCTGGCCGCCTCGATCTTCCTCGACATCCTCAACGTCTTCCTGTTCTTCCTGAGGATCTTCCGGAGCCGCTGACGGAGCCGGCCGCTGACGGAGCTAGCCGTTGACGGTGTACGCGGTCAAAGTGCCGTTGTCCGAGTCGTAGAGCACGCCACCGGTCACGATTGACCGGAAGGAGAGCCGTGGCGTGCCGGTGATCACCCTGCCCGTGGTGGCGTCCAGGGCGATGCCGGCGGTGTAGACGACCCCGCCGGCCACCGTCGCCGCGAGAGCGCCGTGATCCGGCAGGTCGCTGCGCCACAACTGTTTCCCCGTGCGGCTGTCGAGGGCGACGATCCCGTTGTCGTCGGAGCAGTAGACCCGGGTGCCGTCGACGGCGACCACCCCGTCGTTGTCCGGCGCCGTCCAGAGGACCCTGCCGTCCCTGACCGATACCGCCTCCAGATCGTCCCCGTCGCCACTGCTGCCGTAGAAGACGTCGCCGGCCGGTGACGCGGTCCCGGTGGACAGGTTCCGGGTGACGGTCCATCGTGTCGCACCGGTGGTGACGTCGAACGCCACCGTGCCCGTGCCGTTCACGTCGCGCCCGGTGACGGTGCCGTTCGCGGATGTCACGTCGATCCTCCGGCCTTCCTTCCGCCACGCCTCCTTACCGTCGCTCACCCGGACGGCGACGGTTGCGGTGTCGTTGTAGATGTCGCTTCCGGCGGTGACGACCACGCCCTTGTCGATGACGATCTCAATGATCAGCGGAGCGGTGGCCCCGCTCCAGAGTTCCTTGCCGGTGCGTACGTCCAGTCCGATCAGCCCGCTGTTGGGGTCGCTCATCGATTCGCAGTCGGTGTAGCCGGCGACGAGCACCCCGTCAGCGACCGCCATCGACGGCGGGGAGTTGGAGGAACCCACCCAGTCGTGGCTCCACAACTTGGCTCCGTTGCCGGTGGCGTAAGCCGAGATCCCCAGGTAGTCACTGATGAACACACGGCCGTCGGCGACGATCGGGTCGCCGTAGGAAGAGCATGACTGGTCCGAGCGCAGTTCCACCGACCACTTCTTCTTGAGCCGGCCCACGGTGGCCGGCGTGATCACGGTCTCGTGCGGGTTGAACGAACTGTTCTCGGCGTCGTAGCCGAAGTGATCCCAGCGGGGCGTCGCCGGCGCAGCGCCGGCCGGGGTGGCTGCCGCGGCGACAGCGAGGACGAGGGCTGCGACAACCGCGGCGGGGGTACGGACGAAATCGTGCACGAAAGTAAGTAAAAACCGTAAGACGGCGCTGAAGCGGACTTTTACCCGAACGGCGACGGGGCGGCGGCGAGCCCAGAGATCGATTAGGGTCTCCGCGGTGATCGGCAGACTACTCAACAATCGATATGGGGCGGCGCTCAGCGGCATCGCCATCTTCTGTTTCGGCATGTTCGGCCTCGGCGGTGACGAGGTGAAGTGCGGCGACTCGGTGATGAGGCCGGGCGACGAGTGTGTCGAGACCCGCAAGGGCAACTCGACGACGCGCACCTTCGAGGAGCAGAAGTCGCACGACGAGCTGTTCCGCTACGGCGCGATCGGGGTGGGCGCCCTGATGTTCGTGGTCGGCACCGGCCTGATCGTCAAGCGGCACTTCCTGGACGGCCGTGGTGACCAGCCCGTTGCGGCGGGCGACGGATACCCGCCGGTCCCGCCGCAGCCCCAGCAGGGCCACCCCCAGCAGGGCTATCTCCAGCAGGGCTACCCCCAGCAGGCCCAGCAGTCCGGCGCGCCCCCGCAGTGACCTGACCCCCCGGATCCGTCACCCCGCACGGGGTGACGGATCCGGTGCCTTCATCAGGCGTAGGTGTACGTGTTCCGGTGATCGAGAACGGCGGCCGGCGTGACACCGGGCCACGGCTGCATCGTCTCGTTCAGGTCGATGACGCCGGACGTGTTCGCACCCGGCACGTAGTGGCCGTTGTCGAAGCCCCACCGGGTCTGCCACCGCGACCACAGCCGGTCGATGTTGCAGTGGTGCAGCCAGAACACCGGGTCGTTCGGTGAGTCCTGCTGGCCCATGTGCCCGCCGACCCAGACGTGCACCGTGTTGTGCAGGTTGGGTGTCTGCCAGCCCTCCATCCGGTTGCGCATGCCACCGGTGGCCGAGCTGTTCCACGGCGCGGCGTCGTAGGCCGCGATGTTGAGCACCGAGTTGACCTGGGCCGACGTGGGCAGGGTGTTGGTGCCCATGGCCCGGCGCAGCGACGTCGACGACGACGGGCTGACGGTGATGCGCCAGTTCGACGCGCCGGCGAACGGGCCGGTGGCGACCGCGCCGTTGCCGCCGGAGCCGTTGCCGCCCATGAAGTCGGCGGTGAACGGGGCGCCGGTGGTGGTCCGGTCGGTGGTCCAGTCCCAGTACGGGACGTTGACCGCCGGGTCGATCGCCTGGAGCGCCTTCTCGAATTCGATCAGGTACTGCCGGTGCCAGGGCAGGAACGACGGGGACTGGTGGGCGTACCGGATCCCGCCGACCGCGGCGAAGTAGTTGATGTGCGTGGTGACGAACCAGTCGTAGTTGCGGCCGGTGGTCTGCGCCTTCAACTGTTTGACGGCGGCGACGAACGCCGACTTCTCGGTGGTGGTCAGGTCGCGCGCGTTCTTGCGGATACCCACCGGTCAGCTCCCGTGCTCGTGGCCGACGCCGGCCATGGCGGTCAGTTCGGTGTCGCCGAGGACGTCGACGGCGCGTTTGGTGAGCTCGAGCAGGCCACCCCGGTTGCGGCCGGTGTCGATCAGGACCGGCTGGTAGTGGTTGATCGCGCTGATGAAGCCGACCGTCGCGCCGGGCAGGTCGACCTCCATGACGGCCAGTCGCCGGTCGTTGATCCAGACCTCGTGCGATCGGGACCGGCCACGGGCGAGCGACCGGACCTCCTGGGCCCCGACGTGCACGCCCCGGATCCGCTTGCCGCGGTAGTCGATTTCGAAGTCGCGCGGGTCCGCTCCGGCCGCCGGTGTGGCGAGCATTTGTGCGCCGGCGACTCCACTGGCGACGGCCGCGGTGGCGGCGCCGTATCGGAGCACGTCTCGTCTATTGACAGACATTGATGGCGTCATTGTGTGAGCCCCTGAAGATTTGTTTCTAATTGCCTTTTGGGCAGCTCGGAGCGGGTCCCCCTCCGCTCGGCGGAACCGAACATACATGAGTGTCGCAACGTTCCCAGGAATGGTGGCGCAGCACACAGGAGCCCGTTCTTAATGCCTTAACGATTGTTTAACCGTGGGCATATTTCGGCGCTGAAATCGTCGGTCCACAAAGGTCTGTGCCAGGTGTGCCCGGGATCGAGCCGGAAGAAGCTGTTATCGACGGTTCCGGAACCCGTCGCCATTGACTGACGACCATCGAACTCTTAACAATGTTTGCAAAATTTGGCACCTCTCCCCCAGGAGGATCCCCATGCGTGGGATACGCACTCTGCTGGGCGCCGCCGTCGTCGCGGTAACGCTGGCCGGCAGCCTGACGATCGCCTCCCAGAACGACACGGCGGACGCCGCCGTCGGGCCGGTGACCTGGTCCGACGAGTTCAACGGGGCGGCCGGCGCGGCGATCGACGGTGCGAAGTGGAACTTCGACGTCGGCGGTGGCGGCTACGGCAACAGCGAGCTCCAGTACTACACGAACTCCACGAACAACGTCCGTCAGGACGGGCAGGGCCACCTCGCGATCACCGCCCGCAAGGAGAACCCGTCCAACTTCCAGTGCTGGTACGGCACGTGCCAGTACACCTCCGGCCGGATCCTCACCTCCGGCAAGTTCACCCAGCGCTACGGCCGGTTCGAGGCCAGCATCAAGGTGCCGAAGGGGCAGGGCATCTGGCCGGCGTTCTGGATGCTCGGCGACAACCTGGGCAGCGTCGGCTGGCCGCAGTCCGGCGAGATCGACATCATGGAGAACGTCGGCAAGGAGCCGAACAAGCTGTACGGCACAGTGCACGGCCCCGGCTACTCGGGCGGCAGCGCGATCGGCGGCAACCGGACCCTCTCCGCGCCGCTCGGGGACGCCTTCCACTCGTACGCCGTCGAATGGTCTCCGAATCTGATCGTCTGGTACCTCGACGGCAGTGAGTACTTCCGGGTCACCCCGGCCTCGCTCGGCGGCCGCCAGTGGGTCTTCGACCACCCGTTCTTCCTGATCCTGAACGTCGCCGTCGGCGGCAACTGGCCGGGCAGCCCGGACGCCTCCACCTCGTTCCCGCAGACCATGCTGGTCGACTGGGTGCGCGTCTCGGCCTGGAACGACTCGACCACCCCGCCCCCGTCCGGCGGCAACGCCCTGAAGAGCAACCTCAACGGCAAGTGCATCGACATCCCCGGTGGTACGCCCAACGACGGCGCCCGCCTGCAGATGTACGACTGCAACGGCACCGGCGCGCAGCAGTGGGCGTTCAACGGTGACGGGACCCTGCGGGCGCTCGGCAAGTGCATGGATCCGGCCGGTGGCGCGCTGACCAACGGCACCCCGATCCAGCTGGTCACCTGCAACGGCAACCCGGTGCAGCGGTTCACCCTTTCCGGCGCCGGCGACCTGGTGAACATCTCCGCCAACAAGTGCGTCGACATCGGCGCCTGGAACCCCGACAACGGCGCCCAGCTCGTCCTCTGGGACTGCACCGGCGGCGCCAACCAGAAGTGGACCCGGGCCTGACCCGATCCGTGAACGACGAAGGGGCGCCGCGATCCGCGGCGCCCCTTCGGTTCGTCCAGGCCTAGCTGTTCATGTTCACGATGCTCGGGTTGTCGATGAGGAACTGGGCGACCCGGTCCTCCCTGACCGACTTGAAGAAGTCCTCCGCGGTGGACAGCGGAAGGAACTCCTCACCGAGGTAGCCCTGCTGGCCCGGGCCGGTGAACTTGCCGCCGCCGGGCAGCTTGATCGTGACCATGTCGTCGACGTTCACGTCCTTGAGCGCCAGCGCCCACTCGATCGGGCTGTTGCCGCCACCGGCGAAGGTCAGCGACTTGCCGGCCGCCTCCAGGATCTTCGTCATCTTGCCGACGTCGGTGACGACGCCGCTGCTCATCGCCTCCTTGGCCATGGCCTTGATGAACTGCTGCTGGTGCCGCTGCCGGTCGTAGTCGCTCATCGGGACACCGGCGTTCGGGTAGCGCTGGCGGACGTAGTCGAGCGCCTGCCACGGCTCGAGCCGGACCGCCTTGCTGCTCTTCTTGTAGAACGCCTGGGGCCCCGTGTACGGGTGGTCGCAGTTGGAGGTGACCGGGCAGCTCGCCTTGCGCGGCCGCTGCTTGCCCTCCGGCGTCAGGTGCTCCGACTTCACGTCCATGTCGATGACCATGGACACGCCGCCCAGGGCCTCGACCATGTCCTTGAATCCGCCGAAGTTGATGATCGCCGCGGCGTCGAACTGCTCGATCCCGGTGAAGTTGCGGACCGTCTTGGAGAGCAGCTTGAAGCCGTTGGTGACGTCGATCTTCCCGTCGACCTGGCTGCCCAGCGCCATCGCGGAGTTGATTTTCCCGCGGTGGGCACGGACCCCGGACTTCGAGTCGGCCGGAATATCCACATAAAGGTCTCGTGGCATGGAGAAGAGATACGCCGTACTCATATCGGCCGGGATGTGCGCGATGAGGATCGAGTCGGACAGCGGCGGCGTCTCCGGCTTGCGCGGGTCGATGCCGACCAGCAGGAGCGTCAGCGGGCCCTTGATCTCGGTCTTCTTCGTCGCGGCCTGGGCGGCGTCGCCCTCCAGCAGGCCCTCGTCGGTGATCCCGCTGGTGTATTTCGCGATCAGGGTCTGGCCGGTGACCAGTGTCCCGCCGCTCACGATGAGGAGCACGGCGCCGAAGGCGGCGCAGAGGCGGGCCCACAGCGGTGTGCGGCGTTTCGTCGACTTGCGCAACCGGTCTCCTAGCCCCACTCCGACATCGAACACGCATGATCCCACGGTCAGGCAACACCGAGGCAACCGTCTCTGGGGCCGACGTGACCGGTGCCACCTTAGTTGCAGTACGGCTCGAAGCCCCACCGGGTTCGATCGGCGGTATTTACTTATACAGTTAACAGTCCTAATAATTAGCCATGCGTCGATCCGTTCTCCTCGCGTCGGCGGCAACCCTGGCCGCCGCATGCTCACTCGTATATGTCGCCTCCACCGCGAGCGCCGCCGTGGCATGCGCCCCGGCCTGGAGTTCCTCCGCCGTCTACGTCAAGGACAACGTCGCCTCCAAGGGCGGCAACAACTACACCGCCAAGTGGTGGACCCAGGGCGAGGACCCGGTCCTGAAGAGCGGCCAGTGGGACGTCTGGATCAACAACGGCGCCTGCGGCGGCACCACCAACCCGTCGCCGTCGACATCGCCCTCCACCAGTCCCTCCACCAGCCCGTCGCCGTCGACGTCCCCGTCGGCCAGCCCGAGCCCGTCGACCTCGCCGAGCACCCCGATCCCGGTCGGTGGCCTGCCGAAGCACGCGCTCATCGGCTACCTGCACGCCAGCTTCGCCAACGGCGCCGGCTATCTGAAGATGGCCGATGTCCCGGCCGAGTGGGACATCATCAACCTCTCCTTCGGCGAGCCCACGAGCGTCACCTCCGGCGACATCCGGTTCACCCTCTGCCCGGCCACCGAGTGTCCCGGTGTGGAGACCGAGGCCCAGTTCATCGCCGCGATCAAGGCGAAACGCCAGGCCGGCAAGAAGGTGCTGCTCTCCATCGGTGGCCAGAACGGCCAGGTGCAGCTCACCACCACCGCGGCACGCGACAAGTTCGTCAGCTCGGTCAGCGCGATCATCGACAAGTACGGGCTGGACGGCGTCGACGTCGACTTCGAGGGCCACTCGCTGTCGCTGAACACCGGTGACACCGACTTCAAGAACCCGACCACCCCGGTCATCGTCAACCTGATCAGCGCGTTGAAGTCGCTGAAGACCCGCTACGGTGCCGGATTCGTCCTGACGATGGCCCCGGAGACGTTCTTCGTCCAGCTCGGTTACCAGTACTACGGCTCCGGCCCGTGGGGCGGACAGGACCCGCGCGCCGGGTCGTACCTGCCGGTCATCCACGCCCTGCGCAACGACATCACCGTGCTGCACGTCCAGGACTACAACTCCGGCTCGATCATGGGCCTGGACAACCAGTACCACTCGATGGGCGGCGCCGACTTCCACATCGCGATGACCGACATGCTGCTGGCCGGCTTCCCGGTCGCGGGCAACACCGCCAACGTGTTCCCGGGGCTGCGTGAGGACCAGATCGCGTTCGGGGCACCCAGCTCGGTCAGCGCGGGCAACGGCTACGTCGCGCCGGCCGCCATCCAGCAGGCGGTGAACTGCCTGGTCAAGGGGCAGACCTGTGGTGGCTACACGCCGCGTAGCGGTCTCAACCCGGACTTCCGTGGCCTGATGACCTGGTCGATCAACTGGGACCGGTTCTACAGCTGGGAGTTCAAGAACAGCCACGAGCCGTTCCTCAACGCTCTGCCCTGATTTTCGGCGGACCGATGAGTTCGTGTCGGTGGCCCGGTCTACTTGACCGAGACCACCGACACGAAGGGGCCGCCACCATGGCAAAGGTCATCTCCACCCTGTTCATCTCCGCCGACGGCGTCGCCGAGATCGACCCGGCCTGGCACTTTCCGTACTTCGACGAGAACATGGGCCGCGCGGTCACCGAGGACTACGAGACCTCCGACGTGCTGCTGATCGGGCGGAACACGTACGACAGCTTCGCCGGAGCCTGGCCCGACCGGGAGGCCGCCGGGGGCGACGACGCGCCGTTCGCCAAGCAGCTCGGCGACACCCGCAAGGTGGTCGCCTCCCGTCAGGACCTGACGTTCACCTGGCGCAACTCGGAGCTCATCGACGGCGACCTGCTCGACGCCGTGCGCGGGCTGAAGGCGGACGAGAGCATCAAGGGCATCCTGATCCCGGGCTCGCTCGACGTGGTGCACCAGCTGCTCGCCGCCGGCCTGATCGACGAGCTGCGACTGCTCATCCACCCGGTCGCGGCCGGCAAGGGCGACAAGCTGTTCGTCGACGGCGCCGCCGTCCAGCACCTGAAGGTGCTCGCCACCGAGTCCTTCCCGACCGGGGTGATCCGGGTGATCTACGCGCCCGTCGAGCCGCCGGCTCCGGCCGGATACGAGGACGTCAAGGACTTCCCCGAGGGGAAATAGATCAGCGCACGCAGCGGGCGTACCCGGCGCTGATGTCGCGGTAGTTGGTGTAACCGTCGTCATAGTTGAGCGCCCACCGGCGGTCCGGTTCCGGCTCCGACCGGTCCGACGTCCAGTACCAGCCCTTCTTCAGGGTGTCCGGGAATGCTCCGGTGTCGATCGCCGGAGCCACCCGGGAGTCGTCGACGGTGGTCGCCAGCTCCCGCAGCGTCGGGAGCCGCCACGCGCCGCCGCCCAGTTCCAGAGCGTCGCAGTACGCGGTGGCCTGCGCCGCGGTCATCTCCTTCGAGGTGGCGCGCTGCCAGGTCAGGCCGGTCTCCGGGTCGGTGACCTGGCCCGCCGCGACCCGGTAGCCGGGTCGTCCGGAGCCGCCCGCGGACCGTACGCACCGGGCGTTGAACTCGCCGGTCTGGAAGGCGCCGTTGCTGGCCAGGCCCTCGTAGAAGTTGATGATCCAGGCGCGCAGCGGGGTCTTCGTGACCGCCCACGGCGTCGAGGTCCAGAAGAACCGCGCCGGCGTGCCGGGGAAGGCCTTCGTGTCGATCGCCGGCCCGGAGCGCGAGACGTCGACGATCGACATCAGCTCCACCCGGGTCGGCAGATGCCAGCCACCGCCGCCCAGCTTCGCGCAGTAGGCCTTGGCCTCGGCGAACGTGTAGACACCGGGCGCCGGCGTGCCCTGCCACTCCAGGCAGGTGACCTGGTCACGGACCGTGCCGTTGGCCAGTTTGCGGTAACTCGCCGTCTTCACGCTCGGCATCGGCCAGCTCGCCCACCGGCTCGCCCGGCCTTCGCCGCCGCATCCGGTTGTGGTGCTGCTCTGGCTCGGCGTCACGACCGCCTTCGGCTTCGCCTTCGATGGCGAGGGCGCGGGGGAGGCGCTGGTCACCGCGGGCGAGGCGATCACGCTCGGTGCGACACTCGCGGTCACTTCAAGTTCCGACCTGGAGGAGTACGCGAAAACGCCGCCGACAACCACAGCGACGGCCGCCGCCGAGGCGACCAGTGCCTTCACACCGCTCCGACCCGCTGTCCCGGCACCGGATCCCGCCGCGCCGCCCGCGCTCTCCGCTCCGCCCCCGCCGTTCGTGCCGCCCGTGCTCTCTGTGCCGCCCGTGCCTTCCGTGCCGCGCAACGCTCCGCCGGCCGTGGCGGTCGGGATCGGCACCAAGGCGCAGCCGACCAGTAGTTGCTCCACTGCGATCCCGCCGCGTGCCTCTTCCGGACATTTCTGGCATTCCCGAAGGTGGCGATCGATCCGTTTGCGCCACAGTGGACCGGGCCGCTCGTCCCAACCGGCGATCGTGGCGTCCAGCTCCGGGCAGCGGGTCCGGGCTTCGAGCGCTGCGACCAGCATCCGGCACCTGTCGAGCTGCGCCCGCATCCGCTGGATCCGGACCGCCGCATAGGCCGTGGTGGTGTCGAGAGCCGCCGCCACCTCGCCGCGGTCGAGTTCGCCGGCCGCCTCCTGCCACCAGAGCGCGAGCACCCCGCGGTCCTCGTCGTCGAGCCAGCGCGACGCCTCGGCGACCTGTCGGCGCTCCCCGGTGAGCCGCAGGCGCAGGATGGCGAGTTCCTCGAAGTCGGCGGCCGGCCCGGGCACCGTGGGCAGCACCGCCACGTGCGCGGCGGCCGCGGCCCGCTCCCGATGGGCGTGGATCTGCCGCATCGCGATCGTCAGCACCCAGGCCCGGATGTTCTGCGGTTGCCGCAGGCCGGGCAGATCACGCAGCACCAGGAGCATGGTCTCCTGCACGACGTCCTCGACGTCGGGGTGCCCGTTCAATGCCCGGCCCACCACGTTGTGGACCAGCGGCAGGTAGCCCTCGGCGACCTGCTCCCGGGCCGGCCCGTCGCCGCGCTGGGCGGCCGCCACGACGCGGTGACTGATCCTCATGACGGGGCAGCGTATTTATCCCGCAATGTCATGGTCAACGTTTTCGCAGCTCCGAGAAGTGCGGGTGCTTTCCACCCGTACGCATATCAGTTTTGCTTGGTCTCCCAGAAGATCTTGGTGATCTCCTCGATCTTCCCGAGCAGCTGGTCGGCGACCGCCGGGTCGATCGAACCCTTCGCTCCGCCGGCCCCGGCCAGCTTGGTCGCCTCGTTGAAGAGCTGGTGGAGCTGCGGGTACTTCTCGAAGTGCGGGGCCTTGAAGTAGTCGGTCCAGAGCACCCACAGGTGGTGCTTGACCAGCTCGGCCCGCTGCTCCTTGATGAGGATGGCCCGGGTGCGGAACTCGGGGTCGGTGTTCGCCTGGTACTTCTCGGCGATGGCCTTGATCGACTCGGCCTCGATCCGGGCCTGGGCCGGGTCGTAGACGCCGCACGGCAGGTCGCAGTGGGCGCTCACGACGGTGCGCGGGGTGAACAGTCGGGGCAGTCGCATCAGAATCCGTCTCCGTGGTGGGTGTGGAACTCGCGGTCGTGGTGCACGAGCCGTCCGTGGGCCGAGCCGAGCAGCACCTCGAGCACCGTGGCGACGACCACCGTCGAGTCGCCGACCGGGACGAGGTGCAGCGGCGCGACCCGGAGGCTCGCCTGGGCGCCGGGCAGGAACGGCTCACCGGTCGGCCACACGTCCCATCCCTGCTCACGAGTGAAACGTGGCCCGTCCGGGCGGGCGAAGTCCCGCGCCAGGCCGGTGTGCTCCGGCCCGAGCAGGTTGACGGTGAGGCTCGGCGCGGTCAGGATCGCCCGCGCCGAACGTGATCCCATCACCGAGAACGACAGAGCCGGCGGACTCAGCGACACCGAGGCCACGCTGGACGCGGTCAGCCCGGCCGGCCCCCGTGACCCGCCCGCGGCGATCACCGCGACCCCGGTCGGATAGCGGCGGAAGGCGTCCTTCAGCCGCTGCCCGACTTCGGTATCGATGCTGCTCAACACGGTATCCCTCGTCCCTGCCCACCCGACGGCAACGACGTTAGAACCTCAACCTGAATTGAGGTCAACCCACCTCAGCGGTGATAGGTGAGCTCCGCGCCGGTGGTGACGTTGCCGGCCCGGTCGTGGGCGCGCAGCTGGACGGTGAAGGTCGTCCCGAATTCCTCCGGGGTCACCGTGAAGTCGTAACCGGCCTCCGTGTCGGTGGCCACCACCGCGCCGTCGACCAGCAACTCCACCCGGTCGATGCCGTTGAGGTCGGAGGCGTCGGCGGTGATCTGCACCGGACCGGTCAGCGTCGACCCGTCCTCCGGTGCCGCCGTGATCTGGAGGTCGGCGGCGACCGTGTCGTTGATCACGACGCGTTCGGCGACCGTGGTGAGGCCGCGCCGGTCGGAAAGGCTCCACACGATGGTGTACGGGCCCTGCTCGGTCGGGTTGACGATCCAGCTCAGCGGCGAGTCGGTGGGAGTGCCGTCCTTGACCGAGATGTTGAAGAGCCCACTCTCGTCGCTGGCGAAGATCCGGGTGACCGTGCTGCCACGGATCAGGGTCTGATCCGCCGGGAGGAGCAGGTTGACGAACGGAGGGGCGTTGTCGATCAGGAACTTCCGGGTCTGGTCCCAGTTGTTGTCCGCGTGGTCCCGGATGATCAGCTGGACCTGTGTGATGCCGTGCAGCGGGCGGGTGTCCCAGGACAGCACCCACGGGGCCTGGGTCGTCTTCGCGAGAGTGTTGCCGGCCATGTCCTGGATCTCGACTCGGGCCAGATCGTCGTCCCGTGGGCGGAACTCGACGGTCGTGATCCCGCCGATGTTCGTCATCGCGGCGGGGTAGACGATCGTCGACGGGGCCCTCAGGTCGACCCGGATCGGGGTGCTCGCCTCCCCGACGTTGCCGTCGACGTCGTAGGCCCGGACCGTGAAGGTCACGTTCCTGTCGTGGAAGCCGTTCACCCAGAAGGTCAGCGCCTCAGGCACCGGCGCCGTGAACGTCGCCATGACGGTGGTCTCGTAGATGACCTCGACCTTCGCGAGCTCCGCGCCGTCGGCGTAGACCGGGTGGATCGTCGGGTGGTTGCCGACGAGTTGGCCCGCCGTCAGGCCGGTGCCCACCACCAGCGGATCGGCCGGCACGGCGTGCGCCGGTGAGGCGCTGAGCAGGAGAGCCGCGGTCGCCGCGGCCAGGGCAGAGAGCAGTTTCACTTCGGATACCCCCGTCGTCTGAAGTGGACACTCCTACGCTATCGACCGACCGTGATGCGCGCGACCCGCTCCGTGACGTAACCGGGAAATGAGGTATGCCTATCCTTATCCGCATGTCCGAGGTGCTGCTGCGGCTCACCGGCGTGTCCGTTCGGCACGAGGTGTACGACGAATCCGGTGCGGTGAGCCACGGCGAGCCCCGTCCCCGGGACGTGACCGCAGAGGTCCGCGCCGGCGAGGTCGTGCTGCTGCTCGGGCCGTCCGGCTGCGGCAAGTCCACGCTCACACTCACCGCGAACGGCCTGATCCCGCTCGTCGTCGGCTCCCGCCTGGACGGGACCGTCACCGTCGCCGGCAGGGACACCACCACGACCACCGTGCCGGTCCTGGCCCGCGACGTCGCCATGGTCTTCCAGGACCCGGACGCACAGATCATCACTTCGAGCGTGCTCGACGAGGTCTGCTTCGGGCCGGAGAACCTGCTGCTCCCGGCGCCTGAGGTGCTCGAACGGGCCGAGGAGGCACTGCGCCGGGTCGGCCTCTGGGAACGCCGCGACGACGACCCGGAGCAGCTGTCCGGCGGTGGCCGCCAGCGCCTCGCCGTCGCCTGCGCGCTCGCCCTGCGTACTCCGATACTGGTCCTGGACGAACCCACCGCCAACCTCGACCCGGCCGGAGTCGAGGAGGTCTACCGGACGCTGCGGGAGATCGCCGCCGACCGGGACCGGGCGGTTCTGCTGGTCGAGCACGATCTGGACGCCGCGATCGGCTTCGTCGACCGGGTGCTCGTGCTCGACGCCGACGGGCGGGTGGTCCTCGACGGCCCGGCCCGCGCCACCCTCACCGAGCACGTCGACGAGCTGGTCGCGCTCGGTGTGTGGCTGCCGGTGGCGACTCTGGCCGCGCTGCGCCTGCGGGCCGCCGGGATCACGCTCGACCCGCTGCCGCTGACACCGGGGGAGCTGGCCGCCGCCCTCGACACCGTGCCCGCGCTCCCGGCTCCCCGGGACCGGCGGGCCGACGACGTCGCCGCCGAGACCGCGATTCTGGTACGGGACCTCACCGTCACCCGCGGCGACCGGCCCGTCCTGCACAGCGTGTCCCTGCGTGTCGCCGCCGGCGAGTTCGTGGCGGTGGCCGGGGCCAACGGGGCCGGCAAGACGACGCTGGCCCAGGCGATCGCCGGGGTGGCCGGCACCCGGCCCGGGACGGTCGAGGTGACCGGGCCGGCCGGGTTCGTCTTCCAGAACCCGGAGCACCAGTTCCTCACCAACCGGGTCGACGACGAGTTGGCGTACGGCCTCAGAGTCTTGAAACTGCCGCAAGCCGAGATCGACGCCCGCGTCGGCGCACTGCTGGACCGGCTGGGGTTGCGCGAGTTGCGGGCCGTGCATCCGTTCCTGCTGTCCGGCGGCCAGAAACGCCGCCTGTCGGTCGGGACCGCGCTCGTGACCAGGCCGAAGGTGCTGGTTCTGGACGAGCCGACGTTCGGGCAGGACCGGCAGCGCGCCGCCGAACTGCTCGACCTGCTCGACGCCCTGCACCGTGACGGCACCACCGTGGTCGTGGTCAGTCACGACATGCACCTGGTCGCCGAGTACGCGACCCGCCTGATCGTGCTCGCCGACGGCCGGGTGATCGCCGACGGGACCCCGTGCGACGTCTACGCCGACGACACGGTGCTGGCCGCCGCCGGGCTGCGGCCACCGCCGATCGCGCAGGCCGCCCGGGCGCTCACCCGTCATCCCGGCTGGCACGGTGTGACCCGGCTGGCCGACCTGCCCGCACTGGAGCCGACCCGATGAGCGACTCGGTCCTGTCGTTGCGCTCCTACAACCCGGTGGTCAAGGTGCTCGCCCCGGTGCCCGCGATGATCGTCACGGCCCTGTCGCGGGACCTGTGGACACCGGCCGTGTTCGCCGTGATCGCGCTGGCCATGCTGCTGATCGGTGGTGGGCTGCGTGGCCGTACCCTGCTCGCGGTCGTCGGCGGCCCGCCGCTGCTGGTGGCGCTGCTGACCCTGTCGTTCGGCGTGTGGACCGACCCGGACCTGGTCGACCACACCAGCGCGCTGCTGACGATCGGGCCGTTCACGCTCTGGTCGGGTGCGCTGGAGACCGGGCTCGCGACCGGCCTCCGGGTGGCCGCCGTGATGCTGCTCGCCCTGCTCGCCGGGCTCACCACCGACGGGACCGACCTGGTCCGCTCGATGATCACGCACCTGCGGATGCCCTACCGGATCGGGTATGCGGGGCTCGCGGCGATGCGGTTCGTGCCCCGGTTCCGGCGTGACCTGGAGATCATCCGGCTGGCGCACCGGGTTCGCGGCGTGGACGGCGGGCGCGGGCCGGTGCCCACACTGCGGCGGTACAACGGGTACGCCGTACCCCTGCTGGCCGGGGCGATGCGGCACGGCGACCGTGTCTCGCTCGCGATGGAGGCGCGTGGGTTCGGGGCCTTTCCGGTCCGGACCGAACGCCGCCACGTCCCGCTCCGCCCCCGCGACGCCGTCCTGGCGCTCTGGCTGTTCTTCGTGTGTCTCGTTCCCCACCTGCTGTCTGGAGTCCTCGGATGAAGTCGTTGACCACCCGCTATCTGATGGCGTGCGCGGCGATCGGCGCCGCCACCGGCATCCTGCTGATACCCGCGTTCTTCGTGTCGTTCGCGATCGCCGCGACCGTCCCGCTGGCCTACGCCGCGATGGCCGGCGTCTGGTTCCTCGGTCCGGTCGTCGCGCTCGCGGTGCTGCGGCGACCCGGCGCGGCGGTGCTGACCATGCTTCTCGCCGGGATCATCAACGTGGCCACCCCGGCCGGACCGGGCGCCGTCCTCACCAACCTGATGGTCGGCGCCGCGCTGGAGCTGGGCTTCCTGGTCACCCTCTACCGGGTGTGGCGGCCCTGGCTGTTCTTCGTGACCGGCGCCCTGTTCCAGGTCTACTACGCGATCAGCGCCTACACGTACTTCAACATCGACGACATGACGACGGTGGCGCAGGCGACCTTCTTCGTCCTGCTGTTCGCCAGCACGACGGCGTTCATCCAGATCGGACTCGTCATCGCGAAGCGCCTGATCGCCGCCGGTGTCGGCCGCGGCGTCGCGCCGGTGCCGGCCGCCCGGCCGACGGTGTGACGCAGGTCAGGCCAGGTCACCCGCCGGTCGGCAGTTGCGGATCATGTTGGTAACGGCACGGAGAGCCAGCCGGGCGAACCGGCCCGGTGCTCGGTATCTTCCTGCGCGTGTTCATCGGACGCCAGGACGAACTGCGGGAACTGCGAACCGCTCTCACCGAGAGCGGGATGTGCGTGCTGACCGGCCCACCCGGGATCGGCAAGTCAGCTCTCGCGGCCGCGCTCGCGCTGCCGGGCACCTGGTGGGTCAGCCTGGCCGGCAGCAGCGCCGACCCGGGTGAACTGGCCGCCACCCTCGCCGCCGGACTGCGTGCCCGGATGGGAAACCCGCAGGTCACCGACATCATCGAGCTGTTCGCTGAGCGGATCGCCGGTGAGCCGGAGCCGAGCCTGCTGATCGTCGACGACATCCCGGCGCTGACCGAGGAGATCATCGACCACCTCATCGTGCGTACGGCCGGGCGGCGGCTGCGTACCGTGTTGATCACCAACCGGGTGCCGGGAGTGCCGGCGCCGGTCCTCGAACTCGGGCCGATGGCCGCCGCCGACGCCGCCGAACTGCTCGGCAGCGACGACGCGGACCTGCTCGACGTCCTCGGCGGCCACCCGATGGCGCTCCGGCTCGCCGGTCTGGCCCTGCGCAAACACAGCCCCGCCGACCTGGCCGACCGGCTCTCCGGCGTCGCGTCACCGATCACCGTGCTCCTGCGTGACCGGTTCGACGGGCTCGGCGAGTCGTCGTTGCGGGTGTTGCGGTTCTCCGCGCTCAGCTCGCCCGCGGCACTCCCTCCGGGTGTGTTGCGCCTGCTGCTCGGCCGACCCGGCGCTGAGGAGGCGGTCGAGGAACTGCATCGGGAGCTGCTCGCCGACGGCGCCCTCCGGGTGCACCCGGTGGTCCGTGACACGGCCCGCCGGCATCTGCCGCCGGTGGACTGGACCGCGCTGGCCCGCCGTCTCGCCGACGCCGTCATCGACCACCCGTGGTCCGACCCGGATGAATCCTTCCTGGTCAGCCGCCATGCGGCCCGTCTCGCCGGCCGGCCCGACCTGCCACTGGCCATCGTGGACCGGCTGCACCGGCGGGTGATCACCCTGCGCGAGCCGGTCCTCACTGTTCCGCATCATCGGGAGCTGGCCGAACGCCACTTCGACGACCCGGAGGTGCTGGTCGAGGCGGCCGAGCGGATGCGGGACGTGGGCCAGATCGACGAGGCACGCGACTACGCCGACCGGGCCGGTCCGCTCGCCACCGATCCGGCGTTGCGGCACCGGGCGCGGCTCCTGCTCGCCGAACTCCTCGACGAACTCGGGGACACCGCCCGCGCCGACCACCTGTGGACGCTGCTCACCGGCTCCACCGATACCCAGCTGCGGTTTCTGCGGTCGCGGCGGCTGCGTGGCCGGTACGACGAGGCCCGGCGAGGGCTGGCCGAGTTCATCGACCGGTACGAGATCCGGCACGCCATGTTCGACCAGGTTCAGCTCGCCCATCTGGAACTGGCCCGCAACGAGATCGAGGTCGGCGCCCAGCCGGAGGCACGCCGCCGGGCCGCCCGGGTGATCGCCGCGCACGCCCATCCCGACCTCCAGGGGCACACGACGGTGGCCGAGGCGGTCCGGGTGCTCACCGACGCCCGGCTCACGCCGCCGCTCACCGACCCGCGCGACGACCGGCCGGTCTGGGAGGAGACCGAGTCCGAGCTGCGCGAACTCCGCGCCCGATACACCGGGTCCTACGGACCTCGGCACACCCTGACCCTGTCTCTGGCGGTCGCTCATGGCGAGACGCTCACCGCTCTCGGCCGGTTGGGGGACACCCTTCAGCGTGTACGCGAAGACGTGCTCGACCGTTTCGTCCCGGAGCACCCGGTGCGGTTCCGGGCGGAGATGGTGCTCGGTTTCGCCGCCGCCCGCAGTCACCGCAACGCCGACGCGGCCGAACACTTCGCCGGGGCCTTCCACGGGTTCCGGGCCGTCCTCGGCGACGTCCACCCGAACACGCTCCGCGCCGAACTCGCTCTCGGCGTCGCCCTCAAACTGACCGGCCGGCGGGGCGGGGCGCGGCACATGCTGCACGTGGTGCGGCACGCGCCCGGCAGCGTGGGTATCGGCACCGACCTGTTCCTGCAGAGCGCCTTCGGCTCCGGGTTGAGTGTGTTCCCGTCCTGGTTGTGGCGCCGGTTGACCCCACCGGCACGCGAGTAGGCATCGCTTACTCTCCGCCAGTGTTCTCGTGTGGCCCGAGTGTCGGGAACGAGACGACCTCAACCGCGGAGACATGTCGTCCGTAACCATTCGTAATAATCGCTGGATCGCCCGACGGGTGGTCACTACGGGGGCTGTGGAAGGAGAAGCACTGGTGACGGCATTGGCGGATGCTCGGCGGCGGGCCGGGCTCACGGCGCTGTACCTCGGCATCTTCGCGACTGTCTGGCTCAGCGTGCCGGAGAACGAGCCACCCTGGGATGCGCTGCTGGTGACTGGCAGTATTGCTGCTCTGCTCACGGCGGGTGCGGGTGGTGCGCTGGCGGTCCGGTCCCGTGCGGAGGGGCCACTGTCGCGGGATGCCCTCACCGACCGGAAGTATCTGGTGATCTTCGCGGCTGAGCTGGCGGCTGCCGGGTTCGGCGCGGTGCTGCTCGCGGTGACGGGGCGGTCCGAGGACATTCCGGTGCTCATCGGTGCGGTCGTCGGCATCCACTTCTGGCCGCTCGCTCCGGTGCTGCGCGACCCGGCTCTGCGGGTCCTCGCCGCCCTCGTCTGCACCGCGGCCCTGGCCGGGCTCGTCACCGGCATGGTCTCGTCGGTTCCCCCGGGCGCGGTGGTCGGCACCGGTGTCGGCGTTCTGCTGCTCGGCTACGCCATCGGCGCCCTGATCCGCGGCGGCATGACCCTGAGGGCGTCGCACCCCTGACATCCGGGGCGGCATTGCCGGTGACCACCGCATTCAGCCCGGCGGTCGCGTTTCGGTCCGGTGCCGGGGTCGCGTCGCGGTGTAGCCACGGTGCCCAGCGTGGCCGTACCGAAAAAGGGTTTTAAGGCCTTTCGGTTGTAGGAAAGGGGTTTTTGTCGCCGAAGCCGGTAGGGTACGGGTTTCCAGCACCTAGGACGCGTAGGACCACCTAGGACGGCTCCGTGGAGAAACTGACGAGTTCCGATCCGGCGATGCACGACGTCGACCGGCTCGCCGACTTGTTTCCGGCTGTGGTGACCGAGGTGGCGGACGCGTCCGGGAGACCGACCCGGGTGATCGACTTCGACCTGCTCAGGCAGCGTCTCGGTGATCATGCGGCGGAGGGTGCACCGGAGCGATATCAGCTGGATTGGCCGGGAAAGCGCAGGGCGCAGCGGGCGGCGCGGGAGCCGGCGGCGGGGACGCTGCGGCCGTGGCGGGAGCGGTCCGAGGATTTCGACGGTACGCGGAACCTGTTCATCGAGGGCGACAACCTCGACGTGCTGAAGTTGTTGCAGGAGTCGTTCCTCGGGCGGATCAAGGTGATCTACATCGATCCGCCGTACAACACCGGCAACGACTTCCTCTACGACGACGACTTCTCGCAGTCCAGGGCCGGTTATCTGGCCGGTTCGGGGCAGGTCGACGCGGCCGGGGTCCCGCTGGTGGCGAACCCGGAGTCGGGTGGCCGGTTCCATTCGAACTGGTTGAGCATGATGTATCCGCGTCTGGCCCTGGCGCGGAATCTGCTCACCGACGACGGGGTCATCTTCATCTCGATCGACGACCACGAGATCGACAACCTGCGGAAGATCTGCACGGAGATCTTCGGCGAGCGGAACTTCGTCGCCCAGATCATCTGGCAGAAGGTGTACGCGCCGAAGAACACCGCCCGGTGGTTCTCCGAGGACCACGACTACATCCTGGTCTTCGCCCGGAACCGGGACCGCTGGCATCCGCGCCCGCTCGCCCGCACCGCCGAGATGGAGGCCCGTTACCGCAATCCGGACGGTGATCCGCGCGGGCCGTGGAAGCCGGAGAACATGTCGGCCCGCAACCGGTACGACGCCGGCGTCTACCCGATCACCACACCGTCCGGGCGGCTGATCGACGGGCCACCGCGCGGCAGCTACTGGCGGATCTCCCGGCAGCGGTTCGACGAGCTGAACGCCGACGGCCGGATCTGGTGGGGCAGCGGCGGCGACAACTCGCCGGCGGTGAAACGGTTCCTGTCCGAGGTGTCGTCCGGGCGTACCCCGCAGACGCTGTGGTTCTACGGCGAGGTCGGGCACACCCAGGACGCCAAGCGCAGCCTGCTGCGATATGTCCCGTTCGAGCACACCGCCAACGTGCTGAACTCGGTGAAGCCGGTCGAGCTGATGCAGCGCATCCTGCAGCTGGCCGGCCGGCCCGGTGACGGCGACATCGTCCTGGACTTCTTCGGTGGCAGCGCGACCACCGCGCACGCCGTGCTGGCGCAGAACCAGGCGGACGGCGGCAACCGGCGGTTCATCAGCGTGCAGATCCCGGAGCCGCTGCCGGTCGCCGAGGACGGCCTGGAGTCGATCTTCGAGATCGGGCTGACCAGGGTGCGGAACGTGGCCGCCGAGATGCGGGCGGCCGGGGTCTCGGGCGATCTCGGTTTCCGGGTGCTGCGGTTCGATTCGCCGAACCTCGCCGATCCGCCCGAGGATCTCGACCAGAGCGGTCTGGCGTCGCTGGTGGACCGGGTGAAGCCGGACCGGACCGGCGAGGATCTGCTGTTCCAGGTGCTGCTGGACGCCGGCCTCGACCCGGGTCTGCCGATCGCTGTCACCGACGGGGTGTTCGTCGCCGGTGCCGACGAGCTGATCGCCTGCTTCCGGGACGTGATCACCGAGGACCTGGTCCGGGAGATCGCCGCCCGCCGTCCGCGACGTGCCGTCTTCCGGGATTCGGCCTTCGCCGACGACGCGGCACGGATCAACGCCGACCAGATCTTCGCCGAGCTGTCGCCGTCGACCGACGTGAAGGTCTTGTGACGGGTGCGGCTCCAGTTCACGGTCCAGGAGTTCCAGAGCGAGGCGGTGGCGGCGGTCGCCGACTGTTTCGCCGGGCAGCCGTACTCGCCGCCCGGGCCGGACAACGCCCTTCTGGTAAGCGGGTGCCTGTTGGAGAACGTACGGGCGGTGCAGCGCCGGGCCGGACTGCCGCTCTCCACCCGGCTCGCGACCAGCGAGGCGGCACCGGACGCGCCGAACCTCGACGTCGAGATGGAGACCGGTACCGGCAAGACCTACGTCTACATCCGCACGATCATGGAACTGCACCGGCGTTACGGCTGGTCACGGTTCATCGTCGTGGTGCCGGGGGTGGCGATCCGGGAGGGCGTCCGCAAAGCGTTCGACACGACGGCGGAGCATTTCCAGCAGCTGTACGGCACCCGAGCCCGCCCGTTCACCTATGACTCCTCGGAGCTCCACGAACTGGAACGGTTCCGCTCCGGCGCCGGGGTGCAGGTCATGATCATCAACTTGCAGGCGTTCAACTCGGCGTCGCGTGAGAACCGGCGCATCTACGAGGAGCAGGACGGGTTCGGGTCGCGCCGGCCGATCGACGTGGTCCGCGCATCCCGTCCGATCGTGATCATCGACGAGCCCCAGCGGATCGGGTCGGCCCGTTCCCAGGAGTCGTTGAGCCGGTTCGACCCGCTCATGGTGCTGCGGTACTCGGCCACCCATCGGGTGCGCCACGATCTCGTGCATCGATTGGACGCGCTGGAGGCGTACCGCCGGAAGTTGGTCAAGAGAATCGCCGTGGTGGGGATCGAAGGGGAGCCCGGCCCGGCGAAACGGCGCATCCAGATCCGCGAGGTGATCCGTACCCATCTGGAGAAGGAGCGCGGTCTCCACGCCCGGGGCGTCAAGGTCCTGTCACTGCTCTTCATCGACCAGGTCATCAAATATCGGGATTACTCGCGACCTGATCAGCTCGGTGACTACGCGCGGATCTTCGTCGAGGAGTACCGGGAACTGACCGCGGGCGAACCGGACGGACCCTACCGGCGCTATCTCGACGGCATCCCGGTCGAGCGCACCCACCAGGGATATTTCGCGATCGACCGGCGGACCGGGCGCATGATCGACGGGAACGCCTCCGACGCCGACGCCTACGACCTGATCCTGCGCGACCGGGAACGCCTGCTCTCCCTGGGCGAGCCGGTCCGGTTCGTGTTCAGCCACTCGGCGCTGCGGGAGGGCTGGGACAACCCGAACGTCTTCGTCATGGGCATGCTCAAATGCAGCGACAACACGGTGTCCCGCCGGCAGGAGATCGGTCGGGGGCTGCGGCTCGCGGTCGACCAGCGCGGCGAGCGGATCGACGGTCCGGCCAACGAGCTGACCGTGGTTGCCGACGAGTCGTACGCGTCGTTCGTCGCGGGGCTCCAGGCCGAGGGTGATCCGCGAACAGTCGTCGACGGGCGGCGGGGGCGGCGCACTGTGGACTTCGCGCGGCCGGAGTTCCGGGAGGTGGTCGCGCTGCTCCGGCGGAAGGCCTTCTACCGGGTACGGTTCGATTCGTCGGAGTTGGTGAGGCGGTGTGTGGCGGCGCTCGCGTCCGGCTTGGTGGCGCGTCACTTCACGGTGCAGACAGCTTCAGCCACGCAAACTTATCCGAAAAATCCGGATAAAGCGCAGGATCTCATTGGCCTGATCGCTGACCGTGTCCGGCTGACCCGGCGAACAGTCGGGACGATTCTCGCCACCCTGAGCCCACCGGCCTTCGCCCTCTGCCGCAGCGACCCACAGGCAGCCGCGGAGATTATCCACCGCGAGAAGGCCACCCTGATCACCGAGCGAGTCCGTTACCAGATCCTCCCCGGGACCCGCGAGATCGTCACCGGCCCGTTCCCGTCGAAGGACCGCCGCGTGCGGATCCCCGACGACTTCACCATCCCCACCCCGCTCGGCGACTACCACCCCGGCTGGCTCATCGTGCGGGCCGGCCGGATCATCGTGACGGCCGAGGGCGGCGACGACGACCCGGCCCGCATCGAGTGCGCCCGCCGCTGGTTCGAGGCGCTCGGCGACGACCGGGTGACCTTCAGCGTCGCGGCACCACCATCGGCCTCCCGGTCCGCGGGTGATCGAACACCTCGACCTCGTGCTGGTAGACGTCGCTCAGCAACTCCCCGGTGAAGACCTCCCGCGGCGGGCCCTCCGCCCGCACCCGGCCCGCGGCCAGGACATAGGCGCGATCGGCGTACGCCGCGGCCAGCCCCAGATCGTGCAGGACCACCACGACGGCCGCCCCGCCCGCGGCCCGCTCCCGGACCGCCCGCAGCACCAGCTCCTGATGCCGCAGGTCGAGCGCGGCCGTCGGTTCGTCGAGCAGGAGCACCGGTGTGCGCTGCGCCAGCACCCGGGCCAGCGCCACCCGGGCCTGCTCCCCGCCGGACAGCGCCGGGAACGGCCGCGCCGCGAACCCGGTCGTCTCGGTGAGCCGCATCGCCTCGGCCACCGCGTCCTCGTCGTCGGCGGCCTCGGGCCGGCCGGTCCACGGTGCCCGCCCCATCGCGACCACCTCACCGACAGTGAACGGGAACGACAGCATCGCCTTCTGCGGCAGCACGGAACGCTGCCGGGCGAGCTCCACCGGTTTCCAGGCGCGCACCTCCCGTCCGCCGATCTCGACCCGTCCGCCGGCCGGGACGTCACCGGCCAGAGCGGCGAGCAGAGTGGACTTCCCAGCACCGTTCGGCCCGGCCAGCGCGACGACCTCACCCGCGTCGACGTGCAGGTGCACACCGTCGACGACCCGCCGGCCGCCGAGACTCACCTCGATGGCGTGCGCTTGCAGGATCATCCCCAACCCCCGGCCCGTGCTCGGGTGCGCCGCAGCAGCCAGAAGAACGCGGGCCCGCCGACCACCGCCGTCAGCACCCCCAGCGGTAACTCCTGGTAGTCGATCGCGGTCCGGGCGATCAGGTCACCGGTCACCACGACCACCGCGCCGCCGAGCGCGCTCGCCGGGATCAGTACCCGATGCCCCGGCCCGGCGACCATCCGGATCAGGTGCGGCACCACCAGCCCGACGAAGCTGATGATCCCGGTGAACGCCACCGCCGAGGCTGTGAGCAGCGCCGTCGTGACGATCGCGGTGATCCGCAGCCGCTCGGTGTCGACGCCGAGATGCCGGGCCGGGCGTTCGCCGAGGGCCAGCAGATCGAGGCGGCGGGCCAGCACCACGGCCACGGTCAGCCCGACCACCGCGCACGGGCCGGCCACCGCGACTGCCGCCCAGGTGGCCTGCGCCAGGCTGCCGAGCTGCCAGAACGCGATCGCGCGGACCCCGTCGTCATCGGTCACGAACATCAGCAGGCCCAGCAGGGCTCCGGCCGTCGCGTTGACGGCGACACCGGTCAGGACCAGCGTGACCACCTCGGTCCGGCCCTGGGCGCGCGACATCGCGTACACGATCAGAGTCGTCAGAACGCCCCCGATGAACGCTGCCGCCGCGGTGGTCCAGATCCCGGCCACGGTGATCCCGCTGACGATCGCCGCGGCCGCGCCGACCGCCGCTCCCGACGAGACGCCCACCACACCGGGTTCGGCGAGCGGGTTGCCGAACACGCCCTGCATCAGCGCGCCGGCACAGCCCAGCGCCGCGCCGACGATCATCGCGAGCAGCACCCGCGGGAACCTGACCAGCCACAATGCGTTCTCGCCCTGCACTGCCGACGGCAGCGGGCCCAGCTCGATCCCGAGCCGGTGCAACACCGAACCGGCCACCTCGGCCGGCGAGATCGGCACCTGACCCCTCCCGGCGGCAAGCAGGCTCACGGCCACCAGCCCGATCGCCAACCCCAGGATCAAACCCCTCCTCCGGTACGGCCACGGGGTGCCCCGGCCGGAGCTGAGGTCGTCACCCTGTTCCTTTTCGGACGTCGGACCTTCTCTCCCGCTCCGACCCTTTTCGGCCGCCGAGCTACCTTCGGCATCCTGATCTTTTTCGGTCAGCACGATCCGTAGACCGCCTTCGCGAGCGCCTCGACCGCCTTGCCCGTCCGCGCCCCGAAGTTCAGCAGCACGCCGTCCTCCATGTCGACGATCCGCCGGTTGATCCCGGCCGGGGTCTGTGCCACCCCCGGCAGCTTGAGCAGCCCGTCCACACCGCCGACCGAGGTGAGTCCCTCGGTCATCACGAGAATCACATCGGGTGCCGCGTTGATCAGTCCTTCGCTGGTCAACGGCCGGAACTTCCGCAGCCCCGCCTCGGTCCCCGCATCGACCGCCCCGATCGCCTCGATCATCGCATCCGACCCGGCACCGTCCCCGCCGATGAGATACACCCCCGCCGTGCCCCGCACGTAGAGGAACGCGATCCGGGGTGGCGTACCGTCCTTCGGTGCCGACGCCCGTGCCGCATCGATCTCCGACTGCACCCGCGTGACCAGACGTTCCCCGGCCTCGGCCACACCGAGTGCCCCGGCGACGGCCCGGATGTGCGCGGGAATCGCCTCCAGCGTCTGCTCGTCGTCGACGATGACCACGGCGATCCCGGCGTCACGGATCTGCTGGAGCACGGTGGCCGGGCCGATGCTGTCGTCGGCGATCAGCACGGTCGGGTCCAGGTCGAGGATCGCCTCCGCCGACAGGTCGTGCCCCTGTGGTGTGACCAGCGGAAGCTTGGCCGCCGCCGGGAACGCCGTCGACGTGTCCCGCCCGATCACCCGGTCACCGAGCCCGAGGCTGAAGACGATCTCGGCCAGCGACCCGTACAGGTTGACGGCCAGAATCCGGTCCGCCGACTTCACCGTGACGTCCCGCCCGTCCGCCGACTTCACGGTGACCGGAAGTTGCGGCGCCGGCCGGGGGTCCAGCGGCGTGACGTCCTCGGACGCCAGTGCCGCGGTGGCGACCCCGCAGATCGTCGCGGCCTGCTCCGGGCCGACCTCGCTGACGGTCGTGCACCCCGCTCCGGCGAGCACCGCGACCACCGTCAGCGCGATCGTGAGCGCTTGACCACCGGATACGGTGGGGAAACGTCCAAGATCGCGGAGGTTGGAGCGGGCAGCGGGCGGGCGCGTAATGGATCGCATCGGGGGCTCCCGTCAGGCGGAGGGGGTGCGGCGGCGGTTACGGATTCGGCCGACGAGACCGGTCGCGGTGGTTACGGATTCGGCGGATGAGGCCGGTCGCGGCGGTTACGGATTCGGCGGATGAGGCCGGTCGCGGCGGTTACGGATTCGGCCGATGAGGCCGGTCAGCAGGGCCCCGACCAGGAACGCGCCACCGATCGCCCACCAGTGGCCGAGCGGTGTGGCGCTGCTGGTGCGGCTCAGTGCCGGCTCGGCCGCTTCCAGAGCGAGCGCCGCGGCGGTGGTCGGCGGCCCGGCGGTGGCGAGTTTTCCGGTCGGCGGTCCGACCGGCGCACTCTGCTTCCCGGCCGGTTTTCCGGTCGCGGCGCCGGTCACAGGTGCCGCCGCGGGTGTGGGGTTGGTCACTTTGGAGCCGTTGTCCGGTGCCGCGAACCGCACCGGAATCCGGACATCCTGCGACCGGTCGCCGGTCCGCGTGTGGTCGTTGCGGGTCACCACGGCACACCCGCGGACCGCGCAGTCGACGTCCCCGATCATCTGGCTGACCCGGATGGAGACCCGGAAACTGCCCCCTTTTCCGTACGGAGTGGTCAGCCCCTCGGCATAGGACGGCGGGTTCGACGATATCCACACGGACGCTCCAGAACTGCCCGACATGTCCGCTCCGCCACCGCACGGTGACGGCATCACGCCAGGTCCGTTGTCCAGGCAGAACGCGACGTAGATGCCTTTGGTCTCGTCGTATCCGCGGCCGGTGACGGTGAGGGTCTCCCCGGCGCGCTGGATGCCCTTGGTCTTGGAGACCGTGAGCCGCTTCGCGGCGACCGCGGGTGTGCCCGTGACGGCGACGATCAACAGAGCCATGGCAGCGACCGCCGCCCGCGACCCGATGCGCATCGCGGCCTCCTCCAGCGAACTCGATCTCACATGACCTTGATTGATCATGAGAGTTAGGTGAGGCTACCCTAACTGAACCGCAATCGCGGGTCACTGCCCTCTTCGGACCTCATCGTTTCGAAGCTCATCGGAAGGAAAGAGCGTGGGCACATTGAAGGGCTCGCATCGGGCCGCCCTGTTCGCGAGCGCCATCGCCCTCGGCGCCTCCACGGCACTCACCGGAGTCACGCCGGCGTTCGCCGCACCGGTCAATGTGGCCGGTGGCAGCCTGGACTGGGGTTTCAAAGCCTCGTTCCGGGCCTACGTCGGAGCCGGCAACGGCAACCCGCCGATCGCCACCAGCAACGGGGCGAGCCGCAACACGGACGGCACCTTCGACTTCCCGGCCACCGGGGGCACCTACGACGCCGCAGCTGGCACCGCAACTGTCAGCTACGGCGGAACGGTCGTCTTCTCGTACCCCCTGCACATGTTCGAGATCACGGTCTCCAACCCGACCCTGGTCGTGGACGGGGACGGCACCGGATCGCTGCTGGCCGACGTGGACCTCGTCGCCAACAACGGCACCACCGAGAGCCACCTCGACCAGACGGAGGTCGCCACCCTGGTGACCACCGCACCGACCGTGACCGGCGGCGACGTCTCGTTCAACGCGCTCGCCGCAACGCTCACCGCGTCCGGGGCCTCCGCGTTCGCCGGCTTCTACCAGGCGGGCACCGCGCTCGACCCGGTGACGGCCTCGGCCTCTGCTGAGGAGACGACCGACCCGACGGATCCCACGGACCCGACCGACCCCACGGACCCGGGCACGGGCAACGGTTCCGCCGCGCAGACGATCAAGGCGGCTGTCAGTGGCGGTGCTCTGACGCTGACATCCGCGGGAGCGGCCGTCACCCTGTCGGCGGCGTCGCCCGGCCAGACCGCGACCGGCGCCCTCAACGCCGTCACTGTCAGCGACCTGCGCGGCACCAACGCCGGCTGGGACCTGGTCGGTCAGGTCACCGAGTTCACGTCGACCGGAGGCGGGGTCATCCCGGCGGCCAACCTGGGCTGGACCCCGACCGCCAAGGTCGCGGCCACCAGCCTGGTCTCGGCGAAGGGCGCGGCCAACGCGGTCGCCCCCGGCGGACCGGTCGCCCCCGGCGTCGGCCTCGGCACCAGCCGCACCCTGTGCAGCGCCGAGACCGGCGGCAGCCTGGGCAGCGCCACCTGCGGCGCGACCCTCGACCTGGGCATTCCCGAGTCGAGCGCCGCCGGTGAGTACAGCGCCGTCCTCACCCTGACGCTCGCCTGATCCAGGGCCCAAGACCCGGGCCTCGGCCCCCTGGGCCCGGGTCCGTCCGGAACCCGCGGCCGTCCGAGCCCGGGTTCCGGGTCCAGGGAAAGGCCCGGGTCCGTCCGGAACCCGCAGCCGTCCGAGCCCGGGTTCCGGGTCCAGGGAAAGGCTCGGGTCCGTCCGGGACCCGCGGCCGTCCGAGCCCGGGTTCCGGGTCCAGGGAACCGGCCGGGAATTCCGCAACAATTCCCGGCCGGCCCGCCCCATCGTAAGGAGCAACATGTCCGTCCGAGGCGCTCTGGCCGCGGTTCTTCTGCTGATCCTCGTCCCCGCACCGGCGCAGGCCGCCCCGGCCGCGTCGGATGTGCGCTGGTCGGTGCAGCCGTCGAGCGCCAAGGGCCCGGACGGGCGCGACTTCATCATCCGGCGTGCGGCGCCGGGCGAGACACTCACCGACTACGTCGGCATCACCAACCTGACCACCCGGCCACTGACCTTCAGCGTGTACGGGACCGACGCCTACAACACCGAGGACGGGTCGTTCGCGCTGCTGCCGGCCGCGCAGAAGGCCACCGACATCGGGTCGTGGATCGGGCTCGGTGCCAAGGAGTACACGGTTCCGGCCAACACCCGGCTGGATGTGCCGTTCTCGATCGTCGTACCCGCCGACGCCACACCGGGCGACCACGCGGGCGGCGTGATCACGTCGATCGCCGAGGAGACAGTCGACGCGCGGGGGCAGAAGGTCCTGGTGGATCGCCGGGTCGCGGCCCGCGTCTACCTCACCGTCGCCGGTGCTGTCGCGCCCACTCTGACGATCGACACGGTACGGCTGGAGTACACCCAGTCGGCGAATCCAGCCGATGGTGGCGAGATGACCGTCCGTTACCTGGTTCGCAACACCGGCAACCTGCGCCTCAGTGGTGCCGGCGCGGTGCGGGTGACCGGTCCGTTCGGGTGGGAACTGGCCCGTACCGAAGTCATGGAAATCCCCGAACTGCTGCCCGGCGGCTCGGTGTCCGTGACCGAGAAGATCGTCGGAGTCCAGCCGACCGTCCGCCTCAACGCGGAGGTGACCGTCGAGCCGGCGAACTTCGACCAGAGACTCCCCGTCGTCACCCGCGGCACCACGGTCTGGGCCTGGCCCTGGGCCCTGGTGATCCTGTTCGCCGTGGCAGCCTTGTACTGCGTTTTCCGATTCGTCCGACGCAGGTTCTCCCGGCGGCAGCCGAAGAACCTGTCGGCAACTCTGGACCAGGGCCCCGCGCAATGAGGATGATCAGTAGGACATCGACGTCGTGTCGCCACCCGGTGACAACCCGTTCCATCGGGCACCGACCCGAGCCGCGCCACCACTTCGATGATCAGGAAGGACGAGCCGACATGACCGACTTCTCCACCCGCCTCCGCCGCGCCACCATGGTCGAGCACCGCGAGGCCGAGACCCGCAGCTTCATCTCCCGGCTGATGGCCGGCGCCGTCCCGATGGCCGGTTTCGCCGCCCTGACCGCGCAGTACCTGGCGGTATATCGGGAACTCGAAGCAGCCGCCGCCCGGATGCGAGCCGAGGACGGCCCAGCCGCCGGTTTCGCAGACCCGGCTCTGCTCAGGGTCCCGTCGCTGGAGGCCGACCTGGCTCACCTCTACGGCGCGGGCTGGGAGTCGACCGTCACCGTCCTGGATTCGACCCGTGCCTACGCCGACCGTCTCCGCGACCTGGCGGCCACGTCGCCCACACACTTCATCGCCCACCACTACGTCCGCTACCTGGGCGACCTCAGCGGTGGCCAGATGATCGGCCGTACTCTTGCCAACCTCTACGGCCTGGGCGAGGCCGGCACGTCGTTCTACCGTTTCGAGCAGATCCCCGACGCCCGCGCCTACAAGATCGCCTACCGCGAGCGGCTGGACGCCCTGGACCTGTCCGAAGACCAGGCCACCACCACGATCGACGAGGCCCAGCTGGCGTTCCGCCACAACGCGGCCGTCTTCGTGGAGCTGGGCACCCTGTACCCGGAGAACCCGGAGGACTTGGCCCCCGCCGCCTGACCGCCCCGCCGCTGGACCGCCCGCCGCTGGACCGCCCGCCGCTGGACCGCCCGCCGCTGGACCGCCCGCCGCCGGACCGCCCCGCCGCTGGACCGCCCCGCCGCCGGACCGCCCCGCCGCCCCGCCCCGCCGCTGGACCGCCCCCGCCAGCGGACCGCCCCCGCCAGCGGACCGCCCCCGCCAGCGGACCGCCCCCGCCGCCGGACCGCTCCGCCGCCTGGATCAGGACGTCAGGTCGGTCAGGTCGCGGAGGATCTCGGAGACCGTGATCGGGTCGAGGCTGCCCAGCGCGACATGCCCCTGATCCCCCCGGCTCCACCGACTGGTGACACCCCGCTGGAGCCAGATGTCCTTGAGCTCCTGCTCGGGGAAGTAGTCGATCCCTCCGACGGCGATGCCCGGCTCGAAGTCGACGATGACCTCCATGTCGTCGCCGAGACCGAACTCCAGGCGGCTCTGCACCCCGGCGTCCTGTGGCGCCTCCCGATGCCAGCCGCGACGCTCCATGCCGAGCAGCTTGGTCGCCGCCACCTTCACACCCTGGAAGCGAATCAGCCGGCTGCCCCGCAGATCGCCCTCGGCCAGGGTGAACACCGGACGGCCCAGCTGCGGGAACGGTTGCAGGATCTCGTAGTCGGCGAACACCTCGCCCCAGGCTGCGACGTCCTCGCCGAGGTGCAGCGGGTGAGCGACGCCGACCACGGCGTCGTCGGCGAGCCTGGTCTCCTCGTCGTCCACCGTGGAGAGTGTGCGGTCCTCGGCGACCCGGAACGCCCCGGCCGGCGCGCCGGCGGCGTCGAACGTGACCCAGACCAGGCGGCGCACGATGTGCCACAGCAGTGGATGACCGGCGAACAGCTGGTGGAACTCGGCCCCGCTCCATCGGCGGTTGGTGACCATCGCCCGCTCCAGACGCCGCACCTGGTCGGTCGCGACCGTGCGGACGTCTTTCTTCAGGCCGGTGAAACGCTGGTACGCCACCGGGGCGAGCACCTCGTCGTCACGGACACCGGGTTTGGGTAGCGACTTGAGCGCCTTGCCGGTGGCATCGGTGACGAACGGGCGGAGCTGCTCGTCGAACCCGACCACGAACTGCCGGGGCCCGTAGTCGAGCCGCAGGCTGCCCTCGCTGTCGAGCCCGAAGTCGGGGACGAGACGGTCGGCCAGCTGATCGGAGGTGAGCCCGAGTCTGTCGGCGACCGCTTTCATCATCTGCTGCGCCGCGTATTTCAGTGCGCTGAATTTCGACCGCTGGGCGATGTTGTGCAGGTGCATGAGGGCGACGTCGCTGCCGATGGCGGCCAGCACGTCCAGCCCGGTGACGGCCTTGGCGTGCCCGCCCTCGCCGGGCCAGGCGAGGACCAGCGGGGACAGGCGGCGGACCGTGTCGTCGTCGCCGAGCAGGCCGAGCGCGTCCAGGGCCCAGTTGTCCCTCGACGGGGCGCCGGCCGCCTGCCACTGCTCGAACAGGCTCCAGACGAACGCGGCGAGACTGCCCGGCTCGCACGCGGCCCGCACCTCGCCGAGGCCCTCGTGCGGCGCGCCCAGCCGGGACATCGCCAGCATGGTGATCAGGCTCGCCACCGGCTCGGCCGGCAGCGAACCGGCCCCGTCGCGCAGCAGCACCGGCCGGAGCGCCCCCAGAGCGGCCCAGGCCGGGACCGGCGGGATCTTGACCGGGACGAGGGCGGCCGGGTCGGTGGCGAGCAGGACCTCGACGGCGGCCGCGGCCTTCTCCCCGTAGCCCCGGGCGGCCTCGCGCACGGCGTCGGCATGGCGGTTGTCGCGCAAGGCGAGCAGCGCGGTCTCGGCCTGTCGCCGGGCCACGCCGGCCCGGCCGAGCGCCGCGGGGATCAGCGCCCGGGACGCCGCGGCGGGATGCCGGCACAGCCAGTCGAGGGCCTCCTCGCGAACCGTCTTCAGCCGGGCCAGCCAGTCCGCCATCATGGTGGCGACCTGCGGTGACGTGAACGGCCGGAAGAGCACGGCGGTGTCACCGGGTGAGCTCTTGCCCATCGCCAGGATCGCGGGAAGCGCATCGGTCCCGAACCGGGCCGCCACCGGGCGCAGGTAGCTCTCGGCGGCCCACGCGTCGTCGGGCCGCCACTGGGCCAGAACGTCGCGGGCCTGATCGTCGGGCAGTTCGAGCAGGTAGACGACCGCCTCGCGCAGGGACACCTGATTGTCGAGCACGACTTTGCGCCGGATCGCCGGATCCCACGCCTTGTCACCGGAGTAGCGGTGCACCGACAGCGCGCCCCAGCGCTCGCGCTCGCCCTCGAACCACTCGGCGGCGGGCTGGTCGTCGCAGGTCAGACCGGTGACGAGGATCGGCTTGGCACGTGGGACGGTCTTCTTCCACGGCGGGTCGGCGAGAACCCCCGGCACCGCCGAGAGCGGGGCGGGGGCGACCGCGGACACGTCGGTGAGGATCTCCCGGACCCGGGCCGCGGCCTCCGGGCCGAGCTGCGGGAGGACCGGCTCGGCGAGGTTGCGATGTTTCAGCAGGTGGGCGCGGAGCAGGGCGGCCGTGGCGCCGCGACGGCCGGGGACACCGGCGAGCAGCCGCAGCGTGCGGGCCGGGAAACGGTCGCCGTGTGCCACCAGGACGGGCCCGACATATTTCGTCTCGGCGCGCTCGATCAGGCCGGCGGTGACCTGGTCTCCGGGGAGGGCGGTCAGTGCGGAGAGCAGACGTTTCCTGGTGTCGGCCTCCCAGGCCTCGTCGAGCCAGTGGAACAGGGCCGGGGCCGCGGCCGCGCCGGTGCCGTCGATCAGGGTGGCGAGCATGACGACCGAGTTGGTCATGACGTCGGAGTCGGCGGGCGGGTGGAGCAGCCGCACATCCTCAGCGGTGGCCGCTGCGGTCAGCAGCAGCGCCGCCAGGTAGGGGTCGGCCGCCAGGACCGTGTCGGCCCGGTCCTGCTCGAACCAGTCACGTCGCGCCGGGACCAGCACGGATGTGGCCGCGCGGGCGAACAGGCCGGCCGCCCGGTGACCCTCCAGTGTGGCCACCACCGCGTCGTGCTCATCCTCGGAAGCGACAGCGAGCGCCTGCCGGACCCGGAGCAGCGTCTGCATCGCGGGATCCGCACACCACCCCGGACGGGTCTCGCCGGAACGCAGTGGGCGGACGCCCGGGGAGCCGCTGGACCGGTGGGCCCGGCCGGGTGGCACCGCGTCGTCGATGACGGTGAGCGTCACCTGGATGACCGCGGCCTCGGCGGCGAAGCCCAGGCCATGCTCGGCGATCCACACGTCGGCGAACGGGTTGGCCCAGTCGTCGCCGACCCAGCGGTAGGAGTAGGTGGCGGCCGCGACGGCGGCGGCACCGAGCGGGGTGGCCTCGGGCGAGCCGGTCAACCACTGTTTCGCCAGGTGGCTGGTGGACTCGCCGGTCGTCGGCGCGTCGAGGACCTGGTCGATGTGTGACCGGACGCCGGCCACCTTGGCGTCGACGGCACTGCGCGCCCTCGGGTCCGGCGCATACTTACCGGCCCGGTTGCCGCCCCGGCGTGGCGACCGGTGCCGCAGCCAGGCCGACGGGAAGACGAACGTGTCCTCATCGGGGAGGGCAGGCGCCTCGAAACTCCGCATGGCGCGCACAGTAGCGGCAGGGTCCGACAAGAACTGAAGATCATGCGATCATCCGCAGATGTCCGACGAGAGACGCCGACTCGATGCGATGCGTGGCTGTGACCGGATCCTGTCCGGGATTCGCCCGAAGACGATGCGGGACCGGATCGCCGACCTGGAGGCCGGTGGTGACCTGGACGGATGGCCGGACTTCTACGGCGACGGGCCGGTCGAGGCGCTGGAGGAGCGGGTCGCCGGGCTGCTCGGCACCCAGGCCGCGGTCTTCTTCCCGACCGGGACGATGGCCCAGCAGGTGGCGCTGCGGTACGGCGCCGACCGGTCCGGTGTCCCGGCCGCCGCACTGCACCCGCTCGGCCATCAGGAGATGCATGAGCGGCATGCGTACGCCGAGCTCACCGGCCTGCGTGGGGTGAGTTCGACGACCGAGCGGCGCAATCCGACAGCGGCTGAGATCGCGCGGCTGGGCGAGCCGGTGAGCACCGTCGTCGTCGAGCTGCCGCTGCGGGACGCCGGTTTCGTGCTGCCGTCGTGGGACGAGCTGGTGGCGGTGGCCAAGGCGGCCCGTGCGATCGGTGCCCGGGTGCACTTCGACGGCGCCCGGATCTGGGAGTCGACACCGCATCTGGGCCGCTCGCTGCGGGAGGTGGCGGCGCTCGCGGACAGCGTCTACGTCTCGTTCTACAAGTCGCTCGGCGGGATCAGCGGTGCGGTGCTCGCCGGGACGGCCGACCTGGGCGACTACGCACGAGCGTGGCGTCACCGGTACGGCGGGATGATCTTCCAGCAGTGGCCGGCCGTGCTCACCGCGCTGGCCGGGCTCGACCGGGAGTTGCCGCGGCTGCCGGATTATGTTCGGCACGCCCGTACCATCGCTGAGGCTTTGTCTCTTCTGCCGGGAGCCAAGGTCTTCCCGCAGCCGCCGCACACCCATCAGTTCCGCCTATGGCTGCCGTTTCCGGCCACTGCGCTCGGCGAGGCCGTCCTCGCGATGGCCGAGCGGGATGGGATCTGGTTCGCCGGCGGCTGGCGTGACGCGGACGTTCCCGGCTACGCGATGACCGAGGTCACGGTAGTCGGCAACGCTCTGGAGTGGACCGCGGACGACGTCGCCGAGATCGGCGCGCGCCTGCTGGGGCAGCTCTAGTCGATGCTGATCATTTACGGACGCAGCGCACCCGGATCCGGCTCGACCGCGCGGTGTCGCCGGCGGCTTCCCCGGTGGCGAAGTCGATCGCCCAGGCCTGCGTCGCGGTGACTTTCGTCGACGTCCAGAACGCCGCCTCGGGAGTGCCCGGGAACGCCTTCCGGTCGATCGTGGGCACCGGGCCGGCGACGGTCACGATCCCGGCGAGCTCGTTCCGCGTCGGCACCCGCCAGCCACCGCCGAGCTCGGCGCAGTAGGTCCTGGCGCCGGCGAACGTGTAGGTGGCCGGGGCGATCCTCCGCTGCCACACCAGGCACGTCGCGCCGTCCCGGACCTCGTCGGCACTGAGCGCGCGGAGGCCCGCGCCGCACGACGGCGAGGGAGAGGCGGCGGTGGTCACCGAGGGCGACACCGCGACCGGCTTGGCGACGGGTTGCGATCGTTTCGGCATCTGTGTGTACGCCGTGAGCCCGCCCGCCACCACGACGAGGACGACGACCACCGACACGAGCACCTCGGAGAGCCGGATCCCGCGCCGGGACGCGGGTGCAGCGGCGGGGACGGGCGCGACGGCCGCCGCCCGGACCGGCGCCGGCTTGTCCCGGGCCAGTACCCGGTCGACCGGTGTCTCTCCGCGCAACCGGTTCAGGCAGGTGCGGCAGTCGCGGACGTGTGGCTCGATCCGCCCGCGCCACTCCGCCGACGGTTCCCCGTCCCAGAGGCTGACGGTGTGGCCGAGAACCGGGCACCGGGGCTCCGCGTCCAGCGCCGCCACCAGCGATCGGCAGCGATCGAGCCGGGTGCGCATACGCTGAACGGCGCCGGCACCCACGTCGGCCCGGTCGATCTCCCCGGTGATCTCCCGGCGCCAGAGGGCGAAGACGGCCCGGTCGTCCTCGTCGAGCCAGCGGGCCGCTTCGGTGACCTGTCGCAGTTCCTCGGTCAACGGTCGGCCTTTCACTCGGAGTCACCGGTAGTCGAGGCTAAAGATCCACTCGAATGGCTGTCAATGCGGCTTGGAACAGTGGCTTTCGATTGGCTGGCAATTTCCGTCGAGTTGGCCACCCATTCGCCTCCGCCTACGTTTAGTAACCGGAGTGTTGATCCGATCTGGAGAGTGATGCCTCGTGGGCAGGTGGCTGGCGACGGTCCGATTCCCTGACGGTACCGAGCGGTACGCCGAGTACAGCACCGTGGTCGAGGCTCTCGTCGGCCCGCTGCGTCCCCAGGCGTGCCGGATCGGCGGGACCCTGCCCAGCGGGAACCAGTGCTACCGGGACGAGGCGGTCGGGGAGCCGCTGCCCCATGACCGTGACGCTCCGCTGTCGCCGACGGGCGAGCTGATGCTCGTCACGGTGACGACCCAGCCGGACGACGACGTGTGGCACGCGCTGTACTGCCCGAGTCGTGCGCTCGTGGTCGGCCCGAACTCCGGCTTCTACCGGTACGCGCTGCAGGAGGACTACGACCTGATCCGGGACGACGACGGTGTCCGGCACCTGTGCCGCTGGGCGTCCACTCCGGCGGTCTGTGGCGCGGAACCGGCCGGTGAGCCGCTCGGGCTCCACTTCCCGTCGCCCGGGATGCACTGGAACGAGGAGACCGACGGGCCGTACCCGACGTCGCCGCCGGCCGCCGACCTGTACGCCGAGTGGGGTGCCGGCGACCTCTGCCGTACCTGCTTGGTGACCTGGGTGGTCGAACCCGAGCCCGCGGCATGGACGCCGGAACCGGAGCCGGTGGCCCCGAAATCCACATGGTGGACCCGCCTCAGACGGGCCTGGCAGGGCTGACCGCCGTACGAGATCAACAGGACTTGTCCGGAGCGCGGAAGACGCCTAGGCTGCCAGCAGCAGGAAAGCGCTTTCCTAATAATCTCCGGAGGGATACCGAATGGCAGCGCGTAGATCGATCGGCATCGTCGTCAATGGTGTCACCGGCCGGATGGGCTACCGCCAGCACCTGGTTCGCTCCCTTCTCGCCATCCGTGAGCAGGGCGGCGTGCCGCTCGCCGGTGGTGGCCACATCTGGCCCGAGCCGATCCTGGTCGGCCGTGACCCCGACAAACTGGCCGCCATCGCCGCCCAGCACGGCCTCACCGAGTGGACCACCGACCTCGACGCGGCCCTGGCCCGTCCGGACGCGGAGATCTACTTCGACTCCCAGGTGACCTCCCAGCGGGAGAAGGCGATCCGTCAGGCGATCGCCGCCGGCAAGCACGTCTACACCGAGAAGCCGCTGGCCGAGAGCTCGGCGGCGTCGATCGAGCTGGCCGAGCTGGCCGAGTCCGCGGGCGTCCGCAACGGCGTCGTCCAGGACAAGCTGTTCCTCCCCGGCCTGCGCAAGCTCAAGCGGCTGATCGACGGCGGCTTCTTCGGGCAGATCCTCTCGGTCCGCGGCGAGTTCGGCTACTGGGTGTTCGAGGGCGACTGGCAGGTCGCGCAGCGTCCTTCGTGGAACTACCGGCTCGCCGACGGCGGTGGCATCGTGATGGACATGTTCCCGCACTGGAACTACGTGCTCGAAGAGCTGTTCGGCAACGTCCGTACGGTCCAGGCGACCACCGCCACGCACATCACCGAGCGGGTCGACGAGCGCGGCGAGACCTACACCGCCGACGCCGACGACGCCGCGTACGCGATCTTCGAGCTGGAGGGCGGCATCGTCGCCCAGCTCAACTCCTCCTGGACGGTCCGGGTCAACCGGGACGAGCTGGTCGAGTTCCAGGTCGACGGCACCCACGGCAGCGCCGTGGCCGGCCTGCGCGGCTGCAAGATCCAGCACCGCGCCACCACGCCCAAGCCGGTGTGGAATCCGGACCTGCCGCTCACCGGCAAGTCGTTCCGCGACGAGTGGACCGAGGTGCCGGACAACGAGGAGTTCGACAACGGCTTCAAGGTCCAGTGGGAGGCGTTCCTGCGGCATGTCGTCGCCGGCGAGACGTTCCACTGGGACTTCCGCTCCGGCGCCCGCGGCGTCCGGCTGGCCGAGGCCGGCCTGCAGTCGGCTCGCGAGGGCAAGCGGATCGAGCTATGAGCACCGTCAACCTGCCCGGCGGGCGGCGGCTGACCCTCTCGGCGACCGACTGGGCCAAGCCGGACAGCGCCCCGGCCAGCCGGATCGCGTACGCCGCGGCGCACGTCGTCGCCGACCCGCGGGCCGACAACTCTCCGGGGGCGCCGGCGGCTCTCGACTGGGAGCGGACCCTCGCCTTCCGGCACCACCTGTGGTCGCACGGCCTGGGCGTGGCCGAGGCGATGGACACCGCGCAGCGCGGCATGGGCCTGGACTACGCGGCCACCAAGGAGCTGATCCGCCGGAGCGCGGCCGAGGGCGGCGGGCGGATCGTCGCCGGCGTGGCCACCGACCAGCTCGCTCCCGGTCAGGTCACCCTCGACCAGGTGCGGGGGGCCTACTCCGAGCAACTCGCCGACGTGCTCACCGCGGGTGCCGCCCCGGTCCTGATGTGCAGCCGCCACCTCGCCGCCACCGCCCGGGACGCCGACGACTACCTCGGCATCTACCGCGAGCTGCTGGACGAGTCGGACAAGCCGGTGGTCCTGCACTGGCTGGGCACCGCGTTCGACCCGGCGCTGGAGGGCTATTGGGGTTCGTCCGACGTGGACAAGGCCACCGAGACCGTGCTGGAGCTGATCAACAGCAACCCGGCGAAGGTCGACGGCATCAAGATCTCGCTGCTCGACGCCGACCACGAGATCGGCCTGCGCCGCCGGCTGCCCGAGGGCGTCCGCCTCTACACCGGCGACGACTTCAACTACCCGCAGCTGATCCGCGGCGACGAGCAGGGTTACTCGGACGCGCTGCTCGGCATCTTCGCGGCGATCGCCCCGGCCGCCGCGGCCGCCTTCGCCGCACTGGACCGCGGTGACCTGGACGAGTACGACCGGATCTTCGCCCCCACGGTCCCGCTCTCCCGGCACATCTTCCAGAAGCCGACGTTCTACTACAAGACCGGCATCGTCTTCCTGGCCTGGCTCAACGGCCACCAGGACCACTTCACCATGGTCGGCGGCCTGCAGTCGGGCCGCTCGGTGCCGCACTTCGCCGAGCTGATCGAGCTGGCCGCCACGGCCGGCCTGCTCACCGACCCGGACCTGGCCGCCCACCGGGCGAACCGGTTCTTCGAGGTGATGGTGGGATGAGCCGCTTCTCGTTCAACCAGATCACCGCGAAGCACTGGGAACTGACCGAGATGGTCAAGGGCCTGGTCGACGCCGGTGTCGACAAGGTCGCGCTGTGGCGTGAGCCGGTCGCCGAGTACGGCCTGGAGCGCTCCGCCGCCCTGGTCCGCGACGCCGGCCTGTCCGTCACGACGCTCTGCCGCAGCGGGTTCTTCCAGCTCGACGGCTGGTTCGACGACAACCGCCGGGCCATCGACGAGACCGCTGCACTGGGTGCACCGGTTCTGGTCCTGGTCTCCGGTGGCCTGCCGGAGGGCTCCCGGGACATCGCCGGCGCCCGTGCCCACGTCGCCGACGCGATCGCCCAGCTGGTCCCGCACGCCGCGGCCGCCGGGGTCACCCTGGCGATCGAACCACTGCACCCGATGTACGCCGCCGACCGTTGCGTCATCAGCACCTGGGACCAGGCCATGGCGATCGCCGAACAGCACCCGGCGGCCCATGTCGGTGTCACCGTCGACACCTACCACCTGTGGTGGGACGACACCGTGCTGCCGAAGATCGAGGCGGCCGGCGACCGGATCGCGATCTACCAGCTCGCCGACTGGATCACCCCGCTGCCGGCCGGCGTCCTCACCGGCCGCGGCCTGCCCGGCGCCGGCTGCGTCGACATGCGGGCCTTCCACGACGCGGTCGAGAAGGCTGGTTACACCGGCCCGATCGAGGTCGAGGTGATGAACGAGGAGCTTTGGCAGCGCCCCGGCCCCGAGATCCTGGCCGACACCCTCGCCGGTTACCAGAGCATCTGAACTGCCGGTTCGCGGTCAACGACGCCCGCGAACCGGTCTCACACCGCCCGGCTCACCGGAGACGGCGACGTCACGGTGGATCGTCTGCAGTCGTCGGCCACGGGTTCGGCCCGTCGAGCATCGTGCGCAGCTCGTTTCGGATCCGGGGCGACGTTACCTCCGCATAACCTCGCCGGGCGTGAAGCTCCTGTGTCACGCCCTCCTCGGCGGCCTTGGCGATCGCTCGCTCCCAGATGCTCTCGGCGTCTTCCAGGTATCCGGACCGTCCCAGGGCGAAAGCGAGAGCACGGAGCTCGGTGCTGGTCACCTCACGGGCGAAGGCGGGCAGCAGGGCCAAGGCTTGGGCGGACATCAACCCTCGCAGGCTGCTCGTCGCAGCGCGTTTCGGCGCTCAACGGCGCTGTAGATCGAGATGGTCAGCGCCAGAGCGCTGATGATCAGGGCGAGGTAGTTGCCGCCACTCATAGGTCAACGTTAATTAATGCTGCCAACCGGACACGCGGGCCGGGAAGTTGTGAAGGGCGCCGGGGCGGCGGCTAAGTTTGCGGGTATGGCGTTTGATCAGGCGCTGGCGGAGCGGATCCGTGACGGGCTCGGTGCGGTCGACGGGGTCACCGATCGGAAGATGTTCGGCGGGATCACGTTCATGGTGCACGGCAATCTCGCCGTCGGGGTGATGGGTGACGACCTGATCGTGCGGCTCGGGGCGGAGGCCGCCGAGAGGGCGCTCGCCGAGCCGGGGACGAGGGTTTTCGACTTCACCGGCCGGCCCATGCGCAACTGGATCGTCGTCGACGGTGAGCGTCTGGACGACGACGGCCTGACCCGGTGGCTGCGTGCCGGTGTCGACTTCGCGAGCGATCTACCACCCAAATGAGCCCGAGTGGAACGCCGATGGGCGTTGCCGGTGCCGGACCGGTCGGGTGAACTCCGTAGTCCACACTCTTGAAGGACGCGGCGAAGGGAGGGGATACGTGGCGGGGATCGACACCCCGGCCGGCTATACCCGCCTGGAGCGGGTGCGCACCGGTGCCGACGCCGACGTCTACCGGGCGTGGGACGAGCGGGCCGGTCGGTGGGCCACACTGCGGCTCTTTCACCGGTTCGTCGCCGGGCGTACCGAGGAGGTCGCCTTCGCGACCCACATCGCCGCCTCGGTCGGGCTGGGGCGCAACGCCTCGATCGTGCCGGTCCGGGCCGGTGGGATCACCGCGACCGGCCGCCCGTGGCTGGCGCTGGACCGGGTCGAGGGTCCGCTCCTGGCCGAGGTGCTGCGGGACGATCCGCCGTCGCGGTCCGAGGCCCTGCGTCTGGTGATCACCCTGGCCGACGCGCTGGCCTGGGCGCATTCGATGCGGCCGCCGATGGTGCACGGGCAGATCCGGGCCGAGCACGTCATCGTCGGGCCGTCCGGTATCCCGCTGATCACCGATTTCTCCGCCCCGCGGCCGCGGGGCACGCCCGCGGCGACGCCGGGCGGTGACGTGACCGACCTGGCGGCGCTGCTGTTCCGGGCGTTCACCGGTAATTCCTGGCCGGGCCGGGGCGAGCCCGACGATCTGCTGATCGCCGCCTGGCCGGGCCTGACGGGCCTGCTCGACGAGGTGCTGACCCCGGCTCCGGCGATCGAGTCGATGGCGGTCTTCGCGGCACGGTTGCGGCAGGTGCGGTCCGACGCGGAGGTGATGCTTCCGGCGGCGGCGCCGAGCGAGATCACACCGGCTCCGCCGGCCGAGATCCACAAACCTGCGGGGTACGGCGGAAGGCGCCCCCTGTCCGTGCTGGCGCTGGTGGCGTTGCTCCCGCTCGGGTACGGCGCGGCCCAGCTGCTGCCGGAGAAGCCGGTCGTCCCACCGCTGTGCGCGGTCTCGACCCCGGCCGGTGACGCGGGCTCGCCGGTCCTGTGGTGGCCGGCCGACGAGGGCGTGGGGGCGACGGTGTGCGACTTCTCCGGGAGCGGTAACCGGGCGACGCTGAGCCCGGAGGCCGGTTGGTCGTCGGCGGGTCCGGCGATGCGGTTCACGGCGGCGACGGCGGGCAGTCATGCGAGCGCGCTGGCTCCGGCGGTCCGCACCGACGGCAGTTTCACCGTGATGGCCTGGGTGAACCTCGCCGACACCGATGGCTCGCGCGGGGTCCTGTCCCAGCCGGGCCGGGTGGCGAGCGGTTTCGTGCTGGGCTACGAGAAGTTGTCCGACTCGTGGCGGATGACGATGCCGCAGACCGACAGCAGTGTGCCGGTGGTGGACGGGCCGTCGTCGACGACGCGGCCACGGATCGGCACGTGGACCCATCTGGCGGCCAGTTTCGACACCATCACCCGGAAGATCACGATCTTCGTGGACGGCGTGGCGGAGGGCAGCGTCGACCATCCGGTGAGCTGGAACGCGACGGAGCCGGTGCAGGTGGCCCGCTCGTGGTGGGACGGCGCGTGGACGGACCGGTTCCACGGTTCGATCGACGACGTGCGGGCGTACCGGTCGGCGTTGCCGGAGGCCGGGATCGCGGAGATCGCCACGACCGGCCGCGCTGATCATCCGGCGAGCCCCGACGGGCACTGACCGGTCAGCGGCGTTTGCCCTGGGCGCGTAACTCGACGAGCAGGCCGTCCCGGTCGGTGAGGACGGCGCCGAGGATGCGCCGGCCGGCGGCGAGCAGGTCGGCGACGTCGGTGGTGCTCAACGCGTACATGACCAGGGCGCCGTCGCGGAACGAGGTGACGATGCCGGCCCGGCGCAGGACGGCGAGCTGCTGTGACAGGTTGGACGCCTCGACGTCGATCTCTGCGAGCAGGTCACGGACCGGCTTCGGCCCGTCCTGGAGCAGTTCCAGCACCCGGATCCGGACCGGATGACCGAGTGTCCGGAACATCTCGGCCTTTGCCTGGTACAGCGGCACTGACACGTTCCGTCCCCTCCGCCGAGAATCCAGCTCTACCGGCATCCAACCGCGAAGGTTCGGGCTCGGTTACGGCGTACCCATGAAGTGAAGTGATGTGCAGTTTCGTAGTTGAAGAAACCTTCAAGTGATCGGTTGCACGGTCAATGGACCCACGATCCCCGGTGCCGCAGGCGGACATCGTGTGCGACCGGTTCGGGCCGGTGTCGTACACGCTCGGCGCAGACCCGGACCGAGTGGAGGATCGATATGCCGGACATGGACGTAGCCCTGAAGGACGCGATGCAGATCGACGGGGCCATCGGCGTCGCTCTCGTCGACCGCGCCAGCGGTATGGCGCTGGGCATCGCCGGTGGGGGCAGGGAGTTCGATCTCCAGGTGGCGGCTGCGGCCAACACCGAGGTGGTCCGGGCGAAGCTGCGCACGATGGAGATGCTGAGCCTGCACGAGAAGATCGAGGACATCCTGATCACGCTGGACTCGCAGTACCACCTGATCCGGCCGCTGACCGGGCGCTCCGGGCAGGGCCTGTTCCTCTATCTGGCGCTGAACAAGGACCGGGCGAACCTGGCCCTGGCCCGGCACCAGCTGAAGCGGATCGAGGGCAGTCTCGACATCTAGAGTGGGGGCATGCTCGCGCCCCCGATGGCGGAGGTCCGCACCGCCATGATGATCCAGCAGTGGCGGCGGATGACCTTCCTGCACTGGCGCTACCCCGTCGACGAGGTCCGTCCGCTGCTCCCGGACGGCCTCACGCCGGACACCGACGACGACCGGGTCTGGGTGGGCCTGCTCCCGTTCCTGATGGACGAGGTGCGCCCACCCTGGCTCCCGCCGGTCCCGTGGCTGTCCACCTTCCCGGAGACGAACCTGCGGACCTATGTCCGCGGACCGGACGGCGGCGCCGGCATCTTCTTCTTCTCGCTGGACGCGGCCCGGCTGCCCGCCGTCGCGGTGGCGCGGGCCGGGCTCAATCTGCCGTACCGCTGGTCGCGGATGTCGCTGCGGGCGAGCGGTGCCCTGACCGAGTACCGGGGTAGCCGGTTCGCGGAGCCGCGCGGTGCCGGTTACCGGCTGCGGGTCCGTCACGGCGAGCGGTTCCCGGTGGCCGAGCTGGGGCAGATCGACCACTATCTGACCACCCAGTACCGCCTCTACACCGTCGTGGCCGGGCGGCTGGTGAGCGTCGACGTGTTCCACCCGTCGTGGGTGCTGCACCGGGCCGAGGTGCTGGAACTGGAGCAGGACCTGACGACGGCGGCCGGTCTGCCCGCCCCGCACGGTGGCCCGCTGGTGCACTCGTCACCGGGTGTCCGCACCCGGATCGGCCTGCCGCGCCTCGTCCGTTGACCGGATTAGCACATCTGTTCGAGTTATCCACAGGCTGTGCACACAGCCTGTGGGTTCAGGCCGGGCGGTGATCAGTAACGGTCATGAGCGTCGGCGCGGCGATTGACCAGGATCCACGTGGCCGGGAGCAGTGCGGCCGCGAAGAGCGTCTTGAGCACGTCACCGAACAGATAGGGCCACAGCCCGGCCGCGACCGCGGAGGTCAGGCCGATGCCGGTGGAGAACGCCAGCCACGGCACCCCGACCAGGTAGATCAGCGCGTTGCCGGCGGCCATCAGGCCGATCGTGCGTGCCGGGCGGCGGTCCGCGCCGAGGGCCGCGAGCTGGCCGGTCAGGGCGGCCGCGAGCACGAAACCGACCAGGTAGCCGGCGGTCGCGGTGGGCCAGCCGGAGGCGCCGGCGGCGAACCACGGGACGCCGAGCGCGCCGGCCAGCACGTAGATCAGCATGCCGGCGGCCCCGCGCGCGGCACCGAGTGTCGCGCCGGCGAGCAGGACGGCGAAGGTCTGCCCGGTGATCGGCACGGGCGAACCGGGGACCGGGACGGCGATCTGTGCGGCGAGCCCGACGGCGCCGGCGGCGCCCAGGGTCAGGAGCACATCGCGTACGGCGGACCGCCCCCAAACATCGGCCAGGACTCCGGTGGGTCTCCCGGGGTTCACGGCGAACGCGCTGTAAGTCACCGGGGAGCCTCCTGTCCGTACATGTAGGAGGAACCTTAGGTCCCTCCCGGCCCGGGTGGCAGTCACGAGGAACGAACTGTGATGCGGAAGTGATCGTTTCGGGACGCCGCAGCCGCTGCGACGTCCCGAAACGATCAGTGGTGATCAGACGGTGAGGGTCCAGGTGTTGATGTACCCGGTGTCGGACGAGTAGACGTCCTGGGCCTTCAGGCGCCAGGTGCCGTTCGCCGCCTCGGTGGAGAGGTTGACGGTGTAGGTGGTGACGATGTTGTCCGTGCTGTCGGAGCTGGACGTCGCCTTCAGGGCGTAGGTGCTGCCGTCCGGCGCCACCAGGTCGAGCTTCACGTCACCCCGGTAGGTGTGGACGACGTTCACCGCGACGGTCGAGGTGGACGACGCGCTGCGGGCGCAGCCGCTGATCACGATGTCGCTGTAGACGGCGCTGCCGGCGTCCGGGATCGACACGTCGGTGGCGTTGGTGCCGGTGCAGCCGGTCGGGGCGGTCGTCGGCGAGGTGGTGGGCGACGCGGTCGGCGACGTGGTCGGCGTGCTGGTGGTGCACGTCGGGTCGGCGGTCTGGGCCGGCACGCTCACCGCGTCCCAGGCGGCCTTCGTCTTGTTGAACAGGCCACAGGTGCTGTCCAGGGCCTTGGCCGAGGTCAGCGTCCAGGTGCGGTACTTCAGGTACGACGAGCTGCTGGTCTTCATCAGCATCGCGTTGTACATGATCTTGGTGGCGGTCTGGATGCCGACGCCGGTCAGAGCGCCGGTGCCGGTGCACCGGGTGCTGGCGGGCTGCCCGTTGGTCGGGTTGGTGCCCTCGGCGAGCAGGTAGAACCAGTGGTTGCCGGGGCCGGCCGCGGCGTGCACCTCCTGGCTCGGGGTGCTGCTGGAGTAGCAGTTGTCGTCACCGGCGAGCGACGGGTTGTACATGTACCGGATCGGGCCGCTGCCGACCAGGTTGACCTCTTCGCCGACCTGGTAGTCGGCCGGGTCGTTGGCGTTGGCGGCGTAGGCCTCGGTGGCCGCGCCGAACACGTCGCCGACGAACTCCTGGGTGCCGTTGCCGGAGATGCCACCGGGGGTGTTGTCGTCGATGCCGTGGCCGATCTCGTGGCCGACGACGTCGAGCGAGGAGATCCACTGGCCGGCGCTGTTCTTGCCGATCTGGACCTGGGTGCCGTCGTAGTAGGCGTTGGTCTCGTTCAGGCCGACGCGGATCGGCCAGGCGCCGCCGCTGCTGGTGAAGCCGGTGCGGCCGAGCCAGCTGGAGAGCATGGCCTTCTGCTTCTGCGCGGCGTAGAACGCGTCGACGCAGCCGGTCTCCTTGTTGGTGCCGGTGCCGTTGCCCCACACGTTGTCGGTGCCGCTGAAGGTCGTGTTCGTCGACGAGTCCTGGCAGGTCAGGGTCGCGATCGACGGGTCCTTCAGGCTGTACGTGCTGCCGGAGAGCGTGGTGTCCAGGGCGACCGAGCCGGTGATCCAGCCGGTGCCGGTGCCGCTCACGTGGCTGATCTTGTCCTGGGTCCGCAGCACCTTGCCGGTCAGCGCGTCGACGTCGACGGTGAGGCGGCTCGCGCCCTCGTTGCCGTGCTCGTCGATCTTGGTGCCGTTGACGATCGACTCCCAGGCCAGGGCCGGGGTGCCGGTCGTGGTGAGCACGACCAGCTTGGTGCTCTCGACGTTCTTCACGGTCTTGAGCTCGGCCTTGGCGAACGGGATCGACTCGGCCGCGGACAGCTTCGGGGTGACCGAGAGCTGTCCGATCGGCCGGTCCTGCGCCACCGACGTGAACTGGGTCTGACCGGCGCGGTCGGTGACGACCACGAGGTCACCACCGACGACCGACAGACCCTTGTAGGTGCGCTCGTAGGGGACGTACTGAAGGTTGTCGGTCGAGATCACCGGGCGCTGCACGAACACCTCGTCGGCGCTGGCCTGCAGCACCGCGGGGCGATCGGCGATGAGGGCCGCCGCCGAGCCCTTCGCGAGCGCCGCCACCGCGGCGGGATCGGTGGGGATCGGTGCCTGGGCGGTCGCCGGTCCGGAGACCGCCACCATCGCCGCAGCCGCCGCGGTCGCGGCGGACAGAGCGATGACGACTGGGGTACGGGATTTCACGCCTACTCCTCTCCCGCCCGGGGGATTGGCGGGCGGGCCTCAACCGTCCGTGGACGGCGGGTCACACCGGGGTGACTTGAGGTGAGACGTTATGTATAGACAGGCTTCACCGAATCGGGGAAAACCCTTGCGCTTCCCAGCAAGTACTCAGGAACTCCCAGCAAGTACTCAGGAACCGACTTCGCTGACCTCGACGAAGGGTGCGTCGTTCCACCATTGAGCGTGGACGATGAAGCTCTTCGCAGGCCCGATGAAGTAGACCGCGAGGTTGACGTCGGAACCCTGCTTCTCCACCCGGAAGCCGTCGGCCGGCGTGGCAGTGACAAGCGACACTGTGCCCTTGCTCGTCATCCGGATGACCGCCACACCGCCCCCGGTCGTGAACGACCGCACATACGTCTTCACGCCGTCACTGGCAGTGACGGTCCAGCCGTTCTCGGTAGTCGTCGCCGGCGGCGCGGTCGTCTCCGACGTCGACTCGGACGTGGACGGTGACTTGGATGACGGCTTCGGATCAGCTGACGCCGAGCGGCTGCGCGACGGTGCGGGCTTCGTCGTCCGGGTCGGATCGGCGGTCGCCGGCGGTGGGGCGGCGGTCGTCTCGGAGACCGCGGCCGGTGCGGGGAGCTGATCGATGTCCGGCAGCTCACCCGAGTCGGCGCTGGCCGCGTTGAGCACCGGCGACAGCGCCACCGAGGAGAGCACGATGCTGGTCGCGGTGGCCACGCACCACCCGGCTATCGGCACCCACCTGGAAGATCGCACGCGGCCATTCTCGCACCTGGTCCTATGGTTATCGCCATGGCGATGATCCTGTTGGTCGAGGACGACCGCATCATCACGGCCGCTCTGACCAGGGCGCTGACCGATGCCGGGCACGTGGTGCGCCCGGTCGGTCAGGCTGCCCAGGCGTTGAAGATCGTCACCCAGGAGCGGCCCGACCTGGTGATTCTCGACCTCGGACTGCCCGACATCGACGGCACCGACGCGCTACGGATGATGCGTACCGTCTCCGACGTCCCGGTGATCGTGGCGACCGCCCGCCGGTCCGAGGCGGACATCATCGCGCTGCTGAGCGCCGGCGCCGACGACTACGTGACCAAGCCCTTCTCCGGCGGGCACATCCTCGCCCGTATCTCCGCGGTGCTGCGCCGGGCCCGGACCACCATCGAGCAGCAGCCCAACGCGATCACTGTCGGTGAGCTGGTGATCAAGCCGCGGCAGCGCCGGGTGGAGCTGCGTGGCGAGCCGTTGCAGCTGACCCGGCGCGAGTTCGACGTGCTCGCTTATCTTGCCGAGCGGGTCGGCCAGGTGATCAGCCGGCGCGAGCTGATGAACCAGGTGTGGCAGCAGGCCCGGATCGGCGAGGAACAGACCATCGACGTCCACATCTCCTGGTTGCGCCGCAAACTCGGCGAGACCGCCGCGAAACCGTGTTACCTGCACACCGTCCGGGGAGTGGGCGTCATGATGGTCGATCCGCAATGAGGTGGGCACTCAACCGCCTGGCACTGGCCATCACCTCGATGGTGGCGCTCGCCTTCCTCGTGCCGCTGGCCGTCGCCACCCGGCAGATCGCCTACGACCGGGCCATCTCCGACGCGCGCCAGCAGGCCACCTCGATGGTCACGGTGCTCGGTGTCGACAGTGACCTGGTCACCCTGACCAACGCGGTGGCCAGCACCGCCGCCGGCAGCGACGGCCGGCTCGCCCTGCACCTTCCCGGCCTCGACGCGATCGGCACTTCGCACCTCAGCAAGGCGACGGTGCGGCGTGCCGCCGAGGAACGCCGGGCAGCCACCGCCGAGGCCGGGGGCGGGGTCGCCTATCTCCAGCCGACCGTGCTCACCGATGGCCGTACCGTCGTGGTCGAGGTCTTCGTCCCCGGTGAGGAGACGCGGCGCGGCGTCGGATTCGCCTGGCTCGCCCTCGGTGGCCTCGCTGTTCTGCTGGTCGGCGGCTCGATCCTGCTCGCCGACCGCCTCGGCAGCCAGCTGGTCCGATCCACCCGCCAGCTCGCGGCGGCCAGCCGCCGCCTCGGCGGCGGTGAACTCAACGAACGGATCACCCCCACCGGCCCGCGCGAGCTGCGCGACGCGGCCAGCGCCTTCAACACCATGGCCGACGACCTGCGGCGATTGCTGGACCGCGAGCGCGAGCTGGCCGCAGACCTTTCACACCGATTGCGTACGCCGCTGACGGGCCTTCGTCTCGATGTGGAGGCGATGCCGCCCGGCCCGATCGCCGAACGGATGCGCCAGGCCTGCGACCTGCTCGACGAGGAGCTCGAAGCGATCATCACCGGGGCCCGGCTGGGCAGCATCGAGAAACGCGGCTCGCAGCAGTGCGACCTGGTCGAGGTGCTCGCCGACCGGCTGGCGTTCTGGTCGGTGCTCGCCGAGGACCAGGAGCGGCCGTGGGAGGTGGTCGGCGGCAACGAGCCGGTGTTCGTCCCGATGCCGGCGAGCGAGGTGATCCTGGTGGTGGACGCGCTGCTCGGCAACGTCTTCTCGCACACCCCGGACGGCACCGCCTTCCGGGTCAGCGTCTCGGCCAGCGGCCTGCTCGTCGACGACGCCGGCCCCGGCATCCCCGACCCGGAGCGGGCGGTGACCCGTGGCTTCAGCGGTGCCGGCTCGACCGGTCTGGGTCTCGACATCGTCCGCCGGGCCGCCGAGACCGTGCGTGGCCAGCTCGTCATCGACCGTAGTCCGCTGGGTGGCGCCCGGATCGGCATCCTGCTCCACGCACCCGCCCTGGAGCCCGCTGAACAGCGCAAACGTCGCTGATAACGGCTTTAAAAGCGGTTTCCGGTTCCTTTAAGGCTCCGTTATGGCGGCCACTCCTAACGTTCCGTCCTGTAACTGCCAGGTCGAAATCACTGGAGAGCTGACATGCGCAGGAAGATCGCCTACCCGCTGGCCACCCTCGGGATGGTCGCCTCCTCCCTGGCGGTCGCGTCGTCGCCCGCCGTGGCGCACGGCTACGTCTCCTCGCCGCCCAGCCGCCAGGCGCAGTGCGCCGCCGGACTGGTCGCGAACTGTGGCGCCATCCAGTTCGAGCCGCAGAGCGCGGAGGCCCCGAAGGGGTCGAAGGAGTGCAACGGCGGGGTCGCCGCCTTCTCGGAACTCAACAACGACTCCCTGCCCTGGCGGGCCACCAACGTCGGGAAGTCGGCGACCTTCAACTGGGTCCTGACCGCCCGGCACCGGACCGCCACCTGGGTGTACTACGTGGACGGTACCGAGGTCGCCACGTTCAACGACAACAACGCCATCCCCTCGGCCACCGTCTCGCACACCGTCGACCTGAGCAGGTTCTCGGGGAGGAAGACGGTCCTCGCGGTGTGGAACATCGGAGACACCCCGATGGCGTTCTACAACTGCGTGGACGTCAACATCGGCGGCACCGGCTCGACGACGCCTACCACCGCGCCGACCACCGCGCCCACCACCGCTGCTCCGACGGCCCCGCCGGCCACCACCGCGCCGACGGCCGCCCCGACCACGGCGGCTCCCACTGCCACCAGGACCTCGTCGTCCTCCGCGTCGGGCACGGCTTGGGCGCCGGGCGTTTCTTACAAGATCAACGACGTGGTGACGTACGAGGGGGTCTCCTACCAGTGCCGCCAGGCCCACCAGTCGATCCGCAGCTGGGAGCCCTCCATCTGGACGCTCGCCCTCTGGCTGCCGCTGTGAACCGCCGGGTAGCCGCCGCACTGGCCATTGCCGCCGCCCCGCTGCTGCTGGGCGCCTGTGGGACCGCCGTCGACAAGCCGGCCACGCCGTCGAGCGCCACCGCACAGACCCAGGACGTCAAGAACGTCGCCGCGATCACCGCGGGCTCGACCTTCAACGAGACCGACGTGATGTTCCTGCAGATGCTGATCGACAACCTCGAACAGGGTCAGGAGATGGCGCAGACAGCGGCCAAGCGGGCCACCCGCCCCGAGGTCGCCCAACTCGCCGAGGCTGTGCAGGTCACCCAGGCCGACGAGATCAAGCTGATGAAGGGCTGGCTCACCGAATGGGACAAGCCGGCCACCCTCGACGAGCGGGTCAGCCTGCACGCCGACCACGGCGGCATGCCGAGTACCGGTGACAAGGAGATCAAGGCGCTCACCACGGTGAAGAAGGCGCAGTTCGAAACGGCCTTCCTCAACCTCTTCCTGGCGCATCAGCACAATGCTGTCGAGTTCGCTCAACTGGAACTCGACAAGGGCGGCAACGAGCTGGCCAAGTCCTTCGCGGAGCGGGTCAAGCAGTCCCGTACCGATCAGGTCCAGCAGATGCTGAGACTGCTCGCCGGTTGACGTTTTCGGGCAGTCCGTCACGGGCTGCCCGATTTTCCTGTTTTCTTACAGCATGCTGGCTGTTCTCCTGTCGCTCGTCATGGCTACCACGCCCCTCTGGGACCACCCCGGCTACGACGCCGAGGACAGCCACCACAACCCCGGTGAAACCGTGATCACCAGCGGGAAGATCCGGCACGTCGTCACAAAATGGCAGGTCAGCCTGAGGACCAGCGGGTCGAGCTGCTCCGGGTTCTCGGATCCGGTGCTGTCCGGCGGGAGGGTCTACGTCAGCGACCAGCTCGGGATCTCCGCCTACACCGCGGCCACCGGAGCGGTGGCCTGGCGATACGACTGGGACGACCCCGGCGACAGTGAGACGCCGAGGCTCGCCGTCAGCGACGGCCTGCTCATCGTGGCCGGTGGCGACTGCAACTCGCAGAGCGACCCGGACGGGCAGTTGATCGCACTGGACGCCGGGACCGGGCTACCCCGATGGAAGCAGCGGGTCGACATCCCGGTGTACGCGGCCGTCGTCGACAAGAGCGTGCTGGTGGTGTCCGGCGGATCACCGTCGGACGAGGACGCGATCATGGCCTACCACGTCCGTGACGGGCGGCCGGCCTGGCAGAAGACCGGCTATCGGGCCGGCGGCGTGTCGGCGAACGGTACGATCCTGGCCCGCGCCACCGATGGAACCGACGTCAGCGCGGCCGTCGAGATCACGACCGGGACGGTGCGGTGGACCCGGAAGGCGGCGTGGACCGCGGAGGCGGCGTCGCCCGCGAGCGACCGGTTCCTCGTCACCGGTGCCGGCGGGGTGCTGAGCTCGGTCCGGGTCTCCGACGGGCAGCTCGAGTGGAGCGCGTCGACCTTCCCCTCCTCGGAAGCGATCGCGGTGGACCGGGCGCGGGTCTATCGCGTCGCGGGACGTGACGTCGAAGCGCTGAACGTGGCCGACGGGAAACGGGCCTGGACCGCCCGGCAGAAGGCTGACGGGGTGCAGCCGGTCACGGCGGCCGGACTGATCTATGCCGGGGCGGCGGTGCTGAACGCCTCCGACGGGAAGGTGGCCGGGCCGGATGTCGCCGGCCGGGTGATCGTTGCGGGCGGGCGGATCCACCAGGTGGTGAGCGGACAGCTCAGGACTCTCGGCTGAAAGGCCGGCCGCGGACAGTCCTCCGGAAGATCGCGGGCGTGCGTGGGTGCGGTTGGGGGAGCGGTGGCCGTACCGCTGCCGAGGTTGCCGTTGGGTTGTTCTCGGCTTTTCGAACTTCTCGGCCCTTCTCCTGATCCGAAGGGGGAGGTGGCGCCGAGAGACGGTGCCATTTTCCCTGTGGGGGTGCCGCCGCTTTGGCTCCGATGTTCGCGCCGCTCCGAGAACGCAACTACCGCCTGTGGGCGGCCGCCGACCTGATCTCGGTCAGCGGTACGTGGATGCAGGTGCTGGCGTTGAACTGGCTGATCCTGTCGGCCACCGGCTCGGCCACCGCCATGGGCGCGGTCGTCATGTTGCAGGCGGTGCCGGTGCTGCTGCTCGGAAGCTGGGGCGGCGCCCTGGCCGACCGTCTGCCGGCACGTCCGATACTGATCGCCTTCCAGGCGGTGCGCGCGCTGCTCGCCCTGGCGCTCCTCCTCCCCGGCGGAAACTGGACGATCTACGCGATCGCTCTCGCCTCGGGCGTGATCGCCTCCTTCGAGGGCCCGATCCTGGGCCGCTTCGGCTCCGCTCTCGTGCCCCGCGAGTCCCTGGCCTCGGCGCTGGCGCTGGGATCGGTGCTGAGCTCAGCCGGCCGCATCGGCGGCATGGCCCTCGGCGGCATGCTGATCGGCGTCACCGGCCCGTCCGCACTGTTCGTGATCAACGCAGTGTCGTACCTGGCCGTCATCGTCGCCCTGCTGGCCATGCGCCTGACCGACATGCGCCCCCTCGCGGTGGCCACCCCGGCCGACGGCGGCGTGATCGCCGGATTCCGTTATCTGCTGGGCCGGCCGGTGATCCTGGTCGTTCTCGCGTTGTCGTTCGTGCTGGGCTCGCTGGGCCGCAACTACCAGGTCTCGATGGCCGCCATGGTGTCCGGCCCGCTGGGGGGAACGTCCGGTTCATACGGTCTGTTGTCGACAGTCTTCGCCGTGGGAGCCGTGGCGGGCGGCCTGCTGCTGGCCGGCACCGGCCGCTCGACGCTGCGGGTCCTCCTGGGTACGGGATTCCTGATCAGCGCTTTGCAGTTCTGCTCAGGCCTGGCCCCCGACATCCTCGGCTTCGCCGCCCTGATCCTCCCGATCGCGGCCGGCGCCGTCGTCTTCGACACTGTCATAGCCACAAGGATCCAGTTGGACACGGCCGAGGAGATGCGAGGCCGGGTCCTCGCCACGGTAGGGATCGTGTCCTCGCTGTCCGGCATCGCCGGTGCCCCGGCAATCGGTTGGCTCTGCGATTCGATGGGCCCCCGAGGGGCCCTGCTGACCGCAGGAGCCATCACCACCATCGCCGCGGTGGCGGGCGGAGCGATCCTGATCCGCTTGAAGGGCCGAGCCCTGAACTGGTCCTTCCTCCTGGGCCGCCCCACCGAACAGCCCGCCTGACCCCGATGTGCTGACCTGTCAACCAGACAGGTCAGCACATCGGTTCATGGCACCTACTGAGCTTTTTGGGTCGGGGTCATGCTGGTGCCAGGCCGCTGGTGGCGAGGAATCCGAAGGCGAGGGCGGGTCGGTACTGCATCCGTTTGAGGCTGTTCTTGGCGATGCGGAACAGGTCGTCGATGCGGCAGGGGCGAGGTTGGCCATGCTGCGTTTGAGGCTGGACCACATGTTCTCGACCGGGTTGAGTTCGGGTGCGTAGCCGGGTAGCCGGTAGACGCGTAGCCATGGCCGGGCGGCGATCAGAGCGCGCGTCTTGGCGGACTTGTGGGCGGTTAGCCCGTTCCGGACCAGCACGATCGGTGCCCGGAGTTGCTGGTGGGCGGCGTCGAGCAGAGCGGCGGAGTGGTCATCGCCGAAGCCTTTCGGGTCGCCTTTGCGTCCTTGATGGAGCATGGTGCGGTAGATGATGCGCGGCCGGTCTCCGGCGCGGTAGGCGACGAGTCCGGCCAGCGACAGTTTGCGGCCGCCGCGTCCGGCGACCTTGACGATCGGTGTGGTGCCTCGCCGGGCCCAGGTCCGGGCCCGGGCTGGTCTCAGCGAGATGCCGGACTCGTCGACGAAACAGATCCACGCGCCCAGCCTGCGCGCGACCCTAATTTCACCGCGGGCCATTGGTAGCGCCTGAAGTGTTCGATGGCGGCTTGGTCGCGTTCGGTGGCGCGGGAGATCGGTTGCTGCGGGGTGTAGCCGACGCGGCGCAGGGTCTCCCAGTCGGTGGCGATGCTGACGGTGAGGTGGAACATCCGGCCGACCATCGTGCGGACCCGGGCAAGGGTCCAGCGCTGGTCTTCGTCCCAGCCGGCGGCGGCTGGGCCCTCGTCCAGCTTGGCGATCAGCTTCTGCACCTGAGCTGCGGACAACACCGGATCGGGTCCGGGCGCTCCGCGCGAGGCTAGGGCCTGTTCACCACGGGCTTTCCACGCCCGTCGCCACGCGTACGCCGACTTCGTCGAGATCTCCAACTCGGCGGCCACCTGCGGCGCGCTGACCCCGGCGGCGAACATCCGGGCCGCTTGCCGACGTATCTGTTCCCGGCGGGCGCGTTGCTGCGGGCCAAGCTCACCGCGCCCCAGCAGCTCAGTAAAATCCGACGTTCGTGCCGTATGGCCTCGCTGCCCGGCCGCCGGCATCGGCCGATCGGTGAAGGAGACGGATCGAAAGTTGGCGTCTACCTGCCCCACTGCGTGCAGCGACTGCAAACATATTCGGCATGACCGACGAGGATCTGGACGAGAACTACGAGACCTTCCAAGCCATCGCGGATCGCAGCACGCCAGATAAAGCGGTGCAGAGGCTCCGTCGGCTCGGTGTCACTGACGACGTGATCGAGAGAATTCGTGAACGACACGAGGCCGAGGTCATCAAAATCCGGGAGATGGGCGAGCCGAAGGTCGTCTACAAGTCCGGACGTCTCACGTGGTATACGGGCCCGCGGTACGACGACAGGTTCTGGCCGGCGCTGAAGGCGAAGCTTGCGAGTGGCCCCCGTCCCTGGGACGAGGACTCGATCGATGTCCTCGATGAGGAGTCGACAAAGGTTGTAGGGCTTCTCGACCATCCTGGGACCGAGGAGTTCCGGAGCATGGGCCTCGTTCTCGGTTACGTCCAGTCCGGCAAGACGGCAAACTTCACCGCTGTCATGGCTAAAGCGGCCGATCGCGGCTATCGGCTTTTCATCGTTCTCTCCGGCATCCACAACGGACTTCGTAGGCAGACACAGGCCCGCCTTGCCCGTGAGTTGGTGCAGCTGAATCCCGGGCAATGGCACGAGGTCACGACAGTGGACGCGGACTTTCACCCCAAAGGGAACGCTGCCGCCTACTTTGCAGCCAGGAACCAACAGGTCCTCCTGGTGGTCAAGAAGAACGCGAAGGTCTTGGAGAAGCTCAACACGTGGCTGGCCTCCGCCAAGGACTACCTGAGAGACTGTCCGACTCTGGTCATCGACGACGAAGCCGACCAGGCCACCGTCGGCGGCAAGGTGATTAATCCCCTGATGAGCAAACTGCTCAAGTCCTTCACGAAGGTGGACTATGTCGGCTATACGGCGACGCCCTTTGCGAACCTGCTCATCGACCCCGCGGAGAAGGACGACTTCTACCCTCGGGACTTCATCGTCAGCCTGAAAGCCCCCGAGGGATATCAGGGTCCTGCGCTCCTTTTCGGCCGCGATCCCCTTGATGGAGAGGACCCTGGCGAGGTCCCGGGTGGGGAAGACATGATTCGTGAGGTCCCGGAGGAGGATGTCGAACTGGTCCGCCCCATCAACAGGGCCGCAGCCGCCGACTTCGTTCCGGAGATGACACTCTCATTACGCGATGCTGTCACGTATTTCTGGCTGGCCACCGCAGCACGCCGTCACCGTGGTACTGGAGTTCCGCATTCCACGATGCTGGTGCACACCACCCTTCAGACCGGTATCCATGAGGACTTCCGCGTACCACTTGAAGACCTTCGACAGGAGGTGCTCAACGGTCTTCGCCGTGACGACCATGACCTGTTCCAGGAGCTCGAGGGACGCTGGGCGAGCGAAACCGTCCGGGTCAACGCCGAGGATTTCAGTGAAACGTCCGTTCCGTTCGATGCCCTCCTCAAGCATCTTCCCTCGGTACTGGAGGAGAGCCGTGTCGTCATCGACAACTACCGCAGTAGCGACCGTCTCGACTACGAAGCCGGTCCGGTTGTCGCCATTGCAGTCGGCGGTAACACGCTCAGTCGTGGTCTAACTCTGGAAGGGCTGGTCAGCAGCTACTTTGTACGGGCATCCTCGGCATACGACACCCTGCTTCAGATGGGTCGATGGTTCGGGCACCGAGCGGGCTACGGAGATTTGCCCCGGATCTGGATGACTGTGGAGCTCGCCAGCTGGTTTCGCCATCTCGCTGTCGTCGAGGCCGAGATTCGGAAGGACATCGACCGGTACCTCGTCGAGGACAAGAATCCACTGACCTTCGCAGTCCGGATCCGTACGCACCCCAAAATGCTGGTAACCGCTCCGGCGCGGATGAAGAGCGCGGTCACCGCGCACGCGGCTTATGGTGGCGACCTGGTGGAGAGCCGATACTTCGCCACCGACGAGGGTGCGATCGACTGGCTCAGAACCAACGAGGAGGCGGCCATCAAGCTGGTGCAGGCAGCTCGACAGCATGGCCGCTCCGAACTGTCACCCAGCGTTGGACGTTGGCTGTGGCGTGACGTCTCGTTTCGGGACGTCATCAAGTTCATCGATCAATACCGCTTCCATGAGCGGTCCGAGGAGGCCCGACCCGAACTGCTCAAGAGGTACATCCAGAAGCGCGTGGAGAACAACGCGCTGACTGCTTGGGACATCGCTGTCATCGGGAATTCCAGGAAGAACGCCAACGTCTGGAAATTTCCGGACGGTACCGCCGTGGGTTTGAACCGTCGAAGTCGGATCAACCTGGTCGGGGATCCTCTTGCCGATATCAAAACTCTCTCAGGCCCCAGGGACGCGGCGGTCAATCTACGTGTTCCCGACGGAGTCGACGTGACGCGCCGATCTGAGATCGACGCCTTGAGGCGGGTGCAGCGGCCCGACCACGGACTTCTGCTCATCTATCCAATCGATCCAGTTTCGGAGACCACGCAGAAGAATCGCCACCCCTTGAACGCGCCTTACGAAGTCGTGATGGGTGCCGCCTTCGTCTTCCCGACACCCACGTCGGCGGACAGCCAGGTCGAACACGACTACGTCGCCGCGGACATCCGTGACGGAAAGTACTGGGAGAGCGAAGACCCCGAGATCCTGCAGCAGGAATTCGAGGGGGATGCGGAATGACGGACCTTCGGTCAGTGATCAGCGACCACTGGGCTGCCCTCTGCAGCGCACGGCATAACTCGGGATGGCTCACGTCGGAAGTGCCGGTGCTTGTCGCTGGCATGCCATTGCTCTGCGCGCTGAGTCCGGAGAGAAGGCGACATCTGCTGGTCCCTGTGCCGCCGGCAGACTATGCCCGTGCGGACACTCGCGCCGCGGCTGTCCATCTGCTGCCGTTGACTCTGGAAGCGGCGGGCGTGCGGGTTGAATATGCGAGCCTCGTTCTGCTGCGGGACGACCTCCTCGAGATCTTCACCGGCCTCTGCGCCGATGTCGTGGCAGCGCTCGCTGTGGGTCCTGCAGAACCAATTGTCGTGGTTGCGCAGGTGCTCGACGGATGGCGCGAACTGTTCCGCAGCGGCTCACAGCTGGGGGTGGAGCAACTGGCAGGGCTGTTCGGTGAACTACGTCTGCTCAACGCGCTTCTCGACCGCGATGCGAGCCTGCTGGGCGCCTGGCGGGGGCCGTTACGTTCGCCGCACGATTTCGTGGCGAACAGGAAGGCCGTGGAGGTCAAGGCGACTACGGCCCCGGAAGGTCGATCGGTGCGGATTCATGGTCTCGATCAACTCGCTGCGCCCGAGAACGGCGATCTCATGTTGCAGTGGATGCGCCTGGATACCTCAGACCCTGCAGGAATTTCGCTGCCCGAGATAGTCGATTCGACTGTGCGTCGTGTCGGACGGCCACAGGAGTTGCTGCAGTTGCTCGCCCGAGTGGGCTACTTCACGGCGGATCGCCATATATACGACGGTGTCCGTTTTGCCGTTGTGGAGGAGGCTTGTTATCTGGTGGTCGAAAGCTTCCCTCGTATTGTGACCTCGGCTTTCGTCGACGGGGTGCCGGTTGGAATCTCGGGTGTTCGTTACACCCTCGATCTCGATGTCGGTCCCGCCCCCATGCAGAAGGAAGACATCGAGCAGTTTTTGCAAGTCATGGCGGAGAGATGACACAACCACGTTGGTACTCGCAACCGTTTCCGCCCGCCGGTTCGATCAGCGCGGAAGGTATCAAGCGAACATTGGGTAAACCCCCGATGCCGTGGCCGGCCATCTTGGTGCGTGAGTCTGCGCAGAACAGTTGGGATGCCCGAATCGGTGATCGCCCGGTCGGATTCACCCTCGACCTCGGCGTGGTGCCTCCACAGAATGCGAATGCCTGGCGGTCTCTGCTGCTCGAAGGCGCTCCGCACAGTGACAAGTTCCCGTTGCGTCAGATCCTGCGTGGAAGGGAGTGGCATTCGACCCTGGTGCGTACCTTGACCATCAGCGATCGAGGTACGAAGGGACTCGGCGGTCCCACTCGCGCCGATGTTGCACGGGGGGATGAGCCCAGGGACTGGGTGTCGTTTGTCCTGAACGTTGGCGACCCACCTGATACGCGACGTGGAGGCGGAACGTACGGCTACGGAAAGGGAGTTCTGTACCAGATCTCTCGGGCCGGCACCGTCATCGTGCACACCCGGACGATGACCGCGAGCGGCCCGGAGAGTCGCTTCATCGGCATCTGCCTCGGCGAATCGATGGAATTGGCGGATCCGCAGGGACGGGGCCGGCCATACACTGGGCGTCACTGGTGGGGTGATGTCGGCGTCGAGCATGTGGAACCGCTTGTGGGCGTACGTGCCACCGAGGTCGCTGAGTCGTTGGGCTTGCCAGCCTTTACCGGTGACGACACCGGTACCGATGTGGTCATCGTCGAGCCGGACTTCGGTGACGAGAGTGACGAGGAAACCGCGCAGTATCTTGCCGACGCCATAGCGTGGAATCTTTGGCCGATCATGTTGGAGCGACGGGGGATGGTGCGCCTTGTCCCTCGAGTCCGGAACCGGGGGGTTGACATCGCGGTTCCGATGCCGGAGAAGACCCGTGGGCTACGAACGTTCGTTGCTGCCTACGGTCGTCTGGAGGGTGAGGACAATGCCGAGATCCTCATGTGCGGCAGTCCCAGGAAGGCTCTAGGGCGCCTGGCCCTTGAACGTCAGTTGATTCCTCCGTACGAGCCGCCCCCAGCGGCACAGGATCTCGGTATCACCACAGCACCCCACCATGTGTGTCTTATGCGCGCGCCTGAGCTTGTCGTCAAATACCACCCCGGGCCGGAGCCAGCCGGCTCGAACCTGGCATACGCCGGAGTCTTCCGTGCTTTTGACGAGATGGATCGGACGTATGCTGCAGCTGAGCCACCTACCCACGACGACTGGGTGTTCGCTCAACTCGAAGGGCGTGAACGGACTTTCGTCCGGACCACGTTCACGAGGATCAGGGAACGACTCGGTGGGTTCGCCCGCCCGGCCGAGGTTCGATCCAACAGCGTGAACGCGCCGCTCGGGGCCGTGAGCAACTTCCTGGGGCCTCTCGTAGCGGCGGCGACGGGGTCCGGTGCGGCCTCTGTTCCTGCTCTGGGAGGTTCACACGATCCCTTCGAACAAGACCGCGAATCCCAATCCGGTTCGGTCGCCAAAGGTGCTGTTGGACAAGGCGTGGCGCTGCCGGCCTCAGGACGCCCTTCGCGGAGAAGCGCATCCGTCCGGATCGAGGGGGAGCCATATTTCGAGGAGTCCGAGATCGGCCTGTTGCTGATCCAGGATGTCGTGGTGATCGGTGACGGTCCTCTCGCGGTCCACGGCTTGGTCGGAGTTACGGTGGCCGACGGCAGTCGGGAGCAGGAGCCTCCTGAGGGATCCGAGCAGCCTGTCGTCATGGGTTGGCGCTTGGGTTCGGAGGAGCAGCAGGGTGATCTGTTGAGTCTGAAAGCCGCCACGGCGGGCCAACGAATCTCACTGGTGGTGAAGCCGGTTCCGGACACCATCACGCAGTTGGACGTGGCGGTTGCCCGAGAGGGAAGGACAGCTTCTCATGGCGGGTAGAGGTACACGGGCTTGGCCGTATCGCCGGCTGACCAACGGATCGGTCAAGGCTTCTGGTTGGATGATCGATCCGGACACTCTCGGGGAGCGTGGCGTCCCGGACAGCTTGCCTGAGTGGGACTACCAGACCGATCTCAAGCTCAGACGCAGGCTGTCGATCGATGCGGCGGCTTGCCGTAGTGCCGTGGGTCTGGACACTGACACGCCTCTGGCAGTCAGCGTGCGGTGGAGCGTGATCCCGTCGCTGCTCCGTGGAGCGGCCGCCTGGGTACCGCTGATGGACAACGTCCAGGAATACGTCATCGATGTCGAGATCGCCGGGGAACGTCTGGGCGGGGTTGTCCGGGTGGAGACGATCCTGGTGCTTGCCGGAGAGGGGCCTGAACGACCGGCCGTGGCTCGGCTCGTGGGGAGCGATCTTTGGAATGACACCATCGAGATCCGGCTGCAGGGTGACGCGCCTCTGTTTCCGATGGCCCTTGTCCCCTTCTCCGCTTCCGGACTGCCTCACAAGGCTGCATGGTTCCTTGAGATTGGTGATGATCTTCATGCCACAGCAATGGGCGCGATCCAACTCCTGATCAATCAGGAGCATGCCCCGATCGTTGCGGCGCTCGGCCGAGTCAGCACACCCACTGACCTGGACCGTGTGATCCTGTCGGCTATGAGATCCGACATCACTCGGACAATGCTGGAGAGGGCGCTCGAAAACGACGCCTTCAACATGTCTGAAAAGTTCGGAAAGGAAACCCTCGGAGCTGTGCTGCAAGGCCTGATGAGGACCTACATGGCATGCCATGTAGACGACGACCTTCTAGACATCCGGCGTATTCGGGCGAACGACGCTCCACTCTTCGCTGCGACGGTCCAGGCCGCCACTGATTTTTTGGCGATCGACCGATGAGCACGCTTTACCCCCGCCTGCCCGAGAGCGCAGCCAAGGATCTCTACAAGGAGATCAGGGAGTGTGAGGTGGGAACGCGTTTCCCTGCTTCTGCGACAACGCACCTGGCGCAGTACTTCGCTCCGACCGGCGGAGGCCGCGCAACACCGGAGCGGTTGAAGGTGCTTCGCGATCTGATCGTAGATGCTGCGCGGCGACACGGGTTTCCGGACCTTCCGCTCGGGCGTTCGGTGCATAATTTCGATACCGAACTGGCTCGGTCGTTGCACGTCGAGATGGACCTCGTCCCGGCTGAGGCGGCGGCTCGACCGATCTGGGCTTTCCTGGCATTGGTCGTTATTCCGGACGTTGCCGTCTGGCGTTTCCCGCGGCCACCGGTGGATCGGGTGTCAGCCACAGACATCACAAGGCACGTGTTCGGTCGGCTCTGGTGGCGGGCCGAGTTGCTTCATGACAACAGTCGGCCTGATGATCCGTACCATCTGCTGAACGTCTTCCCGGAACGGAACTTCGACCAGATTCTCGCCCGGCGGCGGTCCATCGGCGGTTCTCCGGAACTCATCCGTGCTCTGGCCAAGGAATGGCCGACAGTGTGGAGTGGTCTGGACGAGACCGAATCTCTACGTGACGTCCTCAAGCATCTGATGCGGCGAGGTGCTTTCCAGGATCTGTTCGGGCTGCCCGAGGACCTTCTTCGTGTCGAAGTGGCTCGGACGATCATCGAGGTGCGCCGCATCCGTGAACGGCCTCGCACCGAAGCGCCGGTCACTGGTACGGGAATCGGCCGGCACACTCGTCTGTGAACGGTAGAGGTTTCCCGGTAGCGTCTACATCATGGCGGTCGACCTCCCTCCGATCCCGAGTTCAGTGTCCGTCTCCGGCAGAATGAGCAAGCAGCGGAGACGTGACACCGAGCCCGAGGTAGCTCTTCGTAGAATCTTGCATGCCCGAGGGCTGCGCTTCCGGGTCAATTTCCCCATTCCTGGAATGCCCCGTCGATCGATGGACATCGCCTTCACCAGAGCACGCGTGGCCGTATTCGTCGACGGATGTTTCTGGCATGTCTGTCCCGAACATGCAACCGCTCCCACGGCCAACTCTGATTGGTGGTCACGAAAGCTGTCCACCAATCAGGCTCGGGATGCGGCCACCAATGAGCACCTCGTCGGGATAGGTTGGCACGTCGTCCGGATCTGGGAGCACGAAGATCCGGACGACGCCGCTGACCTGGTGATGGCAGCAGTTCGGGGCGAGGGTGGATCAGGAACTCGGGGAAAGGGGGCGGAGTCGCTTGTCGAGGCTCGAGGCGAGGTGCTCGGCCAGTGCCTGTGACAGCTCCACCGGCACGGCGTTCCCGATTTGACGGGCGATCTGTACCTTTGACCCACACCATTTGAACTCGTCGCTGAAGCCTTGCAGACGTGCGGCTTCAAGATGAGTGATCGCGCGGTGTTCGGTCGGGTGAAGGTAGCGTCCCTTCTCGGGCTTGAAGAATTCCGTTCGAATGGTGACCGATGGACGCTCCCAGCGAAGGCGTCCCATCACGTCACCTGATCCGGAAGTATGCTTCACCCAGCAGGGGCTCTTGAGGTGGTCCGGAAGGTTGAACCTGTTTCCGCCTTCCGGAATCCACTTGAAGCGCTCTCGAGAGGTATCGCGGTACTCGCGCGTGATATGCAGCGCGAGGCCGCTGAAGGCGCCTGGGACATGGGCTCCGTGATGGGAGACCGTGCGACTTGGAAGGAACTGGTCAGATTCCGGGACGTAGGACGGAAGGCTTCCGATGCGATCGAAGACTGTTTGCCACGAATCCCGAGGAACCTTGCCCTCGGGGATGCCGATGGCTTCGATGTCCTTAATGGTTCCGATAGCAATGGCTCGACGTCTCATCTGCGCGGAGCCGAAATTGGCCGCGTTGACGATGTCAAACTTCAGTGCGTAATCCTCGAGCATTCCGCCCCGTTCTGTCTCCTGGGTGAGGGTGCGGAATTCGTCGCTGCGCAGGAATCGGTCGACGTTCTCGATGACGAAGACCCGAGGCCTGATCTCCGTCAACACACGGACGTACTCCCGCCAGAGCTGGTTACGGGGATCGTCCAGTTTCTTCGAACCGAGATTGGAGAAACCTTGACAAGGCGGACCGCCGACAACGACGTCGGCCTTCCGTGCGGCATCGCTGATCTCCCAGGAAGCAATGTCTCCATGGTGCACAATCCCGCTACCGAAGTTCTCGGCGTAGGTGGTTGCGGCGGCTAGGTCGATCTCGACTGCACCGACGGTGCGATACCGACCAGTCCGGTGGAAGCCATCAGTGATGCCGCCGCAGCCCGCAAAGAGGTCGACCACCTGGAACGTATGTGCCATGGTAATACCTTAGCCGGCCGATTGTGATCTCTGGATCGGCTGCGGTGACGTGTTTTGCAACCCACCGCCCATGCAGTGCTCCGAGTCCATCGACAAGGTGTGGTTCGTCACCGCTCAGGGGTCTTGGCCGGTGTTCCTCCAACTGCCGGAATTCAACGCTCGGTGGCGTCTCGTCGATCCAACGGCTGCGACTTTCACCGACACCCCAGGCACGGGCCTGTCGGCCGGGTCGTCAGCGGCGGCTCGGACCTTGGGAGCAGAGGTCTCGGCGTGCTCGCCTTTGAGCGGTGCGAGGTTCTGAGCCACACCCTCCAAGATTCTCTGGCGGATCTCCTCCATCGCGGTTTGAGGCCTGCCAGTGCTGCGTCGAAAAGGCGCCCGTGGCGGCTGAGTTGCCCTGTGCCGGTTCGGTAGCGTGAAGGCGCACGCCACTCCGCCAGCATCGAGGGGAACACGTGGAGCTCCTGCACTCCGGCAAGGTCCGGGACGTCTATGCCGATGGGGATGACCTCGTCCTGGTCGCCTCGGATCGGATCTCGATCTATGACGTCATCCTGCCGACTCCGATTCCGGACAAAGGGAAGATCCTCACCCAGCTGTCGCTCTGGTGGTTCGAGCAGCTCAGCGATGTCATCCCCAACCACGTCATCTCCGCCACCGATGTGCCGGCCGAGTTCGCTGGGCGGGCCATCCGGTGTGAGCGGCTCGAGATGGTCATGGTCGAGTGCATCGCGCGGGGCTACCTCGCCGGGTCCGGGCTCAAGGACTACGAGCGGGAGCGGATGATCTCCGGGAACGCGCTGCCCGACGGGCTCATCGAGTCGTCGAAGCTTCCGGAGCCGATCTTCACGCCCAGCACCAAGGAGCCGGTCGGTGGGGGGCATGACGCGCCGCTGACGTTCGACGAGACGGTCGATCGGGTCGGCAAGGAGCTGGCTGAGGAGCTGCGCCGGGTCACGCTCGAGGTCTACCGGCGCGGATCGGAGATCGCGGCGGCCAAGGGGATCATCATTGCGGACACCAAGATCGAGGTGGGGTACGCGAAGGGTGTCCTCAAGATCGGCGATGAGCTCCTGACGCCGGACTCGTCACGGTTCTGGGAAGCCAGTGAATGGCAGCCGGGTACGGCGCCGCGCTACCTGGACAAGCAGTTCCTTCGTGACTGGTCGACGAAGCACACCGACTGGGACCGCACCGAGCCCGGCCCGGAGATCCCGGACGAGATCGCTGAAGCAACCCGTGCCCGGTATGTCGAGGTCTACGAGCGCCTCACCGGCGACCGCTGGCGCTGAGCGGGACGATTCGGTGACCGTTGGCGCTGATCAAGACGATTCGGTCCGGCGGGCGCTGGTCAGCGTGATCCAGCGTTGCCGGCGGCGCATCAGGTACGTGCCGTAACCGCCGGCCAGGAACGCCTCGATCAGGCCGGTCCATCCGCCGTACACGATGCAGATCGGGGCGATCGTCCACAACAGAACGGCGACGATCGCCCACCATCGCGGTGGGCGGGCGGCCCGGGTGGCACGTCGAGTGAAACCCGGGTCGTCCGCTTCGATCCCGGCCACCAGACCGGCGAATGACTGCTGTTCCTCCGGCTTGAGCACGGCGGTCACCTACTTTCCGAAAGTGCGGCGACCGCGTACCCACAAGCGCGTGACGTGAAACAGCTCAAGCCCACTGGACGGTGGTCTCCGGCGACAACCGCGGCAGACGGTCCCGCCACGGGGTCTCACCGGGGTGACCGAGGTTCACCACGACCAGCGACTTGAACCGCCCGTCCGGGAAGAACTCGGCATCCACGGCAGCCTTGTCGAAGCCGGTCATCGGTCCGGCGACCAGGCCGATCGAGCGGGCCGCGAGAATGAAATAGCCGGCCTGGAGCGCGGCGCTGAACGTGCCGTTGGTCAGGCGCAGCGGCTTGTTCGCCTCGTAGACGTCCTTCAGCCCGGGGTTGTGCGGGAACACCTCGGGCACGTACTCGTGGAACGACGTGTCCAGGGCGAGCACCGCCACGACGGGCGCGCTCTGCGACTTGGCCCGGTTGCCCTCGGCCAGGAGCGGGACGAGTCGTTTCTTGCCCTCCTCCGTGCGCACGTAGAGGACCCGGAGCGGCTGAGTGTTCGCCGCGGTCGGCGGCCACTTCGCGAGGTCCCAGATCTCGGCGAGTTCCGCGTCGGAGACCGGCGTCGCCGAGAACGACGATGCGGTCCGCGCCTCGGTGAACAACAGAGCCCGCCCCTCATCGCCGAGCCGGGGCCTCAGATCCGCTTCAGAAAGAGTATCCACTTCTAAAAAGCTAGCGACTAACTGACAGAAAGCCACTGCTGGTCCGGTGAACTCGATCACCACCCCTCCGTCAACCGAGCGAGGTCAGGAGGCCGAGCCTGGGCGCGGGAGGCGGAGGGCGGCAGGCGCGGGGGTGGAGGGCGGTGAGCGCGGGGGTGGAGGGCGGCAGACGCGGGAGGGCGAGGGCGAAGCGGAAGCTCGCAGGCGAGGAAATGTGAACAGGACCGAGGCCGAGCTGAGGTGGAGCTACGGGGCGCGGCACGACGCCGGGTGGCTCGGCTGTGAAGCGCGGACAAGAGGGAGCAGGGAAGGAAGGGCCCGACTGAAGGCGGAAGGGGCGGGGCGGTGAGGGGAGGCTTCCGCCCGAAAGACGCGCTGATGGGCGGGACGGGCCCCCTGCGTCGCGCGATAGCCGCGGGACTGGGGGTTTTTGCGGGGGCGACATGGCCGTACCACCGCGGGGTGGAAGTCCGGAAGGCAGGAAACTGCCGGAGGTGAATGGGGCGCCGGACGGATCGGAAGGCGAAGACCGGCGGGTCGCCGTCAGGGGATGTGGGCGTCGGCCCAGTCGGCGATCTCGTCGAGAGCCGGCATCAAAGCGCGGCCGGCCGGTGTGAGGCCGTAGGAGACCGAGACCGGTGGGCCCTCCTCGACCGCCCGGACGATCAACCCGGCCGTCACCAGACTGGACAACCGGTTGGAGAGGACCGAATCACTGATGCCGTCGATGCTCCGGGAGAGGTCACGGAAACCGGCCGGGCCGTCGCGGAGTTTGCCGAGGACCGCGGCATTCCACCGGCGGCCCAGGAACTCGAAGGCCCTGGACAATGCGGCATCGCGGCGAACGCACGTCTCGTGCTGCTCGTCGACCGCTGTCATGGATGTAAAGCTACACGCCGCGGCGCAAGGAATCCTGTCGCGCGCAGTCGGCGCACCAGTCGTTCGTGCTCCGCAAATACCACCCGAGGGCGACGCCGGCGAAGAGGCTGAGCAGGCCGACGATGGCTGCGACGGTGACCGCGCCGGTCATCGCAGCGGCCGCCGGCGGACGAGCCTCAGGCCGCGCTGGTCGAGATCGGGGGCGCTGTCGGCGCGAAACGTCACATACGGCGCGGTGAACGTGTCGACGCCGGTGCCGCGATGGTTTCCCGGCTGGTAGGTGACGGTGACCGCCCTGGGTGAGGCCGCCTCGATGATGCCGGCCCGCCAGCCGTCCCGATACACCCACACCGGATCCGACGGGCGGTAGCTCTCGGCGGGAGCGACCTCAGCCGGATCGCGATGCACCGGAGTCACGGTGGGCGTGGACGCCGTCAGGTTCGGCATGGAAATGCCTCCAAAGGCTTGAGGCGGGCTCTTGCCGGGACGCGACGCAACATCTGAGCAGGCGAAGATTTCGGCACGCTGTGTCAGCGGTCGGATCGTGTCTGTCAGCTATCATGCTCGTCATCAAGTGCGTTCGCAAGGCCGTCTGCACGTGCATCCGCAAAGACCGGACGGCGCGGAGACTCGTTCCGGACTGGTTTCGTGGTTGACGATCTCCGTTCTAGGATGCGTAGTTACTGCGCCGGGCAGTCACAGAGCAGCAACAAGGAGTCAGGTGAGCGCGGGTTCGCAGGAGGAGGCGCCGGGTGGCGGCCCCACCGTGCTGCGCATTCTGCTCGGCTCTCAGCTTCGTAAGCTGCGGGAGTCGAAAGGGATCACCCGGGAGGCGGCCGGATATGAGATCCGGGCCTCCGGTTCCAAGATCAGCCGCATGGAGCTCGGTCGCGTCAGTTTCAAGGAACGCGACGTCGCAGACCTGTTGACCATGTATGGCGTGTCCGACTCCGCCGAGCGGGACGCTCTGATCGGTCTCGCCCGCCAGGCCAACAACCCCGGCTGGTGGCAGCACTTCGGTGACGTTCTCCCGACCTGGTTCCAGGCCTATCTGGGTCTCGAGGCGGCTGCCTCGCTGATCCGGACCTACGAGATCCAGTTCGTTCCCGGTCTCCTGCAGACACCCGACTACGCGCGGGCCGTGATCATGCTCGGCCACGCCGGTGCCAGCTCCGAGGAGATCAACCGCCGGGTTGATGTACGGCTACAGCGCCAGCAGATACTCACCCGTTCGGGTGGCCCCCAGCTGTGGGCGGTGATCGACGAGGCGGTGCTGCGGCGCCCGATCGGCGGCATCGACGTGATGCGCGCACAGATCGAGTCGCTGATCGAGGCGTCGAAGCTCCCGGGCGTCCGGCTGCAGATCATCCCGTTCCTGGCCGGCGGGCATGCCGCGGCGGGCGGGCCGTTCGCGATCCTGCGGTTCCCCGAGCCGGAGTTGCCGGACGTGGTCTATGTGGAGCAGCTGACCAGCGCCATCTATCTGGACAAGCGCGAGGACGTCGACCACTACGCGATGGCGATGGAGCGCGTCTGCATCGATGCCGAGCCGCCGAACCACACACCCGAGATCCTCGGCAAACTGCTGAACGAGGTCGGCCGCCCGGTCTGAGCCGGCGAGGTGAGTAAGGCCGGTGGAAGGACCTACGAGATCGGCCGCCCGGTCCGGAGACCGAGCGGCCGATCTTTCACATCGCCTGGGTGAGGGTGGGGATCAGGCGATCAGGTTGTCGAAGTCTCCGTCGCGGACGCCGCCGAGGAAGGCCTCGATCTCGGCGCGCGTGTAGATCAGTGCGGCACCCTCGGGATCCCGGGAGTTACGCACAGCGACGTCGCCACTGGGCAGGACGGCGGCCTCAACGCAGTTGCCGCTCGGGTTGCTGCGGCCGCTCTTCTGCCAGGTGACTCCCGACAGCTCGCCGGCAGGCATGCCGTTGACCACTTTGGTCATTCCAAGCTCCCTAGATTTGCCCCCGGATCGCCCATCGATCCGGAGTCGGTGGTGTCCGCGTGCCTAAATCAGGTCGGCGATGCAAATGCACGTGCATCTGGCCTTGCGTAGTCACGGGATTCTGAGCATGATAACGCACGTACTACTCCCTATGGGTGTCACTTAGGGTGACATCTTTGGGTGATGGGTCGGTCGCGGAGCGACAGTCTGCGGCCTCGGCGCGAGGCTCCCTGGCGGGGGCGTCCTTAGCGAGAGGTGACAAGCACATGTCGATACCAAACACCGGCCCCGAACTCCCTGAACCGGGTGACTCCGGCGCGGTCGACGGTCCGCGCTGGGGTAACTCGTTGGTCCACCGGGACGCGCCGTTCGCCGACGAGGTGTTCGCGGCGTCGACCCGAGCGACCATGGTGACGCACCGGTTCGGCGGCGTCAGGTATGCGTTGAGCCGGCCCGGCGGGACCACTGTCCGCAGGCCGCCTGCCGAGGAGGATGAGTCCGACGCGCGTGACTGAGCTCGTTCGTTGCCACCGCCAGCAGCGACCTGCCCGGCCCCCGCAGACGCGAGGGCCGCACGTCCGCGGCAACCGGCTACGGCCCAGTGGGCCGTCCTGGCCGGTCTACGAGTTCGCCGAGTCGGACTACTGCTATGGGATCGGTCCGATCCGCCTTCGCCTCGAGTGGGTCAACTGGGCCAAGCCCATCCCGCACGAGGGTGACTACTGGCTCGGCGTGCGCGGAGTCGTGATCGATCGTTACGGACGTGAGGGCGCCGTCCGGGAGATGCTCGTCCGCGCGGCACGGATCCCCGTGCCGCCGGCTTGCAAGCGGCCACGCTTGAGGGTGTTGCGGAGCAGCACACCCGTGTGAAACGCCGGGTGGGCGGCGCGGTTCCCCGTGCTGGGCCGCCCACCCGGTCTTTAAAAGCCTGCGAGATCAGGGCCCGCACACCCGGCGCGGCGAATAACGCCCGGACAGGGCGCCCGGGCGTTACGAGGTGCTCAAGGCTTACGAGCGACGCCGGCCCAGTAGTAGGCCGCCTCAGGATCGGCCACCGGCTCATCCGGCCGCCACGCCGACACCGGCGACACACCCGGCTCCAGGATCTCCCAGTCGCCGAAGAAACGCTCGACAGCCTCACGGGTCCGCGCGACGAGCGTCATGCCCGCCCCGGTCGCGGCGGCCACAGCGGCATTGACTTCGTCGGGGTTGAAGTCGGCGGTCGGGTGGGTGATCGCGAGGCAACTGCCGGAGGGCAGGGCGTCACGCAGCTCCGCGACCTTGCCCCACGGGTCGTCCTCGTCGGAGAGCAGCATGAGGATCGCGATCAGGGTGAGACCGACCGGCTGCTTCAGGTCGAGGGTGTCGCGCAGCGCCGGATCGTCAAGGATGGACGTGGGCCGGCGGATGTCGGCGGCGATGTACTCACTGCGGCCCTCGGGGCGGCTGATCATCAGCGCCCGGGCGTGCACCAGCACGATCGGATCATTGTCCACATAGACCACATGGGTCGTGGGATCCAGGCTCTGGGCGACCTCGTGCAGGTTGGGCCGCGTCGGGATGCCGGTGCCGATGTCGAGGAACTGGCGGATGCCCTCTTTCTCCACCAGGTCGCGGGCGACCCGGTGAACGAACTTCCGATTCTCCTTGGCCATGTAGCGCATGCCGGGGATGGCCTGGATCATCGCCTCGCCGACGGCCCGGTCGACGGCGAAGTTGTCCTTGCCGCCGAGCCAGTAGTCGTAGATGCGGGCGGAGTGGGGCACGTTGATGTTGACCCCGGGCGGGGCGACCTCGGTAGGTGCGGAACTGCCCTCTGCCACGACCGCCTCCAAATGCACCGCGTTACGACCCCGCCAGCCTAGCCGGAACGATCGACCGACTTAACCCCCGGAATCCGTTTTTCAGGCGGCGGAGGCATAGCCACGGGAGGTGGCGGCGACGACGCGATCACGGCCGGCGTGCTTCGCAGCGTACAGGTGACTGTCCGCAGTGGACAGAAGGGCCGGCTGGGTGGGCACCTGCACCTCGGCACTGGTGGCGACACCGATGCTGATGGTCACGGGCAGGCCCCGGGTGATCCCGTGCCAGTCGTGGTCGCGGACCGCACGCCGGATGCCGTCGAGCAGGGCGACCGCGCGGCCGGTGGTGGTGCCGGGCAGCACGATGAGGAACTCCTCGCCACCCATCCGCGCGGCGAACCCGCCGGGGCAGCCGGCGGCAACTCCCTCGGCCAGCATCGCGGCCACCCGGACCAGAACCTGGTCGCCCACGTTGTGGGAGAGCCGATCGTTGATCTGCTTGAAGTGGTCGAGGTCGACGAGGGCGATGGTCAGTGCGGGGTCGGAGTCGATCAGGGTCGGCAGGTTCTCGTCGATGTGCCGGCGGTTGTGCAGGCCGGTGAGGGGGTCACGGCGGGCCTGCTCGCGGAAGCGCTCGGCCTCCTGGCGGGCCTCGACCGTCTCGAACATCGCCTGCCGGGTCCGGGCCCGCGCTTCGCGCTGGAGCGAGTGCAGGTTCTGGTACGCCGTGAAGAACGTCTTGTGCGCGGTGAAGGCGGCCTCGAAGTCACCGCTGGCCGCGTAGAGCTCGGCCTGCTCCTGGTGCATGCGGACCAGTGCCTCGCCGAGATCACGCTCGACGCACTGCTGACGCGCCTCGTCGAGACTCGCCTGAGCCATCGCGAACTTGCCGAGGCCGCGCTGGGCCTGCGCCAGGGTCACCAGGTATTGCGCCATGTCGTTGGCGTCGTCCCACTTGCCCTCGGCGTGCCGCTCCAGGCAGAGCTCGAGGATGCCCTCGGCCTCGGCGTAACGCCCGTTGCCGATCTGGATCGAGCCGATCGTGTCGAGGTAGGCCGGCTCGAGTGGCATCTCCCACTCGTCGGCGAGCCGGAGCAGCCGGTCGGCCACCGCCTCGGCGCGCTGCTGGTTGCCCGAGCTGTACTCCGCGTAGGCGTGGTTGTTGAGCAGGCACAGCAGCGCCGGGTGCTCACTGAGCACGGCCAGCTCCTCGGCCTGCGCATATCGGATGCGAGCCGCGTCCATCGAGTCGGCCGCCCAGAACGCGTCGGCCAGCTTGGTGCGGTGCCAGATGTGCATGTGGGTGGTGCAGTCGTCGTCGAGCAGCTCGACCGCGAGCAGCGCATGCTCCAGGCCCTGCTCGGCGTCGCCGAGGTGCTGGTGGATGTAGGCCCAGAGCATGTGCATGCGGGCCATCAGGACGCGGGCGTCGTTGGCCACCGCCCACTCGTGAACCTGCCAGATCTGCTCGGTGGCCGCGCTGATGTCGCCGAGACGCATCCGCATGTTGGCCTGGCAGAGCCGTGCCCGGGCGATCAGGTGCGGATCGCCGAGCAGATGAGCCACCTCTTCCAGACCGATGGCCCGCGCCAGCTCGGCACGGGCATCCCAGGAGCGTTTGTCCTCGATGTCGAGAAGGGCAGCCGAAAGCATGTCGGCGTCGATCGGGTAATCCATCAATCGCCTCCCTCCTCCGGCGCGTGCATTTCCTCAGCGAGGCCATCGGCGCGCGAGAGCCGAGGATGAGGGAAATCACCGGTCTCCCCGAGGCTAGCGCTGAGTGAGCGCCCGACCTCGGGGAGTGCGGAGTGATCTGCGACCTATTGCGCCGAAGCCGAAGATGGGGCGGAAGTGGACGCGAGCGGCCGGGACGGGGCCAGATCGACCGTCGACCGCAGCTTCGTCGGCTTCATCGCGACCGCCGCGATCACACCGACCACGGCGACCGCGGCCGAGATCAGGAAGATGTGCCCGGTGGCGTCGCCGTACGCGACCCGGACCACGTGCTGGATCTGCTCCGGCAGGCCGCTCAGGTTGAGGCTGCCGCCCCCGCTGGAGGCCGCGCTCGCCGGCACGCCCATCGCGGTGAGCTGCTCGGTCATCGAGTCGGCCACGTGCCGGGCGAGGACCGCGCCGAGCACCGAGACGCCGATCGTGCCGCCGAGCGACCGGAAGAAGGCGACGGTCGAGCTGGCCGCGCCGATGTCCTTGAGCGAGACGGTGTTCTGCACGGCGAGGACCAGGTTCTGCATCGACATGCCGACCCCGATGCCGACGACCGCCATCGCGGTGCCGATGTACCAGAGCGGGGTGTCGTGGTCCAGGAACGAGAGCGCGGCAAACCCGGCGACCAGGGTGATCGTGCCGGCCACCACGTACGGCTTGATCCGCCCACTCCTGGTGATGGCCCGCCCGGCGAGGGTCGAGGAGACGAGCACGCCACCCATCATCGGGATCATCAGCAGGCCGGCCTCGGTCGGGCTGTAGCCGCGGCCGATCTGGAAGTACTGCCCGAGGAAGACCGAGCCGCCGAACATCGCCATGCCGACCGCGAGGCTGCCGATGATCGCCAGCGTGGTGGTGCGCTCCCGGACGATGGGCAGCGGCACGACCGGCTCGGCGACCCGCGACTCGACCCAGACGGCCAGGGCTAGCAGCAGCACACCGCCACCGACCATGGCGCCGGTCTGCCAGGAGATCCAGGCGAAGGCGTCATCCACGAAGGACACCCAGATCAGGATGATGCTGACGCCGGCGGCGATCAGGGACGCACCCAGGTAGTCGATCTTCACGTTCTCCCGGCGCATGACCGGCAGGTGCAGGGTCTTCTGCAGGACGATCAGGGCGATCACGGCGAACGGCGCACCGATGAAGAAGCACCAGCGCCAGCCGAGCGCGTCGGTGTCGACGATCAGGCCGCCGAGCAGCGGGCCGCCGACCGTGGCCAGCGCCATCACGCCACCGAGATAGCCGTTGTAGCGGCCGCGCTCGCGAGGCGGGATCATCGCGGCGATGGCGACCTGCACCAGTGCCTGCACACCGCCCATGCCGAGGCCCTGGAAGGCGCGGGCGGCGATGAGCTGCTCGGTGTTCTGCGTGAAGCCGGCGATCAGCGAACCCAGGATGAAGATCACGATCGAGGCCTGGACCAGGACCTTCTTGCTGTAGAGGTCGGCCAGTTTGCCCCAGATCGGGGTGGATGCGGTGGCGGTCAGCAGGGTTGCGGTGACCACCCAGGTGTACTGCGTCTGGGTGCCCTCGAGGTCCCCGATGATCTTCGGAAGTGCGGTGGAGACGATGGTGGAGCTGGCCATCGCCACGAAGAGCACGAGCAGAAGGCCGGACAGTGCCTCCATGATCTCGCGGTGGCTCATCGGGCCCTGCTGCTCCACCCGATCGACTTTGGTAGCGCTCATCGTGAGGCCTCCAGGATCAGGTCGTTGGCGAATCGGTTGAGTGATGTGGTGAGCGTGGTGATCTCCTCGGGCGTCCAGTCCCGCAGCGCCGCGGTGATCTGCTGCTCGTAGCGGCCACGCACCTCGTCGAGGACGGTGTTGCCGCGGTCGGTGAGCCGTAACGTGCTGGCCCGGCCGTCGGCGGGGTCGGCGATCCGGATCACCAGGCCGTCGCGGACCAGGCCGGCGACCGCGCGGCTGACTGTCGACGGGTCGAGCGCGTGGTCGGCGGCCAGCTCCTTCATGTGGCAGTTGCCGGCCGGCTCGTGGCGGCGGATCGCGGCCAGCATGCCGAGCGGCGCGATCGTGGGCTGCTGCTGTTTGAGGAGGCGGACGGCCTTGAGGAGGTCATGGAACGCATCCATCAGCCCGCGCCGTTCATTCATGACCGCCTCCTCGGATTGCTTGCTGCATACAACTATCTGCCTAAAGTTGCCTGGTGTGCAAGTTTGCTCATTGGGAACTGAGTCACACGCCGGTACGCTCAGATCATGAGTGCGGCGACCGAGCAGGGCCTTCGCGAGCGCAAGAAGGAGGCCACCCGGCAGGCCCTCTACGAGGCGGCGTTGCGGCTGGCTCTGGAGCTGGGGCCGGACCGGATCACCGTGGACGCCATCGCCGACCGGGCCGGCGTCTCCCGGCGGACCTTCTCCAACTACTTCGCCAACAAGGAGGAGGCGCTCTTCCACGCCGACCGGCGCCGGATGCTCCTGCTCTCCGGCCTGGTCCAGGCCCGCCCGGCGGCCGAGCCGCCGTGGACCGCGCTGACCGCTGCCGCCGCCGAGTTCTATGCCGAGCTGGGTGACCTCGACCCGGAGTGGATCGCGCAGAGCCGAATGGTCCGGCAGCATCCGTCGCTCGCCGCAGCGCAGGTGCAGACCTTCGCCGCGCTGGAGCGCGAGCTGAGCGACCAGGTTGCGGTCCGATTCAAAGATCAAGACCCGTCGGGGGTACGGGCGAAGCTCGTCGCCGCGACATTCCTGGCCGTGCTGCGGGTCTCCCTGAACGTCTGGCTGGAGCATCCGGCTGAGCGGAAGTTCTGGGATGTCGCCCATGACGCCCTGGAGCTGGCAGGCCAGGGTTTCGCCGACCGGACATGACGGAAGCGCGGCCCCGGGGTGAGGTCACCCGGAGCCGCGCTCGATGAGACGTCAGCCCTTGAAGCCGGCCAGGATCCTGGTGAACTCGAAGGACGTCTGGCTCACGTTGGTGCATTGGAACAGCGCGCCGGAGCAGGCGTTCTTGTCGCGGTGCGCCTCCCACAGCGAGACGAAGCCGATGTGCTTGGCGTTGGCGTGGGCGACCAGGTCACGGGCGTCGGCCTGGGTGAAGACACCGTTGTCGTCGTTCACGCCGATCATCGGGGTGACGCCGACCATCCGGTAGGCGGCCGCGTCGCTGTTGCCGTAGATCGACTTGATCTGCGCCTGGGTCGAGTCGACGGCCTGGATGGCGAGGTTGCCGTAGTCCTGCCCGGCCCGGCCGTAGTCCATCGCCATGATGTTGACCAGGTCGAGGTCGACACCGGCATTCCTGGCCGACTTCACCACGTTGAGGCCGTCCGCGGTCAGACCCTCGGGCAGCACCGGCAGGGTCAGCGAGATCTTCAGGCCCGGGTTGGCCTTCTGCAGTGCGGCCAGAGCGGTCGAGCGGCGGGCCACCGAGGCGGGGTCGGCCACTGCCGCACCCTCGATGTCCAGGTCGATGTACTTCAGCTGGTACGCGTCGACGACAGCCTGGTACTCGGCCTGCAACGCGGACACGCTGGTGCACGCCTGGGCCAGCTCGACACCGGTCGCGCCGCCGAACGACACCTTCACGTCGCCGCCGGCCGAGCGGATCGCCCCGATCTGGTCGGCGAACTGCTTCTGCCGCGGGTCGAACGCCGCGAACCAGCTCGCCTTGCAACCGGCGCTGGTGACGAAGGCGAGGCTGAACGACTTCACGCCACCGCCGGACGCCAGCGACGACAGAGTGGTCGCGCCGTTGGAGAGCAGGCCCATGTCCACATAGGGCGCGACCAGCACGCCGCTGCCCGCCGGAGTGGTGGCGGTTGCGGTGGCGGTTGCCGTCTTCGTGGGTGTGGCCGTGGGGGTCCTGGTCGGGGTGGGCGTCGCGGTGGCCGTCTTCGTCGGGGTGGCGGTCGCGGTGGCCGTCGGCGGGGTGACCACGCCGCCGGAGCAGGACGCGCCGTTGATCGTGCAGCTCGTCGGATCGCCGCTGCCGGTCACGATGAAGCCGAACGACACCGTCGCCCCGGCCGGGATCGTGCCGTTCCAGCTGGCGTTGCTCGCCGTCTTCGAGGTGCCCGAGTTGGTGATGTTGGTGTCCCAGTAGCTGGTCACCTTGGCCGACGACGGCAGGCCGAAGACCAGCTTCCAGCCCTCGACGGCGGTCCCGCCGCCGTTGCGGATCGTGTACTGGGCCTGGTAGCCGGTGCCCCAGTCGCTGTCCTTGGCGAAGGACGCGGTGAGCGAGGCCGGGCTGGCGGGCGTGGTCGCGGCGACCGCAGCGCCGATGCCGCCGCCGACGGCCAGCACCGCGGCCGACGAGTAGACGACGAACCGCAGACGACTGCGTTGCATGGGGGACTCCGATCGATCGAGGACGGAGTCGATTCTTCGACCGCACGGCTTAAGAGCGCTCCGGTCGTACCCTTAAGGATCTTTAAATGCCGGCCGGAGGCGACGGCTGCCGGGAGAGCGGCAGCGGTCGGGAGGGGTGGGGTCAGCGGGCGCCGAGGCCGCTGATGACCAGGGTGAGGGCGCGGCGCCAGGCCTGCGGGTCGGCCGAGTGCTGGGCCACGCCGGCGTTCGCCATCATCAGCAGCGCGAAGTCGCGGCCGGTGAAATCGGAGCGCAACCGGCCGGCCCGCTGGGCCCGGGTCAGTACGTCGACGGCCCGCTGGTAGGCGGTGGACCGCAGCTCGGCCAGCCGCTCGTCGTCGTCGAAGGCCGAGGTGACCAGCAGCTCGGCCAGGCCGCGGTCGGTGGCCTGCAGCTCGCAGACCCGGGTCAGGTAGCCGACGAACGCGGCCCACGGATCCGGATGGTCGAGCGCCTGCTCGGCGAGCTGGACCGCGGAGGTCATATGACTGGCGAAGACCTCGGCGATCAGATGGCGCCGGCTGGGGAAGCGCCGGTAGAGGGTGGCGTTGCCGACGCCGGCCCGCCGGGCGATCTCGTCCAGCGAGGCATCGAGACCCTGCTCGGCGAAGACGTCCCGTGCCGCGGCGAGCAGGGCCGCGCGATTGCGCCGGGCGTCCGCGCGCAGCCGGGTGGCCATGCGCCACAGGATACGACGTTCCGACGGAAAGACAGAGATCCGATGTTACCGTCCGCATGATCAGCGTGAATGGTGCAGGAGGTGCGGGAATGCCACAGATAGAGACAGAGGTGCCGGCCGCGGACGGTTCGGCCGAGGCGTATTTCGTCACGCCGGAGAGGTCAGGGCCGTTCCCGGCGGTGCTGATGTTCATGGATGCGTTCGGGTTGCGGCCGCGGCTCATGGAGATGGCCACCCGGATCGCCCAGCAGGGGTACGCCGTCCTCGTGCCGAATCTCTTCTACCGCGACGCCGGCGGCCAACTGGCCACGCCGGACGAGCTGACCGACGGGGAGAAGCGGGCCGCCGCGTTCGGCCGGCTGATGCCGATGATCCGGAACCTCACGCGCGAGCGGATCAGCGCCGACACCGCTGCCTACCTGGACTTCCTCGCCGGGCGCGACGAGGTGGCGGACGGGCCGGCCGGAATCGTCGGTTACTGCATGGGCGGCCGGAACGCGCTGGTCGCGGCGTCGGAGCACCCCAACCGGTTCGCCGCTCTCGCCAGTTTCCACGCCGGCGGGGTGGTCACCGACGGGCCGGACAGCCCGCACCTGGGCGTGCCGAACGTGACCGCCGAGGTCTATTTCGGACACGCCGACAACGACGGCTCGATGACTCCGGAGCAGATCAAGGCTCTGGAGATCACCCTCGCGGAGGCCGGGGTCGAATACACCTCGGAGCTCTACGAGGGTGCCCCGCACGGTTTCACCATGAGCGACACGTCGATGTACGTCGAGGCGGCCGAACAGCGGCACTGGGAGGCCCTGCTGCCGCTCCTGGCGCGTGCTCTCAGCTGATGCAGAACTCGTTGCCCTCCGGGTCGGCCATCGTGAACCACGCGTGCGGTCCCTGACTGGCCTCCCAGAGGTAGGTGGCGCCGCGTGCGACGAGCTTGTCGCGCTCGGCGTCACGGTTCTCCGCGCCGACCCGGACGTCGACGTGCCAGCGGTTCTTCACCGTCTTGGCGGCCTCGTCGAACTGGAAGAGCAATCGCCGGCCGGTCTCCGGGTGCAGGATCGCGGCCCCGGTCCGCCACACGAGCCTGCCCTTGTGGTGGGTGGTCTCGTCGTCGGTGGCATACCCCTTGGCGATCATGTCCTTGATGAACGCCTCGTCCTGGGGCTCCACGTCCCACCCGAGCGTCTCGGCCCACCAGTCGGCGAGGGTGTGCGGTTCGGTGCAGTCCACGGTGACCTGGAAGTCGTAAGCCATGAACCGAACGCTACCGACGATTCAGGACAGCATCCGGCCTAATTGGCGTAGAGGCCCGGGAAGTACCGGTCGATCGCGGTCACGTCGTACACGTGCCGCACCTCATTGATCCTGTCATTCTCCACCCCGAGGAACTCGACCAGGCGGGCCGTGCCGAACGGCGCCACCAGGTCGTAGATCAGCGCCGCACCGTCCACCGCGTCGGTCCGCGTCACGACGGTGACGCTGTCCGCGAACGCGGCGATCCGGTGCAGCACCTGGAGCAGCTCCTCCTCGTCCACCGGTGCGTCGAGGTTCCACTCGGCCTCGACGTCCGGGGTGAGGAGCTTGCGAGCCCCGGTCAGGTCGTCGCTGGTCCACGACCTGACCCAGAAATCCACTACGTCCAAGATCCTCAGCCGTTCAGCATGGTTTCAGCGCTCACGAAGGTGTACCCGGCCTTGATGATGCCCGGAACCAGCTGCTTGAGGTAGTCGGTGCCGAGATAGCCGTGGTAGAAGAGGCTGGCCACGCCGTCCCGGATCACCAGGTTCCGCTCGGCGCTCGCGACCAGGTCGGCGGGCAGACGCGGCGGGTGGCCGTTGTAGGCGTCCGGCTCCACGTTGCCGATGTTCTCCGGCACCACGACCGAGCCGTACACGTCCCGGACGGTGTAGGGGAAGAACTGGCCGAACTGCCGGGGGTAGTCGTACTTCGCGCCGGTCAGCACGCCGGGGAAGTACAGGCCACGGTCGTACCGCTTGCCGAACAGCGTGTTCGCCGCCTGGTAGTCGGCCGGGCTGGCCGCGTAGTGCGGGAACTCGAAGATCTTCGGAGTGCCCAGGCCGGTGGCCGCGAAGACCGCGCCGGAGGCGACCATCCGCGCGGTGGCCCAGGCGACCGAGTCCTCCTTGACCGGGCCGTCGTAGATCACCCGGTCGTTGGCGTCGACGTGCGCCATGAAGAACTCGAAGTCGTTGGCGCTGACCCCGTCGTACGGGTTGGCCACCGAGCCGTACTGGTGGGTGTAGCCGTGCATCAGCAGCGTGCCGCCCTTGGCCTGCATGTACTTCAGGGCGGCCACCACCAGCGGCTTCTTCGCCAGCGTGTAGTCCTCGGCCTTGCCGTCGTTGAGGGCGCCCTTCGGGTCCCGGTACCGCGGGTAGACGGCGACGCTGAACGGCACCTTCTGCGACGACAGGTAGTCGGCGATCGCCTTCAGCTCGTCCGGGTCCGAGTCCGGTCCGATGTCCTCGATCCGGATCAGGGCACGGTGCCGCTCGGCGGTCTTCGGGGCGAGGGCGTCGAAGAGCAGATCCGCGAAGATCAGGTAGCGGTCGTCGTGGGTGACGTACGAGAACGGGATCTCACCGACGTAGGTGAGGTTGCCCGACCGCACCGCCCAGGGCAGCGTGGTCCCGTCGGCCCGCTTCGCGGCGGCCAGCGTGGTCACCTTGGCGGCGTCGGTGACCGACAGGTTCATCAGGCCCGACTTGTTGTCCGCGCCACGGGTCAGCGTGCGGTCCTTGTAGGTCACCTCGGCCACGTCGGCGAAGTCGTAAAGGCCGCTGGTGAAACCGAACTTCGCGGCGAAACCGTCCAGCTTGGTCAGCTGCCAGACGTTGTCGCGGACCCAGATCACCGGCTTCGTCGTGGCGGCCACATCGGTCAGGAACGCGGCCGGCAGCGGCTCGTCGTAGGTCGAGCCCAGGTAGATCAGCGCCGTGTGGTTGTTCAGGTCTCCGGACTTGTACGCCGTCACGGGCGCGGCCGTCCACGAGCCGAAGTGTGAGCTCAGGTTCGCGACCTGGGTGGCGTAGACCTCGCCCAGCCAGCCGTAGTCGCCCGTGGTGTCGTACAGGACGAGGGTCTTGGCGGTGCCCCCACCGGGAGCCGCCTTGCCGGTCTTGACCGCCGCGGTGGTGGCGGTCGCGGTGGCGGCGTCCGCCTCCATGGTGCTGAGGCCGACCGCGGCGACCGCGGCGGCGGCCGCACCGGCGACGAGAACGTTACGGCGGGAGACGATGGTGTTCAGCATCAGGCGACAGCTCCGGTCGTGAGGGCGGTCCGGGAGACGGGCATGGCCTCGGGGAATCCGGCGAGGCCGAGAAGGGCGGCGGTGGCCTGGGCAGTGCGCTGCGCGGCGAGACCATCGCCGTACGGGTTACCGCCGGCCGTCATCGAGTCACGGCGCACCCGGCTGTCCAGCAGCAGCGACGCCTCCGACACGATCAGCTCGGGGTCCGAGCCGACCAGCTTGGCGCAGCCCGCGTGCAGCGACTCGACCCGCTCGGTCACGTCCCGCAGCACCAGCGCCGGAACACCGAACGACGGGGCCTCCTCCTGGATGCCGCCCGAGTCGGTGAGCACCAGGTAGGCCTCGGAGAGCAGGCGGGCCAGATCCGGGTAGGGCAGCGGGTCCGTGACGGTCACCCGCTCGACGCCCCGCAGCGCGGCGTCCACCTGCTCGCGGACCGCCGGGTTGGGGTGGCTCGGCAGGATCACGTCGATGTCGTCGTAGCGGGCGATCAGCTCCTTGACCGCCGACAGGATCCGGTCCAGCGGCTCGCCCCACGACTCGCGGCGGTGCGCGGTCACCAGGACCAGGCGGTTCGTACTGCCGGCCCGGGCCGCGGCGACGTCGGCGTTCTCGAACGGCAGCTTGCGGGCGGCCACCGCGAGGGTCGCGTCGACCACCGTGTTGCCGGTGATCAGCACGTCGGTGACCGGGATCTTCTCGTCCAACAGGTTCATCGCGGCCAGCGGCGTCGGCGCCAGGTGCAGGGCGGCGACCTGGGCGACCAGGCGGCGGTTGCCCTCCTCCGGGAACGGCGACTCCAGATCGCCGGAGCGCAGGCCGGCCTCCAGGTGGACGACCGGGATGCGCCGCCAGAACGCGGCCAGGGCACCGGCCAGGCTGGTCGTGGTGTCGCCCTGCACGATCACGGCGGCGGGGGTGCGTACCGACCAGAGTTCGTCCAGCTCGCGGATCATCGCGGTGAGCAGCTCGGCCTGGCTGCCGGTCTCCCGCTCGACCTGGAGGGTGATGTCCGGCTCCAGGTCGAAGGCGGCGAGAGCCTGGGTGACCATCGTGGGGTGCTGACCGCTGGCCAGCAGGATCGGGGTGAGCAGGCCGGCCTCACGCATGGCGATCGCGACGGGGGCGAGCTTGACGGCTTCGGGGCGGGTGCCGCCGACGAGGTGGACTTCACGAGACACGGGGGGAGCCTTTTCTCGAGTTTGCTGAAGGGTGGGTCAGGCGGGGAGAGCCAGGGGTTCTTCGGCGAGGCGTTCGGTCTTGGCCCAGGCCTGCCGGCCGCTGGCCTGCCGGCCCAGAGCGCGATAGGTGGCGGCGAGACCGAGGACCAGGAAGGCGGGGTACGCGAGAGCGGCGGTCAGCATCCGGGGCATGCCCTCGTCGCCGTGCTTGCGTCTGTGGACCAGCGCCCAGAGCAGACCGGGGAAGGTGGTGACCCCGAGCCAGACACCCAGGCTCTCGGCCAGCGCGGCCCAGGTCGGGATGAAGACGATCGGGTGACCGACGAGCAGGCCGCCCAGTCCGGCGATCCCGGTGCCGATGAGCAGTACCGTGACGATCGCGTTGGCCCACGGCGAGAGCAGGTAGTGCAGCATCTCGGCCAGGGCGATCCGGGCCACCCGCGGCGACTCGAAGAGCCGGCCGAGGTAGCGGGCGCACTGCATGTTGCCCTGCGCCCAGCGGGTCCGCTGCCGGGTCAGGCGGCGCACGTCGACGACCGCCTGCTGGGTCACCGAGGCACGGGAGGTGTAACGGATCCCGACGCCGTTGAGGTGCATCCGCAGGCCCAGTTCCATGTCCTCGACGAGGCAGCTGGACCAGGGGGCGGCACCGAGGGTCTGCAGGGTGGACAAGCGGCTGAACTGGCCGTTGCCGCCGAGACCGACGGTGTCCAGGGCGTCACGCATGTTCTGGCAGGCGTCGACGATCGCGCCGAACTCCAGGTCCTGAACGGCGCCGAGGAGACGGTTGCGGTTGCGGATGCGGACCTGCACCTGCGCCGCGCCGACCCTCTCGTCACGCATCAGCCGGGAGACCTCGACCAGGATGTTCTCGCTGCCCTGGCCGTCGCCGTCGATGATGCCGACGACCACCTTCTCGGGGGCCATGCCGGCCTGGGCGGTGAGCATCGAGATGTGCCGGTAGGCGGCGTTCAGTGCCTCGCCCTTGCCCTGCCGGGCCTCCGGCAGGTCGCGCCGCATGATGTGCAGCCGCGGGTGGTCGATCGCGGCCAGTACCTCGGGGGTGCGGTCGTCCGAGCCGTCGTCGACGACCAGGACCCGGGACAGGGTTCCGGCCGGGCCGCGCAGATTGAGGGCCGCGCCGACCGTGTTGGCGACGACCGCCTCCTCGTTCAGGGCCGGGACGATGATCCAGAAGTGTTCGGGACGACCGTTGCCGCCGGCAACCGAGCGGTTGACGACCTTGGCGCGGTGCGTGCCGTGGTAGCGGAGTGCGAACCAGACCAGGACCACCGTGGTGATCGGCCAGGCCAGCAGGACCGCGTAGCCGGCGACGGCGAACTGCCAGCTGTCCGACGCGGTCATCGGAACCTCCCCCGTTGTCGTTACTGTCCGTGCATTTGCCCTGGACGTAATAGGACATTAGGGAACTACCGAGCGTCACTCAAGAGCGATCATCGGAACGACGGAGGAGACCGGCTAAAAGGGCGAACCCAGACATCTCAGACTGCGCTCAGCAGGCGAAACCGGGCGCGTTCAGCGCCATTTCCGGCATATGGGGCCAGCTTCGGCACGGAGTCGCTCAATTGCGGAGAGTAATCAGGGGGCCCGCGTCGAAATGACTACGCTGAGTGAGCGAAATGCTACTGCGGGCCGTCGAGCAGGGTGGGATCGCTGCGCAGCATCGCCGCCAGGCGGCGGGCCGCCATCTCCGTCTCCTCCGGGCGCTCCACCTGCAACGGGATGGGCTCGGGAAGGGGCTCCGGGAAACCGGGCTGCTGCTGCGGCTCGGCGTGCTGGGCGGGGTACGCGTTGGCGTACGGATGCGGCTCGGTGTACTGCTGCTCGCTGTAGTGCGGCTCGTTGTACTGCGGTTCCTTGTACTGCGGCTCCGCGTACTGCGCCTGCGCGGCCGCATACGGGTGCGGCGGGACCTGCGGCGGAGGAGTCGCCGCGAACGGGTGCGGCGTGATGTTGCCCTGATCGGCGTAACCGGCCTGCTCGTAACCGTAGGCCTGCTCGTGCCGGTTGGTGACGAACGGCTGCTCGGCGGTCGTCGGCTCGACGTAGTCGAAGTCGGTCGTGGGCCCGAACCGGTCCTGGTCGTCGCGGCTCGCCCGGGGCGGCGCGGTCGCCGGTGCCGGCGGCGGGGGTGGTGGCTCCTCGGCCGGCTCCTCGACGTCGATCTCGAAGTCGGCGTGCCTCGGCCCGGCCTCGGTGGCCCGGGTCGCGACCGCATTGTCGGCGGTCACCTGGACCACGCCGTCGGCCATCGCGAAATGAAGCAGCACCGGATCGCCGGCGCCCTCGACGCCGACCGTGACCGTCATCTGGGGATTGCGGGACACGACGCCCGCGATCGCCTCGACCAGCTCGGTCACCGCCGGCGGAGTGCCGCCGCTCTCTCCGGCGGCGCGGCGCCTCAACTCGTCCCGGCGGGCGAGCTTGTCGAGCGCGTCGTCCAGTCCGCCTCGCACGTCACGTCCTCTTTCCTACGCGGTCGCCCGGTACCCCAACTGTGCCCCTCCGCGGGCCGGTTTGGGAACCGCCCTGCTCCGGGTTCCGTGGGAAACCGTTACCGGGCGACCCGGACCACACCCTACGACTTCATCCGAATGGCCTTGTCGAGAGCCTGGTCCAGTACCACGAGCAGAGCGTCCCGCACGGAAGCACGGAATCGTGCATCGAAGGATATGACCGGCACGTCTTCACGCACCGCGAGGGCCCACCGGACCTCTTCGACGCTGTAGCTCATCTGCCCGTTGAAGGTGTTGATGCCGACCACGAACGGCAGGCCGGCCCGCTCGAAGTAGTCGACCGCCGGGTAGCAGTCGTCTATTCGGTTGGTGTCGACCACGACCAGCGCACCCAGCGCGCCCTTGACCAGGTCGTCCCACATGAAGGCGAAACGCGTCTGGCCCGGGGTGCCGAAGATGTACAGCTTGAGGGTCTGGTCGATGGTGAGGACGCCGAAGTCCATCGCGACCGTGGTACCGGTCTTCATCGTGGCCTGGCCGGGATTGTCGATGCCGACGGACTCCGACGTCATCTCGGCCTCGGTGGTCAGAGGTGAGATCTCGGAGATGGCACCCACGGTGGTCGTCTTGCCGACCCCGAAGCCGCCGGCCACGATGATCTTTACCGGGACCGGCGCCTTCTTCGGCGCCGGGGCCCCCGGTATACGCGCGGTACCGACGACTCGGTTAGCTGATGGATCGAAGTCCACGGATCACTCGCATGATGGTGTCGGGGTCAGGTGTGTCGTTGTCCAGCACATGGACGTCGAGCTGGCCGGCGGCGCGGAGGTCACCGACCAGGATGCGTGCGACGCCCAGGTGCAGGCGCAAGCGTGCGGAGATCTCAGCCACCGAGATCGGGCTCTCCTCGCAGAGAGACACGATCGCCCTGGTTTCCGGAGAGAGCCGGGACGGCGGTGCACCGGGCACCAGCGTCACCTGAGTCTCCATACCGATGTCGGGGTCGCCTCCATCGGTCCGCCCGGACGTGATGACGAACGGGCGCAGCTTGTTGGTCGATGCCTCGACCGGCGCTTGCTCCCCGGTAGGGGTGTAGCCGCCGGTCGAGTGCTGAGGACCGGATTGCAGGAAGGGCCGGACTCCGGTTCGCGCCGGAGGTACCGGTTCGTCGGGGTCCGGGTAGGTCACTGCTGGACTGCGTTCTTAAGCTCGGCGATGAGGCGCGGGCTCAGGGCGCCGCCGGCACGGGTCGCGAAGAGCGTCATCTCGTACGCCAGCGTGCCCAGGTTGGCCGAGCGGTCCGCGATGACCCCGAGGACCGAGCCGGCGCTGATCGCGGTGACCAGCAGGTAGCCGTCCGCCATGTCGATGATGACACGGTTCAGGGCGCCGAGGCGGTACCAGCTCGCGGCACCACCGGCGAGGCTGGTCAGTCCGGAGACCACGGCCGCGAGGCGCTCGGCGTTGGGCCGGTCCTTGATCGCCGACATGGCCATCAGCAGACCGTCCGAGGAGACGGCGATGGCTTCGATCACACCCGCGGTGCCGGAGGTGAACGAGTCAAGCAGCCAGTTGAAGGTTTTGGCTTCAGCGCTGAGCTGGCTTTGCGCGGGGGAGTATGGGGAAGTCATCGCGGTTGTCCCTCGTGTTGTGGCTGAGTTTCATTCAGTGCGAGTGCGACTCCGTACTCGAACTGATCCATGAGAGCCCGCGCGGCCTCGGGGTCGAGCGTGCTCGGGGCCGGCGGAGTGATCGGTTGATGCATCTCGTCGCGCGGGAGGGTCGCCCCCGGCACTCGACGGGTCAGCGGCGAGCCACCGTTCGAGGACGGGGGCGCGGGCGGAGCGGGCGGTGCGACGGGTGCGGGCGTCTCCCACTGGGGGGCGGGAGGCGGCGACACCGGGGCGGGTGAGTCCCAGGTGGGGGCCGAGAAGTCCGGAACCGGGATCGACACGCTCGTGTCGTGGGCGCGGATGACACCGGCCTCGAAGGCGTCGAACGCGGCCCGGGCGGCCAGGGCGTCGTCCTGCGACTTCGGAGCGGCCAGCTGGTGCGGCGCGCTCTCGGCCGGGAGCTGGCTGCCGGGGACCCGGCGGCGCAGCGGAGCACCGTTGCCGTTCCCGTTGCGCTGCGGTTCCGGCGCTGCCGGGGCAGGCGGGGCGACCGGGATCTCCGGGGCGGCCGGAGCCGGGACGTTCCAGCTCGGCTGAACCGCGACCTCGGCGCTCCAGCTGGGCTGGGCCGGGGGCAGTTCGGGCAGCGCGGCCGGGACGCGACCGGCGACCGGGGTGCCCATGTCGTACGACTGGACCGGCTCCGGGTAGCTACCGGCCGACGGGTATGCCGGCTCCTGGTAGGCCGGGCCCGGCGAGTACACCGGCTCGGCGTCGTAGACGGGCTGGCCCGCGTAGGGGTCGGCAGCCGCCGGAGCGCCGCCCAGAGCCGGCATCGCCGGTCCGAACGCGTTCCAGGAGGCGCCGGCCTCGACGACCTGGGTGGCCCGGCTGAGCTTCGCCGGGTCGAACGGCTGCTGGCTGCCCGGGACCGACCGGACCGCTGAGCTGGCGATCGCGACCTCGGTGGTGTTGCCGCGCAGCGCACCCGAGTAGGCGGGCGCCATCGGCATCTCGGCCGACTGGATCTGCGGCGGCACCGGAGCGGCCGGGAAGGCGGCGACCGGAACCGTGACCGGGTAGGCCGCCGGGGCCATCGGAGAGAGGTTCTCCACCCGGGCGATCAGGTGCGACGGGCTCAGGTCGATCCAGGCGGTCAGACCACCGTCGGGGGTGTCGGTCAGGGTCACCTCGATGCCGTGCCGGCGGGCGAGCCGGCCGACCACGAAGAGACCCAGAACCTCGGTGGGCGCCAGGTCGAGGCGCTCACGGCGGGTCAGTCGCGCATTTTCCTCGGCCAGACGCTCGGGCGCGAGGCCCAGCCCGTGGTCGATGATCGCGAGGCGGGCACCGCCGCGGAGCTCGTCCGCGCTGACCGTGACGTTGGTGTGCGGCGGGGAGAACGTGGTGGCGTTCTCCAGCAGCTCGGCCAGGAGCAGCGTCAGGTCGGCCAGGACGGCCGGGACCACGACGATGTCCTCGGGGATGTCCACCTCGACACGGGTGTAGTCCTCGATCTCACCGAGGGCGAGACGGACGACGTCGGAGAGACCCAGCGGCGCCATGTGCTCGTTCGCGCCGGCGCCACCGGAGAGCACGACCAGCGCGGACGCGTTCCGGCGCAGACGGCTGGACATGTGGTCCAGACGGTAGAGCTCGCGCAGGCGGTCGCTGTCGGTCTCCTTGCGCTCCAGCGTGTCGATCAGGGACAGCTGACGACCGACCAGGTTCTGCGTACGCCGGCCGACGTGCCCGAACATCTGGGCGACGTTACGGCGGCCGAGCACCTGACGTTCCACCAGCCGGGCGGCGGTGGTCTGCACGCGGTCGAACGCCCGGGCCAGGTCACCGATCTCGTCCTGGGCCTCGACGTCGACCGGGTCCAGCCGGATCGGGCGGACCTGGGCCTCGGCCTCGTCGTCGGCCACACGCTCGAGCTCGGCCTCGGCGGCGCGGGCGATGCGGTCGGCCGAGACGGTCAGACGCCGCAGCGGCCGGGCGACCGCGCGGGCCATGAAGATCGACAGCGTGATCACGATGACCAGCAGCAGCAGCGCGCCGCCACCGATGAGCGCCGACTGCTGGATGGCGCTCGACCGGTTGTTGGCCACGGTCAAGCCCACGTCCTGGGCCACGCGCTTCTCGACGAAGCTACCGAGGATGGTCACCGACTGGAGCGACGGGAACAGCAGCTTGATCTTCAGGTCTTTCAGCGCCAGCGTCGGGTTGGTCTCCAGCGCGTCGGTGAACTTGGGGCCCACGCGCGCGGTGAATGCCTGCTGGGTGCTCAGGTAGAGCTTGTACTGCGTGTCGGTGAAGTACACCTTCGACGACGTGATGATCGACTGGATCTGCGCGAAGGTCGAGGTGAACTGGCTCAGCAGCAGCGCCGCGTCCTGCGGGTTGCGGCCGGAGACCACCGCGGCGGCCAGCCAGCACGACGCCTGGCTGATCAGGTCGTCGGAGCGCATGGCGCGGTCCAGGGCGTAGACCTGCTGGCCGACACCGGTCGACAGGTCGGCGCTGGTGGCCAGGCCGAGGCCCTCGATCAGCGGGTTGATCGCGCTGGTGAAGTCGGTGATGACCGTCGGCGGCTTGATCGACCGGTTCAGCACGTTCTGCCGGGTGCTGTTGAGCTTGGCGGCGCCGGCGATGGCCCGCCGCAGCGCGATCGGGGCGTCCTCGTCCTCGGCGAGGTGGGCGACCGAGTCGGCCGCCTCGGCACTCTGCACCACCAGGGCCGGCCGCTCGACCAGGCCGAGGAGGTAACCGACGGAGAGGAGCCGCTCCTCCTGGAGCTCGATCAGGGCCGCGCTGACCGCGGTGGCCCGCTGAACGGTGTCCGAGGTCTCCTGGGCCACCTGGGCCGCGTCGATGCGCTCGTAGATGACCGGGATGGCCAGACCGACGACGCCGAGCAGCGGCACCAGGATGAGCAGGGCGAGCTTGCCCAGGATGCGGAACTTACCGAAGAGCACCGGAACGCTCCCGACCGGCACCGTTGCCGTAGTTGGGCATGTCGCCGTAGCCGGGTGACGGCTCGTACGGGTTGCCGCCGTAGGTGCCGGGCGCCGGCGTGCCGTTCGAGCCGTCGCTGTGCACCGAGACGTCCCGGCTGGAGTCGCCACCGGCGGCACGGCTGCCGCGGACGGAGCGGCCACGGGTCCAGAACGCGGCGACGATCAGCAGCACGATCGAGACGACGAGCATCACCCAGGCCTCGGCCCGGCCGTAGTTCAGGTCGTCCTCGCGCTCCTCGAGCAGCGTCGACATCTCCTTGAGCAGGACCGTGGCCAGCGCCTTGAGGGCGTTGGTCAGGGTGCTCTGCGCGGTCACCAGGATGGAGACGTCGGGGGTGCTGCCGAGGTTGGCGCCACGGTTGGCGGCCTCGACACCACGGCGGAACGCGTCCAGGTTGTTGACCGTGTTGCTGGCGAGGGTCGAGCTCTGGGTGTCCTCGGCGGCGGCCTGGAGGTTGTCGGTCAGCTCCGCGACGGTCTCCTCGACGGCCATGATCTCGGCGCCGAACTGGACCTCGAGGGCGGCACGCTGCTGGTTCTTGGCGGCGGCGAGCATGTTCGCCAGGTCGCCCATCCGGCTGACGTGGGTGACGGCCTCCGGCATGTCGACCGTGACGGTCTCCTGGAGGTACCAGATGTCGCTCTGCTGGTCCTGGTTGAGCTTCGAGTTCTCGCGGACCTCGTTGTAGAGCTCCAGCGCGAGGTCGCCGACCTCGACGTGGGCCTCGTAGACCTCCTCGGCGGTGCCGGACACACCGGGCAGGCGGCCGATCTTCTCCTTCAGCCCGGACCAGCGGCTGGTGGTGTCGAGGTCGCCACCGAGGTTCTCGTCGACTCCCTGCACGCGCGCGACGGCGGCGGTCAGCGAGGCCGGCTCCTGCGTGACGCCCTGGAGCGCCGACGACTGGGACTCGGCCAGCGCGCTGATCAGCGGGGCCAGCTCAGCGAGGTACTCGATGCCCTTCTGCTTGAGGGCCGTGTCATCCCGCTGAGTGGTGTTCTCATTCAGGACGCGCAGAAACAGGACTGCGGTCGGCAGCACGACGAGAACCGTCAGCACCACCGCGAGGGAGGAGCGTAAACGGGATCGCCGGCTGTTCACCGAGACTGACATTGCTTTAGTCCTCCGCCATGCACACGCGATGGGCCAGTGGGGGGCTACGGACAGTAGCCATGCGGGCGCACCGATCCGGGTCAATCTATCCGAGAAATCCTCAGAAAACCCCTTTCCAAGGGTCAGAGTTCGCTCGGCTGATCGGGGGATACGCGGCACTCGAAACTTCGCTGTACGAACGCCTTCGCTGCGGGCCGACCAGGGAAGGCCCTGTCCACGCGGCTTTCGGGAACTAGGTGATGAGCGCCGCGGGAGATCGTATCCGCCGCCCCGGTGGGACGTGAATATGAGTTCTACTTCGGATTTGTTACGTCTCGGCGACTATGGATTTACGCACCGTGGCCACAAGGTCGCTCTATGCATCAAATCTACAGAGGGTAAACGGCCGAACACAAGAAAGCGGGTCTCTCCGTCCCGATTTCGGTACGGAGAGACCCGAATGACTCAAATCCTGGCCAGTGCCTTACGAAGCGGGTCGAGGCCGAGCGAGCCGAGGTTCAGGGCGTCGCGGTGGAAGGCCTTGAGGTCGAAATCACTTCCTTTGCGGGCCTTTGCATCCTCGCGGGCCTGGAGCCAGATGCGCTCACCGATCTTGTATGACGGCGCCTGACCGGGCCACCCCAGGTAGCGCTTCCACTCGAACCGGAGGACGTCCTCCTGCATCCGGGTGTGCGCCCGCAGGAACTCCCAGCCGAGTTCCGGTGTCCACCGCTCACCCGGGTGGAAACCGAACGGATTGTCACGAGGGATCTCCAGCTCCAGGTGCATGCCGATGTCGACGATCACCCGAGCCGCCCGCAACGCCTGGCCGTCGAGCATGCCCAGCCGGTCACCGGGATCACCCAGGTAGCCGAGCTCGTCCATCAGGCGTTCGGCGTACAGCGCCCAGCCCTCGCCGTGCCCGGAGGACCAGCAGAGCAGCCGCTGCCACCGGTTCAGCGTGTCCGCCCGGAGCAGAGCCTGGCTGACCTGGAGGTGATGGCCCGGCACCCCCTCGTGGTAGACCGTGGTGACCTCGCGCCACGTCGAGAAGTTCTGCTGACCCTCCGGCACCGCCCACCACATCCGGCCGGGACGGGAGAAGTCCTCACTCGGGCCGGTGTAGTAGATGCCGCCGTCGCTGGTCGGGGTGAGGCAGCACTCCAGCTTCTGCGCCGGGGCCTCGATGTCGAAGTGCGTGCCGTTCAGCTCGGTGATCGCCCGGTCGGAGAGGGCCTGCATCCAGTCGCGGAACGCCTCCTTGCCGGCGATCGTGCGGGCCGGGTCGGCGTCCAGCGCGGCCACCGCCTCGTCGATCGAGGCGCCGGAACCGGCGATCCGGGCCGACACGGCACGCATCTCCCGCTCCAGCCGGTCCAGCTCTGCGAAGCCCCAGAGGTAAGTCTCCTGCAGGTCCACCTTGGCGCCGAGGAAGTACTGGGAGGCCAGAGCGTACCGCTCCAGCCCGGCGGCCTCCTTGTCCCGGCCCTTCGGCGCCAGCTCCTCGCGCAGGAACACGCCGAAAGCGGCGGTCGCGGCGGTGGCCGCCTCGGCCCCGCGCCGCAGCTCGGCCCCGAGAGCACCGGAGGCAGCGAGCCGGCCGGCGAGCCCGTTGAAGAAGTCGTCGCGGGCCGGGTCGGTCCACGCCTCACACTGCTCGGCCACCGCCAGCAACTGCTGACGGGCGCTGACCCGGCCGTCGGCGGCGCCCTCCAGCAGGGTCCGCCGGTACTGGTCGAGAGCGTGCGGGAACGCCTTCAGCCGGGTGGTGATGTTGGCGATCGCCTCCTCACCCTCGGACGGCATCACGTCGAACACCATGCGCAGCTCGTGCAGGCCGCTGGTGATGACGCTGACGTCGGTGCTGACGTAGCCCGCGTCGTACCGCGCCAGCTGGAGCCCCAGGCGCTCCATCATGGCGTCCTTGGCGACCTGCTCGGACTCGTGCTCGGGCTCGGTGACGTCGAGCTCGTTGACGGTCCGGCGGATCAGCTCGGCCTGTGCCTCGAAGCCCTCCGGCGAGAGGTCGTCGGTCTTGTCGTCATAGCCGGTTATGCCGGCTCCGGTGGCGCCCGTCGGATTGAGGGCGGCCCACTCGTCGACGTAACGGTTCGCGAGTTCGTCAATTCGTCCCACGAGCGCTGACCCTACGGGACGTCAGGCGTGTGACGCGGTCCACCGGGTGAGACGTTCGGCGGTCCATGTGTTCACGATCCGGTCGGCCGGTACACCGCACAGCGCGGCCCGCTCACACCCGAAGTCCAGCCAGTCCAACTGGCCCGGCGCGTGCGCGTCGGTGTCGACGGTGAACAGGCAGCCGGCCTCCCGCGCGACGGTCAGCATCCGTTTCGGCGGGTCGAGCCGGTCCGGCCGCGAGTTGATCTCGATGGCCTTGCCGTGCTCCAGGACCGCGCCGATCACCCGCTCCAGATCGAAGTCGCTGGGCGGCCGGGTCCGCGCCTTGCGGTGTGCGGCGTCGCCCTCGCCGGCCGCCGCCACCTTCCGGCCGGTCATGTGCCCGAGCACGTCCAGATGCGGGTTGGCGATCGCGGTCACCATCCGCCGGGTCATCCGCGCCGCGTCGTCACGCAGCTTGCTGTGCACCGAGCCGACCACCAGATCCAGCCGGGCCAGCAACTCGTCCTCCTGGTCCAGGCCACCGTCCTCCAGGATGTCCACCTCGATGCCGGTGAGGATGCGGAACCCCTCGGGCAGTGCCGCGTTCAGCCGGTCCACGTGGTCCAGCTGCTTGCGCAACCGGTCGGCGGTCAGCCCGCGGGCCACGGTGAGGCGCGGCGAGTGGTCGGTGAGCACGAAGTACTCGTGGCCGAGGTCGGCCGCGGCCAGCGCCATCTCCTCGATCGGCGAACCGCCGTCGGACCAGTCGGAGTGCACGTGACAGTCCCCGCGCAGCGCCGACCGCAGCTCGGCGGCCGCGGCCGGCAGGTCGGTCCCCTCGGTGGCGGCGATCCGCCGCAGATAGACCGGCTCCTCGCCGGCCAGCGACTCGGTCACGCAGCGGGCCGTGACATCACCGACGCCGGCCAGTTTCGCCAGCGTGCCCGCCTCGGCCCGGGCGACCAGCTCGTCGTGCGGCGTCTTCGCGACCACCGCGGCCGCCGACCGGAACGCCCGCACCCGGTAGGTCGCCTCGTTGGCCCGCTCCAGCAGGAACGCGATGCGCCGCAGGTCGGCGACCGGGTCACGGGGGGAAGCCATGACGTCAGCCTAGGGGTCAGCGGCCGAAGGCGTACGCATCCTTGCGGGCCGAGGCGAACTTGCGGGCCGCGTCGCCCCGGTACTGCCACGGCCACTCGGTGACGTGGTCGCCGATCACGTCGAAGACCCGGGCGGCGTGCCCGTACTCCCCGCTCAGGTGCAGCGCCATCGCGAACGTGTTGGCCCGCGACGGCCAGCCGGGGATCCGCTGGAACCCCGGGTGCAGCACCGAGTGGTACGCCCCCGCGATCAGCTCGTGCCGCACCTGCGGGTTGCGCATGTGCTCCTGGTCCTGCCCCGACGGCAGGCTCAGCCAGTACTCGATGTGGGCGGCGGCCAGGACGTTGTGCACCAGGCTGCCGGGAACGGCCCTGGTGGCGGCCGAGCGGGCGAAGTGGAACATCTCGGCGTGGCTGCCCGACCACTTCGCGCAGAGGAACTGCAGCCGCTCCTCGTGCGCCATCACGTGAGCCGGCGCGTACTTCATCACCGCGTCGAAGCGGGCGGCGGCCTCGTCCGTGCCGACCTGGCTGCCCCGGGCCGACAGCGTGAGCCAGGCCCACGCCGTGGTGTCCTCGGGAGTCCGCTCGACGACCTCCTTCAGGGAGCTCTCGGCCAGCCGGAGCCGCTCGAAGAAACCCTCGAACTGCTGGTGCGAGGTGTATTTGGCGTACGCCGCACCGCGTGCCTCCCAGGCCCAGGAGACCGCATGGCAGCCGCGGATCAGCAGCGGCAGCGTCGCGTCGGGCTCGTCGGCGATCCACCCGCCGATCCAGTCCTGCACGCCGGAGACGTCCGAGGCCAGCGACATCAGATAGGCGCGGGCGTCCGGGTCGTACACGTCGGAGAAGACCGCCCGCACGGTGTCGCGGTCCCGCACGGTCAACGCCGTGACGAGTGCACGCGCCCGCGGGTCGCCGTGCGTCGGATCGATGGCCGGTCCCCGGCTGAAAAGCCCCATGTCGCATTCCTCCCCGTGATGGTCGCTGATCTTATGGTCTTGCCTGCTACATATCGAGGTCGGTACCTTCCAGATCAACGAACGGGCGGAACAGGTTTGCGGACCATCGATTGGGTCAACGGGGCCGTCGAGATCATCGATCAGACGGCCCTGCCGGGCGAGGAACGGGTGCTGCGGCTGCACACCGTCGGGGAGCTGATCGCGGCGATCCAGTCGCTGGCGGTGCGCGGCGCGCCGGCACTGGGTGTGGCCGGGGCGTTCGGGGTGGCGCTGGCGGCCCGGATCCATGTCGACGATCCGGTGGCGCTGGCGGTGGCCGTACAACGCGTCGAGACCGCACGCCCGACGGCGGTGAACCTGGCTCGCGGCGCGCAACGGGCCGCGGCGCTGATCCCGCACGGGCCGGAGGCCGTCCTCGCCGAGGCCTGCGCCGTGCGGGACGAGGAGATCGCCGCGTCGGCGGCGATGGCGCGGCTCGGCGCCGACCTGGTCGTCGAGCTGTGCGGGGCCCGGCCGCGCCTGCTCACCCACTGCAACACCGGGGCGCTGGCCGCGGTTACCGTCGGCACCGCCCTCGGTGTGGTCGGCGAGTTGCACCAGCGCGGCCGGCTGGCCGGGGTGATCGCCAGCGAGACCCGGCCGCTGCTGCAGGGCGCCCGGCTCACCTCGTGGGAGCTGACCCGCTGGGGCATCGAGCACCGGGTCGCCGTCGACTCGGCCGGGCCGTTCCTGATGGCCCGCGGCGAGGTCGACGCGGTGATCCTCGGCGCCGACCGGATCTGCGCCAACGGCGATGTGATCAACAAGATCGGGACGTATTCGCACGCGCTCGGCGCGCGGCGGGCCGGCATCCCGTTCCTGGTGGTGGCGCCGGAGTCCACAGTCGATCACGCGACGCCGTCCGGTGCGCAGGTGGAGATCGAGGACCGCGGTTCGGCCGAGGTCACCGCCTGGAGCGAGGCGGTGAACCCGGCCTTCGACATCACCCCGTTCGACCTGGTCACCGCGATCGTCACGGACCGCCGGGTGATCCGGGTGGACCGGGGCGAGAAGCCCTAGACCGCGGGCTTCCAGGGCTTCATCCAAGGGCTCTCCGGCCAGCCTTCGGCGGCGGCCATCAGCGGGTACGCGGTGGCGCCGTCGACGGTCTCCCGGATGACGTCGGCGTGCCCCGTGTGCCGCGCGGTCTCCTGGATCAGGTGCAGGAGCACCCAGCGCAGCGACCAGAAGTCGTACTCCTTGGGGTTCCACGGCACCGAGTGGTCGATCGGCACCCGGTGGTCGAGGTCGGCGATGTCCCGGACCGTCTTCTCGGTCGCCTCGGCCACCCGGTCGTACATCGCGAAGATCTCCTCGATGGTCTCGTCGTCGGCCATCGAGAAGTTGCGCTCGTAGGCGCCGTAGTCGATCGGCTGCTGCTCGCCGCGCACCGTCGTCATCCAGCCCTCCTCGGTGGTCGCGACGTGCTTGATCAGGCCGGCGACGCTGAGGGCGCTGGCACTCGGCGTGGCCCGCAACTGCTCGGGGGTGAGCCCGTACGCGGTCAGCTTGATCACGTAACGCATCTGGGCGAGGTAGGCGAGCAGACCGTCCTGCTCGTCGGTGACGGGGCGGACCTGACCGGGCATCGGAGACTCCCTGCGGCTGGTGTCGTGAACACCCCTAACGCTAGAGAAGAAAGCGGTCAGGTCCTGGCCGCTTTCCGACAACCTCGGTGCCATTCACGGAAGTCACCCATCCGCCTGAGCGGCCCAGCGCCAGCAGAGCCTGGATGTCCGCCGTTAGCGTGTCCGTCCGGCCCTCCGCCGACGGCCACGCGCGCCGCGCCTCGGAGGCCCGCCGCAGGTGGAAGGTCAAGGCCTCGATCGGATCGGGCAGGGTCAGATCGGCCGCCAGCTGTTCCAACTCGCCGATGAGCAGGTGCAACTCCCGATGGACCGAGCTCCAGTTGCCGCCGCACATCGCCGCGATCAACTCCGGTCGGGTGGCGGCCACCCGGGTGCCGTCCCGGAACGACCCGGCCGCCAGAGTCCCGGCCAGCGGATTCGACAGCAGCTGATCGGCCAGGACGGCTGCGAACAGATGTGGCACATGACTGATCTGCGCCACCGTGGTGTCGTGTTCGGCCGCCGTCACCGGCACCACCCGCGCGCCCATCGCGGTGAACAATCCGGCCAGCAGCAGCCAGTCGTCCAGATCCGTCCCGTGCGGCTCCAGGCACAACACCCAGGCACAACCCTCGAACAACCCGGCCTCGGACGCCGCGAAACCGGACGTCTCCTTCCCCGCCATCGGATGCCCGCCGACGAACCGCCGACCCTCCAACAGGTCCCTGACGGGACCCTTCACCGACGTCACATCGGTGATCAGACCGCCATATCCGTCCAGGTCGGCGACGACTTCCGGCAAAATCGGCAGGGGTACGGCCAGAACTGCCACATCACTCTCGAAGGCAGCCTCGCGAACCGAACCGGCGACCTGGAACCCGCTCTCCCGGGCCAGCTCCCGCGTGGCCGGGTCGGCGTCGAAACCCACCACGTCGTGCCCGGCCCCGCCGAGCGCCCGCAGCAACGATCCGCCGATCAGCCCCAGGCCGATGACCGCAATACGCACGCCAGAGACTCTAGGCCTTGCAGTCGTGGTCCTTCTCCCAGGTGGCGACCGTGGCGACCGGGCTCTTCTGCCCACCCTTACGCCACGAGGCCAGGTAGGTGTAGGGCCAGACGACGCCGCGCCGCACCTTCCAGTCGCCCGTCTTCGCACACGCCGGCGAGATGCCGTAGTGCAGGTGGCAGACACCACTGGAGTTGCCGGTCTTGCCGGTCAGGCCGAGCAACTGCCCCGCCTTGACCCGAACCCCGGCCTTGATGCCGGACTGGACCTTGCTCAGGTGCGACCCGTAGTAGCGCACCCCGTCGTCACCCTCGATCGACACCGACAGCCCGCCGTTGTACGGCCCGTCCGGGTTGCCCTCCACGTAGCGGTCGGTGAGGCTGATCTCCAGAACCGTGCCGCTCGTGGTGGCCACGAAATCCTCGCCACAGTTCACGAAGATGTCGGTCGCCGGGTATTTCGAGTGCGTGTTGCTCCAGTCCACGTTCGACGCGTCGACCGGGAACACGTACTTCACCGAGGCCGTCGTGGCGGTCTCGGACGCGCTCGGCTTCGGTTTCGCCTTGGCCGGCGCGCTGACGCTCGGGCTCGCCGGCACGGAGGCTTGCGGCACGGCGCTCGCCGCAGCCGACTCGGCGCTCGACGCCTGCGCGGCCGGATCCACGAACTGCGGGGTCGCGGCCGGCGAGGACACCCCACCGGCGCCGCCGCAGCCGGCGAGGCAGACGGCCGCGATCGTCAGACCGGAGAGGGTACGGAGTGAACGCACCGCGCCATCCTGGCAGAAGACCGCAGATCGTGCCGACCCGACGATGGCTAGGCTGGCATCAGGTGCGCAGAGGAGGAGTGTGAGATGGCAGACCGCCAGGTTTCCTGGCCCGCGGCCGCACCACCGCCGCCGGGCTACATGCCGCCCCGTGATCTCCCCCCGCCGCCGATGTTCACCGGGCTGCCGCCCCGCCCCGTCTACCGGGAGCCGCATCCGGTCACTGCCGGGCCGGTGATCAGCGGTCTGTCGGCGACGACGGTGTGGTTCGTCCTGTTCGGCAGCCTCGGCGACGGTCTCGGGTCCTACGCGTGGTGGACCATCGGTGCCGCGCTCGCCGCCTGGGCCGTCTCGGTGGTCCTGGCGGTGCTCGGCGACCGCGGTGTGGCGGTCGGCGTGGCCGTGGCGAGCGGGTTGGCGCTGTCGATCGCGATGTTCTTCGTCACGACCCACTGGATCACCACGCTGGACTGGCCGTTGTGGTGATTTCCGCCACCCGACGTGCCCTTTCGGTAGCCCTGAGCAGTGGGTCTGCCGACATGCCCATCGACCCTTGACTAACGCCGCGCGGCTGCCGCACTCTCGGTCGCATGGCCCCCTCGCCACAACGGCTGGACCCCGATCGCAGCCGTCGCCGCCTCGAGCTGCTCGCCGCTCTGGCCCAGGCGAAATCGACACGTGAGTCGATACCGTCGTCGCGCCTGCGTGGCCTCCGGCTCCGCGAGCTGATCGCCACCCGTCGCCGCCCGGCGAACTGAGTTCGGTCCCGCCAAGGGCGTGGCGCGATGCGCCCGCCGTCCCACCAGCTACCGTCAGGCGCTGAGAGTTAACAGTCGTGTTGGGGGAAATCGTGTCGATTTTCGCTGCCGCCGTCGCCCGCAGTAAGAACGGTTGGACGGCGTCGGAGCTGGACCTTTCGGGCCTGGCCGACATCGACGAGGTGGTGGACGCGCTCCGGGATACCGAGCCGGACGCCGACCTCGCGGTGTTGTTCGTCGAGAGCGACGACGAGTACCTCGCCATCCTGCGCCTGGACGAGGGTGAGGACCTGCGGGTCTTCGGCTCGGACTCGGGCTTCGCCGAGGAGTCGCGGATCGGTTCCGTGCTGCTCGGTGAGATCGAGACGCCGGCCCTCGGGCTGGACGATCTGGCCGCGGGGGACGACGAGGAGAAGCCGGTGGATACGGACGCCGACCCGATCGGTGATGCCGAACTGCTCGGCGACCTGGGCCTCAACGCCCAGAGGCTGCTCGCCCTCTGCGGTATGGAGGGGATGCTGCCGTCCGACGTCACCGCCGAGATCTGTCAGAAGATCGGGTGCGGGGACGAGATGGAGGAGCTGCGCGAGGCGTGATACGCCGCAGGCAGCACGAGGAGTGGATGCGGCGGGCCCTGGCCGTCGCGTCCACCTCGCCCGAGGACGTCCCGGTCGGGGCGATCATCCTCGGTCCCGACGGCGCCGAACTGGCGGCCGCCGGGAACGAACGGGAACTGACCGGCGACCCGACCGGGCACGCCGAGGTGCTGGCGATCCGGCGGGCCGCCGCCCGGCTCGGGGAGTGGCGGCTGGCCGGCTGCACCCTCGTGGTGACCCTGGAGCCGTGCACCATGTGCGCCGGGGCGCTGGTCCTGGCCCGGGTCTCGACGCTGGTCTTCGGCGCCTGGGAGCCGAAGACGGGCGCCGTCGGCTCCCTCTGGGACGTGGTCCGCGACAGCCGTCTCAACCATCGCCCCGAGGTCTACGGCGGCGTCCTCGAAGCCGAGTGTGCCGACCTGATGCGCGGCTTCTTCCGCTGACCGGGCGTCAGGCGTCGGCGATCGCCGTGTTCAGGCCGATCTTCACCATGTTGCTGAAGCCCTGCTCGCGCTGCGCCGAGTCCATCGCCTCGCCGCGCTTGATGTGGTCGCTGACCGTCAGGATGGTCAGGGCCTTGGCCTTGTAACGGGCGGCGATCGTGTAGATGGCCGCGGACTCCATCTCGACCGCGAGGACGCCGTAGTCGGCGAGGCTGTCGTAGAGGTCCGGGCGGTCGGTGTAGAAGGCGTCGGCGGCCAGGATCGGGCCGACCCGGATCGGGGTGCCCAGCGCCTCGGCGGCCTCCACGGCGGTCCGCAGCAGACCGAAGTCGGCGACCGGCGCGTAGTCGACCAGACCGTCGAATCGGGTCCGGTTCATGTTGGAGTCGGTGGCCGAGCCGATCGCAGCGATCACGTCGCCCAGGTTCAGGTCCATGGCGAGGGCGCCACACGATCCGATGCGGATCACCGACTTCACGCCGTACTCGTTGATCAGCTCGTGGGTGTAGATGGACGCCGACGGCATGCCCATGCCGGAGCCCTGCACCGAGACCCGCACACCCTGCCAGGTGCCGGTGAAGCCGAGCATCCCGCGGACCTGGGTGTAGCAGACCGCGTCCTCGAGGAACGTCTCGGCGATCCACTTGGCCCGCATCGGGTCGCCGGGCAGCAGCACCCGCTCGGCGATGTCGCCCGGCTTGCCGCCGATGTGCACGCTCATCTCAATCCTCCGTATTCCGTTGCCAGAGCGTCGATCTTGCCAGGTCAGCGACGTCGCGCTGGGTTATGGGTGACCCCAAGACAGGGCGCCTGAGGCGTCCGGTAACGTACTTCCCGGTGGTGTGTCCGAGTGGCCTAAGGAGCACGCCTCGAAAGCGTGTGAGGGTTTACGCCCTCCGCGGGTTCAAATCCCGCCGCCACCGCCATGAGAGAGCCCGATCCAATGGATCGGGCTCTCTGGTTTTCTACCCCCGTGACTGTTACTGTCCGTGCCCGTCGGCCGGGTCCACCGAGTGCCGGAGCGGCGGCTCGTCCGTTCGGGTGTTCTCCATGATCAGCGCTCCGGATGTAACGGTGGTGTTTCGTCCCAGGTCACGGCCAGGAATTACACTGTGTAGTTGAATGCGGACGGCCCTAATACGTAGGGTGTTGCGCAAGTCACGCGAGCCAAATACACCGGATCAGACAATGTGGTTCCGACCGGGCGTCGAGAAACTTTCGCAGAATCGCCCTACGCAGGTCTGTCGATGTCTGTCCTAGATTTGTCATGTGAGAGTTGAGCATCACTGGTGGAATGGCGACGTCCGGCTCGCGCGCCGGGACGTCTACGTCCGCACCGACGGCGCGCTCTGGGAGGTCGAGGCTCAGATGGGCGGCCCCGAGGGCAAGTCGAAGGTGCAGCAGTGTCCCGGCAAGGCGTCAGCGATGATCCTGGCCGACGCGTGGCGTGGTCCACGCTGGCGGTGGCGCGAACTCTGAGGTCGCGCCAGGAGCCCCCCACAGGCTGCGCCGCAAATGCTTGACCTGTCTTGGCCAGCCTCGAACGGGCCGGACCCCTCGCGGGTCCGGCCCGTTCGTGTCAGCTGACACACGCGCTGTCCGATGTGCGGAGATGGTCGGGATCTAGGCTGAATATCCATCGCACGGGTAGGAAGCCGATCATCATGCATGCAACAGTCACCGACCACCGGGCCGAAGTCACGGTGCTGCACCTCGGCGGTGAGCTCGACGCCGACACCGCGGGTCAGTTGCATACCACCCTCGCCGGCCTCCTGGAGAGACCGGTCCCGCGGATCGTGGTCGATCTGACCGGCCTCAAGTTCTGCGACTCGATCGGGCTCAGCGCCTTCATCGTCAGCAAGCAGGTGATTTCGTCGCGTGGTGGGTGGCTGAGCTTCGCCGGCGCCAACCCCTTCCTGGCCCAGCTGCTGGAGACGGTCGGCCTGGGACGCTACTTCGCCATCTTCCCCGAGGTCGACGACGCGATCGCGGCCGCACGGATGTAGCGACGGGACGGCATCGTCCGTTCCTCGGGACTGATCTTTCGGCTGACCGGCGCGGATGTCATGATCGCCCGCGTGAATCGATGGCGCGGTAGCCGTACGGCCAAATTCTTGATCGCAGCCGGAATGGCGGTGGTCGTCGCCGTGCCCAGCTTCCTCCTCACCCGCGACGCCGATGCCGCGACAGCGGCGCCGGCCCGGATGCCGGTCGCCGCCGCCGACTGCACGGCGGTCGGGCTGACCGGATTCGATCAGCCCTCGGCCGGGTCCCTGGAGGAGGGCAGCTGCCGGACGTTCACCGTCGCCCGATACCAGGCCTACCTCGCCCGGGCCTCGGACGCCGACAACCGGACCCTGGCGAGCGCCGTCTACAGCAGCAGCGGCAACCTGGCCTGCGCCGTCATCTGGTGCGACCTCGGCGCCGGCACCTACCACCTGGTCGCCGACCCCGGTGAGCCCGAGACGCACACCGCGCCGTTCCGCGCGACGGTCGTCGACCTCTTCGGGACCGGCTGCGGGAGCACGGCCGCCCAGGGGTTCAGCACCCCCTACCGCGGCACCTTCGCCGGTCAGGGTCAGGTCAGCTGCCAGGCCCTGCGCGAGACGTCCGGCCGCTACCAGGCGACACTGCCGCCCACCGCTAACCAGCCGCTCGTGCAGCTCGTCCAGCCGCAGAACGCCCGCATGTGCGGCAGCACGCCCGTCACCAGCGTCTACGGCTGCGCGATCACCATCCCGCAGGAGACCCGGATGATCGTGGTCTCCGAGGACCCGCGGGACAGTGGCGAATACCAGGTCGCCCTCCAGCGGACCACCGGGCCGACCGAATGCGCCGACCTGGCCGCCGGCGTGCCCGGAGCCCCCGGCAGCGTGACCGCCGCGCTCTCCGGCACCGACTTCGTCACCTGCCTCGACCTGCCGCGGGGCGGCTCGGAAAGTCAGGAGATCCTCACCCTCGACCGGATCGAGGGCGACGGGACGGCATCCCTCTCCGTCTACGACAGTCTCGGCAACCTGGCCTGCCAGGACGCGAACGCCACCGCCTACCAGCAGATCGGCTGCCGGCTCGGCAACGACCGGCACCTGGTCGTCGTGCGGTCGGCCACCGGCTCCGGGACCTACCGCATCAGCCAGGTCACCGGCATCAGCGCGAACTGTGCCACGCCGTCCTCGGTCGCCTTCGGCGGTGCCGCGACGGCCGGCTCGGTTGGCGGCTCCGGCGACCTGCGGTGCTACCGGGTGCCGGCCAACACGTGGGTGAACCTCTCCTCGGCCGGTACCGCGCCGGCCGTCCGCTGGTTCGACAACGAGGGCGGACTGCACACCTGCTCGGCCGTCCCCTGCCTGGTGCGGTCCACCGAGGCTGTCGTGACCAGTGCACAGCCCGCCACGTACGAGGTGGACACCTGGGCGGTCGGCTTCTACTACGACGCCCCGGCCGACTGCGGGCAGATCACCGACAGCACGGCGTACGGCTTCGGGCCGCTGACCGGGACCTTCACCGCCGACGACCGTGCGCACTGCCTGTCCGTGCCGGTCGGATTCGACGACGACTTCACGGTGACCACGCAGAACGCCGTGCCCTGGGTGATCAACGCGGACGGTTCAGTCGTCGAGTGCGCCGCAGCCGGTGACAGCTGGACCTGCTCGCCCACCCCGCAGCAGGTCAACAGCCGGCGCGCGCTGTTCGCCTTCGTCGCCGAGAGCACCGGGCCGTACCGGGTCCAGGCCGACTGCGCCACGCTCCTCTGCGACGAGGTCAACTACTGGATCGCGAACAGCCCCACCACCGAGGGGCGGTACACCGTGACCACCGGCGCCACCGCGACCCTCGCCATCGCAGGCGCCGGACTGCACCAGCAGGACACCGTCTGGCTGAGCCAGGGCGGCACGAAGGTCGCCCCGATCGTGATCCGGTCCGTCAACGCGGCCCGCAACCTCTACACCGCCGACATCGACTTCACCACCGTCGCGCCCGGCGACTACGACATCGTCGGAACGTCGTACAGCGAACCGAACCGGACCTTCACCGCCGCGAATCAGATCGTCGTCCAGGCGCCGCAACTGGCCGTCACCACCAAACCGGTGATCATCGGCCAGGCCATCACCGGCAACAAACTGACGATCAACGCCGGCGTCTGGAGCCCGGCGGTGGACTGGTACGGCTACCAGTGGTTCGCCAACGGTGTGGCGATTCAGGGAGCGGTCGGTGGGTCGTACACCGTGCCCCTGTCCATGCTGGGCAAACGCCTCACCGTGACGCTGACCGGCCACCGCGCCGGCCATCGCGACAACACCGCGACATCCGCGGCCGTCACCGTCGTGCGAGGCCCGGCACCGAAGGCGACCACCCGGCCGAAGATCACCGGAACGGTGAAGGCACTGAAGACCGTCCGGGCCTCGGTCGGCGTCTGGTCACCCAAGGCAACCGCTTATCGGTACGAGTGGCGCGTCAACGGCACGCTCGTCGCCACCACGACCTCGCTGAAACTGAAGAAGGCGTGGGCCGGAAAGAAGCTGGTCCTGACCGTGATCGCCAAGCGGTCCGGCCACTACGACGGCCGTGCCACCAGCGTCACCGTGAAGATCAAGAAGTGAAAGAGGCGAGGGCCGACTCCGATCGGGAGCCGGCCCTCGCCCGCACTGTTTTCAATGCCGAGGATAGACCCACCTCACCGGCGGTCGATCGGCGGGGCACAACGAGTGAAAGCCGGACTTGCATGCCCGTTGCGGAGGCGTATCTCTGCGAACGCGGGCGAACGAGACGTTCTCCCGGAGCTTGACCTATCAGGTCGCGGACCACGTCGTCGAGCGCGAACGGTGTTTGCCGTTCATCTGTACAAGATTCTTGTCGCGAAGGCTCTGGAGTGCTCTGACGACCTGGTGATACGGGAGTCCGGTAGCTGCTTCGACGCTGGCTCTTGAGGTTTCAGCTCGGCGGACAAATTCCAGCACCGCGCGCTCGTTCGAGGTCAGGTCGGTGGGCGACGACATCGCTTTGCCCGGCGATGGTCGGTCGAAGAGGCCGGCTTCTTCAGCCTGGTTCCCGATCAGGCGGTCGACGGTCGTCCCTCGTGTACCAGACTGCTCGATCAACCTGCGGTCGACTAGGTCCCGGAGATCACGGCTTGCCGTCCGGCTGTCCCGAACACTGGTCGCCGCGCGATAGCTGCTGTTGTTGAGAGCGATGCCGTTGCGCATCATCACCAGTGCGGTCATCTGGGCTCTCGTCAGGGGATGCCTGTCGAGGGACCCGAGCCAGTTCAGAGCCTCTTCGTCCAGCAACGTGTGGTTGGGAAACTCAGCGGAGAAGGAGGCTATGTCATCGGCGAAACCAGGCGGCTCCATCCCAGCGTCAGTCAACGCCAAAAGCATTCGGGCGATGCCGGTTCCGCGGTTTTCGCAGACCATGTGACCGTCTCCGAAGGGGGTGTCCTCCAGAATCTTCAAAAGTGCCTTGTTGCGAGACGACGTGACGGTGGTGACGCCCAGGGACCGGACATCGACGGGACCGTAAAGGCCACCGGGATTTCGGATTAGGAGGCGGTCAGGGTACATCTCGACCTGGACCTGAGTGCCCCTGGCAAATTCTGAGTAATCCCGGTGGACGATCGCGTTGACCAGGGCTTCTCGGAGAACCTCTTCGGGATACTCCCATTCTTCGGTGCGGAAGATGCCAGATACGATGCTGCGTCTTCGCATGTTGCGTTTCAGAAGTCGGATGCATTCGGCGACCATGAAGGGGATGGAGCCGTCAATCGATCTGTTCTCCGTGAAGCGCTCGCCGGAGTTGCCCAGAAGCCCGGCTTCGGAGGATGGGTAGACCACGAAGGTGATGTCGAGCTGAGGCTCGAAGGTTTGTGGGTACAGACCGAAAACGAGCAAGCCCGCGAGGGTGGGAACGGCCTGATCCCCCTGCCTGGTCAGAACGTTGAGCATCGTCAGGGCACGCTCGTCGTCGACTTTGCGGAAGATGTCACTCCTGGTATCGCGGATCCGCCGGAGGAACGCGCTGACCAGTTCTGAGTCCAGATCGCCGACTTTTGCGCCCGGGACGGGCGACAGGTCGTGCTTCTGCTCGCGTCGGTTGGACAGCAGCACACCAACCTCGTAGTCGGTGAGCTTCCTGTCGCCGTCGCTTACCCGGATGCGGGACCCTGCCCATGGGCCGAGGGAGCGCTTGTGACAAGGTCGCTGATCTTTGGGCAGTTGCGGTACCTCGCAGACGACCACGATCTCGTCATCGATGGTGACGGAGTAGATCTGTGCTCGGACCGGAGGCTCCATCTCGGAGCAAATTGCGGACAACTGCGATTCCTGGGCACCGGCGTCTGCCACGCCGCTGATCCGGAAGTCGTCCTTCTCATCGATCCCCAGCAGGATGCAACCGCCGTCCGCGTTCGCGAAGGCGCTGATCGTCTCCCAGATGCTTGCAGGGAGCCCTCCGCGGGGGACCTCCGAGTGCTCATCGACCAGCCAGCTTGGCGCTGATCGCCCAGCGTTCCTGTACCACTCCTGTTGTACAGGAGTGGTACAGCGTGCTACGGAGAAGCTGAGCTCTACACGTTGGCGGGACGAGGTACGCATTCGCGGGCCAGAAACTGCGGCTGGTCGGCCGGGCCCGCATCGATGCATGTGAGGTTCGAGCCGCAGGCGAGGATCAGCTGAGGCGGCGACAGCAAGAAGGCCGGACCCAGCGGGTCCGGCCTTGTCGCGTCTGCCCTGGTGAGGGCTGGCGGAGGATACGAGATTCGAACTCGTGAGGGGTTTCCCCCAACACGCTTTCCAAGCGTGCGCCCTAGGCCACTAGGCGAATCCTCCGTGCGCCAGAATACAGACCCTTTCGGTGGGCTCGCCGCGGGGAGGGGGTCCGCACGCGGCTGGGCGCGGCCAGGTAGGCTCTCGGGTAGCCCCTCGTGCGGCGTCATCCTGTGAACCTCCCCAGGGCCGGAAGGCAGCAAGGATAAGCGGGCTCTGGCGGGTGCACGAGGGGTCCTTCAGTTTCCGGTCACTTCCGGGGCACGTCGTTTGTTCTTGTCAGACCCTCGACGGAGAATGACGCGGTCGTTCAGGAGGTGGCAGGAGTGGCACTCGCCCTCTATCGGAAGTATCGGCCGCGCACCTTCGCCGAGGTCATCGGCCAGGAGCACGTCACCGAGCCGCTGTCGCAGGCGTTGCGCAGCGGGCGTCTCAACCACGCCTATCTCTTCTCCGGCCCACGGGGCTGCGGCAAGACCTCCAGCGCCCGCATCCTGGCCCGGTCGCTCAACTGCGAGCAGGGCCCCACACCGGAGCCGTGCGGGGTGTGCGCGTCCTGCAAGTCGCTGGCCAACGACGGCGCCGGCTCGATCGACGTCATCGAGATCGACGCGGCCAGCCACGGTGGTGTCGACGACGCCCGCGAGCTCCGGGAGAAGGCGTTCTTCGCCCCCGCCAGCAGCCGCTTCAAGATCTATGTGATCGACGAGGCGCACATGGTCTCGTCGGCCGGCTTCAATGCGCTGCTCAAACTCGTCGAGGAGCCTCCGGACTATGTGAAGTTCATCTTCGCCACGACCGAGCCCGACAAGGTGCTCGGCACGATCCGGTCCCGGACCCACCACTACCCGTTCCGGCTCATCCCGCCGGCCGTGCTCCGGCCCTACCTGCAGCAGCTCACCGACGCCGAGGGCGTCGCCGTCGAGCCGTCGGTGTTCCCGCTCATCGTGCGGGCCGGCGGCGGCAGCGCCCGGGATTCGCTGTCGATCCTCGACCAGCTGATCGCCGGCTCCGGCCCCGACGGCGTCACCTACGCGCGTGCGGTCGGCCTGCTCGGCGTCACCGACGTCGCCCTGATCGACGAGATGTGCGACGCCATCGCCACCGGTGACGGCGCCGCCGCCTACGCCACCATCGACCGGGTCGCCGAGGCCGGCCACGAGCCCCGCCGTTTCGCCTCCGACCTGCTCGAGCGGTTCCGTGACCTGATCGTTCTGCAGCAGGTGCCGGACGCGGTCGCCAAGGGCCTGATCGACGGTCCCGCCGACCAGCTGGACATGATGGCCGGGCAGGCCGGGCGGCTCGGTGCCGCGACTCTGTCCCGCTGCGCGGACATCCTGCACAACGGCCTCGTCGAGATGCGCGGCACGACCGCGCCGCGCCTGCTGCTCGAGCTGGTCACGGCCCGCATGCTGCTGCCGGGTGCGGACGCTTCGGCGTCCGCCCTGCTCCAGCGGCTGGAGAGGCTGGAGCAGGGAGGGGTACGAGGCGGGCGCCCCGTCGCGGACGCCGCCGTCGAGGGGCCCCGTGCCGACAACGTCTCCGCTGATAACGGTGATGGTGGCGCCGGTGCCCCTGCTGGTGGCGGGGGCGGCAGTGCCGCTGGCGGTGTCGGCGGCGGTGCCGCTGGCGGTGTCGGCGGCGGTGCCGGCCCCGGTGGAAAGGCGGCCGCCATGGCTGCTGCCGCCGCTGCGGCGCGTAGTGCCTCCAGCCGTCCGGGCGGCGCCGCCCGCCCTGTTTCGCCGGCTGCTCCGAGCCCGACCGCTGCTCCGAGCCCGACTGCTGCTCCGAGCCCGACTGCTGCTCCGAGCCCGACTGCTGCTCCGAGCCCGACTGCTGCTTCCCCTGCTGCGGCTTCCCCAGCTGGTGCGGCCGGCCCCGTGGGGGCTCTCGCCGGGCCGGGCTCCTCGGCCACGACTTCCGCTGGTCGGGATTCGTCGGCCGTCTCCGGCGTTGTGCCTTCGCCAGTTCTTTCTGCCGGCTCGCCGTCGCCTTCTGCCGCCTCGCCGTCGTCTTCTCCCGGCTCGCCGTCGTCGGTGCCTGCCGGGCCATCCGCAGGAGGGCCGGGTTCCGCGTCCCCGGCGCGGGTTGGCGACGCGGCCGGCGAGCCCGATTGGAACCAGGTTGCCGACGGCGGCCACCCCGAGCCGGTCGACACCGGCTACTACGACGAAGAACCGCCCTGGGACGACGAACCGGTCGGCGAGGCTCCGTCCGCACCGGCCCGGCCGTCGGCGGAAAACCGTCCCGCCGCCCAAGCCGAGCCCCCACATCCCGCCATCGATGATCACCGGGACGAGCGCTCCGAGCGGGTCCGTGCCGCTTGGCACACGCTCGGCCAGCAGCAGCCCAAGGTCCGGGCCATGCAGGAGTACGGCATCGGCATCCGCGACGTCGAAGGCGACACGGTCGTGTTCGCCGCGCCGACGCAGGCGCTCGTGGACCGCTTCCTGAACTGGCGCGAGGCGATCGCCACGGAATTCCGGAAAGCCCCCGGTGGGGACTGGCGGATCCGTTGCGAGGTCGGCGAGGCCACTCCGGCCCGTGGATCATCGAGGCCCGGAGACGGTCGCGACCAGTCGGCTGGACGTCGACCCAGCGGTCCCGGACGACCGGCCGCCCAGTCGGGCGCTTCCGCCTCGGCGCCGGAACGCAACACAGGCCGTACCGAGTCACGCCCTTCCCGGCCACAGCGGGCCCCGGCGGCCGACGCCGACGAGGATTGGCCTGCGGCCGCGCGCCCTCACGCCCCTTCTTCGGACACCACCGATCTCAACCAGCCACGGCCGATGGGACCCTCGGCCGGCACACCGTCGTCCGATCGGCACGGCGATGCCGGTCGGCCCGCGCCGATGCGCTCGGCCGAACCAGAGACAGCGGCTGGCAGCGGTCGGTCTGGACCGATCCGCTCGGCCGAACCGGAAACAGCGGCTGGCAGCGGTCGGTCTGGACCGATCCGCTCGGCCGAACCGGAAACAGCGGCTGGCAGCGGTCGGTCTGGACCGATCCGCTCGGCCGAACCGGGAACAGCCGCCGACGGCGGTTGGCCCGAGCCGGCACGGCCTGGTGGGGCGGGAGTGTCGTCCAGCGGCGCTGATGGTGGTTGGCCCGAGCCGGTGAAGCCTGGCGGTGCGGGAGCAGCGATCGGCGGCACCGATAACGGCTGGCCCGAACCGGCGCGGCCTGGCGGTGCAGGTATGACGGCTGCCGGTGCCGACGCCGGCTGGCCTGAGGCCGCACAGCCTGGCGATGCGGGTCCGGCAACCGGCGGTGCTGAGGGCGGGTGGCCTGCGGCTGCACAGCCTGGTGCGGCCGGTGGTGCTGAGGGCGGGTGGCCTGAGCCTGCGCGGCCTGGTGCGGCGGCCACGAGTGGCGCGACGAGTGGAGACGCTTCTGGCGGTGCGTCGGCGTCCGGGTGGCCGGAGCCGGCTCGGCCCGGTGCCGGGGCGGTGGGCGCGGGTGGCAGCGAGGTAGGGGCCTCCGGGGCCGGTTCGCTGGCGTCTGTTCCAGGGGCGGCGGGTTCCGGTTCGGTGCCTGGGGCGTCTGCTCCCGGGTCCGTGGCGGGTGGCCCCGGATCGCCGGTGCCGGGTTCCGGTGGGGTCGGTGGCGGATCGGCGTTCGGTGGGGCGGCGGTTTCGGCTGCTCCCCGGGGTGCGGCCGCGCCGGCGGCGCCGCCACGGAACACGGCTCCCGCGGCTCCGGCCCGATCGGCGGCCATGGAGGCTGCCCGGGCGGCCGCGCGTACCGGAGTCGAGGGCGCCGGTGGCGCGGCGGCGGCGCGGGCCGCGGTGGCCAACGCCCGCAGCGGTGCCGCCGCTGCTCCGGCGGGTCGTGCGGCGCCGGGCCGTCCGGCTGCCGCGGCCGGGGGTGGTGGCTCGCGGAACTGGTCCGACGCCCCGACGGCTGAGGAAGCGCCATTCGACCCGGAATATGACGGTCCTGCGACCGCCTATGAGGGTTTCGACCCGGGAGACGAACCACTCGACGAGGTGATCGACGAGAAGACCGCGCGCCAGAGCAGCGAGGAGCAGGCCATCCAGCTGCTCCGGGAGGCGTTCGGCGCCGAGAAGATCGCCGAACTCTGAGCCGCCCGCACCCCCGCTTCCAGCGTGGTGTGGGCGGTCCGAACCGAGCCGTGAGTGGCCACGTGGGTGGGTGCTGCGGTGGTGAGTGCGCTCTGCGGTGAGCCGTGAGTGGCCACGTCGGTGGGTGCTGCGGTGGTGAGTGCGCTCTGCGGTGAGCCGTGAGTGGCCACGTCGGTGGGTGCTGCGGTGGTGAGTGCGGTCGGCAGTGAGCCGTCAGGGGCCACGTCGGTGGTGGGTGGGTGCTGTGTGGTGAGTTGCGGTCCGATTCGCACCACGGGTCACCACCTGGTGGTGGGCCGGCCCGCGGTGGCTGTGCGGGGCCGGGTGTCACGGTGGAGGTCCGCGCGACGGGCGTGCGGTTGTTGTGGCGTCTCCGTGGGCATGGTGGGGGCGGCGGCTACGCTGGCGGCGGTAACTTCGACCGCCGCCCCGTATCGACGGTGGACAGCGAACCGATTAGATGAGGAGCGGTGCCATGCGGCCCGGTGCACAGCCGAACATGCAGCAGCTCATGAAGCAGGCGCAGAAGATGCAGGCGCAGGTCGCCCAGGCGCAGGCCGAGCTGGCCGAGGCCGAGTTGACCGCGAGTGCCGGCAACGGGCTGGTGACCGTGGTGATCACCGGTCTGGGTGAGTTCAAGTCGGTGAAGATCGACCCGAAGGTGGTCGATTCCGACGACGTGGAGACGCTGGAGGATCTGGTTCTCGCCGCGATCCACAGTGCGGCCGAGGCGCAGCGTGAGCTGGCCGAGACGAAGATGGGTCCGGCGACCGGCGGCTTCTCCCTGCCGGGGTTCTGATCCCGTGTATGAAGGTGCCATCCAGGACCTGATCGATGAGCTGGGCCGGCTGCCGGGCGTGGGCCCGAAGTCGGCGCAGCGCATCGCTTTTCATGTCCTCTCCGCGGATCCGGCCGACGTCAACCGGCTGGCCACCGCGTTGCGCAAGGTCAAGGACCTGGTGCGTTTCTGTACGACCTGCTTCAACGTGGCCGAGTCGGAGCAGTGCCGCGTCTGCCGGGATCCGCGCCGCAGCAACGAGGTGTTGTGTGTGGTGGAGGAGCCGAAGGATGTCGTGGCGATCGAGCGCACCGGTGAGTTCCGGGGGCGATATCACGTGCTCGGCGGGGCGATCAACCCGCTGGAGGGCATCGGGCCGGACAATCTGAAGATCCGTGAGCTGCTGTTCCGGGTGGGGACGGGCGAGGTCAAGGAGCTGATCCTGGCCACCGACCCGAATACGGAGGGTGAGGCCACGGCGACCTATCTGGCGTTGCTCATCAAGCCGATGGGCCTCGCGGTGACACGTCTGGCGAGTGGCCTGCCGGTCGGCGGTGACTTGGAGTATGCGGACGAGATCACGCTGGGTCGCGCATTCGAGGGGCGGCGCGCCGTCTGAGCGCTCTGTGTTGGGGTGGTTGCGTTACGAAGCAGCCTTGTAACAACACGATTGGATACCAACGGGTCCCCGGAAACTTACCGGGCCGTTAATGTCCGTCGCATCGGTGGCACACTCCACCGCGTTGACCACCCCCACAAGGCAGAGGTGAAGCACGATGCGTCCATCGAGGCGGAGGGCCGCGATCGCGGTTGCCGCAGTCGCCGTTCTGGCAGCTTCCGGCTGCGCCGAGAGTGAGCGTGACGAGGGTGGCAACGCCGCCGTCAAGGACTCGCTGGTCTTCGGTGTTGCCGGCGACCCGAAGGTTCTCGACCCGAGCTTCGCCAGCGACGGTGAGTCGCTGCGTGTCGCCCGGCAGATCTTCGAGACCCTGGTGCGCCCGGAGGAGGGCGGCACCAAGCCGTCGCCCGGTCTGGCCGAGAGCTGGACTCCGGATGCGGCCGGCACGACCTGGACGTTCAAGCTCCGGTCCGGCGTGAAGTTCCACGACGGCACCGACTTCAACGCCGAGGCCGTCTGTGTCAACTTCGACCGCTGGTACAACTCGGCCGGTCTGATGCAGAGCCCCGACGTCACGCCGTACTGGCAGGACGTCATGGGCGGCTTCGCGAAGAACGAGAGCGCGGAGCTCCCGCCGAGCCTGTTCAAGTCCTGTGCGGCGAAGGACGCGACGACGGTCGACCTGACCTTCACCCGCGTCTCCAGCAAGATCCCGTCGGCGCTGATGCTGCCGTCGTTCTCGATCCACAGCCCGGCCGCCCTCAAGCAGTACGAGGCGTCGACCGTGGCCGGCACCGCCGACGACATCAAGTACCCGTCGTACGCGCTGGAGCACCCGACCGGCACGGGCCCGTTCAAGTTCAAGACCTGGGACCTGCCGAACAAGTCGCTGACGATCGAGCGCAACGACGCCTACTGGGGCGACAAGGCGAAGCTGAAGACGGTCATCTTCAAGACCATCTCGGACGAGAATGCCCGTAAGCAGGCGCTGCGTTCCGGTGACATCCAGGGCTACGACCTGGTGGGCCCGGCGGACGTCGAGCCGCTGAAGACGGAGGGCTTCAACGTCCTGACCCGTCCGGCGTTCAACATCCTCTACCTGGCGATCAACCAGAAGGGCAACCCGGCGCTGGCCAAGCCCGAGGTGCGCCAGGCGATCTCCTACGCGATCAACCGGCAGGCCCTGGTCGACTCGAAGCTGCCCCCGGGCGCCAAGGTCGCCAGCCAGTTCCTTCCGGACACGGTCGAGGGCTGGAACGCCGACGTCAAGAAGTACGACTACAACGTCGAGGAAGCCAAGAAGCTGCTGGCCGCGGCCGGCGCGAGCAACCTGAAGCTGAAGTTCCACTACCCGACCGAGGTCACCCGGCCGTACATGCCGAACCCGAAGGACCTGTTCGAGCTGGTCTCGGCGGACCTGAAGGCGGTCGGCATCGAGGTCGAGGCGATTCCGCTGAAGTGGAGCCCCGACTACCTCAACGCCGTCACCTCGGGCAGCGCGCACGACCTGCACTTCCTCGGCTGGACCGGTGACTACGGCGACGCGTACAACTTCATCGGCACCATGTTCGACCGGCAGAAGGACGAGTGGGGCTTCAACAACCCGGCTCTCTTCGCCCAGTTCAAGGACGCCGACACCACGGCCGACCAGGCCGCCCGGGTGGAGAAGTACAAGGCGCTGAACGCCGCGATCGCGGAGTTCGCTCCGGGTGTGCCGATCTCGCACTCGCCGCCGGCCATCGTCTTCGGCAAGGGCCTCACCGGCATCACGCCGAGCCCGCTGACCGACGAGCGGTTCGTCGGGGCCACCTTCTCGTAAGTAAGTAGCCGTTACCCGGCATCTCCTATTGCTCTACCGGCGGGCGGGCGTCATACCCTGACGCTCGCCCGCTGTCGACCTCCCACCTTACGAGGCGGCCTTGATTCGGTTCATCGTGCGACGCCTGCTACAGCTGATTCCGACGCTGTTCGGCCTGTCGATTCTTCTGTTCATCTGGTTGCGCCGCCTGCCCGGCGGCCCCGAGACCGCGATCCTCGGTGAACGCGGAACCCCGGAACTGCGTGCGCAGATCCGGCGGAACCTGGGCTTGGACGAGCCTCTGCTGATCCAGTACGGGCGCTTCATGCAGCGCATGATCCGGCTCGACCTGGGTACCTCGATCTCGACCAAGCGCGAGGTCATGACTGAGTTCCTGGAGCGTTTCCCGGGGACCGTCGAGCTCACCATCACCGCGATGATCATCGCGATCGGTGTCGGCATCCCGCTGGGCTATCTCGCCGCCCGTCGTCGCGGCAGCTTCCTGGACAGCGCCGCGGTGGGTGGTTCGCTGATCGGCATCTGTGTGCCGGTGTTCTTCCTGGCGTACGTGCTGAAGGCGATCTTCTCGGAGAACCTGCAGCTGTTCCCGTCGAGTGGACGGCAGGACCCGACCCTCGGCGCCACGCGCATCACCAATTTCTTCGTCCTCGACGGGTTGATGACCCGCGAGTGGGACGCCGCCCTGGATGCCCTCTGGCACCTGATCCTGCCCGGCATCGCGCTGGCCAGCATCCCGCTGGCGATCATCGTCCGGATCACCCGGGCGAGCGTGCTCGAGGTGCTGAGCGAGGACTACGTGCGGACCGCGCAGTCGAAGGGCCTGACCGAGCGTACGGTCCGCGGCCGGCACATCCTGCGCAACGCGATGCTGCCGATCGTCACGGTGATCGGCCTGCTCACCGGTGGTCTGCTCTCCGGTGCGGTGCTGACCGAGACGGTGTTCGCGTTCAGCGGCATCGGTGCGTTCCTCTACGAGGCCATCAGTAACCGTGACTATCCGGTTCTGATGGGCTTCATCATGATCATTGCCGTCTTCTACGTCTTGGTGAATCTGCTGGTCGACGTGTCGTACAGCCTGATCGACCCGAGGGTGAGGGTCCGATGAGCACCAAGACTGAAAAGATCGACCAGCTCAGCGAGCTGTCCGCGGTCAAGCAGGACGAGCACGGCGTCAGCCTGTGGACCGAGGCCTTCCGGCGGGTGCGCCGGAACCCGAGCGCTCTCGTCGGTATCGCCATTCTGGTGCTCTTCGTCCTGATCGCGATCATCGGGCCGTGGCTGGCGCCGTACTCGCCGACCGACACCATGGGCATCCGTGAGGGCGTGATCCGGCCCGGCTCCATCCCGGGTCCGTCGGCCGAACACCTGCTCGGTTACGACCACCAGGGCCGTGACGAGTTCAGCCGGCTGCTCGTCGGCGCGCGTCAGACGCTGCTGGTCGGCATCATCTCCACGCTGATCGGCCTCACCGTCGGTGCGCTCGTCGGCGGTGTCGCCGGTGCCGCCGCCGGTCTCGGTGGCCGGGTCGGCCGGGCTGTCGACTCGGTGCTGATGCGCATCGTCGACATGCTGCTCGCGCTGCCCAGCCTGCTTCTGGCGGTGAGTATCGCGGCTCTTCTCGGTGCGAGTCTGACCACCGTGATGATCGCGGTCGGTGTGGTTTCGGTGCCGATCTTCGCGCGGCTCCTGCGTGGCGCCATGGTCGCGCAGTCCGGTGGCGACTACGTGCTCGCGGCCACCTCCCTGGGTGTGAAGAAGCGTCGGATCGCGCTCACCCACATCGTGCCGAACTCGCTGGCCCCGGTCATCGTGCAGGCGACGCTGACGCTGGCCACGGCGATCATCGAGGCGGCCGCCCTGTCGTTCCTCGGTCTGGGCAACCCGGACTCCTCGACCCCGGAGTGGGGCCTGATGCTCGCCGACGCGCAGCCGTACCTGGACGCGCGGCCCGGTCTGGCCATCTACCCGGCGGTGGGCATCATCATCACCGCGCTCGGCTTCACCCTGCTCGGTGAGGCGATGCGCGAGGCCCTCGACCCGAAACTGCGGAAGTGAGGCCCGCGATGCCACTGTTGGACGTCAAGGATCTGTCCGTCACCTTCGAGCGGCGCGGTCAGCGCACCGTCCGGGCGGTCGACGGTGTGTCGTTCTCGGTCGAGGCCGGCGAGGTCGTCGGCCTGGTCGGCGAGTCGGGCTGCGGCAAGAGTGTCACGTCGCTGGCCCTGATGGGCCTGCTGCCGAAGCAGCGCGGTGTGAAGATCGGCGGCACCGCGATGTTCGGTGACACCGATCTGCTCAAGACCGACGAGCGGACGATGCGGGACATCCGGGGCCGGGACATCGCGATGATCTTCCAGGACCCGCTGTCCTCGCTGAACCCGGTCGTGCCGATCGGTGTCCAGGTGACCGAGGTCCTCACCCGGCACCGCGGACTGACCGGTGCCAAGGCCACGGCGGAGGCCACCGACCTGCTGAACCGGGTCGGCATCCCGGACCCGACGCGGCGCCTCAAGGAGTATCCGCACCAGCTCTCCGGCGGCATGCGGCAGCGGGCGCTGATCGCGATGGCGGTCGCCTGCGCGCCGAAGCTGCTGATCGCCGACGAGCCGACCACCGCGCTCGACGTGACCATCCAGGCGCAGATCCTGGAGCTGCTGCGGGGCCTGGTCCGTGACTCCGGCACCGCGCTCGTCATGATCACGCACGACCTCGGTGTGGTGGCCGGCATGTGCGACACGGTCAACGTGCTCTACGCCGGCCGGGTCGTCGAATCGGCCCGGCGCAAGCCGCTGTTCGCCGAGCCCCGGCACCCGTACACCACGGGCCTGCTCGGTTCGGTTCCCCGCCTCGACTCCGGCAAGGGCGAGCGGCTGCACGCGATCCGCGGGTCGGTGCGTGACGTCCTGCCGTGGCCGGACGGGTGCGCCTTCGCCCCGCGGTGCGACCGCCGTGTCGACGCCTGTGTCGGGCAGCCTCCGGCACTGGTCGAGGGCATGCACCGGCACGCGTACCGCTGTGTCAACCCCGAGTCGCGGACCGTGGAGGTGTCGTCGTGACCGAGTTCCTTGTCGAGGTCGACGACCTCAAGGTGCATTTCCCGATCCGGCGGGGCGTGCTGCTGGACCGGGTGGTCGGGCACGTCAAGGCGGTCGACGGTGTCGACCTGAGGATCGAGAAGGGCCGGACGTACGGCCTGGTCGGCGAGTCCGGATGCGGCAAGTCGACGCTGGGCCGTGCGTTGCTCCAGCTGACGCCGCCGACCGGGGGCACGGTGAACTTCGACGGCACCGAGCTGACCACACTGCCGGCCAAGCAGCTGCGGTCGATGCGCCGGCGTATGCAGATGATCTTCCAGGACCCGATGTCCAGCCTGGACCCCCGGCAGAACGTCGAGTCGATCCTCACCGAGGGCCTGCACGCGCACGGGCTGGGCGGCAACCGGACCGAGCGGCGGAAGATCATCGCGAAGTCGCTGGACGCGGTCGGCCTGCCGCAGTGGGCGCTGTCCCGCTATCCGCACGAGTTCTCCGGCGGTCAGCGGCAGCGCATCGGCATCGCCCGGGCCGTGGTGCTCAACCCCGACCTGATCGTCGCCGACGAGCCGGTCTCGGCCCTCGACGTCTCGATCCAGGCGCAGGTCATCAACCTGCTGGAGGAGCTGCAGGAGGAGCTGGGTCTCACCTACCTGGTGATCGCCCACGACCTCGCGGTGGTCCGGCACATCTCCGACACGGTCGGCGTCATGTACCTGGGCGCGCTCGTCGAGGAGGCCCCCAGCGACGACCTGTACCGCCAGCCGCTGCACCCGTACACGCGGGCGTTGATGTCGGCCGTTCCGGTGCCCGACCCCGAGGTCGAGGACCGGCGTGAGCGCATCCTGCTCGCCGGCGACCTGCCGTCACCGGCGAACCCGCCGGCCGGCTGCCGGTTCCACACCCGGTGCCCGTGGGCGCAGCCGACCAAGTGCCGCGACGAGCGGCCCGGCCTGCGGATCATCGGCACCGGCACGCACCGCGTGGCCTGCCACTGGGCGGAGCAGATCGAGTCCGGCGAGATCCGGCCGCACGCGGTGAAGGCCGAGGTCGTCGCGGACGGTGCGGGAGCCAAGGACGCGCACGGCGCCCTGGAGACGGCGCTGGAGACCCCCGGCGGGCCGGGAATCTGATCTAGAGCAAAAAAGGGCCGGTTCGTCGTACGTACGACGAACCGGCCCTTTTCTTTCAGAGGGTCGACTCGCAGTTGATCGCGGTGTCCTCGGTGTCGAACCCGCAGGTGTCGCCCTTGACGTGCGAACCGCCGTCGAGGGTGTCGGCCGCACTGTCGGAGACGCCGAGCCGCTCGCGGTCGCTGCGCAGCGTGTCGTCGCCGCCCCGGCCGCGCAGCACGTCGGCGCCCGCCCATCCGCCGTTGAGCACGTTGTTCGCGGCGTTGCCGGTGAGGACGTCGTCGCCGTACCCACCCATGATGTTCTCCACGTCGCTGCCGACGGTGTCCTTCTCGCCGCGAGCGCCGTCGTCGCCCTTCGCGCCGTCCAGATCCACGACGACCGCCTGGTCATAGCTGCCGTAGTCGACGGTGTCGATACCGCTGCCACCGACGATGACGTCGGCGTAGACGACGGGGGACTCGGAGTTGAGGGCCGGGTCGCCGTACAGGAGGTCGTTGCCGGCGCCGCCGTCCAGGTGGTCCCGGCCGACGTCGCCGATCAGAACGTCCCGGCCGCCTCGCCCGTAGATCCGGTCATCGCCCGGGCCGCCTTCCAGCAGGTTGGCTCCGTTGGTGCCGTAGATCCGGTCGTTGCCCTTGCCGCCGGTGAGGTTCTCGACGTCGGTGCCGATGTTGTCCTTCTCGCCCTTACGGCCGTCGTCGGACTTCCCGTCGGCGTCGAGGGTGACCCCCTCGGTACGTTCGTAGTAGGCGACGAGATCGGTGCCGGAACCACCGTGGTAGCGGTCGGCGGCCGTCGAAGCACCCGCCAGGAACCCGTCGTCACCGGTACCGCCGTGGAAGACGTCCTTACCGGGGCCGTCGAAGAAGCTGTCGTTGCCGGAGTCGCCGTACACCCGGTCGGCGCCGCTGCCGTCGTGCAGGCTGTCCCGGCCGCCGTTGCCGTGGAGCACGTCGGCACCACTGCCGCCCCACAGCTCGTCGGCGCCGCCTCCGCCGTTGATCCGGTCCCGGCCGGAGTTGCCGTACAGGGACTCGCTGCCGGACCCGCCGGTGAGGGTGTCGGCGCCGGAGCCTCCGTAGACGTTGCCGTACAGGCTGGTGCGGTTGACGAACACGTCGTCACGGTCGCCGAGGTCGATGCTTCGCAGGTAGGTCACGCCGGTGCAGACGACCCGGGTCCGGTCGCCGCCGACCGCGGCGCAGCCGGCACCGGCCCGCACCGCGACACGGTCGTCGAGCGTGATCCGGCCACCGGATCCGGTGAGCGTGACCCGGTTGGTCTTGCCGCCACCGGCGGTGAAGAGCAGTTCGCCGCGAGCGTTGACCGAGGCGACGCCGGTGGAGGCGGCCTGGGCGGGGACGCCGAACGCGAAGGTCGCGGTCAGAGCGGCGGTGCCCGCGACGATTATTCGAGAGGTACGAGCCACAGTGGATTCCCCCGTATGTGGAAGCGGTGACCGCAGATCTTAATGGCGGTGACCCTCGGATTCAGCCCGGCGGCCGCGTCGCGGTCGTGCGCCGTCGCGGCGTCGCGTCGTAGGCCCGGGAGGTGTGGCTTCCGCCGGCGGCGCACGGCGTACCGGACAAGGGTTATGACCAGCGGATCTCGGGAGATCGGTGGAAACGTACGCCATCGCGGACCCATCGCGGGCCGTAGGCCCCCAAGCGTGCGCGGAACGAGTCCCAGTCGTGGGTGGCGCGGGGTGACCAGCCGATCTCGGCGATCGCGACCAGACGCGGGAAGGCGAGGAATTCGATGTCGGCGAGGGAGCGCAGCGTCTCCGACCACAGTGGTGCCTCGACGCCGATGACGCTCGACTCGGGGATGCCGCCGAGTTGCGTCGCCGGATCCCAGCCGTAGGCGGTGCTGACCTCGATCGCTCCGGCCCAGTCCAGGCCGCCGGGCGTGAAATTGTCGTACTTCATGTCGAGGTAGGTGTGTTCCGACGGCGACATGATCACTTTTGCTCCGGCGGCGACGGCGCTGGTCACCGACGGGTTGTTGCGTTCCCGGCCCCAGAACTGGAGTCGCGCGTCACCGGCCGCGGGGGACTGGCCGATCTCGTGCCAGCCGTAGGGGATCTTGCCGTGTTTCCGGACCAGCGGGAGCAGCCGGCGCTGGAACGCGAGGTAACTGCCGTGCGGCGTGGCGAACGTCTCGTCGCCGCCGATGTGCAGGTACGGGCCGGGGGTCATCTCGGCCAGTTCCCGGAGGACGTCGTCGAGGAACCGGTAGGTGATCTCCGCACGGACGCAGAGGGTGCTGTAACCGACCCGCATGTCCGTCCGTGCCCGCGGTGCCACGCCGTCGCAGGTCAGCTCGGGATAGGCGACCTGGGCCGCGTTCACGTGGCCGGGCATGTCGATCTCGGGAACGATCGTGACGAACCGCTCGGCCGCGTAACGGACCAGCCCTCGGTAGTCGTCCTTGGTCAGGAAGCCGCCACCGTCACCGCCCACCCCGGTGCCGGGCCCGCCGCCGACGGTGGTCAGTCTCGGCCACGCGTCGATCTCGATGCGCCAGCCCTGGTCGTCGCCGAGATGCAGGTGCAGGTAGTTGATTTTGAAGCGGCTGATCTGATCGATGTACCTCCGGATCTCGTCCGGGGTGTGGAAGTGCCGGGCCAGATCGAGCATCGTGCCGCGGTAGGCGTATCGCGGCCGGTCGTCGATGGTCCCGCCGGGAATGATCGGTGCGCCCGCCTCAGCCGCCGCGGGCAACAGCTGCCGCAGCGTCTGCACCCCGTTGAAGAGGCCGGCCGGCGCGGTCGCCCGCAGGTCGACACCGCTCTTGCGAACCGTCAGACGGTAGCCCTCGTCACCGTGACCCGGTTCCAGGGCAAGGTCGATGTCGCCCCCGGCCGGGACCAGCGGAAGGTCGAAACCGGTCGCCGGGCGGAGGGCGTCGGCGAGTTGCCCGGCGACACTGTCCGGCGCGCTGACCGTGGTGCGCCCGGTGATCCGGAAGTCGTCGCCCGGGGACGGGACGGCCTCGGCCACGGCCGGGAGGACGCTGGTCAGCGTGATCGGCATGCGGCTCGTCGACGCGGCCGACGCCGTCGTGGCGACCAGCGGCAGTGCCAGGACCAAGGTCATGACCAGACGGGAGAGACGCACCCGCCCGACCATATCCACAGTCGGCCAGTCAGCCCTCCGGTCGGTGGAGCAGGCCGACGGCGATCGCGTGCACGGCGTCCAGGTCGGCGGGGTCGGTCAGTTTCGCCCGGCCGCCGGTCACCGCATACCACTCCTCGGCGTCCTTGTACTGCACGGACAGCACCGCCTCCCCGGCCTCGGAGAGCTCGGTGCGCAACGTGAGGTCACCGGTCACGACGCCGACCTCGTCGGTCATCACGCCACCCGGCCCCGGCACGATGTCGGTGGTCTTGCTCATCAGCAGGTCCCCAGCATCTCGGTGAGAGCGTCCTTCTCCTTCTCCGTGACCGTCAGTTTCCAGAAGCTCTTCACCTCAATCCAGTCCTTGGCATAGGTGCACCAGGCGTCCTTCGCCGGCGGCTTCCAGGTCGACGGGTCCTGGTCGCCCTTCGACCGGTTCGAGGACGCCGAGACGGCGAACAGCTGGGGCCGGTCCAGGTCGTTGGCGAAGTCGCCGCGCTTGTCGTTGTCCCACTCGTCGGCGCCGGAACGCCAGGCGGCCGCCAGCGGAACCATGTGGTCGATGTCGACCTGGGTGGGCGAGTCGATCTTCTTGCCGTCGTACCAGCTGTCCCAGCTGCCGGCGACGACGTTACAGCCGGAGAACTTGACCTGCTCACCGTCGCGTTTGAGCACGGTGTCACGGACGTCGCAGTTCGAGCCGGCGGTCCGCCAGTGCGGGAACTTCTCCCGGCTGTAGCCCTTCATCGAACCGGACTCGGCCACGGTCAGGGCGTCGAGGGTGGTCTGATCGCCGCCACCCGCGCTCGGCGGGTTGACGGGACCACCGGGGTCACCGGCGGAGGTCACCTCACAGCCGGAGGCGACGACGAGGGTCATGAGGAGCGCGAGAACTGAGCTACGTGGGGCCACGTAGCTCAGTCTCGTACCGGATCTTGCAGTGCGCCAATCAGCGGGCGCGGTTGATCGCGCTCGTCACCGCTTTGATGGACGCGCTGACGATGTTGGCGTCGATGCCGACACCCCACACGGTGACGTCACCGACCTCGACCTCCACATAGGCCGCCGCCTGCGCGTCGCCACCGGAGGTGAGGGCGTGCTCGTTGTAGTCCAGCACCCGGGCGGTGATCCCCAGCGGGGCGATGGCCTGCACGAACGCGTCGATCGGGCCGTTACCGACGCCGATCAGCGGCCGCCGCACGCCGCGGTGGAACACCTGCGCGTCGATCTCCACCTTGCCGTCGACCGTGGCCGTGCTGTACGTCTCCAGCTTGAACGCGGTCGCCACCTGGTGCTCGACCAGGTACTCGTTGGCGAAGTAGTCCCACATCTGCTGCGGGGAGACCTCGCCGCCGTCCTCGTCGGTGTGCTGCTGCACCACGCCGGAGAACTCGATCTGCAGCCGCCGCGGCAGATCCAGCTTGTGCTCCTCCTTCATGATGTACGCCACGCCGCCCTTACCGGACTGCGAATTGACCCGGATGACCGCCTCGTAGGTCCGGCCCACGTCCTTCGGGTCGATCGGCAGGTACGGCACGCCCCAGGTGAAGGAGTCGATCTCGGTGCCCGCGGCGTCGGCGTCGGCCTGCAGCGCCACGAAACCCTTCTTGATCGCGTCCTGGTGCGAGCCGGAGAACGCGGTGTAGACCAGATCGCCCGCGTACGGGTGGCGCTCGTGCACCGGCAGCTGGTTGCAGTACTCCACGGTGCGCTTGATCTCGTCGATGTTCGAGAAGTCCACCTGCGGGTCGATGCCCTGGGAGAACAGGTTCAGCCCCAGCGTCACCAGGTCGACGTTGCCGGTCCGCTCGCCGTTGCCGAACAGGCAGCCCTCGATCCGGTCGGCGCCGGCCAGCAGGCCCAGCTCGGCGGCCGCGACCGCGGTGCCCCGGTCGTTGTGCGGGTGCAGGCTCAGGATGACGCTCTCGCGCCGCGGCAGATTGCGGTGCATCCACTCGATCGAGTCGGCATAAACGTTCGGGGTGGCCATCTCGACCGTCGCCGGCAGGTTGATGATCAGCGGCCGGTCCGGCGTCGGGTCGATCACGTCGATCACGGCCGAGCAGATCTCCAGCGCATAATCCAGCTCGGTGCCCGTGTAGGACTCCGGCGAGTACTCGTAGAAGATCTCGGTGTCCGGGGTGTGGATCTCCGCATACTTCTGGCAGAGCCGCGCGCCGGTCGTCGCGATGTCGGTGATGCCGTCCTTGTCCAGGCCGAACACCACACGCCGCTGCAGCGTCGACGTCGAGTTGTAGAAGTGCACGATGGCGCGCTTGGCACCGCGGATCGACTCGAAGGTGCGGTCGATCAGGTGCTCCCGGCACTGCACCAGCACCTGGATGGTGACGTCGTCGGGGATCAGATCCTGCTCGATCAGCTGCCGGACGAAGTCGAAGTCGGTCTGGCTGGCCGCCGGGAAGCCGACCTCGATCTCCTTGTAGCCCATCTTCACCAGCAGCATGAACATCCGCCGCTTGCGCTCGGGCGACATCGGGTCGATCAGGGCCTGGTTGCCGTCACGCAGGTCGACGGCACACCAGCGGGGGGCCGTCTCGGTCACGCGGGAGGGCCACTGGCGGTCGGGCAGATTTACCGCGAACTGTTTCTGGAACGACTCGTAGCGCTGGAACGGCATGGCGCTCGGACGCTGAGTATCAAAAACGGACATGTGGGACTGCTCCAGTCAAGAGAAAGACGAGCAGGCGGCGCGCGTCACCTCCGCGACGAGGTGCCGGCCTGGGATGGGGCCTCGTCGCGGCAGCGAAGGAGAAGAGTCACCTGCCACATGTCGCCAGCCACGTTACGTCATCGAAATCGGATCGGCGAACCGAACGCCCGGATCGTGGGAAGCCTCAGGACGGGGCGACCAGGCTCGGCTGCGGGGCGGGAACGGGCGCCGTCATCCCCATCGGCTCACCGGCCACCTCGGGCCCCGGCAGCTGCACCGACTTCGGCCCGGCCACCTGACGGACCAGCTTGAGCAGCCCGAAGTCGACCCGGGCGCCGGTCAGCAGGCCGTCGGCGGAGTAGCAGTAGATGCCGACGTCGACCGGCTGGTCCAGGGTGGCGGTCACCGAGTCGACCGCGTAACAGGAACCCTCCACACCGGCCAGCTGCCGCACCGGGGAGACCGCCAGCGGGGCCTTGCGGTCGGTGAAGACCGGCAGCCATTGGCGGAACAGGCGCTGGACGCGGGGATCGTACCGCCGGGGGACCTTGTCGCCGCGCTCGGCGACGCGGACGCATGTCGGACTGACCGGGGCGGTCGCGGTGTTGAGCGTGCACTGATAGAGGCCGGCCGGTACCCGGATCACGGTGACCCCCGCCGTGCCGCCGAGCGCACCGCCCGGGATGTCCACCCGCCACGTCCCGTCGTCGGCGACCGCGGCCACGATCTCCCGGCTCGAACCGCCGGACTCCAGGGTGTAGAGCGCCGCATACCTACGGTCCAGGGCCAGCGCGGCCAGGCCCGCGAACTCGCTGCGGGCCTCCGGCACCAGGGCCGGGTCGGACGCGGAGGCGGACGGCGTGCCGGGAGTGGGCTCCGGCGTGGCGTCGCTGACGCCGCAGCCGGACAGGCCGGCAGTCAGCAGCGCGACGGTCAACGCGGAGGGAAGGCGCATCGCGACATTCTCACCCCACTCGGCGTGCCGTCCGCGACACGGCCGCCTGTGAGTCACCGGCGTGTCGCGCGTGACGCCACCCGGATTCTGGGATCGCGTGTCGAGGGCGCGCCGTCGCGCGGCTAGTGTGGTGGCGACTGCCCTGACCGGCGTCGTTGTTCCGTATCGCCGAAGGAATGGTTTCGCCGTGGCTCTAGTGGTGCAGAAGTACGGTGGTTCGTCGGTAGCGAACGCTGAGCGCATCAAGCGGGTGGCCGAGCGCATCGTGGCCGCACGCAAGGCCGGCGACGACGTGGTCGTCGTCGTCTCCGCCATGGGCGACACCACCGACGAGCTGATGGACCTGGCCAATCAGGTCAGCCCGCTGCCACCCGGCCGCGAGCTCGACATGCTGCTCACCTCGGGCGAGCGGATCTCGATGGCGCTGCTCGCCATGGCGATCCACAACCTGGGGTATGAGGCGCGGTCGTACACGGGCTCACAGGCCGGCGTGCTCACCACCTCGGTGCACGGCAAGGCCCGGATCATCGACGTCACCCCCGGCCGCCTGCGGACCGCGCTGGACGAGGGCGCCATCGCCATCGTCGCCGGCTTCCAGGGCGTGTCGCAGGACACCAAGGACATCACCACCCTCGGCCGCGGCGGCTCGGACACCACGGCCGTCGCCCTGGCCGCGGCCCTGCACGCGGACGTCTGCGAGATCTACACCGACGTGGACGGCGTCTTCACCGCGGACCCGCGGATCGTGCCGGACGCCAAGCACATCAAGAAGATCACGTATGAGGAGATGCTCGACCTCGCGGCCGGCGGGGCGAAGGTGCTGATGTTGCGATGCGTGGAGTATGCGCGGCGTTTCAACGTGCCGATCCACGTACGCTCTTCGTACTCGAACAAAGAAGGCACGCTAGTCACCGGCTCGATGGAGGACCCTGACGTGGAGAACGCACTGATCACCGGGGTCGCGCACGAGCGCAGCGATGCCAAGATCACGATTGTCGGCGTGCCCGACGAGCCCGGCGCGGCCGGCCGCATCTTCGAGACGGTCGCCAAGGCGGAGATCAACATCGACATGATCGTGCAGAACGTGTCGACCGAGGGCACCGGCCGGACCGACATCTCGTTCACCCTCCCCAAGGCCGACGGCACGACCGCGATGAACGCGCTCGACAAGATCAAGGACCAGGTCAAGTTCAAGGGCCTGCTCTTCGACGACCACATCGGCAAGGTGTCGCTGGTCGGCGCGGGCATGCGCTCGCACCCCGGTGTCGCCGCGTCGTTCTTCGCCTGCATCGGCGAGGCCGGCGTCAACATCGAGATGATCTCCACCTCGGAGATCCGGGTCTCGGTCGTCTGCCGCGACACCGACCTCGACACCGCGGTCCGCGCCGTGCACGACCAGTTCGAGCTCGGCGGCAGCGAGGAAGCCGTCGTCTACGGCGGCACAGGCCGGTAATCCAGGCGATGGCGCAGCCCACGCTCGCCGTCGTCGGAGCCACCGGCTCCGTCGGGTCCGTCATGCTCGAGTTGCTCTCGTCCCGGCGCAACGTCTGGGGCGAGATCCGCCTGCTCGCCTCGGCGCGCTCCGCCGGCAAGTCGCTGACCTGCCGCGGAGAGCGCCTCGAGGTGCGCGAGATGACCGCCGAGTCCTTCGACGGCGTCGACGTGGCGATGTTCGACGTGCCCGACACGGTGTCCGAGCAGTGGGCACCGATCGCCGTCGCCCACGGTGCCGTCGTCGTCGACAACTCATCGGCCTTCCGCATGCACCCCCAGGTGCCTCTCGTGGTGCCCGAGGTCAACCGCGAGGACGCCGAGCACCGCCCGATCGGCATCGTGTCGAGCGCCAACTGCACCGTCGCTGCCATGATCATCACGGTGGCGCCGCTGCACTACGAGTACGGCCTCCGCGAACTCGTCCTGGCCTCCTACCAGTCCGCGTCCGGCGCCGGCCAGATCGGCGTCGACACACTGCACGACCAGCTCACCAAGGTTGCCGGCGACCGTCTGCTCGGTTCCCGCCCCGGCAACGTGCGCCAGGCGATCGGCGACGATCTCGGCCCGTTCCCGGCACCGCTCGCGCTCAACGTGGTGCCCTGGTCCGGCGATCCCGCGGACAACGGCTGGTCCTCCGAGGAGCTGAAACTCCGCAACGAGTCCCGCAAGATCCTCGGCCTGCAGGCTCTCAAGGTCTCCGCCACCTGCGTCCGCGTCCCGGTCGTCACCGGCCACTCGGTCGCCGTGCACGCGGTCTTCGCCTCCGAGGTGACAGCGGCCGGCGCCCGCCAGGTCCTCCGCAACGCCCCCGGCGTCATCCTCGTCGACGACCCCGAAGCAGGCGAGTTCCCGATGCCGATCGACGCCGTCGGCACCGACCCGTCCTGGGTCGGCCGGATCCGCCGGGCCATGGACGACCCGCGGGCCCTCTCGCTCTTCATCACCGGCGACAACATGCGCAAGGGCGCGGCCCTCAACACGGTCCAGATCGCCGAGCTGATCGCCACCGAATTGACCAGGCGCAACCCATAGCCCGGCGCCGTCCGGTCGTCGTTCACGGTCCGGTGGTCGTCACTTTTGCTTCGGGCGCCGCGCCTTCCGGTTGTCGTTCACGGTCCGGTGGGCGGTGCCTTTCGCATCGCGACGCCTATCTTGTACGGCCAGACCGCCCCGCCGGACCACGCCGTCCCGCACTACAACGCGACGTCTCCACCGGGCCCGGACCGAAGCGCGACCGCCGGGCTGAATCCGGTGGTCACCAAGCCAGATCTTGACCGATTGACCACCGCTCTCGGTGGCTAATCGGTCAACTTCGGTCGGGCACCCCTCGATCATCGCCGATGGATACCTTTTCGGGGTCGACGTCCGGTTCCATGAGTGATGGGCATGGGTGCGCGCTCGGCTACGTGTGAGTGGGCCCGGTGTGAAGGCTGGCTGGCCGTCGCCGGCCACTGCGGCAACCATGATCGTCGCCGGCCACCGCGGCAGCCATGATCGTTGTCGGACGCCCATGGCGGCAGTGATCGTCACCGGGCACCATGTCGGACGCCCATGGCAGCCGTGATCGTCACCGGGCACCATGTCGGACGTCCATGGCAGTCGTGTTCGTCACCGGGGACCATGTCGGACGCCTTTGGCAGCCATGTTCGTCACCGGACACCTATGGCAGCCGTGATCGTCGGCGGGTGCTGCGGTCAGTTCATCGCTGATCGGGCCCGCAGTCAGTAGCGGCTATCGGTCGGTGTCATGCCGTCCAGGGGCGGCGGCAGCGTGGGTCAGCGCACCGCATCAGCCCGGCGGTCGCGCAGCGGTCCGGACCCGCGGGGACGTCGCGTTGTAGTGCGGGACGGCGTGGTCCGGCGGGGCGGGCTGGCCGTACAAGGTAGGCGTCGCGATGCGGAACGGGTCGCGGGCCGGGCCGTGAGTGGGGCCGCAAGGCGCGATTGTGTTGAGGGTTGCTGGCTGGGCCGTGAGTGGGGCCGCAAGGCGGGATTGTGTTGAGGGTTGCCGGCTGGGCCGTGAGGTGGGGTGCGGTGTTGAGGGGGTGCTGATCGGGCCGTGAGTGCGGGTGTTGAGGGGCGCTCGCCGGCTGTGAGCGGCAAGGCCGCGCAGTTGAGATTTCGGGGGCCCACCGGGCGGGTGCCCGGTGGGGAGGCCGTCGTCAGGCTGCGGCGTCGAGGTCGGCTCGGGTGAGGAGGGCGCGCAGCGTGATGCCCTCGGTGGCGAGGGCCTGGGCGCCGCCCTCCTGGCGGTCGATGACGCACAGCGCGTGGTCGACGTGGGCGCCGAGTTTGCGCAGGTCGTTCGTGGACAGGACGACCTGGCCGCCGGAGGTGACGACGTCTTCGACGATCAGCACGCGGCGGCCGGCGACCTCGGCACCCTCGGCGAGGCGGGCGGTGCCGTACTGCTTGGCCTGCTTGCGGACGAATGCGGTCGGCAGTTTCGCGTGGCGGGCGAGCGCGGTCACCACGGCGATCCCGCCCATCTCCAGGCCGGCGAGGACCTCGGTGCCCTCGGGGATGAGGACGGCGAGACGTTCGGCGAGCTGGTCGAGCAGGACCGGGTCGGCCTCGAACTGGTACTTGTCGAAGTATTCGGTGGCGGTCCGCCCGGAGCGGAGCGTGAACTCGCCGGTGAGGCGGCTTACGCCGCGGACCTGGCGGGCGAGGTCGATGGAGTCAGTCACAAGGTCTCAGCTTGTCAGGTTGGCCGGACCCGGTGGACGGCACCCCTGGCTTCCGTCTCGTGAAGGCCTCGAAACGGTCACCCATTGGCGTACTGGATCTCCACCGTAGCGCAAAGTAAGCCTTTTTAGGGTAATTTTCGCCTAATTAGTGGCTTGTGCCCCGGAAGGATAGTTCTGTGACACCGTTCGCGATGCTCTTCCTGCTCGCCCTTGCCGGATCGTCCTGCTTCGCTCTCGGTCGTGCCCTCGGCCGTGGTGAGCGTTACGAACGCGGCTATCGCGAGGGATTCCGCGACGGCGAGACCGGCTCCCTGGCCCGCGCCACCCGGCTCATGCAGCTGAGTGAACGCCCGTCGATCGCTCCGGTGGTCGAGTCGATGATCGGGCCGTATGCGGTGCCGCAGCAGGTGACCCCGCGCATGGTCGGCCCGATCGGCGTTCCGGGATCGGCCCAGCTCGTTCTCTGAACCAGACGATCCGTGCTCCTCCGGGCCGTCAACGTCTCGCACCCCAGCCGGCAGGCGCCGGAATCCACCAGATAATGCGAGTCAGGGTCGATCTCCGAAACCGGGGATCGACCCTGACCGAATCATTTACTTATCTCACTGCCAACCGGTGCAGGTGAAATTGCTGGTGGTGCGGAACGACCAGCACGCCTTGGTCCGGTCGCCACTGGAATAGTCACCGACCATCGTGGTCCACGTGGTTCCGGTGGTCGAGTTGAACGTCTTGGTGTGGACGCCGCTGTTCTGCCAGGCGAGCGCCTGGTTGTTCCATTCCTGCCGGTGCACGCGGACGTAGATCGGCCCGCGGGTCGGGTCGTAGCTGTAGTCGACGGTGAGCCGGGTCCACATCGCACGGCAGGTCGGCGAGTAGCGGAGCTCGAGGCCGGCACCCAGGTTGGCGCTCTCGACCCAGATCGCCTCCGGCATCGAGCGGGCACCCGAGGAACAGCCCTGGGCCTGCGGGTCCAGGTTGTCGCAGCCCTCCTGGCTGCAGGCGGCGAGAGCCGGCGACGTCGGCCCCGCCACGACCATGATCCCGGTGACGGCACTGATGGCCATCGCCATGTGTGCGAGCCAACGCACCATGGACGACTTGACTGAAAGCATTTAGTTTTCCCCCGTATTACATACTGCTTCAGTAGGCGCTGGCTTTCGGCGACCACGGTAAATCATGCCCAGCGTCCGAAACGGAGGGCGCGGATGGTGAAAGAGTTGCGAGCGGCACCGAATGCCGAGCGTCATCGACGGTTGATCGACATCGATAACCTAGGTTCAGGGATGGCCCTTGTCAATGTCGTCATCCCGCATTTCAGACGCCCATTGTGGGGCTGACGGTGACGGTGGGAGGCGGTGAAACAAAGCAGGGCCGGCTCCCCGTTTCCGGAGACCGGCCCTGACCTGCTGCAACTGCTGGTCGGGGTGGCGGGATTTGAACCCACGGCCTCTTCGTCCCGAACGAAGCGCGCTACCAAGCTGCGCCACACCCCGCTGCTGCGAGGTAAATACTAGCGGAGGCCCTGGGGGCCTCCACAACCGGTATCCCTAAAAGGCGAAACCGCAGGTCAGCGGGGGATCAGCGTGAGCAGCGAAGCCTCCGGGCGGCAGGCGAATCGGATCGGCGCGGTGGGGTGGGTGCCCAGACCGGCCGACACGTGCAGCCACGCGTCCGAGCCGGGCCAGCGGTGCAGACCCTTCGCCATCGACGTCGGCAGGTCGCAGTTGGTGGTGAGAGCGCCCACGCCGGGCACGCACACCTGACCGCCGTGGGTGTGACCGGCGAGCAACAGGGCGAACCCGTCGGCGGCCATCGCGTCCAGGACGTGCGAGGCGGGGGTGTGGGTGACGCCCAGGTGCAGATCGGCGCCGGAGCTGATCGGCCCGGCCACCGACGGGTAGTCGTCCCGCTCGATGTGGGGGTCGTCGACGCCGGCCAGCTCGATGGAGCGGCCACCGGCCTTGAGGACGGTGCGGGCGTTGTTGAGATCGGCCCAGCCGGCATCGGTGAAGGCGGCGCGCAGCTCGTCGGCGGGCAGGTCGACACCCTGCACGTACTCCCGGTCGGGCATCAGGTACTGCAACGGGTTCTTCCAGACCGGGCCGCGGTAGTCGTTGGACCCGAAGACGAACGCGCCGGGCACGCCGAGCAGCGGGTCGAGGGCCCGCAGCACTCCGGGGACCGACTCCGGGTCGGCCATGTTGTCGCCGGTGACGATCACCAGGTCCGGGTCGGTGCCGCCGAGCGCGGCCACCCACTCCTGCTTGCGGCGCTGCTCAGGCATCATGTGCAGGTCCGAGATGTGCAGGATGCGCAGCGGTTCCGCGTCCGGTTCGAGCACCGGGACGTCGAAGCGCCGGAGGGTGAACATGTTGCGCTCGACGAGGGCGGCATAGGCGAGCGTCGCGGCGCCGGCAGCGGACAGAGCGGCGAAGGCCGAAATAAGGGAGCGCTTACGCATGCCCGCAAGGGTAGTTTCTCCGCCATGGGAACGCTGAAAGACCGCCTGAACGAGGACCTGCACACGGCCATGAAGGCCCGGGACGAGCTGATCACGTCGACGCTGCGGATGGCCCTGTCCGCCATCCGGACCGCTGAGGTCGCCGGCGACGAGGCCCGTGAGCTGTCCGACGACGAGGTGCTGGCCGTCCTGACCAAGGAGGCGAAGAAGCGTCGCGAGGCGGCTGCCGCCTTCTCCGGTGCGGGCCGGGCCGAGCAGGCGGCCAAGGAGACGTCGGAGGGCGAGGTCCTCGACCGCTACCTGCCGAAGCAGCTCACCGACGACGAGATCGCCGAGATCGTGACGGACGCGCTGACGGCCGGCGGTTTCAGCGGCAAGGCGCAGATGGGTCCGGCGATGAAGGCGGCCCAGGCCGCCGTGGCGGGGCGTGCGGAGGGCGGCCGGGTCGCCGCTGAGGTGCGGCGCCAGCTTTCCTGAAAAACCTCTGCGGGGTACGGAAAACGGGCGGGAGATTCGATCTCCCGCCCGTTTCCGGTGCTGTGGCTAGTTGGGCCTGCCTGGCCCACCCGGTTGGCCGCTGGTGCCCGGTGTGGGCACCTGTGTCGTCGGTTTCCCGTTACTGATCTGGAGGACGACCGCACCGTTCTTGATCGTCCGACCGGACGGGTCGGTGCCCGCGACGGTGCCCTTCGGGCAGTCGGAGTCGATCTCGGAACCGCGGGAGACGGCGAAGCCCAGGTCTTCGAGGCGGTTGGTGGCCGACGAGACCGAGTCGCACTCCACGTTCGGGATCGAGCGCTGCTCACCGAACACGATCTTGGAGCTGCCCGGCTTCTTGAACTGCTCCTTCTCCCTGCCCTCCATGTACTCCTTGACGGTGTACTGGACGGCCGGGTTGATGACGCCGTGCTTCATCTGGTCGCGGTGGTCGGGCCAGTCCGGGTTGGCCATGTAGCCCGCGACGACGATCTTCGTGGTGCCGACGATCAGCGAGGCGGTCTTCTCCGCGTCGGTGGTACCGGACTTGCCGAAGACCGGGTGGCCCACGATGCCGCGGGTGTCCGGGGCGGTGGCGCCGTTGCAGGAACCGAGCTGAGCCGAGTCACCGACCGGGCAGCGTGCCGCGTCGAGGGCGGCCCGGGCCACGTCCTTCGTGGTGGCCTGGTTGCAGAACGGCTTGCCGACGTCGATCTTCTGCCCGTCCTGCGTGCTGATCTGCTCGATCGGCGTGGGCGAGCAGTACTTGCCGTCGCCGGCGAGGGTCGCGTACGCGTTCGCCATGTCCAGCGGGGTGGAGGCGGTGACGCCGAGGGAGAACGCGCCGAACTGGTTGGCGCCGCCCTCCTCGGTGGTCATCTCGGCCTCACGCGGCTGACGGAACTGCACGCCGAACCGCTTGGCCACCGCGATGACCTTCGCCGCGCCGACCCGCTCCTGGAGCGGGATGAAGTATGTGTTGATCGACTTCGCGAAGGCCGACCACATCGTGTAGACGCCGGCGCTACCACCGCCCGCGTTCTTCGGGCAGTAGAAGTGCCCGCCACAGGTCGCCGGGCCGGGCGCCACGATGTAACCGGACTTGTACTGTTTCTCCGCCTTGATGGTGTAGCTCAGCGGATAGCCGTTCTCCAGGGCCGCGATGATCGGGAAGATCTTGAACACCGAGCCGGCCTGGTAACCGGCGATGTCGCCACCGCCGCTGAGCAGCGGGTTCGTCGTGTTCGGTGCGGTGCCCCGGATCTTCGCCTTCGCCTTCGCAGGGTCGGACGAGATCTTGTTCTGCGGGTTCTCCGGGTCGTCGAGCTTGAACTTACGGTTCGTCGCGAGCAGGCGGACCTTGCCGGTGGCCGGCTCGATGCCGGCCAGCAACAGCGCGTTCTGGCTGTTGTCGGACTGGCGCTCGGTGATCTCCCGGCGCGCGCCGGCCTGGCCCTTGAGGTCCAGCGTGGTGACCACCCGGTAGCCACCGCTCTTGAGGCGCCGCTCCCGGTCGTAGCTGGTCGCGCCGAACGACTCCTGGTCCAGCCACCAGCGGTAGAAGAAGTCGCAGAAGAAGCCCCAGTTGTTCTTCGCCACCCAGGCGCAGCCCCGGCCGACCTGCTTGACCTTGGTCGGGACCGCTTCTTTCTTGGCCTTCTCGGCGTCCGCCGCGGTCACCACGCCCATCTCGACCATGGCCGGGATGATGTAGTTGTTGCGGCGGTCGGTGATGAGGTCGTGGCCGTCCGGCGTGGTGGGGTTGAAGCTGCTCGGCGCCTTCACCATGCCGGCGAGCATCGCCGACTCGGCGACGGTGAGGTCCTTCGGCTTCTTGTTGAAGTAGACGTGGCTCGCCGCGAAGATGCCGTAGGTCTGGTTACCGAACGGCGCGATGTTGAGGTAGCGCTCCAGGATCTGGTCCTTGGAGAGCTGCTTCGAGATCTGCAGCGCGTACTTCATTTCGGTGATCTTGCGCTTCGGGCTGTCCTCCGTGGCGGCGATCACCTCCTGCGGGTTGGTGGCCGAGTAGGCCAGCGACATCCGCACATACTGCATGGTGAGCGTCGAGGCGCCCTGCTGTGCGCCACCCTGGTTGTTGCTCACGAACGCACGGGCCACACCCTTGAGGTCGACGCCGTTGTGCTCGTAGAACTTGCGGTCCTCCGCGGCCAGGATCGCGGCCTGCATGTTCTTCGAGATGTCCTTCAGCGGGACGTCGCTGCGGAACTCGTCGTAGAACACCGCGATCTGGGTCTTGCCGTCGGAGGCGTAGACCCGGGTGATCTGTGGGGAGCTGAACTCCTTGAGCTCACTGGGCAGGCCCGCGAACGTCTGACCGCCGGCCTTGGCGGCCAGGCCGGTCATCGCCGCGGCGGGGAAGGCGGCGGCGGCCACGACCACCCCTGCCAGCAGGCCACAGACCAGCAGCGAGGTCGCGTTCGTGAAAATGTTGTGATCGCGTCTGCGAAACCAGGAGCTCACGCGAAGCAGGGTACGCGAAGGACGCACGCGACCGCCTGCCGAGAACACCCACTCCGCCCGATACGAGTGTGGCCTGTCACCCATCCCGGCGGAGCGTTTTCCCGTTTCTGCACCAAAGGTACCCCCGTTCGGCCACCCCTCCCTGGTCGCTATGCCCGGAACTACCGGCCTATACGTATTTGAGGGACAACGTTGCGTAATCACCCAACTACAGAGCATGATGGTGCGGCGAGACACGGACGCCGATGCGGCACGGGGGAACAGGGGCCGCCGAGGCGTCAGGGGGTGAAACAAGGGGGGACGTTTACCGTGGGGATGATCAGCGACTGGCCCAGCATGGCGGCGTGTCAGAGTGGCGACCCTGACGCGCTGTTCGTGCAGGGCGCCGAGCAGAACGTGGCGAAGAGGATCTGCCGCAGCTGCCCGGTCCGCTACGAATGCCTCGCCGACGCCCTGGACAACCGCATCGAGTTCGGCGTCTGGGGAGGCATGACGGAACGGGAGCGGCGGGCACTGCTCCGCCGGCACCCGCATGTGGCGAGCTGGCGGAAGATGTTCGAGGCCGCACTGCGGGAGAAGGGCGCCGACAAGGTGCTCGTCTCCACCCGCTGATCAGGCGTGGCCCGTCGGACCGGCGAGACATCGCCGGTCAGGCGAGCAGCGCTCCGATCGTTCGCAGCCCGTCGACGTCGTGGACGTCGGCGGGCTGCGCCGTGATCGACGTCGTCGGCACCGCCGGGAACTGGCCGGTGAACCCGGCCGCGACCCCGGCCTCGCGCTCGGCCTGGCGCAGCAGCGCGGCGTGGATCCGCAGCACGTCAGCGGTCATCTGATGCCCGCCGGCCTCGTCCAGCCGGCCGGCCGCGGCCTCGCTGTCGGCGGCGCTCAGCCCGGCCAGCTCGGTGTGATGCATCCGGTTCAGCACCAGCCCGGCCAGCGGCATCCGCTCGGCCACCAGCCGCTCGGCGAAATAGGCCGCCTCCCGGATCGCGTCCCGCTCCGGCGCGGCGACCAGCAGGAACGCGGTCTGCGGGTCCTGCAGGATCCGGTACGTCTGGTCGGCCCGCTGCCGGAAGCCGCCGAACATCGAGTCGAGGGCCGCGACGAAGCCGGACAGGTCGGTCAGCAGCTGCGCGCCGAGGATCTTCTGAACGGTTTTGGCGAACAGTCCGAACGATGCGGTGACCAGGCTGAACACGCTGCGCCCACCGGTACGCGCGGGCGCCAGCAGCATCCGCAGCATGCGACCGTCGAGGAAGCGGGACAGCCGGGCCGGCGCGTCCAGGAAGTCCAGCGCCGACCGGGACGGCGGAGTGTCCACCACGATCAGGTCCCACTCGTCGCCGGCCCGCAGCTGTCCCAGCTTCTCCATCGCCATGTACTCCTGCGTGCCGGCGAAGGTCGAGCTCATGGCCTGGTAGAACGGGTTGGCGAAGATCTCCTGAGCACGCTGCGGCGTGGTGTGCTGCTCGACCACCTCGTCGAAGGTGCGCTTCATGTCGAGCATCATGGCGTGCAGCTCGCCGCCGGCCCGCTCCGCGACGATGCCCTTGACCTGCCGGGGAGTGTTGTCCAGCTCGGTGAGACCCATCGACTGGGCGAGCCGCCGGGCCGGGTCGATGGTGAGCACCACCGTGCGGCGGCCGTGCACCTCGGCGGCCCGCAGGCCGAGAGCCGCGGCCGTGGTCGTCTTGCCCACCCCGCCGGCCCCGCAGCAGACCACGATGCGGATGGACGGGTCGGACAGCAGACCGTCGACGTCGAGCCGTGGAGCCGTCAATTCAGCCACCGTTTCAGGGTAGTGCGTCTCGATCGGACGTTCCGCTGATCACGCTCGCATCAGGAGTGCCGCCAGGTCGCCGAGTGCGGCCCGGTCGACCCCGTCCGGGAGCAGCGGCAGCTCGACCATCGGACGGTGCAGCTCGGCCAGCTCCATCCGCAGCGACTCCTCCAGCTCCCGCCGGGTCAGGTGCGCCTGGGCCTCGGTGGCCAGCTGGCTCACCGTCGCCGGGGCCGCGGCCAGCCCGGCCGCGGTCAGGCCCCGCTTGATCTCCGCTTTGGTCACCTTGCCGCCGGCCAGCAGTGGCGGCCGTGCGCCGTTGACCACGATCCGGCCCACCGGGATGTGCAGCGCGGAGAGCTCGGCGATCGCGTCGAGTGTCTCCTGGACCGGCATCTCCTCGAGCAGCGTGACCACGTGCACCGCGGTCATCGGCGAGCGCAGCAGCGACGCCACGCCCTCGCTCTGCGTCTTGATCGGACCCACCTTGACCAGCCGGGCCGTCTCCTCCGTCACGTTGAGGAAGCGGCCCACCCGGCCGGTCGGCGGCGCGTCCAGCACGACCGCGTCGTACACCCGGCTGCCGTCCCGGGAGCGGGTGGTGGCCTCTTTCACCTTGCCGGTGAGAAGAACGTCACGCAGGCCCGGGGCGATCGTGGTCGCGAAGTCGATGGCGCCGACCTTGCGCAGCGCCCGCCCGGCCGCGCCGAGCTTGTAGAACATGGCGAGGTACTCGAGGAGGGCCTCCTCGGGGTCCACGGCCAGCGCACGGACCTCGCCGCCACCGGTCGTCGTCGCGACCCGGCGCTCCGCGTAGGGCAGTGGCTCCAGACCGAACAACTGGGCGATGCCCTGCCGGCCCTCCACCTCGACGAGTAGGGTGCGCCGGCCACCGGCCGCCAGGCCCAGTGCCAGGGCCGCTGCCACGGTGCTCTTGCCGGTGCCGCCCTTGCCGGTCACCACGTGCAGCCGCTCCGGCCAGTTGCGGTGTTCGCCCATGCGTTCCACGTTACGGGCACGTGTCAGCCGGACGGGCACGTGTCAGCCTGCGACCTCGCACACCAGCCAGCCGGTCTTGCGGACGACGGTGAAACGCAGATCCTGGGTGGCGGCCTTCTCGTCCTCGGTCGACATCACCACGCGGACGTCGACCCGGGCCTGCTCCCGGTCCTGCTCGGCCACGGCCGGATCGTCCCAGCGGAAGACCGGGCCCGCGTAACCGTCCGCGTACGAGCTGATCTGCTCCACCCGGGTGGTGAGTTTCGCCTCGTCGCGGGACTTGCCGCAGACCAGGTCACGTGCGGCCGCCGCGTCCTGCTGGGTGTAGACCGCGGTGAGGAACCGGTTGACCGCCGTGACCGGGTCCGACGAGCCGGGATTGTCGGCGTCCCTGAGCAGGTAGAACGCCGAGACGGCTCCGCCGCCGCAGAGCGCCAGCGTGGCCACGAACGCCATCGAGAGGAACATCGTCGAGCGCCGCCGCGGGTCGATCCCCGGTGGCAGGCGGCCGATCGCCGGGCCCACCCAGATCGGCTCCGGCTGCGGCTGGATCTCGGCCGGCGGCGAGTGCTGGTAGGCCAGGTGCTCCGGCGGCGGGTGACGCCACTCGCCGGGTTTCTCGTGCTGGGCGTGCCACGGACCGGTCGGTGGTGGCTGATGCCACACCGGGGCCGGCACCACCGGATGCTCGGCGGTGTCGACCTCCAGTGGTGACCCGCCGGTGACCGGTGTCATCTCGGCGGTGTGGTCCAGCGCGGCCGCGTGCGGTGGCTCCGGCGGGATCGGGTCCTCCGGTGGGATCGGCGCCGGAGGCTCCGGGTCGGGTGACGGCGGCGGTTCCGGATGTCCGCCGGGCTCGTTCCGAGCGTCGTGCGTCATGTCATCCTCCGCTCATTGCACTCAGTGATGGCATGTGCGCGTTGTGTACACAACTCCCGTCAGCCTAACCAACCGGCTGGTCGCACGCGCCCTAAGCTGTCCCGGTATCCGACGAACAGGAGAGCGCAAGCCATGCAGAAGTGGGAGTACGTGACCGTGCCCCTGCTGGTCCACGCGACCAAGCAGATCCTCGACAACTGGGGCGAGGACGGCTGGGAGCTCGTCCAGGTCGTCCCGGGGCCCAACCCGGAGCAGTTGGTCGCCTATCTGAAGCGGCCCAAGTCATGACCACTCCCGCCCCGATCGCGGGCGAGGGCGGGGTCGACGCCTACGCCAGGCTCGCCGAGCTGGGCCTCACCCTGCCGGCCGTGGTCGCGCCGGTCGGGTCCTATGTCCCGGCCGTCCAGTCCGGCAACTACGTCTACACCTCCGGGCAGCTGCCGTTCGTCGACGGCAAGCTGCCGCAGACCGGCAAGGTCGGTGACGACGTCACCGTCGAGGAGGCCGCCGCACTGGCCCGGCTGTGCGCCGTCAACGCGCTCGCCGCGATTGACGCGCTGGTCGGTCTCGGCCGGGTCGTGAAGATCGTCAAGGTGGTCGGTTTCGTCGCGTCGGCACCCGGGTTCACCGCCCAGCCGGCCGTGGTCAACGGGGCTTCCGACCTGTTCGGCGCGGTCCTCGGTGAGCAGGGCCGGCACGCCCGCAGCGCGGTCGGAGTGGCCGAGCTGCCGCTCGGTGCCCCGGTCGAGGTCGAGGTAATCGCAGAAGTGGCGTGATCTTGCGGTGATTCGGGCGCATTTGCTCACCGATGGTGACCGGATCGGACATCGTGTCTCGGTCATGGTCGCCGGACCGACGTACGATTCGGGTCATGGGGGCTGCTGAGCCCGAGTCGGCCGAGGTCGACCGGCTGCCGGGTTGGGTGACGCTGCTGCTGGCGCCCAACCCGGGGCCGATGACGCTGGACGGCACCAACACCTGGATCCTGCGGGCGCCCGGCGCCGAGCGGGCCACCGTCGTCGATCCCGGTCCGCTCGACGAGGGGCATCTGCGCCGGATCGCCGAGCACGGTCCGATCGAGCGCATTCTGATCACACACGGTCATCACGATCATGTGGAGGGCGCGGCCCGTCTCTCCGAGATGCTCGGCGGGGCCCCGGTGCGGGCCGGCTCACCGGTCCACTGCCTGGGCGGTGAGCCTTTCGACCCGAGCGAGTCCATCGACGGGAACGGGCTGGAAATACGGGTGATGGAGACTCCGGGTCACACCAGCGACTCGGTGTCCTTTCTCGTCATTTGTGGAACGGATCTCGCCGGATGTGGGACTGATCGCGCGATGTTCACCGGTGACACCATGCTCGGCCGCGGGACCACGGTGGTGGCCCCGCCCGACGGCGATCTGGGTGCCTACCTGGGTAGTTTGGAGCTGCTCAGCGCGTACCCCGAGGTGTTGATGTTGCCCGGCCACGGACCGGCCCGGGGCGACACCGCCGAGCGTGCCCGCTTCTATCTCGGTCATCGCCGGGAGCGGCTGGCGCAGGTCGCCGCCGCCATGGCGGCCGGCGCGGAGACACCCGGCGCCGTCGTCGACCTGGTCTACCCCGACCTCGACCCGGGCCTGCGGTTCGCCGCCGAGTGGTCCGCGGCGGCGCAGCTCGCGTATCTGCGCCGGGAGCAGTCGTGACCTGCCCGGTCTGCGGGACCGTCCCGGTCCCCGGCGCCCGTTTCTGCCACCACTGCGGCGCCGGTCTGCCGGCCGCCGCGCTGCTGCCGGCCGCCGAGCGCCGCATCGTCACGGTGCTCTTCGGCGACCTCTCCGACTTCACGTCGTTCTCCGAGGACCTCGATCCCGAGCGGGTCGGCGCGGTGACCGATCGGGTGCTGGCCTCGCTGGCCGGCGCGGTGAAGACGTTCGGCGGGCACGTCGACAAGCTGACCGGCGACGGGATCATGGCTGTCTTCGGTGCGCCGGTGGCCCACGAGGACGACGCCGAGCGCGCGGTCCGGGCCGCCCTGAGCATGCAGCGCGCGGTCCGCCGGGTGCTCGACGACGAGCGTGGCGGCGGCGCGCCCCTCGGTCTGCGCGTCGGGCTGAACACCGGTGAGGTGGTCGCCGGAGTGCAGGCCGGTATCGAGTACACGGTGATCGGCGACACGGTTAACACCGCGGCCCGGCTGGCCGACGCCGCCGCGGTCGGCACCGTCTACGCCGGCGAGCGGACCAGCGCGGGGACACGGCACGTCGCCTCCTGGCGCCAGTTGCGGCCGCTGCGCCTCAAGGGCAAGCGGGAGCCGGTTCCGACGTACGAGCTGCTCGGTCTGCACGATGCCCCCGGCACCCGCTCCGGCCTGGGCGACGAGGCACCGTTCGTCGGCCGTGAGGCCGAGCTGGGCCGGGTCTCCGGCCGGCTGGCCGAGGCGATCGACACCGGCCACCCGCGAATCCTGGTGATGACGGCCGAGGCGGGCATCGGCAAGTCCCGGTTCGCCGGTGAGGTCAAACGCCTGGCCACCGGCTATTCCGGGCATGCGGCGCGGGTGCTGCGGGTGCGGTGCCGGGCCTTCGGCGAGCGCCGGAGGTACGCGCCACTCGCCGACCTGGTCCGCAAGGCGGCCGGCCTGCCCAAGGACGTCGCCACCACGGTCGCCCGCTCGGTCGTCGAGGAGCGGCTGCGCAAACTCGCCGGCCGGCTGAACGCGACGCTCGACAGCGACCGTCTGCTGGTGCTGCTCGGTTACGGCGAGGCACCGGACCGCACGGTCGGCCCGACAGCGCCCGCCGACCGCCCGGCCAGCGCCCGCCGGATCGACGCCGAGGCGATCTCGATCGCCGTCGCGGACCTGCTCAACGCGCTCGCCGCAGAGGAGCCGCTGGTGGTGATCGTGGACGACCTGCACGACGCCACCGACACCACGCTCGATGCGATCGGTCTCACCCTCAACCAGCTGGAGGGTCCGGTCGTGGCGTTGCTGCTGGGCCGCCCCGAGCTGGTGCGGACGGCCGGCGCGATGACCCGGCTCGCCGACGCCGAGGTGCACAGCCTGCCCCCGCTTCGCGGCGCCGACGCGTCCCGGCTGCTCACGTCCTATCTGCACGGCGGCAAGCTGCCCCCGGCCGACGGTGACCGGCTCCTCGCCACCGCCCAGGGCAACCCGTTCTACCTGGCCGAGATGGTCACCCTGCTGATGGAGCGGGGCGCGCTCACCCCGGCGGTCGGGGCCGACGCGGCCGGTCGCTGGCAGCTGGCCGCGGGATCGCTCGGCAGTCGGCTGCTCTCCCGTGACCTGGCCGCTGTCCTGGCGGCCCGTATCGACGCGCTCACCCCGGAACCACGGTCGGTGCTGCGGGACGCCTCGGTGGCCGGGACGACGGTGCCCAGCGGCGTGCTGGAGGCCTTGCAGGAGCGGCGGGCGGTCGCCGACACCCGGCCCGGCGTCGTCGTCGCGGTCGAGCTCGAGCGGGCTGTGGACGAGCTGCTCCAGCGCCGGATGCTGCACCGGTCGCGGTCCGGCGGTTACCAGTTCAGCACCCCGTTGATGCGCGAGGCGGCGTACGCCGGGATCGGCAAGGGCGACCTGGCCGAGCGGCACGCCTATCTGGCCTCCTGGGCGGCACCGGAGAGTGTGACCGAGCCCGGCAACGACGGCGCGGTCCGGCTCAACCTGACCGGCGGCGAGCGGGACGCGTTCATCGCCGTGCACGCCGAGCACGCGCTGGAGCTGGCCGACGCGGTGCGGCTGCGGCCGGACGCCGCGGCCCGCGAGGTCGCCCCGCTCGGCGTCGCGGCGCTCGGCCGGCTGGCCCGGCGGGCACTGGCCGACATCGAGCCGGCCGCCGCCATCGAGTATGCGGACCGAGCCACCGCCCTGGCCAAGGGCGACCTGCCGCTCCCCGACCAGCTCGTGCTCGCCCGCGCCCAGCTGCGCCTGGGCCGCGCCGAGCTGGCACTGGCCCTCGGCGAGAAGATCGCGGTCGCGGCTGCCGACGAGCCGGTCTGCCGTGCCGAGGCGATGATCGTGGTGGGCCGTGCCTACGAGGCGCTCGGTGATACCGGCCGGGCGGTCGTCTCCTGGCAGGAGGCCCTCGACGTGGCCACCGAGGCCCAGTTGCTGCCGGAGCGGGCCAACGCGATGCGCCGGCTCGGGATGGCCGACTTCCTCAACGGGCGGCTCAGTCAGGCGAGCAGCCGGTTCGCGGCGGCCTACCAGGTGACGCTCGCGGCCGGGGACCGGCACGGGCAGGCCTGGGCGCTGCAGAGCCTTGCCTGGGTGACCACCACCCGGGGCGACTTCGCCGGCACCGACGCGGTGCTGGGCCGGGCCGCACGGCTCTTCGCCGAGCTCGGTGACCCGGTCGGGCGGGCCTGGCTGCGCGGCACCACGGCGTTCGCCCGTCTGCTGGCTGGCCGGCTGCACGAGGCGCGGCGGCTGGCCCGGTTGTTCCTGCCGTTCGGTGACCGGGTCGGTGAGGGCTGGGCGGTCGGCACGCTGCGGGTCGTCGAGGCCTATGCGGCGGCCGAGCTCGGTGACCTCGGGCCGGCCGACGGGCAGGCGCGCCGGGCGTATCGGGAGTTCCTGGAGGTCTCCGACGACTGGGGCTGCGGGCTCGCTCTCGTGGTGCGTGGCGCGATCGCCCGCGGGCTGGGCGAGCTGGATCACGCCTCCGACCTGCTCACCGACGCGATGGGTTACGCCGACCGCACCGGGCATCCGCTGCTGCTCGGCATGGCCGGGACACTGCGCGGGTTCGTCGCCCTGCAGCGCGGTGATCTGGAGGCGGCCGAGGCCGACGCGCGCCGGGTGATGACCGCCGTCGAGCCGCACAATCCGCTGGCACCGGCCCAGGTGGGCCCGCGGGTGCTGCTGGCCGAGGCACGGACCAGGTCGGGGGACGCGGCGACCGCGGTGGGGCTCCTCGCGCCGATCGCCAGTGACACGTCGACGCCGTCGCTGCTCTTCTCGCGGCGGCACGCGCTGGCGTCGTATGCTTCGGCGCTCCTCGCCGAGGGCCGGGTGGACACCGCTGTCACGTGGATCGAGCGGGCCGCCGCCGCGCCGGCCGAGGATGTGCGCAGTGGTGTGATCTCCGCCATGGTCCGGGCCCGGGTGCTCGCGGCCGCCGATCGTTGCGATGAGGCAAGGACCGCTGCGGACGAAGCGGTGCGATTGGCGCACTCCACCGAGCAGTCGAGCGAGCGGGCGGCCGCCGAGGAGCTGCGGAAAACCCTGGCGATGACGGTTGTCGAGGAAACTGTCGCGTACGCGTCTGACGTGCCCGGATGATCTTCCGGGTGGCTGGCGTATTTTCTATTCCGTGACGGAGACTCCGCCTGGTGCCCTGCCCGTACCATACGTACCAGGCATGTCCGGATTGTCGGTCATGGCGAGGGGTGGTTACGCCACCGTGTATCGCGCCACCCAGGACTCCGTCGGGCGCGACGTCGCCATCAAGATGGAGAACCGGACCCTCGACAACGCCCGCGACCAGGCCCGGTTCCTGCGTGAGGCACGGGCGGCCGGGCGTATGTCGTCCCACCCGCACGTGGTCGACCTGTTCGACGTGGGCGTCACCGTCGACCAGCACCCCTACCTGATCATGGAGTTGTGCGACGGGTCGTATCTGGATCGCATGCGCGTCGCCCCGCTCAACGCCGTCGAGGCCCGCGACGTCGGCATCAAGATCGCTGACGCGCTGGTGCACTCGCACGCCAACGGGGTGCTGCACCGTGACGTCAAGCCGGCCAACATCCTGTACTCGGAGTTCAACGCGGCGGTGCTCGCCGACTTCGGCCTCGCCGTGCTCGGGGAGATGCGCGACTCGTCGGTGACCCTCGAGGTGCTCACGCCGGCCTACGCGCCGCCGGAGATGTTCCGCCACGACACCCCGTCCGGCGCGGCCGACGTCTACGCGCTCTGCGCCACCCTCTACGCCGTGATGAGCGGCCGACCACCGCGCTGGGCCACCGACCGCAGCCCCAGCCTGCTCACCCTGATGGACCTCTTCCACCAGCCGATCCCCGACCTGCCGTCGGCGCCGCGGGCGCTCACCGACGTGCTGCGGTATGGGATGAACAACGACCCCGGTTCGCGGCCGACCGCCGAGCAGCTCCGTGACCTGCTCAACAACCTGCACCTGGACCCGAGCACGCCTCAGCCGCCGCCGACCGTCTACCGCTCGGCCTCGACCAGCCACGTGCCGCCGCCCCGGCCCCGGCCGATCCCGCCGAGCACGCCGACGCTCGACGAGACACCGACGGTCCACCATCACACCGAGCGCAAGGGCTTCTTCCAGAAGTGGTTCGGTAACTGACCGTCTACTCCGGATCGAGGACGGCCAGGAGTTCGCCGGTGTCCACTTCGACTCCAGGTTGGACCGGAAGCGACGAGACCACGCCGGCCGACGGCGCGTGCACCGGATGCTCCAGTTTCATCGCCTCCAGGGTGAGCAGCAGCTCACCGGCCCGGACCCGTTGCCCGGGAACGACCAGGATGCGGCGGACCGCCCCGGGTAGCGGCGCGATCAGCGAGCTCTCGGCGGCCTCCGGGGCGGGCAGCGGGAAACGGGAGATCTCCCGGAGCGCGACCGACCCCTCTGGACTGTCTACATACGAGACGTCGCCGACCCGGTGGACGTGCACTCCCATCCGGATGCCCTGCACGTTGAGGACCACCCGGTCGCTGTCGGCCTGCACCACGACGACCGCGGGGTGCTCGTCGGCGACCGGCGCCTGTCCCAGCCCGGCCAGATCCAGTTCCTCCGGGTCGACGGCCCGGACCCACCAGCCGGCCAGGTCGCCGCGACGGTTCATCCGGTAACCGACCTCGACCGGGCCGGTCGGGCCGTCGTACACCGCCGTCTGTGAACCCGAGGGAACGTTGCGCCAGCCGGACGGCAGCGAGCCGAGGACCGGTGCCGCCGCACGCCGCGCCGCGGCGCCGGCGAGGGCGGCCGCGAGGCAGGAGAGACGCACGGCGTCGACCGAGGAGAGCAGCGGGGCGAAGACCTCCGGATGCCGGTCCAGGAATCCGGTGTCCAGATCCCCGGCGCGGAACGCGTGGTGCCGCAACACCCGGACCAGCAGGTCGCGGTTGGAGACGACACCATGCAGATGGGTACGGGCCAGAGCCGACGCGATCATCCGGGCGGCCTCCTGGCGGCTCGGTGCCCAGGCCACGAGTTTGGCCAGCATCGGATCGTGGTGCATCCCGATCACCGATCCGTCCGCGACCCCGGCGTCCAGGCGCAGGCCCGGCTGGGGGAGCGGACGGAACCATCCGGCGATGTCCGGCACCGCGAACCGGTGCAGCGTGCCGGCCGCCGGGAGCCACGCGTACGCCGGGTCCTCGGCGCAGATCCGCACCTCGATGGCGTGGCCGCGGATCGGCGGCGGCCCGGGCATCGGCACACTGCCGCCCTCGGCCACCAGCAGCTGGAGCCGCACCAGGTCGTAACCGGAGACGCACTCGGTGACCGCGTGATCGGCCTGCAGGGTGGGGGTGAGTTCGAGGAACCAGAAGTCGCCCTGGGCGTCGAGGAGGAACTCGACGGCACCCGCGCCGACGTAGCCCAGCGCCCGGACCGCGATGATCGCCGCGCGGCACAGGTCCTCGCGCAGCGCCGGATCGACGGCCGGGGACGGCGTCTCCTCGATGATCTTCTGGTAGCGGCGCTGGACCGAGCACTCCCGCTCGCCGAACGGCACGACCGAACCGTGGGCGTCGGCCAGGATCGGCACCTCGATGTGGCGGGCGTTGCCGACGTACGGCTCGCAGAACACCTCGCCGCCGACCTCGCGCCGGGTGGAGGCGATCGCCTCGGCCAGCGTGCCCGCGTCCCGGACCACCCGGATGCCCAGGCCGCCGGTGCCGCTCGCCGGTTTGATCAACACGGGGAAGCCGGGCACCTGGTCCGGGTCGGTGAAGGTCGGCAGGACCGGCACCTGCGCCTCCGCCACCAGCTTCTTCGTCTCGATCTTGTCAGCCAGGGTGCGCAGCGTGGCCGGTGGCGGCCCGGCCCAGATCATCCCGGCATCGACGACCGCGGCGGCGAAGTCCGGGTCCTCGGCGAGCTTGCCGATCCCCGGATGTACGGCGTTGGCGCCGGCCCGCTGGGCGGCCGCGATCAGTGCCTCGGTCTGCAGGTAGGTCGCCGACGGGGTGTTGCCCGGCAGATGAACCGCGTAGTCCGCCTCGATCACGTGCGGCGCGTCGGTGTCGACGTCGGAGTAGACGGCCACCGTCTCGATGCCGACCAGCCTGCACGTGGCGAACACCCGGCGGGCGACCTCTCCACGGTCGGCCACCAGAAGTCGTCGGATCACTGGTCTACCTTTCAAGATCGGAACACACCGACGTGTCCGGCGCCCTCCACGGCCGCGCTGTGCACGGCGGAGAGGCAGAAGCCGAGGACCGTACGGGTGTCGCGTGGGTCGAGGACGCCGTCATCGGCTCTACTCGTGTCGGCCGACGGCCAGCTGAACCGGAACCGTGGCTCGTCGGTGCGTTCACCGGTGACGTCGCCGACCGTGAGGACCAGGTGCGGCACCGTCGACCGGGCTATCGCGTGCGCCATCGGGGCGTCGTGCCGGGTGTCCTGCTCCTCCTCGGCGGGCGAGCCGACATGCCGGAGGAACAGCACCGGCGTGGCCGTGGTGTTCGCCAGGTGCAGGAAGTGGACGACCTTCTGCGCCTCGGCCGCCGAACACGACCGGACCGGGGAGGCGAGCACACCCAGGGGATATCCGTGCAGCTCCCCCCAGCCGGCCACCATCGCGGTGCCGTGGCCGGGCTTGAACTCGTCGAAGTCGCTGTCGTCCAGGATCCGGGCGAACACCTCGCGCGGCTCGAACACGGCCGGATCGGCGGCGGCCAGCGTGAGCAGGCCCTCGGGATCGTGCCGGGGCGGGAGCGGGCGGCGGATCCGGGGCGGGGGGCCGAGCTTGCGCCAGTTGAGACGCCGGACGCACTGCCGGGCCAGGCGCAGCCCGTCCCGCTCGTCCTCGGCGAGCTGGTCGGCCGGACCGGTCGGGCCGGCCGGCACCACCGGGGTTGCGCGCACGTCGACGCTCGCGTGACCGTTTATCGGCTGCGGGTGGATCGTCAGCACCTTCGCGTGCCCGCGCACCCGGATCGTGTAGTCGGAGAGGGCCGGCAGGTAGGCGGCGTCGCCGGTGGTGGCGCCGAAGACCACGCAGATCGACGGGACCAGGTCCGGTGGGAACAGGCCGCCGGCCGAACCACTGTCACCGGCCGACTCGACCAGGTTGATCAGCGGCAGCCGGTTCGTCGTGGCGATCGCGGTGGCCCGCCGGATCTTCTCGGCCGTGTACGGGTTGACCGCGCCCTCGTCCACCGTCGGATCGTTCGCGACCACGACACACTCGACGCCCTCGACCACACCGACCCCGGTGACCACGCTGGCGCCGACCGGGAACTCCGAGCCCCACGCCGCGACCGGGCACAACTCCAGGAACGGGCTGTCCTGGTCGAGCAGCATCTCGATGCGTTCCCGGGGCAGCAGCTTGCCGCGTGCGTGATGCCGGGTCACATATTTCTCGCCACCGCCGGCCCGGGCCTCGTCGAGGGCGGACTCCAGCGCGGCGAGGCGTTCCAGGGTGGTCCCGCGCCCCTCCAGATAGGCGGGGTCACGCGGGTCCAGCGTGGTGTCGAGCACGGTCATCTCGCCACACCCCTGCCTGCCTTCAATGCCGCGCCCTCTCCTGTCCGTACCGATGCCTCTCGGCCACCTCCGTAACGAGTGGCCGAGGTGATGCGACACGGACAGGTGGAACAGCACGATTAAGGGGCTGTCCCGACGGGACAGCCCCTTATAAGCGGGGATCAGACGCGGGCGCGGCGGGCCAGACGCTCCGGGTCCAGGATGATCACGCTCTTGCCGTCGAGGCGGAGCCAGGCGCGCGAGGCGAAGTCGGCGAGCGCCTTGTTGACCGTCTCGCGGGAGGCGCCGACCAGCTGGGCCAGCTCCTCCTGGGTGAGGTCGTGGGTCACCCGCAGGACGCCGCCGTCACGGGTGCCGAAACGGCCCGCCATCTGCAGCAGGTTCTTCGCGACGCGACCGGGCACGTCGGTGAAGATCAGGTCGGCGAGCGCGTCGTTGGTCCGGCGCAGGCGGCGGGCCAGGACGCGGAGCAGCTGCTCGGCGATCTCGGGCCGGTTGTTCAGCCACGGGCGCAGCGACGACTTCTTCAACCGGGCCAGGCGGCTGTCGGTCACCGCGGTGGCGGTCGCCGTACGCGGCCCGGGGTCGAAGAGGGAGAGCTCGCCCAGCATGTCGGACGGCCCCATGATGGAGACGAGGTTCTGCCGGCCGTCAGCCGCTCGGCGACCGAGCTTGATCTTTCCGGACAGAACGATATACAGGCTGTCGCCGGCCTCGCCCTCATTGAAGACCACGTCGCCCTTGCGGACTTCGATCGTGTCCATCTCCTTGGCGAGCGCCTCGGCGGCTTCCGGGTCTACACCCTGAAAGATTCCGCTCCGGGCCAGTACCTCATCCATCGCCGCACCTTTCGAAAACGCGCAACGTCTGCGCTCGATCAGTCTAGGCGCACGCGGGCGAGAAACGGGCGGCCACCCCTTGATCCAGATACTGGACGGTAACAGGAAATGCCCTGACCGCTTGTGGCAATTCAGCGGTCCGGGCATATCAGGACAGGCCTTTCGTCCGTCGATCCCGCTTGCCGGGCGACGGTATCGTCCTTGTCGATGAATTCGCACCCCCGGACCCGCTGCACGAGCCAGTCCTTCCGAGCAGTCACTATTGCTTCTCTTGTCCTGTTTGGGGCGGCTTTGGGGGGTTGTGGCCTTGTGGGCGGTGATGCCGACCCGGTTTGGAACGCGCCATCCGGATCCGCACCGGCCACGGCAGTCAGCGGGAAACCGGTGAAGGAGTCGGCGCAGGCCGAGTCGATCAGCCTCTCCGCGACCGGCGACATCATCATGGGCGACGCGCCCAACAAGCTCCCGGCGAACGACGGCGAGGGCTTCTTCGACTCGGTGACCGAGGCGCTCGAGTCCGATTTCGTCATGGGCAACCTGGAGCAGCCGCTCACCGGCGACACCGGCACCTCCAAGTGCGGCACGCCGAAACGGCCCAACTGCTTCGCCTTCCGGTCGCCGCCGGCCTACGCCGAGCACCTCAAGGACGCCGGGTTCCAGCTGCTCAACACGGCCAACAACCACTCCAAGGACTACGGGTCGCAGGGCTACCAGAACACGGTGGAGGCGCTGGAGAGCGCCGGCCTGGAGCACACCGGCGCGGAGGACCAGATCACCGTCGTCGACGTCAAGGGCGTCAAGGTCGCGGTGGTCGGCTTCTCGCCGTACGCCGGAGCCAACAACCTGAACGACCTGGACGCCGCCGAGGCCGTCGTCGCCTCCGCCAAGGAGAAGGCCGACCTCGTCGTGGTCCAGGTGCACATGGGCGCCGAGGGCTCCGACAAGACGCACGTGAAACCGGGCAACGAGCTGTTCTTCGGCGAGAACCGGGGCGACCCGATCAAGTTCAGTCATACCGTCATCGACGCCGGGGCCGACCTGGTCGTCGGGCACGGACCGCACGTGCTCCGGGGCATGGAGTTCTACAAGGGCAAGCTGATCGCGTACAGCCTCGGCAACTTCGCCGGTGGCGGCCGGACCCTGTCCCGCAACGGCGTCCTCAAGTACTCCGGCGTCCTGCATGTGTCGCTCACCAAGGAGGGTGAGTATGTGGAGGGGAAGTTCGTCTCCACGTACCTCAACGATGCCGGCGTCCCGACCAGGGACAAGGCCGACGATCGCGGCCGCAAGATGGTCGCCGAGCTGTCGGAGGCCGACTTCGACGAGACCGCCGCCGTCATCGGGGCCGACGGGAGCATCAAGCCGTCCGCATGACCGGCCGACGTACTCTTTACCGGTGACCCGACCCCGCGCCGCGACCATCCCTCCCCGGCGCTTCGCGGGTGAGACGGAGCTGGGCCGTAAACGCCGGGCCCGCAAGATGGCCCGCGTGCTCGCCGAGACCCATCCCGACGCGCACTGTGAGCTCGACTTCACCAATCCGCTCGAGCTCGCGGTCGCGACGATCCTGTCCGCCCAGACCACCGACGTCCGGGTCAATCAGGTCACTCCCGAGCTGTTCCGGCGCTACCGCACGGCCGCCGACTACGCCGGTGCCGACCGGGCCGCGATGGAGACGCTGCTGCGGCCCACCGGCTTCTTCCGGGCCAAGACCAACTCGCTGATCGGGCTCGGCCAGGCGCTGCTGGAGCGGCATGACGGTCAGGTCCCGCGCAAGCTGGAGCAGCTGGTGAAACTGCCCGGCATCGGCCGTAAGACGGCCAACGTGGTGCTCGGCAACGCGTTCGGCGTCCCCGGCATCACCGTCGACACCCACTTCCGGCGGCTCACCAACCGGTTCGGCTGGGTCGACGAGCAGGACGAGGTGAAGATCGAGTTCGCCGTCGCCGAGATGATCGAGAAACGCGACTGGACGATGCTGTCGCATCGGGTGATCTTCCACGGGCGGCGGGTCTGCCATGCGCGGACGCCTGCTTGCGGGGCGTGCACCCTGGCGAGCATGTGCCCGGCTTATGGGACCGGGCCGACCGAGGCCGCGCCGGCGGCGAAGCTGCTCAAGGGGCCGCGGGCACGCGATCTGGCGGCGGCCGCGGGCGTCGATCCGGACCTGGTCCCGGCCTCCGCTCTGGCCGCCGATCCGGACCTGGTCCCGGCCGCCGATCCGGACCTGGTCCCGGCCTCCTCCCCGACCGCCGATCCCGCCGCCACCCCGGCCGACCCTGATGCCTCGGGTCTCGCCGGTGAAGACGTCTTCGTCGAGCCGGAGGCGTTGTGAGGCGGATTCTTGCGGGGCTGGCCGCCGCAACCGTGCTCTCCGGGTGCACCGCCTCCGTCGAGGAGCCGGAGATTCCGTCACCGTTCGCGGCGTGCGACGCCCTCACCGGGGGGACCGTTTCCGAAATTCCCGACATCTCGCTCCCGTGCTTCACCGGCAGCGCCGACGTGCGGCTGCGCGACCTGCGCGGCCCCGCGGTGATCAACTTGTGGGGCTCCTGGTGCGGCCCGTGTCGCGAGGAGCTACCGGTCTTCCAGGGGCTCGCCGACCGGGCCGACGGCCGGTTCGCCGTCATCGGGGTCGACACCCGCGACACGCGCGAGCGGGGCGCAGACTTCGCCACCGATCGGAGTGTCAGCTTTCCGACCCTCTTCGATCAGGAGATGCGGTTCGCCGGCGAGCTCGGGGTCACGATGCTCCCCGCCACCGTCTTCATCAACGCCGACGGGGGGATGTACGTGCATCGCAACGCCATGGACGTCGACCAATTGATCGAGCAGGTCCGGAAACAGTTCGGCGTTACGGTGGCCCGATGAGCCGGGGCGAGGTACTGGGGCGGCCCGACGGTCTGCCCGACTGGTTCGAGCCACTGCTCACCAGGGTCGGCGAGTGCCGGACCGAGGATTTCACCACCCTGCGCCGCCCGGTCGGCACCGGCGGCCGGTCCAGCGCGGTCCTGGTCCTGATCGGCGAGGACGATGACCATCCCGGCCGCCCTGACCTGCTGATCCTGCAGCGGGCGGCGACCATGCGCAACCACGCCGGCCAGCCCGCCTTCCCCGGCGGCGCCACCGACCCGGACGACGCCGACGCCCCGGCCACCGCCCTGCGCGAAGCCAACGAGGAGGTCGGTCTCGACCCTTCGTCGGCCGAGGTCCTGGCACTCCTGCCGGACCTGTGGATCCCGGTCAGCGGCTTCGTGGTCAGCCCGGTTCTCGCCTGGTGGCGAAAGCCACATCCGGTGCATCCGTTGCAGCCGGCCGAGGTCGCACATGTCGCCCGGCTGCCGATCAGTGAACTCGCGGACCCCGCGAACCGTATCCGGGTGCGACATCCGAGCGGCTGGATCGGGCCCGCGTTCCAGGTCCGGGGGCTGCTCGTCTGGGGTTTCACGGCGGGAGTGATCGCTGCGTTGCTGGACATGGCCGGTTGGGCGCTCCCCTGGGAGCCGGGCCGCATCGTCGAACTTCCGGACGCCACCGCCCCCGTTCCGGCCGCTCGCGGCGGTGCGCCGGATGAGGTGGTGCCGTGAGATGGCCTGCGACTTCTACGCTGAGTGAGTGCCCGTGGTCGATATTTTCCTGATCGTGGTCATGGTGCTGTTCGCGATCAGCGGATACCGCCAGGGCTTCGTCATCGGCGCGCTGTCGCTCGGTGGCTTCTTCAGTGGCGTGCTCATCGGTCTGCAGCTCGGTCCGCTGCTGGCCCGCCAGTTCGAGAACGGCACGGTGCGGCTCGTCGTCGCGCTCGGCGTCATCCTCGTCCTCGCGGTCCTCGGCCAGACCCTGGCCGGCTGGCTCGGCACGAACCTGCGCCAGGTCATTCAGAGCAAACCGGTGCAGTACCTGGACGACGCCGGTGGCGCGCTCGTCTCGGTGGTCGCGGTCCTCTTCGCGGCGTGGCTGGTCGCCGTCCCGTTCGGCTCGACGCCGTTCCCCGCGATCAACGCGGCGGTCCGGGACAGCGCGATCCTCGGCGGTGTCACCGAGCTCGTCCCCGAGGAGGTGCGGGCCCTCTCCTCCGGGCTGCGCGACACCCTCGACACCAACGGCTTCCCCGACGTCTTCGGCGGACTCGCCCGCACGCAGGCCCGTGAGGTCGCCGCCCCCGACCCGGCACTGGCCGGTTCGAAGGTCGTCAAGGACTCGAAGAGCTCGGTCCTGAAGATCCTCGGTTCGGCGCCGAGCTGCTCCCGCCGTATCGAAGGCACCGGCTTCGTCTACGCCACCGAGCGCGTCATGACCAACGCGCACGTGGTCGCCGGCACCCGCGAGGTCGTCGTCGAGAGCGGCGGCCGCCAGATCGAGGGCAAGGTCGTCGTCTACGACCCCAAACGCGATCTGGCCGTCATCTACGTGCCCGGCCTCGATGCCCCGGTGATGAAGTTCGTCAACAAGGAGGCCGCGACCGGCGCCAGCGCCATCGTCCTCGGTTATCCACAGGACGGGCCGTACAACGCGCAGTCCGCCCGTGTCCGTGACGTCGGCGACATCACCGGTCCCGACATCTACGAGTCCGGCGACGTGACCCGGGAGATCTACACGATCAAGTCGCTGGTCCGCAGCGGCAACTCGGGCGGCCCGCTGATCGACCCCAACGGCGACGTCCTCGGCGTCATCTTCGCGGCGGCCGCCGACGACAAGAACGTCGGTTTCGCCCTCACCGCCGACGAGGCGGCCCCGGTCGCTCAGAGCGGGCGAGCGAACACGCGCGAGGTCCGCACGGGCGAGTGCGCCTGACATTTCTCGTACGGTCGCCGCTCTCCCGGACCGCAGCCACCCCTCCCGTGGCATCCACGCGGCCGCTGCGTTCCCGCATGGCCGAAACGCGCCCATCCGGGCTGAGGCGGTCCCTCCCCAGCCGTCCACGTCCCGCACCCTGCACACTTTCCCGCCAATCGCCGTTTCATGCGGCCGCGCCCTGATCGAGACGCCGCATTCCGCGAGGTGACGCCAGTCGCCCAGGGCGAGACGTCGCCTTGACGTGCATCCGACCGAAGATGCGCCTCCCCTGTCAGACCGCGAACGGACCCGACGAGGCTCGCCCACACGCGCCAACCGCGGTTAACCGGCCCGGGGCATGATCCGTCAGCGGCCGCTTCAGTGAGATGTGATGGCGCTGTGGCCGTGTTCGCCGACCCGCAGATCGTCAGCTCAGCGGCACCTCGATGGCGGCGCCGCACGTCCGGGCTGAGGCGTTTCCTTCGAGCTGCCGAGGTCCGCGGGCCTGGGGGCTTCGGTCGTCCGAGGGCTCAGCGTTTCTCTCTCGGCCACCCCCCACGTCTCTCTCGGCCACCCCCAACGTCTCTCTCGGCCCCCCACGTGCGGTGGTGGCGGCGCGCTTCGGGCGTACCGAAGGAGGGATTTAGCCTGTCGTGGCCGCGAAGCGGCGGATCGTGATCGCGGCGGCGACCGCGGACAGCAGGAACAGGGCGATCGCTATCCAGCGGCCCGTCGACGAACCGGCCGGCTCCGGTGCGGCCGGCGCGGCCCAGCCACCGGTGTTGCCGCCCGGGACCGCGGTGGTGGGACCCTGCGCCTGAACACTCGCCTGCGGCGCCGACTGGGCCTGCCCGGAGGACGGCGCACTGCCGAACCGGGCCACCCCGGCCGGCGGCGTGGTGTCGAGCGGGTTGCCGGTGACGAACGGTACGTCGGCGGTGAGTGCCTTGACCGGGTCGATGAGGCCGAAACCGAACTCGGGGTCACGCCCGGGTGCACCACGGTCCGACGCGGTCCGGATGATCCGGTTGACGACCTCGGCGGCTGACATGTCCGGCCAGCGGGAGCGGATCAGCGCCGCCGTCGCCGCGACCATCGGCGCCGCGAAACTGGTGCCCTGGACCCGCCAATACCCAACGGGGCCGGGACGGGCACCGACCAGGTCGGTCGCGGGTGCCGTGACCACTGTCTCCTTGCCGCGGATCGAGCCGCTCCAGAGACTCTCGCCGTCACGGTCGGTACCGCCGACCGCGATCACGCCGGGCTCGCGAGCCGGATACCAGACGCCGTAATTCGACGATTTCGACGTGCTCGTGCCGGTAGCGTTCCCAGTACAGGCGATCACCACGACGTCCTTGGCGAACGCGTAGTCGATGGCGGCGGCCAGGGTGGGGCTGGAACCACTGCCGCCGAGCGACATGTTCACCACCTTGGCGCCGTTGTCGACCGCCCATCGCAGTCCCTTCGCCACGATCAGGGCGTCGTCGTAGCGGTTGTCCTCGTCGAGCACCCGGACCGGCAGGATCTTGGCTTTCGGGGCGATGCCGACGACACCGGCCTGGTCGTCGTTGCGGCCCGCGATGATCGCCGACACCGTGGTGCCGTGACCGACCGGGTCGCTCTCGCCGTCGCCCTTACCGGCGACCAGGTCGACGCCGGGCAGCACCTGACCCTCCAGGTCGGCGTGGTGGGCGTCGACGCCCGAGTCGAGGACCGCAACCGTGACGCCGGCGCCGTCCGAGTAATTCCAGGCGTCGGTCAGGTTGAGCGCACTCAGCTGCCACTGGTCGGCCCGGACGGTGTCGCTGTTGACGACCGGCTCGGTCAGCGGTGGCGCGGCGCTCGCGGCAGCCGGCGCGCCGAACGCGATGAGGCCGGCCAGCGCGGCCGCGCCGAGCCGCTGCCCGCCGCGGCTCACCGCCGCGGACCGCCGGAGGGTGCCACGCAACGCGGCCGGTGCGGCCGGGTTTCGATGCTCACTGGTCACGGGTCGGCGTCGCCATTCTTAGACGGTCGGTCGTGGCTTCGGTCAATCGCTACGGAGTCGGTCGTCAATCGATGTCGTCAGTCGATGGAGGGAGATTACTCCCTCGTACCGGCGTGTCGCTCCGGTCGGTGGCGTCCAATCGCACCGGATGTCTGTTCAGCGACCTTGATCGCGGAACGGCGGCACGTGCGCGACCTGGATCAGGCGCGTGCCCTCACGACGGGTGACGAGGCGGCCCCGGCCGGGTGGCAGAGGGTACGGCTTCACATTCCCGACCAGCGCGCCCTCCTCCGGCGACCCGGACATCACCAGGCCGGGCGCCGACAACTCGCGCAGCCGCTGGATCACCGGCTCGTAGAGCGCCCGTCCGGCCCCGCCGGAGCGCCGCGTCAGGACCAGGTGCAGGCCGATGTCCCGGGCCTGTGGCAGGTACTCCACGAGCGGGGTGATCGGGTTCGTCGGTCCGGCCACGACCAGGTCGTAGTCGTCGACCAGGACGAACAGCTCCGGCCCGGTCCACCAGGAGCGCTCCTGCAGCTCGCGGGCGGTGACCTCGGGGCCGGGCAGGCGCCTCTGCATGTACCCGGCGGCGGACAGGATCAGGTCCTGTGTCTGCTGGGCCTGCATGCCGTACCCGATGCGGTGTTCCGATTCGGGCAGGTCGATCAGACTGCGCCGGTAGTCGACCAGGATGATCCGGCACTCCTCCGGCCGGAACCGGCGGGTCAGCGTCGTCGCGATCGACCGCAGGAACGACGTCTTACCGGACTCGGCGTCACCGAAGAGCAGGAAGTGCGGGTCGGACGCGAAGTCGATCTCGACGGGCCGCAGGTCGGCCTCGGCGATACCGATCGGGATCCGCAGGCCGCTGCCCCGGTCCACGTCGAGCGCCGTGTACGGCACCGAGGCGGGCAGCAGGCGCACCCGCGGGGCGGGCTGCCCGTCCCAGGCTGCCGCGATCGACTTGATCAGCGCCGCGGTGTCGCCGATCGAGCTGACCTCGGGCCGGACCGTGAGCAGGTGCAGGCCCTTTGCCCGGTCGGCCGGATGCGGGATCATGCCGCGGCCGGGCGCCTCGTCCGGTACCGACTCGGCCGCGCGCCGGGCGATGATCGAGTCCGACGGGTCACCGAGGCGCAGCTCGAGCCGGGAGCCGAAGAGGTCACGGACCGCGGGCCGGAAGTCCATCCAGCGGGAGGTCGCGGCCACCAGGTGGATGCCGTAGGACAGGCCGCGGGTCGCCAGGTCGGTGAGGACCGGCTCCAGCTCCTCGAACTCCTTGCGGATCGTGCTCCAGCCGTCGACCACCAGGAACACGTCGCCGAACGGATCGTTGCCGCCGCCCGCACGCCGGCTGCGGTAGGCCGCCATCGACTCGACGCCCAGCTCGGTGAACCGGGCCTCCCGCTCGGCGAGCAGGGTCACCATCTCGCCGACGGTCCGCCGCACCCCCTCCGCCTCGAGCCGCGCGAAAACCCCGCCCACATGCGGAAGGTCACGCAGTGTCCCCAGACCGCCGCCACCGAAGTCCATGCAGTAGATCTGCACCTCGGCCGGGGTGTGGGTGAGCGCCAGCCCGCACACCAGGGTCCGCAGCGCCGTCGACTTGCCGCTCTGCGTGCCACCGACCACGGCGATGTGCCCGGCCGCGCCGGCCAACTGGAGCCACATGACGTCGCGGACCTGCTCGCGCGGCTTGTCGATGACCGCGATCGGTACCTGGAGCCGGTTGTGCAGCGCCGGGTTGGTGAAGGTCAGCCCACGGCCGGGCGTGACACCGACCGGGCCGAGCAACTCGTCGAGCAGCGCCGACTCGTCCAGCGGCGGCAGCCACACCTGGTGTGCCGGTGGTCCCTGGCCGATCAGCCGCTCGATCATCACGTCGGCCAGCTTCGGACCGTCGTCGTCGGTGGTCTGCACCGGTTTCGGAGCGGCCGCGGGCAGCGCCACGTGCTGGGTGGTCCACGGCAGCACCTGGACGCCGCCGTGGTCGGCGCGCCCGCTGGACCGGCCACCCCGCCGGACCGGGCCACCCACGTAGGCCGCCTTGAACCGGATGAGCGGCTCGGTGCCGAACTTCATGTATCCGTTGCCGGGGGAGCGGGGCAGCTCGTACGCGTCGGGCACACCGAGGACCGCCCGCGACTCCAGTGCCGAGAACGTCCGCAGACCGATCCGGTACGACAGGTGGGTGTCCAGACCGCGCAGCCGGCCGTCCTCCAGCCGCTGGCTGGCCAGCAGCAGGTGCACGCCGAGCGACCGGCCGAGCCGGCCGATCTGCAGGAAGATGTCGATGAAGTGCGGACGCTTCTCCAGCATCTCGGTGAACTCGTCACAGACCACGAAGAGCGTCGGCAGCGGCGCCAGCGGCGCACCACCGGCCCGCGCCTTCTCGTAGTCGAACTGTCCCGCGTAGTTGCCGGCCTTGCGCAGCAGCTCCTGCCGCCGGCTCAGCTCGCCCTCCAGCGCGTCGGCCATCCGGTCGACCAGGGGCAGCGCGTCCTCCAGGTTGGTGACCAGCGCGGCGGTGTGCGGCAGCCGGTCACAGGCGGCGAACGCGGCGCCGCCCTTGAAGTCGATCAGGACGAAGTTGAGGATCTCCGACGAGTGGGTCGCCGCCAGCGCCAGCACCAGCGTGCGCAGCAGCTCCGACTTGCCGGAGCCGGTCGCGCCGACGAGCAGGCCGTGCGGGCCCATACCGTCCTGTGCCGACTCCTTCAGGTCCAGCTCGACCGGCATGCCGTCGTCACTCACGCCGATCGGCACCCGCAACCTGTCCCGGTGCGGGCGGGCCGGCCAGCCACGGCTCACCGAGAAGTTCTCCGGGTCGGGGATGCCCAGCAGCTCCGGCAGGCCGGTCTCGGCCGCGGCCGGGGTGCCGCCACCGGGGTCGGCCGCGGTCGCAAGGCGCAGCGGCGCCAGCCGCCGGGCCACCGACTCGGCCTCGTCGACGGTCAGCCCGTCCGCACGGCCCGCCTCACTCTCGTGATCCATCGTCCAGGTACCGAGGATGCCGTCGGTGCGCACCTCCAGGACCAGCGACGACCGGTCCAGCAGCCGGGGCGGCATGGTGTCCAGGTCGAGGACGGTCAGACCGTCGAGCGCGTCGTCGAGCCGGGTGGTGGCCGGCTCGGCGCCGTCGACGACGACCAGCACGTGCGGGGTGCTCCCGCCGGCGCCGCCCGGATGGAACCGCGGCCGTGAGCCGATCACCCGCTCCAGCACCTCGGCCAGCCGTGGCTCGTCACCGGCGACCAACCGGATCGGGCCCAGCGCGTCGCTCAGCGACGGGTGCTGGGCGTGCGGCAGCCATTTGATCCACTCCCAGTGCTGCCGCGCCTCCCGGCCCGCGCACACCGCGATCACCAGGTCCTCCGGCGCGTGGAAGACGGCCAGCTGGGTCAGCACCGCCCGGACCAGCGCCCGCGGCCCCTCGGCGCCCGGGGCGTCACCGCGCACGAACACCCGGGCGAACCCGCGCAGCGACATCGCCACAGGCAGGTCCGGCACCACCGAATAGGCGTCGAGGAACCGGCGCAGCGCACCGGCGGTCATCGGCTCCAGCTCGTCCAGCGGCCGGGTCACCGGCGGGATCAAGGGTGTCGCCAGCGTCTGCGGGCCCAGACCGACCCGCACCACGCCGAAATCGGGGTCACCGGGACGGCGCTCCCACACCCGGTGGCTGTCGGCCGTCGACCACAGCCGCTCCGGATCGGGATGCCGGTAGAGAAGGCCGAGCCGCTGCATCCGCGCGGTCTCCCGGACCCGTTTGCGCAGCGAGGCGAGATGCCGCAGATACTCCCGGCGGGCGGCCATCATCTCGGCCTTGCGCGGCGCCCCCGAGGCACCGAACGAGGTCATCATCATGGCCAGCGAGGAGACCCCGAAAAGACCACCGATCACGTACGAGTACGCGCCCCCGCGCCCCTGGCCCATCATCATCGCCATGGCCATCGTGCCGCCCAGCATCGGCAACGCCATCAGCCACTGCTGCCAGCGCGAACCCGTGGCCTCCGGAATCTCCGGCGGCGCCTCGACGGTCAGCTGCCCCTCGGGGATCTCCGGAGCCGGTCGACGGGCCGCCCGCTTGATCATCACGGTGCCCATCCCCGCCCCCTTGAACTCCGGCTCCGGCAGCCCCGTCCGATCTCGGGACTTCACGACCGGCCCACTCTAGGTAAAGTTCCGTCGATCCCGCAGCCTCGTCCCGGTCGATGTGGATAACCCCCGTAACTGGCTGTGGACGAACGGAAGGACTACCAGGTGAGCGTCGGTCTGGCCCGCGTGACCATCAGCGCGCCGCAACGGCGGGTCGACGTGGCCCTCCCCGAGCAGGTGCCCCTGGCCGAGCTGCTGCCCGAGGTCCTGCGGCACGCCGGCGAGGGCCTCGCCGACGAGGGCGAGCGGCACGGCGGGTGGGTGCTGCGGCGCGGCGACGGCGTCGCCCTGGCGACCGCTCAAGGTCTTCACCCCCAGGGTGTACGGGACGGCGAAGTGCTCCACCTCGTGCCGGCCGGTGAGGAGTGGCCGGAACTCGAATACGACGACGTGGTCGAGGCCATCGCCGAGGGAGCCCGCCGTCGCGGAGGTGTGTGGACCCCGGCCGCCAGCCGTACGGCCACCCTGGCGGCCGCCGCGGTGCCCCTCGGACTGGGCATTCCCGCACTGCTCGGCAACGGCACCGGCGGGGTGCCCGGTGTGGTCGGGCTCGGCGTCGCGATCCTGCTCACCCTCGTCGCGACGGTCGCCTCCCGTGCCTACGGTGACGCCCGTGCCGGTGTGGCCCTCGGCGGTTACGCGCTGCCCTACGCCTTCGCCGGTGGTGCACTTCTGATCACCGCGTACGACGGTGGTGGCGCCCTCTCCCCGGTGCCCTGGCTGGGTGGGCCGGAACTGCTCGCCGGGTCGGTCGCGGTGCTCCTCGTCTCGGCGCTGGCCGGCGCCGGAGTGGCCGCGGGAGCCCGGTTCTTCACCGCCGGCGTCGTGGTCGGGCTGCTCGGGGCACTGACCGCCGCCACCGGGCTGTTCACCGCCGCAGCCGGCGGAGCGGCGATCCTGATCTCGTTACTGGTCTGCGGCATCGGGATGCTTCCGCTGCTCGCGGTCCGGTTCGGGCGGACCCCGCTGCCGCCGGTCACCCTGCCGCCGGGCGCCGAGTCGATCACCGACGAGGCGGCCCGGAACTCTGCCGACCCGGTGCGCAGACTGCCGGAGCGGGGAGTGGTCTTCGCGTCGGTCGCCCGTACCGATGAGCTTCTGTCGGGCCTGCTCCTCGGCCACGCCGCGCTGGCCGTCGGCGCTTTCGCCGTGCTCGCCACCGCCGGGACGCTCGCGTCCCGCGCCCTGATCGCGGTGAGCTCGCTCGCCCTGCTGCTACGGTCGCGGCTCTTCGTCACCAGCCGGCACCGGGTGCCGGTGCTCGCCGCCGGTCTGGCCGGCGGTGCGGCCCTCGGCATCGACCTGCTCAACGGCGCGGGTGACGCCCTGCCCGCGGTGATCGCCGGCGCGGTGCTGGTGGCACTGGTCACGGTGATCGCCGGCGCGCGCTATGCGGACCGGCCGGCCTCGCCCTACCTGGGCCGGGCCGCCGACATCGTCGACGCCCTGATCGTGATCTCGGTGATCCCGGTCGCCTGCGCCGTGACCGGCCTGTACAGCGCGGTTTCCGGCCTGACCTGATCGTGATACGACCGCACCTGCGGGGCCGGAGCCTCGCAGGTGCGGTCGTTCAGCGGTTCGCGGGAGCGTGCGGTCAGTGCTCTCCGTGCTCGCCCTCGGCCTGGGCGGCTTCCTCACGCTTGAAGGAGGCGCGGATCTCGGCCTCGGCCTCGATCCGGCCGACCCAGGTCGCGCCCTCGACCGACTTGCCCGGCTCCAGGTCCTTGTAGACCTGGAAGAAGTGCTGGATCTCCAGGCGGTCGAACTCACCCAGGTGGTGGATGTCGCGCAGGTGCTCCTGACGCGGGTCCTCGAACGGGACGCAGATGACCTTGTCGTCGCGGCCCTTCTCGTCGGTCATCCGGTACATGCCGATCGCGCGAGCCCGGACCAGGCAACCGGGGAACGTCGGCTCCTGGATCAGGACCAGCGCGTCCAGGGGGTCGCCGTCCTGGCCCAGGGTGCCCTCGATGTAGCCGTAGTCCGCGGGATACTGTGTCGCGGTGAAGAGGGTCCGGTCCAGCCGGATACGTCCGGTCTTGTGGTCCACCTCGTACTTGTTGCGCTGCCCCTTGGGGATCTCAACCAAGACGTCGAAATCCATTATTCGCTCCCCTTTTGCTTGCCCGCTTGAATAGACCGGTGGTCCGCCGGGCGGGGAAGCGGGGCATGGAAGCAGGGCCCGCAGGATCCGCGCGCAACGGTGTGCCGGATGTCGCTAGTCTCCCCTAAGTCTGACGCCACGGGCGAGGAGGGGCGTGTGACGAGGCAAGATTCACATGACGGTCCGGACGAGAACGGCGTGTCGAGTTCGCAACCTGGCCCTGTAGAGGGTAAGAGAACGACCGATTCGTCACCCTCAACTTCGACAATATCGGACAATTTGGACGACCTGGATTCGTCGCGAGCCGATGCGGGGGTGTCGCCCGCTCGGGCAGGCGATACTCCGTCGATGGGTGACAGCGGCCAGGAGCGTCCATCGCGGCCGGAGTCCACGGCCTCGCCGGTCCCCTCTGCTGAGGCCGTTCCGGGGTCCGCTGATGCCGAACCGGCCCCTTCGGCACCCGTTTCATCCCCTTCCGAGTCATCTGCGCAGTTTGATCCTCCGGTGGCGGCTTCACCTGCGCCGGTTTCGCCCGCGCCGGTTTCGCCCACGGCGGCATCGCTCCCGTCTGCTTCGCCAGATCCGGATGCCGAGCCGCAGGTTCCTTCAGCGGGTCAGTCCGCCGCTGGGAACAGGCCGGCTCAGGGGCGGCTTCCGCTGACCTTCGTCCCGGGGTCGGAGGCTGTCTCCCGCGAATCCGCCGCCGGACCGGGCGCGGTGCCGGAGACCCCAGCTTCGGCACCGGGTCGTGCGGCGGTGCCGAATCAGTCCACGTCCAGCGAATCGTCGGCAGCGGACCCGCGGCCGGGCGCCGGTCAGGCGGGATCGGTTCAGGCGCCCTCGGGGCAGGGCGCTACGCCGAGATTGATCCCGGTGCAGCGGTCTCCGGAAAGCGAGTCGCTCCACACGGCTGGTGTGCCGGCGCACGGTCCGGACCAAGCAGCGACCGCGTCGGATCGTGGTCAGACTCCGCAGGTGGGAGGTGCGGCCCCTACGCTGGCGAATCGTCCGGGGCAGGGTTCCGTGTCGCCGGCGGCGGGAGGAAGCGGACACTATCCGCCGAGTGGGCCGGGGCCGTCGGGCAACTGGCCCGGTGGCCGCCCGGCGCAGGGCACGGCGCTCGGCGCGTGGGCTTCCGGACCGGCCAAGCCTTCGGTTTCCGGGTCGGCTGGGCCTTCGGTTTCCGGGTCGGCTGGGCCTTCGGTTTCCGGGTCGGCTGGGCCTTCGGCTTCCGGGTCGGCTGGGCCTTCGGTTTCCGGGTCGGCCGGGCCAGCGGCTTCCGGTGCGGATCCGGGGCGGCCCACCGAATCCGCTGCATCCGGCGAACCGGGAGGCGGCACTGCCCCGCGGCGTCCCAAGGATCTCGGTGAGAGTGCCGGTCCCGGTCGTGCGGTGAAGTCCAGCCAGGGTTCGGGCGGCAGTTCTGCAACAGGCTCGAATCAGGCTGCCGGGGCCGGGTCGGGCGCTGGTGAGGGCGACGGTTCAGATCAAGGCAGTCGCGGTGCCTCCCCGGGGGAGAGCGGCACGCCAGCCAGCCAGAACGCAAATTCCGGCCAAAGCGACAAATCAGGCCAAGGTAATGAGGCCAGTCAGGGTGGCCAGGTCGGTCAAGGTCGACCAGCCGATCCTGACCAGACCGCCGTCATCAAACCGGGCGTTGACCCGGACCGGACGGTGAGCATCGGCGCTTCCTCCGATCCGGATCGCACCGCGGCGCTACAACGTCCGGTCGATCCGGATCGCACCGCGGCGCTACAACGTCCGGTCGATCCGGATCGCACCGCGGCGCTACAACGTCCGGTCGACCCGGATCGCATCGCGGCACTACAACCTCCGGCCGACCCGGAACGCACCGCGGCGCTACAACCTCCGGCCGATCCGGATCGCACCGCCGCGCTGCCGCGTCCGGTCGACCCGGATCGGACAGCTCTACTCGGCCAGGTTGCCGGGGGTGGCAAGCAGAGCGCCGGCCGATCCGCGCCGCACGGTGCGGCGGGTGCCGAGACGAAGGCGGCCGGACAGACGCCGACCAAGGAGTCCTCGCAGGGCAGTGGCCCGGCCGCGAAGGGTGGGGCACCGGTCAGCGGTGCGCCAGGGACAGCGGACGGTGGGGCATCCGCGAAGGGTGCGGCACCGGTCAGCGGTGCGCCAGGGACAGCGGACGGTGGGGCATCCGCGAAGGGTGCTGCTCAGGTCGGCGGTCCGCCTGCGAAGGGTGCCGCGCAGGTCGGCGGTCCGCCGGTGAAGGGTGCTGCTCAGGTTGGGGGTTCGGCTGCGGCCACGGGATCTGCGGCCAAGGGATCTGCGCAAGTCGGCGGGGCGGCGAGCGTGGCCGGGGCGGCTGCGGCGAAGGCGGCTGTGCCGGGAGCCGGGCCGGTGGCCGGTCAAGCGACCGTGGCCGGGTCGGCCGGAGTTGTGGACGGTGCGCGGGCCACGGGGTCGGCCGGGGCTCTCGACCGGGCGCGGGCCGGCGAACTGTCCGGACCCCCCGCGGCCCTGGACCGGGCGCGAGCCGGTGGACTCACCGCGCCGGCCGGTGCTCTCGGCAAAGCGAGGGCCGGGGAACTGGCCGATGCCGGGAAGGCGGGGCGGGCGGCCGTACCGCTGAATGTTGCCCGGGCCAGCGTGCCGACCGCGCCGCCCGCGACCGAAACCGGAGCCGGGGCTGGTGACAGCGTCGGTGTGGGTTCGGGGCGCGGGTCGCGTACCAAATGGGTCGCGGCTTTGATCTTGATTGTCGTGGTCGGCGCAGCCGGCCTGATCGTGCGGCCCGGACCGGTCGACGGATGGCTGGACGCGTTGAGCGGTGAACCTGCCGCGACCACGCCTGCGCCCGCACCGACCACGCCCGAACCGACGCCGACACCCGTCCTGGTGGCCGCGGAGGCCGACGGCACCGCGCCCGACCTGGCGGCGGTCAAAGCGGCCCTGGACCCGCTGGTGAACGCGAAGGCCCTCGGCCCGACCGTGCACATCCAGGTGCTCGATGTGGCGAGCGACACTGTTCTCTACGAGCGCAACGCCGGGAAGCAGACGACGCCCGCCTCGACGACGAAGGTGCTGACCGCGGCGACCGTGCTGGCCGCGCGGGGCGCCGCCTACCGCCTGGAGACCCGGGTGGTTGCCGGTGCCACCCCGGGTGAGGTGGTGATCATCGGTGGCGGCGACGCGACGCTGGCCGTCCGGGAGGCCGACAAGGACCTGTTCCCGGGGGCGGCGCGGCTGGACGACCTGGCCGCGCAGGTGAAGAAGGCGCTCGGCGACGTCAAGCCGACCCGGGTGCTGGTGGACACCTCGCTGTTCGACGGGCCGGAGACGGCTCCGGGCTGGAGCTCGTGGGACGTCTCGCCGGGTGGCCAGGTGGCCCGCATCCAGTCGCTGATGACGAACGCGGGCCGGATCGCACCGGTGCACAACGAGTTCGGTGGGGATCCGCGGTTCGACGATCCGGCGCTGTCGGCGGGGAAGCTGTTCGCCAAGATGATCGGCGCTCCGCAGACGAAGAAGGGCAACGCCGGGAAGGTGGAGTCGGCGGAGCAGGCCTCGACCTGGACGCCCGGCGCCGAGCTGGGCAAGGTCCAGTCGCCGCCGCTGGTGCAGGTCGTCGACTGGATGCTGCAGCAGAGCGACAACGTGCTGGCCGAGGTCCTGGGCCGGCAGGTGGCGCTGGCGGCCGGCAAGGAGGCGAGCTTCGCCGGTGCGGCCGAGGCGATGGGCGACAAGCTGCTCGAGCTGGGGCTGCCGGCGGATCAGGCGAAGTTGTACGACGCCAGCGGCCTCTCCAACCGCAACGGCATCACCCCGACGCTGCTGGTGGAGACGCTGACGCTGGCGGCCGGCGGCTCGGAGCCAGCGCTCGGCAATATCTTCAACGGACTGCCGGTGGCCGGATGGTCCGGAACCCTGGAGACGCGGTTCGCCACACCCAGCGACAATGCCACGGCGCAGGGCGTCGTACGGGCCAAGACCGGCTCGCTGAGCGGTGTGAACACGCTGGCCGGAGTGCTGGTGACCAAGGAGCGGCGAGTGCTCGCCTTCGCGATCATGGCGAAGGGCGGCCCCGATGCGACGGCGGCTCGGGCGGCACTCGACAAGGTGGCGGCCAGATTGGTGGCGTGCGGCTGCTGATCGGGGCACCACCCTCGCTGGTCGGGGCATCACCCTCGCTGGTCGGGGCTCCACCCTCGTTGGTCGGGGCTCCACCCTTGCTGATCCGGGGTTTCACCTGAGTGCGGTCTGGAACCGCGCGGGTACGGTGGGCTGCATGGCGCAGTTCGTTGACTGGGATCTGGCCGCCGCTACCGCGGGCGCGCTGTCCAAATCGGGGCCCGCGGTCTCCTTCGAGGAGGCCACTCAGGTGGTGTCCGAGCTGCGGGCGCTCACCGAGGAGGCCGCGGTGCACGTGGCGGCCTACACGGGGCTGACCTCACAGACCGAGGTTCCGCCGGTCCGTGTGGTGGACCGTCGTGACTGGGCGAAGGTGAATATCGCCGGCCTGCAGAAGGTGATCGGTCCCCTGGTCACCCGCCTGTCGGGTGACAAGGAGCCGGGCCCGCTGGCCGACGCGATCGGTTCCCGGGTGACCGGCGTGCAGGCAGGGACGGTGCTGGCCTACCTGTCCGGCCGTGTCCTCGGGCAATATGAGGTGTTCTCCGGCGACCCGGGCCAGCTCCTGCTCAACGCACCGAACATCGTCGAGGTCGAGCGCAAGATCGACGCCGACCCGCGTGACTTCCGGCTCTGGGTCTGCCTGCACGAGGTGACCCACCGCACCCAGTTCACCGCCGTCCCGTGGATGCGGGGCTACTTCCTCGGCGAGGTGCAGGCCTTCGTCGACGCCTCGCAGGGCAGTGACCACATCCTGGAGCGGCTGCGCCGGGGCGTGGCCACGCTCTCCGAGGCGCTGCGCGACGAGGACAGCCGGGTCTCGGTGCTCGACATCGTGCAGACCCCGGCCCAGCGTGCCGTCCTCGACCGGCTGACCGCCCTGATGACGCTGCTGGAGGGGCACGCCGAGTTCGTCATGGACGGGGTGGGCCCCGAGGTGATCCCGTCGGTCGAGTCGATCCGGGCCAAGTTCAACCGGCGCCGCGAGGGCGGCAATCCGCTGGAGAAGGCGTTGCGCCGGGTCCTCGGCATCGAGGTGAAGATGCGGCAGTATGCGGAGGGCCGCAAGTTCGTCCACGGTGTGCACGAGCGGGTCGGCATGGCCGGTTTCAACAAGATCTTCGAGTCCCCGCTGACGCTGCCCCGCCTGGAGGAGCTCGGCGACCCGGACGCCTGGGTGGCGAGAGTGCACAACTGACCATGGCCAGGATCCCGCCGCCGGTGGCGGCAGTGCGCATGGCGGTGCGCCGGGGCCTGGCCGACCTTCCCGGGGATGCCCTGATCCTGGTGGCGTGCTCGGGCGGAGCCGATTCTCTGGCACTCGCTTCGGCGGCCCGGTTCTCCGGCCGCCATGTCGGCCTGGTCACCGTCGATCACGGTCTGCAGGAGGGCTCCGACCGGCGTGCCCGGTCGGTGGCGGCGTGGGCGCGTGACTCCGGGTTCGACCCGGTGCGGATCGAGACGGTCTCGGTGGCCGGCCTGCCCGGCGGCCCGGAGGCGGCCGCCCGTACCGCGCGTTACGAGGCGCTGGGCGCCGCCGCCGCCGAGCTGGGCGCGGTCGCGGTGCTGCTCGGGCACACCCGCGACGACCAGGCCGAGACGGTTTTGCTGGCGATGGCCCGGGGCGCCGGCCCGCGCGGGCTGTCCGGGATGCCGGCGCGGCGCGGGATCTTCCGGCGGCCGCTGCTCGAGGTGGCCCGGGCGGACACCAGGAAGGCGTGTGCCGCCCTGGGCCTGGCGCCCTGGGAGGACCCGCACAACACCGATCCGGCGTACGCACGGTCGCGTGTCCGTGCCTCGGCGTTGCCGGCCCTCGTCGACGCTCTGGGCCCGGCGGTGCTGCCCAACCTGGCCCGGACGGCGGCGCTGGTGGCGGCGGACAACGCGGCGTTGGACGAGTTGTCCGGGCTGGCGCTGGAGTCGGCCCGCTCCTCGGCGGGCCTGTCGGTGACGGCACTGGCCGGGATGCTGCCGGCGATCCGGGGTCGGGCGCTGCACCGGTGGGCGCGTGAGCTGGGCGCGCCGGGCGGGGCCCTGGCCTACGGTCACGTGGTCGCCCTGGACGCACTGGTGACCGACTGGCACGGTCAGGGGCCGGTGTTCCTGCCGGCCGGGATCGGGGTGGCACGCCGTTCGGATGACCTCGTCCGGGTGGTTCCCTCCAATATCAGCTGAGGCATCCGTATCGGAAAGTGGCCCCGTTCGCCGAACGGTAACCTCCATACGGCAGGCTAGGCCCATGGCTGATGGCTCTTGGTACGACGCCGACATCGACCACGTGATCATCTCGGAGCAACAGATCCGGGAGAAGATCGACGAACTGGCCAAGCAGGTGTCCGTGGACCACACCGACGCCGATGGCGGCATCCTGCTCGTCTGTGTGCTGAAGGGCGCGGTCATGTTCATGGCCGATTTCGCCCGGGCGCTGGGCAAGCACGGCCCCTCGACCGAGATGGAGTTCATGGCCGTCTCGTCGTATGGGCAGGGGACGACCTCCTCGGGCGTGGTGCGCATCCTGAAGGATCTGGACCGGGACATCACCGGTCGGCACGTGCTGGTCGTCGAGGACATCGTGGATTCCGGTCTGACCCTCTCCTGGCTGATGAAGTACCTGGAGTCGCGCCAGCCGGCCAGCGTCGAGGTGGTGGCCCTGTTCCGCAAGCCGGACGCGGTCAAGGTGCAGGTCCCGGTGCGTTACGTGGGCTTCGACATCCCGAACGAGTTCGTGGTCGGCTACGGCCTGGACTTCGCCGAGAGGTACCGGGAGCTGCCTTACGTGGGCGTTCTCAAGCCCGAGGTGTACGCCCGTAGCTGAACCGCTTTCTCAGCGTGTTCTCAGTAATGCTTCATTATGGGCGTTTTTGCACCTGAACCGCCCTTATTTAACCGCGCGTACGCGTAGTTCGCCCTGCGGGCTCACGGGTTCGTAATCGGCACCTACGGTGTACGGTCGAGTGACCGATGGCGTGGTGTCACAGACGCCGGAGGGGCTGGGGCCGGAAACGGCCTCGGCAGCCGCCGGTGGGCGGCAACGTTGAGGTGACCAGGACGGCCGATCAGGAGGGTCCGGGCGCTTGGCGCCCGACAACAGTATGGAACGTACGCGTTTCTTCCGCCGCCCGGTGGTCTGGATCATTCTGGTGATCATCGGCGTACTCGGGCTGAGCATGCTCTTCACCAGTGGTCCGAGCTACCAGAGGGTCGAGACATCGGTCGCACTTGACCGGTTGAACCAACCCGGTATCGAGAAGATCGTCCAGAAGGACAAGGAGCAGACGCTCCAGATCGACCTCGCTCAGTCGGAGACGTTCGACGGCAAGTCCACGAACAAGATCGAAGCTCAGTATCCCTACGAGCTCACCGACGAGATCTACGCCAAGGCCGAGCAGGCCCGGGCGCAGAAGTTCGTCGCCAAGACCGTCGACACGTCTGTCTCCGGCGACAACATTCTGCTCAGCATTCTGATCAACCTGCTGCCGATCGCGATTCTCGTGGTCCTGCTGCTGCTGTTCATGTCGCAGATGCAGGGCGGCGGCTCCCGGGTGCTCAACTTCGGCAAGTCCAAGGCGAAGATGATCACCAAGGACACGCCGAAGACCACGTTCGCCGACGTGGCGGGCGCCGACGAGGCCGTCGAGGAGCTCCAGGAGATCAAGGACTTCCTGCAGAACCCGACGAAGTACCAGGCGCTCGGCGCCAAGATCCCGAAGGGTGTGCTGCTCTTCGGTTCCCCCGGTACCGGTAAGACGCTGCTGGCCCGTGCCGTGGCGGGCGAGGCCGGCGTGCCGTTCTACTCGATCTCCGGCTCCGACTTCGTCGAGATGTTCGTCGGTGTCGGCGCGAGCCGGGTCCGCGACCTCTTCGAGCAGGCCAAGTCGAACGCTCCGGCGATCGTCTTCGTCGACGAGATCGACGCCGTCGGCCGGCACCGTGGTGCCGGCATGGGCGGTGGCCACGACGAGCGTGAGCAGACCCTCAACCAGCTGCTCGTCGAGATGGACGGCTTCGACACCAAGGGCGGCGTGATCCTGATCGCGGCCACCAACCGGCCCGACATCCTCGACCCGGCGCTGCTGCGCCCGGGCCGTTTCGACCGGCAGATCCCGGTGGACAACCCCGACATGGAGGGCCGCAAGGCGATCCTGCGGGTGCACGCCAAGGGCAAGCCGTTCACGCCCGACGTCGACCTCGACTCGGTGGCCCGCCGCACGCCCGGCTTCTCCGGCGCCGACCTGGCCAACGTGATCAACGAGGCCGCGCTGCTGACCGCCCGGCACGAGAAGCGGGCGATCTCCAACGACTACCTCGAAGAGGCGATCGACCGGGTCATCGCCGGCCCCGAGCGCCGCACCCGGGCGATGAGCGACAAGGAAAAGAAGATCACGGCGTACCACGAGGGTGGACACGCTCTGGTCGCCTACGCCCTGCCGCACTCCGCCCCCGTGCACAAGGTGACGATCCTGCCGCGTGGCCGTTCGCTCGGTCACACGCTGGTCCTGCCGACCGAGGACAAGTACACCCAGACCCGGGCCGAGATGATCGACACCCTGGCGTACGCGCTGGGTGGCCGGGCCGCCGAGGAGCTCGTCTTCCACGAGCCCACCACCGGCGCCGGCAACGACATCGAGAAGGCGACGAACCTGGCGAAGGCCATGGTCACGCAGTACGGCATGAGCTCCAAGCTGGGCGCCGTGAAGTACGGCACCACCGGCGACGAGCCGTTCATGGGCCGCAGCATGGGCCATGACAAGGCGTACTCGGACTCGGTCGCCGCGGACATCGACGCCGAGGTCCGGGCCCTGATCGAGCTGGCGCACGACGAAGCCTGGGAGATCCTCGTCGAGTACCGCGACGTCCTCGACAACATGGTCCTCGAGCTGATGGAGAAGGAGACCATCACGCAGGAGGACATGAACCGGATCTGTGCCCGGGTGGCCAAGCGCCCGCCCATGGCCCCGTTCAACGGCTTCGGCAAGCGGCTCCCGTCCGAGGCCCCGCCGGTCGTCACTCCCGCCGAGCGGGAGAAGCTCAAGGCGCAGGCCGAGGCTGACGGACAGATCGCGGTCGGGCACAGCCCGAACGCGAACGGTGCGGAAGGCAGCAACTAATCAGCTCGCACGACGAACTCGACTACCTCGCCGCCCGGCTGGTCGACGGCAAGCTCACCGGTACCCCGGTCGAGCAGGCCGTCGACCTCGGGCGGATCGAGAAAGCGGTCCGGGAGATCCTCATCGCCGTCGGTGAGGACCCGGACCGTGACGGTCTCCAGCGCACCCCGGCCCGGGTCGCCCGGGCCTACGCCGAGCTCTTCGCCGGGCTCCGCGTCGACCCGGCCACCGTGCTCACCACCAGCTTCGAGGCGGACCACGAGGAACTCGTCCTGGTCCGCGACATCGAGGTGCAGAGCATGTGCGAGCACCACCTGCTGCCGTTCAAGGGCGTGGCACACATCGGCTACATCCCGGGCACCGACGGGCGCATCACCGGGCTGTCCAAACTGGCCCGGCTCGTCGAGGTCTACGGCCGGCGGCCGCAGGTCCAGGAGCGTCTCACGTCACAGATCGCCGACCTGCTGATGCAGCAGCTCGGTGCCCGCGGCGCGATCGTCGTCCTGGAGTGCGAGCACCTCTGCATGGAGATGCGGGGTATCCGTAAGGCCGGAGCACGTACCGTGACCAGCGCGGTCCGCGGCGCCTTCCAGACCGACGGCAAGGTCCGCGCCGAGGCCATGGCGTTGATAAACGCCCGCTGAGCTGCTGCTCCAAGGCCGGCCCCCGGGCCGGCCTTTTTGCATCCCCGCTAGATCGTGCTGCGGAACTGGTTGGCCGAGTCGACCGCCGCATGCGTGAGCTGCACCGCCTCGTCCAACCGGGTCCGCGCCTGCTCCAGCTGCGCGATCGCGGCCACCGCGGCCGGATGGAACGAACCCACGGCGGTCACCCGCAACCGGGCCAGCGCCTCGTCCAGCTGGTCCGAGACGACCCGGATCCCGGCGACGGCCCGCTGCGCCCCGTCCACCGTGGCCGCCACGTTGACCTTGACTTCTTCGACGTTCGCCACCGCGTCCCCCTCAGAAAAGCGCCCCGCCACCGTAGCCCGCGCACGTCAGCAGCACCGGCGTCAAACAGGTGACCAGGCCCAGCATCGGCGTCCGGTCGACCCGCGCGCCGTCGCCGCCGTAGACGAAACCGATCGTTGCCCACCCCAGCCCGAACGCCAGCAGCGGCATGCTCAACCCACACACCAGCGCCGGCATCGACGGGCCCGAACCCACGAGGAACAGCAGCACCTGCACCAGCAGCACCGCGGCCGCGAAAGGCCCATACACCAGCAGGTTGCGCACCCTCGGCCGCTCCGGACCGGCCGGACCGGGCCCGATGAAGGCGTTGTCCGCGGCGTCCGCCGTGGCCCGGGCCTCCCGCAGCGCCGACAGCACGGCCGGCGGGCCACCGGCCACCCGCTCCATCGCCGCCGCCTGGTCCGCCGGATGCGGCGTCAGATCATTTTCCGGTACGCGGAAATCGCGCGCCAGCCTCGCTCGTTGCGGGGACAACCGCGCCCGTACCGACGTCAGCTCCTGCCTCGCGGCCGCGACCGTCGCGGCATGCTCGCCGGCCACCGAACTCGCCGCGCGCCGCACCGAGTCGAGCTCCTGCGCGGCGGCGAGATAGTCCTCCCACGGACCCGGCGTCGGCGGCCCCGGCTGCACGGGGATCACACCGTGCTGTTCGGCCTGATCGGTCACGGCTCGTCACTCTCCGGGTCTACGAACGGGACCACGGTCACCGTGCGGTCGGCATGCCGATCGTGCAGCAACGCCCTGTTCGCCCGCGGCTGCCAGTCGACCGGGCGGCCCAGCAGCAGCGACACGTCGGACTGCGGCACGTTCAGGAAGAACAGCCCGGCCACGTCCTCCCGTCCCATGCTGCCGCCGATCTCCTCACTGAACCGGCGCACCCCACGCCACCACGACAGCAGATGCGCCCCGCGGCTCGGACCCTCCCGCAACAGCTGCCGCAGGCCGCCCAGCGTGCCCGGAGGCGCCGCGTCCATCCCGAACACCACCCGGTAGCCGGGGCGCTCGGCGTCGAGCTCAGCGGCCAGCCCCGCGGCGTCGACGACCTCGACGTCCTGCCGGTGCGCCACCTCGGCGGCCAGGGCCGCCGCCCGCGCGTCACCCTCGGCGACCAGCGACGCGATCACGAACCGAGCCGTCCGCGGCGGATGGCACGCGGCCAGGCTGCGGGCCGCCGCGTCCAGAGCCTCCGCACCGGCCGTCTGCGACCCCAGGATCGCCAGATGCCGGCCGGGCGACGAATCGAGCGGGAACGCCGCCGTCGACAGGGCCACGTCGATCACCCGGCCCAGCATGGCGGCCGGCCGGGCCACCCGGCCCGCCAGCGCTGCCCGATAGGTCGGGTCGTCGGCCAGATGCTGCTGCGCGTAACCCGCGAAGATCTTCGGCGGCTGCGACTCCGGGTCGCGGGCACCCCACAACCGGTGCCGCAGGTCGCTGAGCAGCTCCTGATCGGCATGCGGGTCGGGGAAGCGGACCACCCGCTCGTGACCGCGGGTGGCGCCCCGCGGGCCGCCCAGACCACCCGCCGTGTTCACCACCGCACTGCCCATCGGCAGACCCGCCGCCGAATCGTTCGTCGGCTCCAGCACGTCACCGCCGCCCGGAAGGGCGATCCGCACCGGGAACTGGCCGAAGATCGAGTCACGTTTCGCGTACAGCGCCTCGACGCCCAGCACCGTCTGGCTGGCCAGGACCAGATGGATCCCGTAGGACCGGCCCTTGCGGGCCAGCGACTCCAGCAGCGCCACCGCCTCGGCGGCCATCGGGTCGTTGCCGGCCAGCAGCACCTGGAACTCGTCGATCACACACAGGACGCGGGGCAGCGGACGGCCGCGACCCTCCTCCTCGGCGACCGCGCGCAGATCCGCGAAACGCGAGACACCTGCCCTCTTGTACGCCAGCGAGCGACGGCCCATCTCGGCGTCGAGCTCGCGCAGGACGGCCAAGCCGTACTCCCGATCGGACTCGACACCGACGGCCCGCGCGTGCGGCAGCCACGTCCGGTCCCGCTGGGTCGGCACGAACTCGGAGAACGACACGCCCTCCTTGAAGTCCAGCAGGTAGAACGCCAGCTGGTCGGGGCTGTAGCGGGCGCCCAGCCCATACAGCACGTTGATCAGGAAAGCCGTCTTGCCGGCACCCGACCGGCCGCCCAGCATCCAGTGCGGGGTCAGGTCGTTGAAGCGCAGCACCAGCGGCACATCACCGTGATGGCCCACCACCGTCTCCACACCGGCCGCCGCGTCCTGTGACCACGGCTCCTCGCCCGGCTCCGGCAGCAGATCGGCCAGCGTCACCCGGGACGCCTCCGCCGAATCGGCCGCCAACTCCCGGCAGACCGCGTCGATCAGATGCGGCGGGGGATCCTCGTCCAGGAACACCGGCGCGTTCAGCCAGGCGGTCTCCGGCGCCGAACCGAACGACGCACCCGGCGGGTCGCCGACGATCGCATACGGATTACGCACCGAGATGGCGGTCGTCCGCGGCAGCGGCGCCTGCGTCGTCTCGGCGGTCAGCGGAGGCGGCGGCCAGCCCGCCACGATCAGGTGCAGCCCCGAATCGGGGCCCTGCTGGGCCAACGCCGCGATGCGCCGCAGCTCCTCGCCCTCGGTCATCTCCGGCAGACTCGCGATCACCACGAGCAGGACCCGGTCACGCCGGGCCCGGCGGCCCGCACCGGCCCGCGCCGGGCGCAGCCATTTCTCCGCCTCGGACAACACGTCCCGCAGGCCCTGCCGATCGGTGGCCGGTGGCGCCATCAGGCCGGCGTCGGCCAGCTCCTCGAACGGCTCGAACACGGCCCCGCCGCCCACCCCGTCGACCGCGCGCACCAGCAGCGAACCCGCCGGAGCGGCCGCCAGCAGGCGCAGCAGCAGCGACCGCAGCAGGCCGAACACCCGCGGATCGGTGGCCGTCGCGTCGACCGTCAGATGGCCCGTCCCGAGCAGTGGCACCACCGCCGGGAACCGCACATCGTCCAGCGGCTGCGCCAGACCCACCCGCACGAACTGCGGGATCGCCGGACCACCGAGCGGCGCCACCGCCGACAACGCGCTCAGCGTCGAACCGAGCCAGCCCGGCGCCAGGTGCGCCGCCGCCGCCCGCAACCGATCGGCGAGACGATGCTGCTCACGCGGGTCGGCAGCGGCCGGCGCGAACGCCTCCAGAGCGACCGCGGCAGCATCCGCCGTCGCCACCGCCTGCCGGTGCAGAGCAGCGGCCTGCCGGACCCGCAGAGTCGAATCCGCCACTGCCGTCACCTCCTGTCCGCGGAATAAAACCTATCCCAGACCCATCCGGTCACCGCGTTGCGTACCCGGTGCGACTTTCGTGCCGGACCCGGCCGCATCCGTCCAATCTCGACCTCCGGAGAAACGGTGCGTGCCGGTTTGAACTCGAAGCGTGCAACAGCGGTATGCGCTGGTACAGGAACCGTGCGAGGGAGGCTGAGGTGAACGTCACCCGGGAGTACGACGAGCCGGCCCGATCCACCCGAGAGACGGACTACATCGCCTCCACCGGGGAGGGAGCCGACGGACTCGTCCGGATCGAACTCGACGGCGCCGGACGCCTCTGGGACGTCGTCCTCGCCCCGCAGGTCACCGAACTCACCGTCGACGAGCTCCGGACCGCCCTCTTCGACGCGATCACCGGGGCACAGGCCGCCATGCCGGCAACGGCCTTCGACACGGCCGTCGCCGACGTCAACACCACCGCCGAACGCCGCTTCGCGGAGATCTCCGAAGCCCTGCACGACCTCTCCCGGCGGGCGGCACGCCGATGAACGTACGCGTGAAGGTCGACCCGCAGACCGTCGCCGCCGCCGGAAGCGCCCTCGCCGGGATCGCCCAGCGGATGGCCGACGACCTCGCCACCCTGGAGACCACCGTCACCGGCCCGGCCACACCGTGGGGCGAGGACGAGAACGGCAGCGTGTTCGCCCTCGCCTACCGATCCGTCCTCGGTCACGCCCTCAGCGCCCTCGGCAGCCACGTCCAGCAGATCGGTGAGGCCGCCGTCGGCCTGCACGCCCAGGCCCGGGCCATCGCCGCCACCGACGACGAGGCCGCGGCCGGACTGTCCGGGAGCCGGTCATGACCATCGAGCTGCCCGCTGAACTCACCGAGCCGCTGTCCTGGCTCGGTCTCAGCTGGCCCGAAGCCGACGAGGACCGCCTGCACGCCGACGGTCTGGCCTGGATCGAACACGCCACCCGGCTGCGCCGGCACGCCGCCGAGGCCGACACCGCCGCCCGCCGGGTGTGGCTGGAGAACGAGGGCGCCTCCGTCGACGCCTTCGAACAGTGGTGGAACGGTGACGACGGCCCCGGACGGCACCTCGACGACGCCGCCACCGCCGTCGAACTCATCGGCGCCGGCCTCATCGCGATGGCCGGCCTCACCACCGCGCTCAAAACCGCCTACATCGCCCAGCTCACCCTCCTGGCCTTCCAGGTCGGCCAGGCCGTCGCCACCTCCGTCGTGTCCGCCGGAGCCACACTCGCCGAGATCCCGGTCTTCGTCGCGGCCAGCCGCCTCGCCTGCCGCCAGCTGCTGCACCGGGCGCTCCAGGTCGTCGAGGGCGAGATCGCCGACGTGTTCCTCCAGGCGGCCACCCTGCTACGCACCGCCGGCACCAGGGCCGCCGCACAGCACGCCGGACAGCTCGCCCGGCACTTCGGCCAGAACTCCGAGTTCCACCGGCTCATGCGCGAGGTCGAACGGGCCGACGTCCGCAGCCCGGTCAACGGCGCCAACTTCTACTCCGGCAAGCTCGAGGACGGAACCCGGATGCGGGAGATCGCTGAGAAAAACACCGACGGCGTCACCAGCGTCACGCTGGAACAGACGCCCGGCGGCGCCAGGTTCGACGACATGCTTCTCTTCGAGAACCACTCGCCGATCCGGTCCAAGCAGGCCGAGGACATCTGGGGACGGCTTTCCGAGAGGTACGCCGAAGGCGCTCAGGGCGACGTGACAGCGTGGTCGCACAACCCACGGGTCAACAGCATCTGGAATACCGTCGAGAAACCGGCCCTGGATCGGAATCCGGCAGTGACGAATATTAGTGTCATCGATCCCGAAGCGTGACGTCGTCGAATGGAGACGGAATGGGCGTCGAGGACATCCGCAGCCAGGAGGCAAGGACCGACACGGGCGTGGTCCTGCGCAGCGTCGACCGGGAGACACTGCGGGCCGACTACCGGGGCCGGAGCATCGTCCTGCCGGTGGACCGCGGCGCCGGCAGTCACGGCATCTACCTGCCGGCGGTCCCGGCCTGGGACGACGGCGAGCCGGTCGAGGCGGCGGACCTCTCGGTCGTCAAGGAGGCGGTGGTCGAGGTGCTCCGGCACTGGGGGGCGGACACCGAGTTCATCACGCTGAGACGAGCCTGACGATGTCCGGTCCGACATGTCGATCATGGACTGGGGCGATGGACGAACTAATGTCGTACACATGGGACCGCGAGAGCCTGAGACCGAAGCCGGCTTCACGCCACCGGCGCCCCGGGCCGACGGTGAGGCCGTGACAGCGCCCGCAACGCCACTGGGCGGTCGGCCCGGCGCGGGCCGCGGTCGCTTCCAGAGCCGGCGGGCGCGCTTGGCGCTGGCCCTGACCGGTGGTTTCCTGGCCCTGCTGTGTGTGGGCGGGGTGGGAGCCTTCTACGTCCTCTACGACGAGGCCACCGAGATCAAAAGGACCGAGCCGGACGCCGTCGTCGACAGCTTCCTGGCGGCGACACTGGTCAACCGAGACGACCAGGAGGCGTTGCTCTACCAGTGCAAATCGGGCGGCGACTTTCAGCAGTTGGTGGAGTTCCGAGACGACACGGAGAAGCGAGAGAAGGACTTCTCGGTCGGCATCGCCGTCACCTGGGCGAGTCTGGAGGTCAACATCGCTGGCACGAATGGCACGGTGAGCACCGATCTGACGCGGACGATCTCGGGCCAGGCCGGCCGGGACAGCACTGCCTGGCAGTTCGCGGTGGTGGACGAGGACGGCTGGCGGGTCTGCGGAGCCACCAAGATCGGCTGAGTGTTACTCGACCCAGATCAGATGCGCCGGCACTTCGAGGGTGCGGGGTAGTTTGCCGCTCCACCCCCATCTGTACCAGTCGAGTTCCTGAGCGACACGCACGCTGACGGTTCCGTCGTCACTTATGTGCGATTCGGTCACCGCCCGGAGGTCGCGCCGTTCGTTCCCGTCGTCGAGAATCTGCGTCACCCGTCGCCCAGTCAGGGTGTCGGCGTCGATGGCGGACACCGGCGGCCGGCGAGGGGGCTCGTCGAGCGAGACCAGGTGATTCACCTTCGCCCCGGGTGTCGTCGTGCCGGAGAAACCCAGCTCCTCGACCCAGACGCGCTCGACCGGTACGAGGGCGGCGAAAACCTCGGTGCGCTCGGCCTCGGCGCGGTACCACTCCGCCTCGGGCATCACCGGGACGTAGGTGCGGCTGCCCTGTATCACCTTCTTATCGGCGCGGAGGTCGCCTCGCCAGCCGTGGCCCGGCAGCCCGACGAGCACGCGGCGGCCACGGAGCTCTCCGGCCATGGTCGCCGGAGTGGGCACTATCGGACGTGGCGAATCCAGCGCTCCGTCACGCCGGCCACTGAAGGGGTCCGGCATAGATCCGCTGCTCATCCCTCGTTCCCCAACGGGGCGCCCTGCCCCTGCATGAACCGGACCGGATCGACCGCTCCGGCGCTCGACCGGTCGTTGCCGAGGTGGACCTCGAAGTGCAGGTGCGGGCCGGACGAGTTGCCGCTGCTGCCGACACGCCCGATCTGCTCGCCTGCCACGACCTGCTGATTCTTCCGCACGAAGGGCTGCTGCACCATGTGACAGTAACGCGTCATCACGTTGCCCGCATGGACGATCTCGACCATCCACCCGCAGCCGCCCTTGCCCGGATAGCCGTCCACATTGCAGCTCTTGCGGCCGCGGAAGTCCTCGTCACACTTGACCACCGACACCGTGCCGCTGGCCACCGCGTAGATCGGCCGGTACTTGTCCACGCTGATGTCGACACCCTGGTGGGTGGGCCGGGACGCGCTGCGGAAGCCGGAGCCGACCGGCCCCTTCAGCGGGATGGTCCAGCCTGACGCCGCGATCGCCCCGGACACCGAGCATTGGAGCGTCACCGAATCGCCGATGGCGTTGGCGGCCCCGTTGGCGAGCAGGTTGACGATCTGCGTCGCCAGCGGTTCGTGCTTCGCGTAGGCGTCGGGATAGGCGCTGATCTGCACCGCCTGGGCGGCCCTGGTCAGGGCCATCTTCTCCCAGCCTTTGATCGACTTGAGCTTCGTGTAGAACTTGGTGCTCGCGTAGACCGGGTCCCGGACCTGTTTCGGCGTTCCCCAGCCGGAACTCGGCCGTTGCTGGAAGAGACCGAGTGAGTCGTGGTCGTTCCGGTCGCCGAGATCACCGAGGTTGTTCAGGCCCGACTCCTGCATGGCGGTCGCCACCGCGATGACCCACGCGCGCGGAGGCAGGCTCATGTCCGCGCCGACGTTGATGATGATCGCTGCGTTGCGGATCTGGCCGGCGTCGTAGGGACTGATACCGGGCAGCTGCGAATCCGGATCCAGAGCCCCACCCTTACCGCAGGCCAGCGAGGCGTTGAGGAAACGGTCGCTGCTGTCGTTGCGCAGACCGCTCCACACGAGGATGGTGACGCTGCCGCCGCAGCACAACAGAGCGAGGGTGACGACCAGGGCGACCATGAAGACCGCCTTGCGCGGGCGCCGGAGGCTCATGCCGGTTCCCAGTCGATGCCGTCGACCAGCCAGGCGCCGTCCGGTGCGATCATCCGGAGCCCCAGTTTGCCGTTGTCCATGGTGACGGTCGCGTTGACCAGGCTGTCGCTGACCGCGACCAGGCTGGGCCTACCGACCACTCGCTCGGCCGGCACTGCGGCCGGGTCCACGCCACGCAACTGCTCGGTGAGGCTCTGGGTGGCGTTCGGCTGGAGGCGGCTCAACCACTTCTTCGCGGTCACGTCGCTGTGGTCGACCCAGGCGGAGGCGAACGCGTAGGCCACCGCCTCCGGCTGCGCCCGCCCCGGCGCGGTCTTCGGCGAGGGCGGTGGGTCGGACGAGGCGACGCTGTCGTCATCCGACGGGTCGATGCTGATCGCCGGTAGCGGACTGCTTCTGCCCAACGGGGCGGTGGCCTGGCCGTCGGAGAAGAGCCGCCCGATCCCGACGACTGCCAGCACGATGGCGCCGAGGACGATGGCGACGCCCCAGCGGGACCGGAAGATGCCGTTGAGAGTGCGTGTGATCAGCCCGGACATGCCACTCACCGTGCCTCGGAGCGCACCCGCGGGCTGGCCGGCTCCTCACTCGTCGCCCCGGTTTCGGGCCGGTAGATCGCGTAGGAGGCCGGCCGCTCGGACACATCCGGTTCGGTCCAGTCGGAGGTACCACGTGTGCGTACCGGAGTAGCGCGATCTTTTTCGGACGCGACAGGTACTGGGCGGTCGTCCCGCACGGTCTCGTTGCCGTCCGGACGAGTGGCCGGACCGGCGGGGACGATCTCCGCCTCCCGCCGGGGGGTGGTCGAGGAGTCTTCGAGACGGGCCTCCGGGCGGAGGTTGCGCTGCTCGAACTGGCCCTTGCCGAAGGTCGGCTCACGGGTGCCACCGGGCTCGGCGACCTCCAGTTTCGCGGCCTCGCGCATGTCACGGAAGAACCGCCGGTGCCACGAGCCGCCGGAGGCGATGGCGGCGGCACTGTCCTTGCCGCCGAGCTGGGTGATCCGGCGGTACGGCCGGAGCAACAGCCAGCCGACCACGCCGCAGAGCCAGACAAGCACGACCTGCAGCCAGCCGGCCAAGCCGACGGTGTTCATGATCAGGTCCACGGCGAACAGGTAGATGGCCGCGCCGGTGCCGAAGATGGCGATGTTGAAGAGCGCGGCGACCACGGCGTTGCCCAGCCGGCGGACGCCGCCGCTGGCGGGCCGGAGAAGGCCGATCGTGCCGAGGATGGGCGCAGCGATGACAGCCCAGCGGAAGATCAGGAAGCCGAGAAGGACGAGGATCGACGCGGTGATGTCGAACATCGCGTACATGAACGCCGCCAGCATCGCGATGAAACCGGCACCGACTCGCTCCATGCCCTTGGCACCCTGGAGATACTCGTAAGCCTCGGGGTCCTCGGTCCGGATCTGCTCCGCGACCTTCATCCACTGGGTCTGCTTCCGATCCAACGTGGGCTCGCGGGTCGCCGGGTTGGAACGGATCTTCTCGACCTCGTCCCAGCGAAGCGATCGCGCGTCGTACAGCGCGGGGCCGTACTTCTTCGCCGTCTCGGTGTCGGCCGAGCCGAGAACCCCACGCAGCCAGTTCCGGTAGAGCATGGTCTCGGTCGCGGTGTCACTGGCGCGAACCGCGGGTGGGCGATTGTCCTGGCAGGCCTCGGGTCCGAGCGGGCACTCGCCGGCCGTCTCCTTGGGCTGCGGGCCGACGGCTTCGTGGACGACGCTGAGCGAGGTGATCAGACTCTCGTCGGCGATCCGGGCCGATTGGACCGGCCATGCGGCGATGGCGGTGACCACGACCATGATGAAGATCGCCCAACCGGCAGTCGTCGTCGCCGCTCCCATCTCCGCCTGCCGGGATCGCCAGAGCAGGTAGAGACCGACGACGGCGAGAGTGACGACACCGAAGACGGTGAAGACCTTCTGGTAAACGGCCTTGGTGGCCTGGTCGACCAGTGGATCGGCCCAGCCCCACAGGGTCTCCGGGTTCCAGGCACGCTCGCGTAGCGCGTTCGAGGCACCGATCACCGCAGTGGCGATCATGAATTCACCGTTGGCGATGGTGGTCTCGAACTTCTGATCCGCGTCGACAATCGTCGACGCGCAGCCGCCCTCCAGGTCATAGGTGACGAAGGTGTACCCGGCGTAGCCGTAGTCGCTGTAGAGGCCGGGGAAGCTGTTGCTGGTGGAGGACGCGGGCCGCTCGGCGAACCAGCCGGCGAGGCCCGAGTCCGGAGTGCTCGGCGTCGGCGGGTTGAGGCACCCGGCACGGGTGTCCACGACCTCGGCGAGGCGATCGACGCAGGCCTTGAAGTCCTGCTGCCACTCCTCGACGCTGCACGCGCCACCGGGAACCTGAGCCGGCACAGCAGCCGAAGCCGCCCCCGGTGTCGCGACCGCCCACGCTATCGACGCCACCGCCAGCACGAGCAACGCCGTGAGAAACGCCAGCCCCCGCCGCACCATCTCAAACCTCCAGGTCGGACGGAAGTGACACAGCCGTCGTCGGCGGTGTCACGCCCGGTGTCGTGTCCAGGTGTTCGAGCAGTCCGTCGACGTACGAGACGTCGACGCGCACCTTCTGGACCCGGCCGTCCACGTCCCGCATCACGAACTCTCGGAAGCCGAGCCGGTGCTGGGAGGCGGAGTCGACCTGGGAGAGGGACGCCAGCGTCGCCTCGTACCCGTCGTGGACGGGGACCCGCAGCAGTCGCAGGGCCTCGGAGGCGATCTCCTGGTCCTCGGCGATCCGGCCGACGAAGACCGTGGAGACGAGGTTTTGCACGTCGAGGCCGAGGATGTCGCGCGGGTTCTGGGAGGCCACGAAGGCGGCCAGGTTCCATTTACGGGAGTCGCGGGCGAGACGGACCAGGAACGACCGGCCGGATCGCCAGCCCTCCATGAAGTGGGCCTCGTCCAGGCCGACCATCTTGCGGGACGACATCGAGCCGCCGTAGCAGCGCCGGACCGCGAGCCGGTGGGCGGTGTGCAGCATCGGCAGGGCCAGGGACTCCTCGGCCGACCAGTACTCCCGCTCGATTTTGAGGTCGGGCAGGCGCAGACCGGCCATGGTGATGACGGTGAGGGCCGCGTCGGCGCCGAGCAGGTGCTGCGGCGGGTGCCCGAAGAAGAGCAGCGCGAGCGGCATCTCGGCGGTGTCGAGGAGCAGGTTGGCGAGTTCCTTGCCTTCGTCGTCGTCGAGGCCCTGGAGGGTACGCACCACGTCGTCCAGGGTGGACGTCTCCTCGGCGGGCACCTGCCGGACCGCGTGGCGCAGCAGGGTGGCGGTGGACGCCTCCTTGGCGACCTGGGGCGGCACCAGCATCGAGCAGATGTCCTGCACGAGCATGCGGCGTTCGGCCCGGGCGTTGGAGACCGCGATCTCGTACTCCCGGTCGCCGGCCGGACCGGTCGGGAACTCGGACCGGACCGGGGTGGGGATGAGCGAGTACGGCGCGAGCGTCCCCTGCTCGGAGCCGGTCAGGTTGAGCACCCGGCTGTACGGCCGCAGCTCGGGCATCTGGCAGAGCCGGGCGAGCGGGCCGGACGGGTCGAGCAGGGTCACCTGGACGCCGCGGCGGGCGTTGAGGTAGCCGAGAGCGCCCATCAGCGTCGACTTGCCACCACCAGGCTCGGCCACGAGCACACCGAGCCCGGAGCGTTCGCGCACCTCCATCGGGAAGTGCAGGTCGAGGAAGACCGGCCGGCGGCAGGTGCCCGCGGTCCGCCCGATCAGGTCGCCACGCCGGTCACCGACGGTGGATGCCGCCTGGGGCAGTGCCGCGGCGAGCAGTTTGACCGGCATCCGGCGGACGTAGCCGGTGTTGGCGATCGGCTCACCCGGGATGAACTCGCGGGCCAGCTGGTCCTGGTTCTTCGGGTGCTGGAGGGAGATCCGCAGCTCACGGGAGTAGAGCTGGATGAGCCGCCGGGCCCGCTCGAGACATTCCTCGCGGGTGGCGCCGCCGACCGCGATCCGGTGCCAGCCGTGCGCGCGGGCCGAGTCGGTCGGCAGGCCGGTGGTCATCTCGTCGCCGATCACGAGCGCCCGCTTGGCGAGCCGCTCCAGCTCGGGCGGGGCGTCGATGCCGTGCTCGGCGTAGTCGAGCTGCTGGGACCGGATCATCCGGAGCCGGTGCTCGAGGTTCTTGAACGAGCCGGTGGCGCCGAGGATGTCGATGCGCGACGACAGCTCCATCGGCCACGGGAGCCGCTCGTGGAAGTGCATCCACGGCTCGTGTTTCTCCGGGATCTCCAGCGGCTCCATCCGGCCGACGGAGAGGACGGCGACGTGCCGTTCCTCACCGGACATCCGGTTGACGAGCTTGACGGTCGACCCGTACGGCGTCCGGTAGCGCTCGACCGCCTCGGTGAGCGCGAGCAGGTCACCGGTCTCCCAGTGCCCGTTGCTGACCGGGGAGAGCAGGCCGGGCGGGGCCATGCCGAGCGCCACCGACCGGTACAGGAGCCATTCGAGTTCCTGCGGGGTGACCCGTCGCCCGCGCATGCCGAACGCGTTGAGCACCTCGTCGAACTGTTCGACGGTGCGTCCGAGTTTGCGGCGCTCGCCGTCGGAGGTGCCCTTGCCGAAGGCTCGCAGGATCCGCTCGGTGAAGGTGTCGCCGAGCGACCGCCGGGCGAACGTCACGCCGAGGAACGTCTGTCCCTCCGCGTGGTTGACCGACAGCAGGTGCCGCTGTGCGGCGACGAGATGGTCGGACCAGGAGGTGGAGCCGTGCACGTCGGGCAGCGGCCGGGTGGTGAACGAGTCGACGGTGCGGGCCCACTCGTCGGCCGGGAACGGCCGGGTGGTGCGCCGCAGGTGCAGCCGGAATCCGGCGAGCCCCGCGTACTGCTCGGAGATGGCGCTGAGCAGCGCCTCCCGCTCGGCGTCGGGCCGGAACGCCCAGCGCACCTCGGGCAGGTAGTACCACGCCGTGACGGTGCTCTGGGTGAAGGTCAGGTGCCCGGCGATCTCGCTGATGGCCAGCTCGACGGAGGGGTCGCGGTCGTTGAACTTGAGCTTCTGCGGCCGCAGCGGAGCCGGTTTCGGCTCCTTCTTCTCCTTGCGCTTGGCCGGCGCCTTCTCGGAGCGGCGGGCCGGGGCCTTCTCCGGGGGCGCGACCGGCAGCGGCGGGGGAGGCGCGGGCACCGGGAGCGGCACCGGCGACTGGATCGGCGCGGGCTGCTGCCACAGCGCCGGCGGCTGGGCGACCGGCGCCGGCGGCCAGTCCTCGAAGTCGTTCCACTCGTCGTCGTCGAGTTGATCAGGAGCGACGACGGGATCCGGGGGGACGATCGGCTCCGGGGCGACGATCGGTTCCGCGCCGGCGACGAGATCAGGGGCGACGACCGGCTCCGGGGCGACGGTGTGCCCGTTCAGGGCGGCGAGGGCGGCCGGTGGTTGAGGATCACTCGAACGGGGAACCGCTGCTCCACCGAACAGGTCCAGGAACGGGGAGTCGATGTCCATACTGGTGTCGACGGCGGTGGCGCGCGGCCGGACCGGTTGCGGCGCCTGGAAGACGCCCACTCCACCATGACCCGGCGTCGCGACGAGTTCGTCGGCTTCGCCGAGCGAATCAGGCGAGGAGTAGTGGTTCGAACGCACACCGTTACTCTGCCTGCCCGGGGACGAGGCGTCCGCCGGGGGATGCCCGTGCGGATACGTTCCGGTCATGCGTGGACCTCACGTGCGCGGACGACCTGGCAACTGGTCATACCAACTCCTCCCGGACCCGGATGCGAGTGGCGACAAGCCTTGGATCGCGCTGCTCAACGGCGGGTTCGCGGGTGCGGCGCCAGTCGGTGAGCGCGGTGCGGATGACGACACGGGCCGGACGGTCCGGGTCGACATGGCGGAACACGTACGACGTACTGACCATGGCCAGGGCGATCTCCCAGGCCGGGAACGGGTCGAAGTCGAGCGTGAGCGCGTAGTGGATGGCCATGAAGAGCGGCACCAGGACCACGAACATCCCGTACTGCGCGTACGGCAGGTGGACGGGCAGTGTGTAACCGGGCGGGCCGAGATAGACCAGGCGCGCCCGGTAGATGTCGTCGTCGGTCCGGAGCCGCATCTCAGTTGAAGATCAGGTCGATGATCGACTCGCCGACGAAGAACAGCGTCGCGGCACCGGCGATGAACGCCAGGCCCACGATCGCGATCGCCGAGCTGGTGAGGACCTTCGAGATCTCGCCCTTGCTGGCCCGGCCGATGAAGATGACGCCGAGCACCGCGAGCAGGATCGGAGCGATGTTGCTCGCGAAGAAGGTGACGATGCCTTCGGTGTTGATTCGGCCGGCTGGCTCGGCCGCCAGGATCAGGAACTCGGTGGCGATCATCGGTAAACCTCCCGGTGTCCGTGGGGGGTACGGACACGCTGCAGTTGTAAAGCCGTACGGCAACGCCCATATGGTGCTACCTCTGACTCACCGCGTCGAGTGAGCCGTTCGGGCACTGCCATGCTCGTCTCTGCTCTCTTCGGTCACTTCATGATGCCCAGATCCGAAGAGTACGGCCCGTACTTGCGAGCAACAAGCGTCCGTTTCGTTACCCAAGGTGAAGGAGTGCGTGAATCACAGTTACCAGGCATCGTACGCCTGTTCGAATCACCGCTGCCCCGTACCCTGCACCTGTGTCCAATTCGCCGACAGACGCGCAGCTCACGGGGGCTGAACTGCTACGTGTGGATCACCCGGTCGTGATGGGTGTCCTCAACGTGACGCCGGACTCCTTCTCTGACGGTGGTAGATACACCGACGTCGACGCCGCGGTTCAGCACGGCGTCAGTCTTTTTCGCGAGGGCGCGCACGTCATCGACGTGGGTGGGGAGTCGACCCGTCCCGGCGCGGATCGCGTCGACGCGGAGACCGAGATCGCGCGGGTCGTTCCGGTGATCGAGCGGTTGTTCGCCCAGGGCGTACCGGTCAGCATCGACACCACCCGTGCGGCGGTCGCCGAGGCGGCTCTGGCGGCCGGTGCCGCGGTGATCAACGACGTCTCCGGTGGCCTGGCCGACCCCGCGATGGCCTCGGTCGCCGCCGCGGCCGGCTGCCCGTGGATCCTCATGCACTGGCGCGGCCACTCCCGCGACATGCAGAAACTGGCCGCCTACCAGGACGTGGTCGCCGAGGTCCGGGACGAGCTGCGGGCCCGCGCCGACGCGGCGATCGCGGCCGGCGTCGATCCGTCCATGATCGTCCTCGATCCGGGTCTCGGATTCGCCAAACAGGCGGAGCACAACTGGGCGCTCAGCGCACACCTCGGCGTACTCGTCGCTCTCGGTTTCCCGGTCCTCTTCGGTGCGAGCCGCAAGACCTATCTCGGGCGGCTGCTGGCCGGTCCGGACGGCACGCCGCGGCCGGTGGACGGCCGCGAGGCGGCCACCCTCGCCACCTCTCTTCTCGCTGTCGCCTCCGGCGCCTGGGGCGTCCGCGTCCACGAGGTCGGTGCGACAGCCGACGCCCTCGCGGTCTGGCGGGCGACAGGTTCACCCCATTTCCGGGGTACGCCGTGAGCCGCCCCCGACCGCAACCCACCACTCCCGCCCGGCCGGGTCCGTCACGCGCGGCCACGACCCTCGGCGGGACGACGCACTCCACGGGGGAGACACGATGACCGGACGGATCACGCTGACCGGCCTGCGGGCCCGGGGCAATCACGGCGTCTACGACTTCGAGCGGGAGCAGGGCCAGGACTTCGTCGTCGACGTGACCCTCGATCTCGATCTGGGCCCGGCGGCGGCCAGTGACGACGTCGCCGACACCGTTCACTACGGCGAACTGGCCACCGCCCTGGTCGGCGTGCTCACCGGTGAGCCGGTCAACCTGCTGGAGCGCCTGGCCGACCGACTGCTCGACGTCTGCCTGGCCGACGCCCGGGTCTCGTCGGCCGAGGTCACCGTGCACAAGCCGCAGGCCCCGATCCCGCACGAGTTCGCCGACGTGGCCGTCACCGTGCGCCGGAGCAGGTCGTGACCGCGGCTGTCCTGTCGATCGGGAGCAACCTGGGTGACTCCCTCGCCCACCTGCGGGCCGCCGTCGGGCAACTGGGCGCGGCGGTCGTCCGGGTGTCCGGGGTCTATCAGACGCCGCCCTGGGGGGACAGCGCGCAGCCGCCGTACCTCAATGCCGTGCTCCTGGTCGACGATCGGACCGCGACCGCCCGGGATTGGCTGACCCGCGCCCAGGCCTGCGAGGCGGCCCGGGGGCGCGTCCGCGACCCGGACCGCCGTTTCGGGCCGCGCACCCTGGACGTGGACGTCATCGCCGTCCGGGAGGACGACGGCACACCGGTCGTCGACGCCGATCCCGAGCTCACCCTGCCGCATCCGCGCGCCCACCTGCGGGCGTTCGTGCTGGTGCCGTGGCATGCCGTGCAGCCGGAGGCGGAACTGCCCGGGCACGGCCCGATCGCCGCGCTCCTGGACACGCCGGAGGTCGCGGCCGACGTCGCCGGTGTCACGCACCGCCCGGACCTGTCGTTAGAGTCGATGGAGTGAGCGTCAACCCCGACCACGGCTCCCACCACAACGATCCCTCGCTGCGGCCCACGAGCATGTCGACGCTGGTGGTGGCCGCCCTCGCCGCCGCCGCGGTGGCCTGGCTGCTGATCTCCACCAGCGACCTCTTCTACCGCATCACCCCGCTGCCGTGGACCGGCGCGGGCGTGCTCGGCGTGCTGGCCATCGCCGAGGCCTACCTGGCGCAGAACACCGCGGCCCGGATCCAGCGCAAACCGGGCGCGCTGCCGGTCCAGCCGTTGGCGGTCGCCCGGTTCGCCGCACTGGCCAAGGCGTCCTCACTGGTCGGCGCCCTGTCCGCCGGGTTCTCCGCCGGGCTGCTCGTCTGGCTGTTGCTGGAGCCGACCAAGGAGGCCGGGTCCAACGTGCCGACCGCGGCGACCACTCTGGTCACCGCGATCGGTCTGATCGCCGCCGCGCTCTGGCTGGAGCGGGCCTGCCGGGTGCCGGACCGTCCGGACCGGGAGGACGACGACTCGGACCGGCGGACGCCCCGGCGCTGACATGATCTGTTGACGATCGTCGAACAGATTGCCGCGCTGAACTGAGGCGGTCTCGTTTCCGTATGCTTTCCGGTGGGCGGGTCATGCCCGGAGTAGCGTGCGCCTCGGACCGCTCGTGGAGGCGTAAGGAGGCGCGGACCATGGCGTACGACGACACCACCTTCCGCCGGCCCGGTGACGAGACGACCGAGAGCGACCCGGCCGCCTACCGGCGCAGGGTGCAGTACGACGACACCGCCGGCACCACACTCGACCAGTCGCAGCGCAACCCGGCCGTCACGACCGGGGCGATCCCGGTGGTGGAGGAGGACGGGCGGGACCGGCTCGGCATCCATCTCGGCTGGGAGGTCATCCTCCTGGTCGTCGCCGCGGTCCTCGGCTTCCTGCTCCAGCGTGAGGATTCGGCCGCCCTCCAGCGCCCGGCCCTCGACGCCCTGCTCGTCACCGGCGCCGCGATCGGCCTGCTCACCCTCGGTGCGGGCCTCACCCTGCGGGCCGGTGTGCCCAACCTCGCGATCGGCTCGATCGCCCTGGCCGCCGCCATGCAGTACGCGGAGAACAGTGACAAGGGCCTGGTCCAGGCCGTGGCCCCGGCGCTGATCCTGGCCGCCGCCGGCGGTCTCGCGGTCGGACTGATCGTCGCCGTCCTGCACGTGCCCGCGTGGGCCGCCACCCTGGCCGCCAGCTGCGGTGTCATCGTCTACATCCAGTTGCGGCCCGCCCCGGTCGAGGTCCAGGGCGACTGGGACCCGACGAGCCAGGCGTTCGTGCTGTTCGGTGCGTTCGCGGCGCTCGCCGTGCTGGGCGCGGCGCTCGGCGCGATCGGCCCGGTCCGCCGTTTCCTCGGCAGGATGCGCCCGACCGGCGACCCGGCCCAGCGCCGTGGCGCCGCCGCCGCTGTCCCGGTGCTGCTCACCATCATGCTGTCGTCGCTGTTCGCGACCGTCGCCGGCGTGCTGATCGCGGCCCGGGCGGACGGCCCGATCGCCCCGGCGACCGGCTTCGAGTGGACCGGCATCGCGTTCGGTCTGGCCCTGCTCGCCGGGACCAGCGCCTACGGCCGTCGTGGCGGCATCTTCGGCACCCTGTTCGCGGTCACCGCGCTCACCATCTTCCTGCGCTACCAGGAGCTCCGCGATCTGGACATCGCGCTGTTCGCGATCGCCGGGTCGGTCTTCGCCGCCGGTCTGGTGGTGACCCGTTTCGTGGAGTCGTACGGGAGCCCCTACGCGTCCCGCACCGGTGACGACTGGAACGCGGCACCCTCCGGCGGCACCAACTGGTCGCCGACCCTGCCGGAGACCTGGAACACCCCGGCCACCCCGGCTCCGCGCAGCGACCGATGGGACGACGGCCCGTGGGGCGCCACCCGCTGAACGTATGCTTTCGGACATGACCACCTCGCCCAGCTTCGCCGAACTGGACGCCCTGCCCACCGAGACGCTGCGTGAGCAGGCCTTCGCCAAGGCCCGCGCCAAGCACGACGTCGCGTTCTTCTGGTCGGTGTTCAAGAGTCTGCCGGACGCCGGTGACGCCGCCTCCCTCGACGGCGCTCCGAACTCGATCGGTCCGACCGTCGACGAGGCGGTCGCGCTGTGGCGTGAGTTCGAGGGCCGTGACCTCGGCGACCGGGAGCCGTTGCTGCGAGCCGCTTTCATCGACTATCTGAGCCGGGAGAATTGAGCAGATAGCGACAGCCGTCGTTTGAGAGCCGTGCCCGGCTGGGAAAAAGCTGGGAATGGCTCTCGGAAACAGATACAAGACCGCACCCGGTGCGGGCACCCTCGCCGCGCTCATACTCGTCCTGGTCTTCGGTAGCCCCTGGTACCGGGACTGGGCACAGGACAACACGAACCCGGACACCGCCGGCGGCTGGTGGCTGCGGCTGCTCGGCTGGCCCGCCTGGAGTTTCGACACCGACGACTCGCTGCGTGACGTGATCGTCGGCGATCTCAAGGCGATCCTGCTGGTCGTCCTGACCTTCATCTTCCTCTACCTGCTGCCCGGCTCACAGCTGGCCCGGGCGCGCGGCACGATCAGCCAGTTCCTGGCCGGGTGGGCGGCGTACATCTTCGCCGGAGCGTTCGCGGCACTGCTGGCGACCCTGTTCCTCACCAACCCGTCGCTGCTCGGAGCGTTCAACGCGGCCGGTTCCGGAGCCGGTTACGGCTTCTTCGTCGGCTGGATCGTCGGCCTCGCCTCCCTCGGCGGCTGGCGGGGTACCCGCTGACCCGTGGGGATCCCCCGGGGATCCCCACGTCACCGCCTGAATGTGCCGTACCGCGTTCGGCTGTTTTGTCACGGACGTGGTCTCGGTAACATCTGCGGCCATGCCGGAACGGGACACCCAATCGGGACACAGCGCGCGACTGCTCCGTGGCCTCGTCTGGGCGGGCGTGGTCCTCGCCCCGATCGCGGCCGCCGTCGTGCTGATCGGTGGCGACTCCAGCACGGTCCGGTTCGCGGTCCTGCTGATGGCCGTCAGCGTCGTGCTGATCGGCGCGTCGGTGCTGATCAGGGCCGATCCGGTGCTGCTCCGGATGGATGTCGAGGATCGGGTCGCCGAGGAGGTCGAGGGGCTGCGCAAGCAGTTGCGGGCCGAGTTCGCCGCCGCCGTCCCGGCCGCTCCGCCCGTCCCCGTCCCCGTCCCCGTCCCCGTCCCCGTCCCCGAGGCCGACCCGAGGCCGCCGCTGCCGGTGCGCAACACCGGTGGGCGGGCCCAGGTCGCCCCGAAGCCGGCCTTCACACCGCCGCCCGGCCGTCCCACCTTCGTGCACCAGCCGGAGCCGGTGGTCCAGCACGAGCCGGAGCCGGAGTACCAGTACGACGAGTCCGGGTACGGCTACGACGACCAGACCACCGGCTACCAGCAGGACGGGTACCAGGACGGTTACGCGCAGGACGGGTACCAGCAGGACGGCTACCAGCAGGACGGGTATCCGCAGGACGGCTACCAGCAGGACGGGTATCCGCAGGACGGCTACGCCGACGACGGCTACCAGGAGGAGACCTACCAGCAGCCGGCCCGGGCGACCGGTGGCCGCGCCTCGGTGCCCGGCATCGTCCAGCCCGTCTCGCCGGCGCAGTCGCAGGGCTTCCCGGCGCAGGGGACCGTCTCGCAGGGTTTCCCGGCGCAAGGCACCGTCTCGCAGGGCTTCCCCGCGCAGGGCGGGCCCGCCGGCCGGGCCACCGCCGCCGTGCCGCCGCGGGTCCCGGTCGCCCGCGCCTCCGCGGCAGCCTCGGTTCCGTCGCCTCCGATCGGCCAGCCGGTGCCCCGCCCCCGCGCCGCCGCCTCCGTCCCCGGCGTCATGCCGCCCGGCCCGAACGGCATGATGGCGCCGCCGCAGGCACGGGCGGCCGCCGCGGTCCGTCCCGGCGTCCAGTACGGCCGCCCCGAGTCGCCGGACGGCGACTTCGGTGCGAGCAACGGTTACGCCGGGGCCGACGACCCGGAGACGAGCGCCGATTACAAGGCCCGCCGCCACCGCCCGTCGGCGAACGACACCAATGTGGGCACGCTCGCCGAGTTCGCCAACTACCCCGGTTACGACAGCGGCCAGCAGAACTGGTGACCGGTCACTTGTCGATGTCGCCGACGACGAAGAACATCGACCCGAGGATCGCGATCAGGTCCGGCACCAGGCAGCCAGGGATGAGGGTGGCCAGCGCCTGCACGTTGGCGTAGGAGGCGGTCCGCAGCTTGAGCCGCCACGGTGTCTTCTCACCCCGCGACACCAGGTAGTAGCCGTTGACGCCGAGCGGGTTCTCGGTCCACGCGTAGGTGTGCCCCTCCGGCGCCTTCACCACCTTGGGCAGCCGCACGTTCACCGGGCCGCCGGTGCGGTCCACCCGGTCCAGGCACTCGTCGATCAGGTCGAGGGAGACGAGGACCTGCTCCAGCAGCACCTCGAAACGGGCGTGGCAGTCACCGGACGTCCGTGTCACCACCGGCACGTCGATCTGGTCGTAGAAGAGGTAGGGCTCGTCCCGCCGTACATCGAAATCCAGACCGCTCGCCCGGGCCACCGGACCGGAGGCGCCGTAGGCCGCCGCGTCGGCCGCGCTGAGCACGCCGACGCCGACCGTGCGGGCCATGAAGATGTCGTTGCGCCGGATCACGTTGTCGATGTCGGGCATCCGCCGCCGGACCGCGGCGACTGCCTGGCGGGCCCGCTTGGTCCAACCGGCCGGGATCTCCTCCTTCAGGCCGCCGACCCGGTTGAACATGTAGTGGATCCGGCCGCCGGAGACCTCCTCCATCACCGCCTGGAGGGTCTCGCGCTCACGGAACGCGTAGAACATCGGCGTGATCGCACCGATCTCCAGCGGGTAGGAGCCGAGGAACATCAGGTGGTTGAGAACCCGGTTGAGCTCGGCCAGGGCCATCCGCAGCCAGGTCGCCCGCTCCGGCACCTCGATGCCCATCAGCCGCTCGACGGCGAGGACGACGCCGAGCTCGTTGGAGAACGCGGACAGCCAGTCGTGCCGGTTGGCCAGCATGATGATCTGCCGGTAGTCGCGCACCTCGAACAGTTTCTCGGCGCCGCGGTGCATGTAGCCGACGATCGGCTCGCACGAGACCACGCGCTCGCCGTCGAGGGTGAGCTTGAGCCGGAGCACGCCGTGTGTGGACGGGTGCTGCGGGCCGATGTTGAGCACCATGTCGGCCGTGTCCAGCCCGGCCCCGGTGCCGACGGTCATCTCCCGCAAAGACATGTCGTCAGTCCGCTTTCCGGGTGGTGGGTGGGGCGGTCGGAGGGTCACCACAGCATCGTGCCACGGTCGGTGAGACCGATGGTGTGGCAGAGCCACCAGTGGCTGCCGAGTCCGTTCGGATCGGTCAGTTCGGCCGCCGCACCGGCCGCCCCGAGCGCCCGCAGGTAGCCGGCCGGATCGGTACGGGCCAGGTCCAGCGGCGGCCGTGAACCGTCCACACCGAGCGCCCGCAGCGCCTCCCACTGCCGCACCATCCGATGGGGAACCCCGGCCGCGGCCGCCACCGCGTCCATCGCCACGTGTGCCGTGACGTCACAGCCGCCGTCCGGCACCGGGATCACCTGCCGGCCGTGCCGGAACCCGGTGAGCGTCCCGAGTACCGGCCGCTCCGCCTTCACGTGCCCGTAGTCCACACAGAGCGCCGCACCGCGCCGGATCGAGCCGACCGCGTCGGCCCAGGCCGCGTCCCGGGGCCAGCCGACCTCGATCCGTCCCGGGCCCGGCCACCACCGGCTGGTCCAGAACCGGTCGGCCGGGTCGGCCTCGGCGCCCAGCGTCTCGGTCCCGGTGGCCCGGTCCACCAGCACCTTCCGCAGCCGCCCGTGCTCGTCGGTCTCGACGATGTCGAGCGGCACGTTGTCCAGCCACTCGGTCGCGATCAGCAGCCCGGTGATCTCCGCGGGGACGTCCGGCCGCCAGTGCACCGCCGGATCCAGCCCGGCCGGGCGCGGCGCGACCTCGACCGCTGTGGCACGGACCCGCCCCGCCAGGGCCACCGGCAGCGATGCCAGCAGTGCGGTGATCAACTCGCCGCGCCCGGCTCCGACGTCGACCAGATCGAAGACCCGTGGACGGCCGAGTGCGGCGTCGACCCGCTCGGCCACCCGCGCGAGCGCCCCGGCGAACAGCGGTGACGCGTGCACGCTGGTGCGGAAATGATCAGCCGGCCCGTCGTGCTGCCGCACGAAGAACCCGTCGCGGCCGTACAGCGCCGTCTGCATGGCCAGTCGCCACCCGACACCCATCCCGTCACCCTAGGTGCGGTCTCAGGCCGGTGGGTGGACGGCCGAACGGGAGATGTCCGGTGCGGTACTTCACACGTGCTTGTCACGGGCGTGTTAAAACGGCGCATACTGGCGCTCGACCGGTACCCCTGCAACGAGGACTGGATCCTGATGAACGCTTTGACTGTCGGCGTCGTGGGCGCCGGCCGGGTCGGTGCCGTGCTGGGCGCGGCGCTGCGAGCGGCCGGGCATCACGTGGTCGCCACCGCGGCCGTCTCCGCCGCCTCCCGTGAACGCGCCGCCCGCCTGCTGCCGGACGCCGCGATCCTCCCGGCCGACGAGGTGGCCCGGGCGGCCACCGATCTGCTGCTGCTCGCCGTTCCCGATGACACCCTGGCCGCCGTGGTCGCCGGGCTGGACCGGACCGGCGCGCTGCGCCACGGCCAGGTGGTGGCGCACACCTCCGGGGCTCACGGATTGGCCGTCCTGGGCGATGTGAACGGCATGGCCCTGCACCCCGCGATGACCTTCACCGGCGCGGACACCGACCTGGCCCGGCTGCCCGGCATCGCCTGGGGCGTGACCGCTCCGGACCGGGTGTTCGCCACCCGGCTCGTCGCCGACCTGGGTGGGGTGCCGGAGTGGGTGGCCGAGGAGTCCCGGCCGGTCTACCACGCGGCCCTGGCGCACGGCGCCAACCATCTGGTCACGCTGGTCAACGAGGCGGCCGACCTGCTGCGTGCGGCCGGTGTCGGCGAGCCCGGCCGGGTGCTGACCCCGCTGCTGACCGCGGCGCTGGACAACGCGCTGCGGATGGGCGACGCCGCCCTGACCGGCCCGGTGTCGCGTGGCGACGCCGGCACGGTCGCCAAGCACCTGGACCGGATGCCGGCCGACGCGGTGCCGGCCTACCTGGCGATGGCGCGGCGCACCGCGGACCGGGCGATCGCCTCCGGGCGGCTGCGGCCGCAGGACGCCACCGCGCTGCTGGACGTCCTGTCCCGGGTCGCGGCACACGAGGAGAAGGGAACGACGCGTGACCGTTCTGGTGCACACCCGCGCTGACCTGGCCACCGCGCTGGACGCGGCGACCGGTGAGATCGCCGTCGTGATGACGATGGGCGCGCTGCACGAGGGGCACCGGCGGCTGATGCGGGTGGCCCGGGAGCGGTCCGCGTTCGTGCTGGTCACGATCTTCGTGAACCCGTTGCAGTTCGGGCCGGGCGAGGACTACGAGAAGTATCCGCGGACCCTCGACGACGATCTGGCGGCCTGCCGGGCCGAGGGCGTGTCGGTGGTGTTCGCGCCGGCCCGCGACGACGTCTATCCGGACGGGGCGCCGTCGATCACGATGCAGCCGGGGCCGCTCGGCGAGATCCTCGAGGGCGCCAGCCGGCCGGGGCACTTCTCCGGGATGCTCACGGTGGTCGAGAAACTGCTCATGCTGACCCGGGCCGACGTGGCCTACTTCGGGGAGAAGGACTACCAGCAGCTGGCGCTGATCCGGCGGATGGTGCGCGACCTGGAGTTGCCCGCCGAGATCGTGGGCGTTGCGACCGTACGCGAAGAGGACGGTCTCGCCCTGTCCAGCCGCAACCGCTTTCTGTCGCCGGAGGAGCGCAAGGCCGCGCTGGCTCTCTCCCGCGCTCTGCGCGAGGGCGCGGCGCATGCCGGGCCCGAGGCGGTCCTGGCGGCCGCCCAAAAGATCCTTTCCGAGGAGCCGGGGGTACGGCCGGACTATCTCGCCCTGACCGGGGCGGATCTGGGCCCGGCCCCGGACGAGGGCCCGGCGCGCCTGCTGGTGGCCGCCCGGGTCGGCAGCACCCGTCTCATCGACAACGTTCCGCTGACTCTGCTGAAGGGCGCCTGATGCTCCGGACCATGCTCAAGTCCAAGATCCACCGGGCCACCGTGACGCAGGCGGACCTGCACTACGTCGGTTCGGTCACCGTCGATCTGGACCTGCTGGAGGCGGCTGATCTGATCCCGGGCGAGCAGGTCGCGATCGTCGACGTGACCAACGGCGCGCGCCTGGAGACCTACGTGATCCCGGGCGAGCGGGGTTCCGGCGTGATCGGCATCAACGGTGCGGCGGCCCACCTGGTGCACCCGGGCGACCTGGTCATCCTGATCTCCTACGGGCAGATGGAGGACGCCGAGGCCCGGTCCTACCGCCCGCGGATCGTGCACGTGAACGCGGCCAACGAGATCATCGAGCTGGGCGCCGATTCGGCCGCCGCGGTGGCGGGGATGGTCGATGACCTGGTGCGCGGTGACCTCACGGTGTCTTCCGCCGGGTAGTTCCGGCATTCCTCCTCCGAGCCTCAGATATGCCCATACAGTGGGCGAATCGGATACAGGTGCCGAGGCTCGGGAGGCACGGTTCATGCGATTCCGATGGGGGGCGGTCGCTGCTGCGGCTCTTCTCGCCGTCGCCGGCTGCGGTAGTGGTGGCGATGTCGACGGGGACCTCACCAACGACTGGGGTGCGATGGCGCCGGCGATCGGCTTCGTGCCGGTCGCCGAGACCTGCCACCTCTCCAACTTCGCCGTCACCGGGCCGCGCGTCACCTACGAGGAGACGGACTGCGCCGTCCTGCATCGCACCGAGACCGTCTTCGTCGGTGAGTACCCCGCTCCGGCCTCGGACGCCGCCGAACCGCCGGCCGGTGCCTCGGCCGGGGCCCGTGCCGCCTATCAGGTCTGCGATCAGAAGACGACCACGTACGTCGGTGGCCCGTGGCGCAACGCCCGGCTGTGGATCGGCGTCACCCACCCGTCGCCGGCCGCATGGGGTGGTGGCAGCCGCTGGTTCCGCTGCGAGGTGGTGGAACTCGACTCGATCGAGAACGACGGCGCCCTGATCCAGCGGTCCGGCAGCCTGCGCAACGCGCTCGCCGACCCGGCCAACCCGCTGGCCCTGACCTGTTACGCCATCGAACTCGACAAGGCCGGGGCGATCACCCGGATGCCGCCGGTCGGGTGCGCCACCAAGCACAACGCCGAGTTCGTCGGGGTGTGGACCGCCGGTGCGAAGACCGCCTACCCGAAGGGCGACGCCGCCTGGGAGGAGTTCCACAGCGGCTGCCGCGAACTGACCGCGACGTACGTCGGGGTACCCAACGACGGCAACCTCCAGTACCGCACCGGTGTCGTCTCGCTGCCGGGCAACGCCGACGTCTGGGCGCAGGGCGACCACGGGGTGCGCTGCTATCTGTGGCTGGACGGGGCCGAACTGACCGGCTCCCTCAAGGGCAAGGGGACGAAGGCCCTTCCGGTCCAGTACAAGTAACGGTGACCACTGATGGCGGCCCCGGCGTGACGGGACCGCGGGCGCGGAGTGTACTGAACCCCATGTCACCTCTCGCGGATCTACCGGCACTGCCACGCCGGCTTGCCGCCGCCGAGCCCGGCTGGACCGAGACCACCGACGTCGTCGTGGTCGGCTCCGGCATCGCCGGTCTCACCGCGGCCCTCTACCTGCGGGAACAGGGTCTGCACGTCACCGTCGTCACCAAGGTCAACATTGATGACGGCTCCACCCGGTGGGCACAGGGCGGGATCGCGGCGGTGCTCGACCCGCTGGACACGCCGCAGGCCCATGCGTACGACACCGAGATCGCCGGCGTCGGGCTCTGCGACCCGGCCGCGGTGCGGGTGCTCGTCGAGGAGGGCCCGGCCCGGATCCGCGAGCTGATCCGCCGCGGCGCCGAGTTCGACCGCAACCCGGACGGCTCGCTGATGCTGACCCGCGAGGGAGGCCACCGTGCCGACCGGATCGTGCACGCCGGTGGTGACGCGACCGGGGCCGAGGTGCAGCGCGCCCTGCACGAGGCGGTCCGCCGCGACCCGTGGATCCGCCTGGTCGAGCACGCGCTCGTGCTGGACCTGCTGCGCGCCGCCGACGGCCGCGCCTGCGGGCTCACCCTGCACGTGCTCGGGGAGGGCTCCGAGGACGGCGTGGGCGCGATCCTGGCCCGGGCCGTGGTGCTGGCCACCGGCGGGATGGGCCAGATCTTCTCGTCCACCACGAACCCGTCGGTCTCCACCGGCGACGGGGTCGCGCTGGCACTGCGGGCCGGCGCCGAGGTGACCGACGTCGAGTTCGTCCAGTTCCACCCCACGTCATTCGTGACGGCCGGCATTTCAGGAGTGGGGTCTTCCCGGGACTCCGTTGAGGTTCCGCTGGTAGACGCAGTGCAACGGCCTCTCATCTCGGAGGCGCTGCGGGGGGAGGGCGCCCACCTGGTCGACGAGAGCGGCACGCGGTTCATGGTCGGGCAGCACGAGCTGGCCGAGCTGGCGCCCCGCGACGTGGTCGCCAAGGGCATCTACCGGGTGCTGCGGGCCACCGGCGCCGACCAGGTCTACCTCGACGCGCGGCACCTGGGGAAGGAGTTCCTGGAGGGCCGCTTCCCGACCATCATGGCGTCCACCCGGGCGGCCGGTGTCGACCCGGCCACCGACCTGATCCCGGTCGCCCCGGCCGCCCATTACGCGTCCGGTGGCGTCCGCACCGACCTGCACGGGCGCACCAGCATTCCCGGGCTGTACGCGTGCGGCGAGGTCGCCTGCACCGGTGTGCACGGCGCGAACCGTCTGGCCAGCAACTCGCTGCTGGAGGGCCTGGTCTTCGCCCGCCGGATCGCCGACGACATCGCCCGCGAGCTGCCCGGGCAGGCCGAACCGGCCCGTGACACGGCGCCCGGGCCGGCCTGGGTCGCCGACCCGGCGATCCGCGCCGAGCTGCAGCGGGCGATGACCCGCGGCGCCGGGGTGCTGCGCTCGGCCGACTCGCTGGACACCGCGGCCAAGGAGCTGGCCCGCCTGGCCGAGCAGCGGTCCCGGCCGAACACCGCGGCGTGGGAGGTCACCAACCTGCTGACGGTGGCGTCGACGCTGGTGGCGTCGGCCCGCAGCCGCCGGGAGACCCGTGGCTGCCACTGGCGCGAGGACCACCCGAACGCGGCCGACGAATGGCGCGGCCACCTGCGCAACGCCGTCGGATCCGACGGACACCTCACCCAGGACTTCCAGGAGATGGCGTGATCGACCGCAGCGAAGCAGGGAGCCCAGCGTGACCATCATCGACGGCGGCACTCTCTCCCCCGACGAGGACCTTCCCGGCGACGAGGTGCCGGTCGCCGACCTCGGCCTCGACCTGGGCGAGGTGCAGCGGATCGTGCTGACCGCGCTGGCCGAGGACCTCGGTGACCCGCCGCGGGACGTGACCAGCGAGTCCACCATCCCGGCCGCGCAGACCGACACCGCCGAGCTGGTGGCCCGCGCCGACGGTGTGGTGGCCGGCCTGCTGGTGGCGGCCGAGGTCTTCGCGGCCACCAGCGCCGGCACGGCGACCTTCGACGCCCGGGTGAGCGACGGCGACCGGGTGCGCCGCGGTGACGTCCTCGCCGTGATCACCGGCCCGACCCGGGCGCTGCTGACCGCCGAGCGCACCGCGCTGAACCTGCTGTGCCGGATGTCCGGGGTGGCCACGCACACCCGCCGGTGGGCCGACATCCTGGACGGCACCAGCGCCACGGTGCTGGACACCCGCAAGACCACGCCGGGCCTGCGGGTGCTGGAGAAGTACGCGGTACGGGCCGGCGGCGGCACCAACAAGCGCATGGGCCTCTACGACGTCGCCATGATCAAGGACAACCACAAGCTGGCGGCGGGCAGTATCACCGCGGCCTACGAGCTGGTCCGGGTCACCTTCCCGGACGTGACGGTGCAGGTCGAGGTGACCACGCTCGCCGAGGCGGAGGAGGCGGTCGCGGCCGGCGCGGACTTCCTGCTCTGCGACAACATGACACCGGAGCTGCTGGCCGAGGTGGTGCGCGCGGTCGGTGACCGGGTCGAGCTGGAGGCCACCGGCAACCTGACCCTGGAGACGGCGGCCGCCTACGCGGCGACCGGGGTGGACTACCTGTCGGTGGGCGGGCTGACCCATTCGTCGCCGATCCTGGACATCGCGCTGGATCTGCGGGGCCGCTGACCGCCCGTGGCGGGGTGCCCGGTCGCGAGGGTCGTGGCCGGGCGTGGCGGGCTTCGGGCCGCGGGACGGTCCCGGTGCGTTCGGGGGAGTCGTGGCCGTACAAGATAAGGGTCTTGATTTTGATTCTTAGGGGCCTTCGTGCTGCTCTGTATTGACATCGGTAACACCAACACCGTGCTGGCGACCTTCGACGGCGACAAGCTGGTGCACAACTGGCGGATCAAGACCGATGCCGCCTCGACCGCCGACGAGCTGGGCCTGAAATTCCGGGGCCTGCTCGCCGGCGACGCCGTGGAGATCACCGGCGTGGCGGCGTGCTCGACCGTCCCGGCGGCGCTGCGCAACCTGCGCACCATGCTGAAGCGCTACTACGACGACGTGCCCAGCGTGATCGTCGAGCCGGGTGTGAAGACCGGGGTCCAGCTCGCCATCGACAACCCCAAGGAGGTCGGCGCCGACCGGGTGGTCAACACCCTGGCCGCGCACACCCTCTACGGCGGACCGTCGATCGTGGTCGACTTCGGCACCACCACCAACTTCGACCTGATCAGCGCGAAGGGCGAGTTCCTCGGCGGGGCGTTCGCGCCGGGTATCGAGATCTCCTTCGACGCGCTCGCGGCCCGTGCCGCCCAGCTGCGCAAGGTCGAGCCGACCAAGCCGCGTTCGGTGATCGGCAAGAACACCGTCGAGTGCCTGCAGGCCGGTCTCTACTTCGGGTTCGCCGGCCAGGTCGACCGGATCGTCGAGCGGATGATCGAGGAGATCGGCCCGGTCCGCGCGGTGATCGCCACCGGTGGGCTGGCCTGGCTCGTGAAGGACGAGTGCCGCACGATCACCGCCCACGAGCCGATGATCACGCTGATCGGCCTGCGGATGGTATATGAGCGGAACGTCTGAGCCCGCCTGAGTAGGCTTTCGAGGTCCCAGCACCGAGAAGGAAGTCTTGCCGTGACCGAGCAGAACACGCCAGCGATCGACCCCGCCGAGGACCTCCCCGAGCAGATGCGGGTCCGCCGGTCGAAGCGGGACCGGTTGCTCGCCGAGGGCGTGCCGCCCTACCCGGTCGAGGTCCCGCGGACCGCCGAGATCGCCGAGATCCGCGCCCGTTACGCGGACCTGCCCACCGACACCGCCTCCGGCGACACGGTGTCGATCACCGGCCGGGTGATCTTCGTCCGTAACGGCGGCAAGCTCTGCTTCGCCACGCTGCGCGCCGGCGACGGCACCGAGATCCAGGCGATGCTCTCGCTCGACAAGGTGGGTGAGAAGTCGCTGGCCGACTGGAAAGGCGTGGTCGACCTCGGCGACCTGGTCGCGGTCACCGGTGAGGTGATCACCAGCCGGCGTGGTGAACTCTCCGTTCTGGCCGATTCCTGGGCGATGAGCGCGAAGGCTCTGCGTCCTCTTCCGGTCGCGCACAAGCCGCTTTCCGAGGAGACCCGGGTCCGGCAGCGTTACGTCGATCTGATCGTCCGTCCGCAGGCCCGTGACGTCGTGCGTACCCGGGCGACCGTGGTCCGCAGCCTGCGTGAGTCGCTGTTCCGCCGGAATTTCCTCGAGGTGGAAACTCCGATGCTCCAGTTGCTGCACGGCGGCGCTGCGGCACGGCCGTTTGTGACGCACAGCAACGCACTCGACACCGATCTTTATCTCCGCATCGCCCCGGAACTGTTTTTGAAGCGTGCCGTGGTCGGTGGCATCGATCGGGTCTTCGAGATCAACCGCAACTTCAGGAATGAGGGCATGGACTCCACGCACTCGCCGGAGTTCGCCATGCTCGAGGCCTATCAGGCCTATGCCGACTACAACGTCATGCAGGCGCAGGTGCGGCAGTGGATTCAGGAGGCCGCGGTTGCCGTCTCCGGTTCGCATGTGGTCACCCACATGGACGGCACCGAGGTCGACCTCGGCGGTGAGTGGGCGGAGATCACCCTGTTCGGCGCGATCTCCGAGGCGCTCGGCGAGGAGGTCACCATCGACACCGACCTCGCCCAGCTGCAGCGCTACGCGGACAAGGTGCAGCTCTCGGCCGACCCGAAGTGGAGCGCCGGCAAGCTGGCCGAGGAGCTGTTCGAGCACCTGGTGACCGACAGCCTGGTCCAGCCGACGTTCGTCCGGGACTTCCCGGAGGAGACCGCCCCGCTGACCGCGCCGCACCGGACCACCCCCGGCCTGACCGAGAAGTGGGACCTCTACGTCAGCGGATTCGAACTCGCGACCGCCTATTCCGAGTTGGTCGACCCGGTGATCCAGCGCGAGCGGTTCCACGCCCAGTCGCTGCTCGCGGCCGGTGGCGACCCCGAGGCGATGCAGCTCGACGAGGATTTCCTGCGTGCCATGGAGTACGGAATGCCGCCGTCCGGTGGCATGGGAATGGGAATCGACCGGCTGTTGATGGCGCTCACCGGCCTCGGCATTCGGGAAACGATCCTCTTCCCCTTGGTCCGCCCGGAGTAACAATTACCCACCCGCCATTGACGGGTGATGCGCCCCTGGCGTTATTGTCTTCCCATTGCTGGGGAGAGAACCTGTGTTCGGGAGGATAACGGCGCGTGGCCAAGCAGATCATTCACAAGCTGGTCGATGACATCGACGGTGTCGACGCCGACGAGACCGTGAAGTTTGCGCTCGACGGCATTCAGTACGAGATCGACCTCTCGGAGAAGAACGCCGCGAAATTGCGGGAGGTCTTCGAGCCCTACCTGACGCACGGTACGAAGGTCGCCCGCGGCGGCGTCGTGGTCGGCGGCCGGGCGGCGCGTGGCCGTGGCGGCGCGACCGCGGACCGGGAGCAGAACAAGGCGATCCGGGAGTGGGCCAAGAAGTCGGGCAAGGAGATCTCCGACCGCGGCCGCATCCCGCAGGAGATCGTGGACGAGTTCCACGCGAAGGGCCCGGGCCGGGCCTGATACACGGCACGACCTCGGAGAGGGCGCCCCGACGACGACGTCGGCGCGCCCTCTCCGCGTTTACCCGCCGGGCGGACCCGCCGGTCACTACGGTTATCCACAGGGGTGGACAGAGTTGTCCACAGGCTGTGGATCGGCAGGATTTCGCTGTACGCGTACACGTTCGGGTGGGGGAACAGCCGCTGAGCGTGCGAAGTTGGCTAAATCAACGTTGCGGATCGCTTCGAGGGGCTGCGGAGGCCCAGCGGAGACCGTCAGCGGCGATAGAGTTACAGCACGGGCATCACCGATGCCCGTGCGCTGGCCCCGCCAGTTCATGGGCGCACGGCACGTGAGGAGCACGAGGGCATGTTCGAGCGGTTCACCGACCGAGCGCGACGGGTTGTCGTCCTGGCCCAAGAAGAGGCCCGGATGCTCAACCACAACTACATCGGGACAGAGCACATCCTGCTCGGCCTGATCCACGAGGGCGAGGGCGTCGCCGCCAAGGCCCTGGAGAGCCTGGGCATCTCCCTCGAGGGGGTCCGGCAGCAGGTCGAGGAGATCATCGGCCAGGGGCAGCAGGCGCCGAGCGGGCACATCCCGTTCACGCCGCGCGCCAAGAAGGTTCTGGAGCTCTCCCTGCGGGAGGCCCTCCAGCTCGGCCACAACTACATCGGCACCGAGCACATCCTGCTCGGCCTGATCCGTGAGGGCGAGGGCGTCGCCGCCCAGGTGCTGGTCAAGCTCGGCGCCGACCTCAACCGGGTCCGCCAGCAGGTCATCCAGCTGCTCTCCGGCTACCAGGGCAAGGAGCCGGCCGCCGCGGGCACCGCCACCGGCGAGGCCGCGCCGTCCACCTCGCTCGTGCTCGACCAGTTCGGCCGCAACCTGACGCAGGCCGCCCGCGAGGGCAAGCTCGACCCGGTCATCGGCCGGGAGAAGGAAATCGAGCGGGTCATGCAGGTGCTGTCGCGGCGCACCAAGAACAACCCGGTGCTGATCGGCGAGCCCGGCGTCGGCAAGACCGCCGTCGTCGAGGGCCTGTCGCAGTCCATCGTCAAGGGCGAGGTTCCCGAGACGCTCAAGGACAAGCAGCTCTACACCCTCGACCTGGGTGCCCTGGTCGCCGGTTCCCGCTACCGCGGTGACTTCGAGGAGCGCCTGAAGAAGGTGCTCAAGGAGATCCGCACCCGCGGCGACATCATCCTGTTCATCGACGAGATCCACACCCTGGTCGGCGCCGGCGCCGCCGAGGGCGCGATCGACGCGGCCAGCATCCTCAAGCCGATGCTCGCCCGTGGTGAGCTCCAGACCATCGGCGCCACCACCCTCGACGAGTATCGGAAGCACCTGGAGAAGGACGCGGCCCTCGAGCGCCGCTTCCAGCCGATCCAGGTCGGCGAGCCGTCGCTGGCGCACACCATCGAGATCCTCAAGGGTCTGCGTGACCGTTACGAGGCGCACCACCGGATCAGCATCACCGACGCCGCCCTGGTGGCCGCGGCGACGCTGGCCGACCGGTACATCTCGGACCGCTTCCTCCCGGACAAGGCGATCGACCTGATCGACGAGGCCGGCGCACGGATGCGTATTCGCCGGATGACCGCGCCGCCGGACCTCCGCGACTTCGACGAGCGCATCGCCCAGGTGCGCCGCGACAAGGAGTCCGCGATCGACGCTCAGGACTTCGAGCGTGCCGCCCAGCTGCGCGACAAGGAGAAGACCCTCCTCGGCCAGAAGGCGCAGCGGGAGAAGGAGTGGAAGGCCGGCGACCTGGACGTGGTGTCCGAGGTCGACGACGAGCAGATCGCCGAGGTCCTGGGCAACTGGACCGGCATCCCGGTCTACAAGCTCACCGAGGAGGAGACCTCCCGCCTGCTGCGCATGGAGGACGAGCTGCACAAGCGCGTCATCGGCCAGGAGGACGCGGTCCAGGCCGTCTCCAAGGCGATCCGGCGGACCCGTGCGGGTCTGAAGGACCCGAAGCGCCCGTCCGGCTCGTTCATCTTCGCCGGCCCGTCCGGTGTCGGTAAGACCGAGCTGTCCAAGGCCCTCGCGGAGTTCCTGTTCGGCTCCGAGGACGCGCTGATCCAGCTCGACATGTCGGAGTTCCACGACCGCTACACGGTGTCCCGTCTCGTCGGTGCCCCTCCCGGTTACGTCGGCTACGACGAGGGCGGCCAGCTGACCGAGAAGGTGCGTCGCAAGCCGTTCTCCGTGGTGCTCTTCGACGAGATCGAGAAGGCCCACCCCGACGTGTTCAACACGCTCCTCCAGATCCTGGAGGACGGCCGTCTCACCGACGGTCAGGGCCGGATCGTCGACTTCAAGAACACGGTCATCATCCTCACCACCAACCTGGGCACGCGTGACGTGGCCAAGGCGGTGTCGCTGGGCTTCCAGGCCTCCGAGGCCGAGGAGTCGAGCTACGAGCGGATGAAGATCAAGGTCAACGACGAGCTGAAGCAGCACTTCCGCCCCGAGTTCCTCAACCGCATCGACGACACGATCGTCTTCCACCAGCTGCGTGAGAAGGAGATCCTCCAGATCGTCGACATCTTCACCTCCCGCATCGAGGGGCAGCTGAAGAACAAGGACATGGGCCTGGAGCTGACCGACAACGCCAAGCGTTACCTGGCGGCCAAGGGCTTCGACCCGGTCCTCGGCGCCCGGCCGCTGCGCCGGACCATCCAGCGCGAGCTGGAGGACACCCTGTCCGAGCAGATCCTCTTCAACGAGCTGCGCCCCGGCCAGATCGTCGTCGTGGACTGCGAGGGCGACCCGGCCAAGTTCGAGAAGGCGAAGCTGGTCTTCCGCGGCGCCGAGAAGGGCGTGACCGTGCCCGACGCGGTTCCGGCCGACCTCGGGACGGCGACCACCACCGAGGAGTGAGCAGGTTCTGACGGAAACCCGGCCGCGGCGACGCGGCCGGGTTTTTCGTTTTACGCGGGCGTGCGGCCGGCGCGATCATGCGGGGCATGAAGCGTCAGATCCGCGCCGTGTACGACGACCGCACCATCACCGTCTACCAGGCCTACTCGCCGGCGATCGCGGTGCCGGCCGCGCGTGCCGGGCGGTTCGTGCCACCGTTCCGCCGCTGCCGGTCCCGATAGCCGGCCACCTCGGCGCCGACTGACCCGGCTCTGACGGTGACCACCGGATTCAGCCCGGCGGCCGCTCGTCGGCCCGGACCACCGCCGGACGTCGCGGTGTGGCCACGGGACCGGAGCACGGCGTACCCCTAAAGGGTTTGAACTTCGCCCGCCGGAGCGTCGCCTGCCAGGACGAAATCGCCGGCACCGAGCGTCTCGACGAGCCCGTCCTCGACGAGCCCGGCCAGGGCCCGGGCCCGCTGGACCTCGTCGGTCCAGACGGCGTCCAGGCGCTGCTGCGGCACCGGTCCGGTGGCGTGCCGCAGGACCTCCAGGAGCAGGCCGCGGACCTGCCGGTCGGTGCCGGCGTAGCGTTGCGGCTTGCGGCTGGGCCCCTCGGGCAGCGGCTGCCCGGTGAGCCGCCAGGCGCAGACGTCGTGGAACGGGCAGTCGACGCATTTCGGCGACCGTGCCGTGCAGACGATCGCGCCGAGTTCCATGAACGCGATGCTGGCCTTCGCCGCCCGCGCCGTGTCCCGCGGGAGCAGCGCCTCCATGGCGGTCAGGTCGGCGGCGGTGGTGGCCTGGCCCGCGTCGGGTTTGCCCTCGACGGCGCGACAGACGACCCGCCGCACGTTGGTGTCGACGACCGGATGCCGCTGGCCGTAGGCGAACGTCGCCACCGCCCGCCCCGTGTACGTCCCCACACCCGGCAGTGCGAGCAGCTCGTCCAGGTCGTCGGGCACGCGGCCGCCGTGCCGCTCCACGATCGCGACGGCGCAGGCGTGCAGCCGCATCGCCCGCCGCGGATAGCCGAGCCGCCCCCACATGCGGATCGCCTCCGACGGCGGGTCGTCAGCGAGCGCCGCCGGAACGGGCCAGCGGGTCATCCAGGACCGCCACGCGGGCTCGACCCGCACCACCGGGGTCTGCTGGAGCATCACCTCGCTGACCAGCACCCCCCACGGGGTGGTGTCGGGCTGCCGCCAGGGCAGATCACGGGCGTTCACGGAATACCAGGCGATGGCGTCGTCAGCGAGTGTCATAGCCCGTCAACTGTAGGCGGCACCCGCGCAAGGTCCATCTTTAACGACCCGTGAGCGAGTTGGTGTCGTACACCCGGCGCGTCATGCACATAGTGACGGTCGTCCGGGTTTACGGTGGGCGGCATCATGCGTGCGACGGTCGGTCCCCTCCCACCCGCGGTCTACTGGCGGCGGCGTGCAGTCGTGCTGGGCGCGTTGCTGCTCGGCGTCATCGTGGTGTTCGTGTCCTGCGGCGGTGGGGACGAATCGGACCCGAAGAAGGCGTCGTCGGAGGCCTCGCAGTTCCCGACACCGGCCGCCAAGAACCCGAGCGCGTCACCGACCCCGTCCCTCGAGGACAGCGCCGACCCCGGAGTCGGGCCGGCCTACCCGGATCCCGCCGACCTGCTGTCCCAGGACCCCGACGACGGCGAGACCCTGCCGGCCCCGGCGAACACGACCGCCGCCGTCAACCCGCCGGCCGCCGGAGCCGCCTGCACCGACGCCGAGATGCAGCTCACCCCGATCCCGTCGGACACGTCACCGCAGCGGGGCTCGTCCACCCAGATCAAGCTGAAGATCAAGAACATCGGCAACCGCACCTGCACCCGTGACCTTGGCGCCAGCGCCCAGGAGCTCTACATCGCCGACGGAGCCCAGCACATCTGGTCCTCCGACCAGTGCGCGGCCCTCAAGGGCAACGACGTGCAGACCCTCACCGCCGGTGCCGAGAAGGTCTTCGAGGTCACCTGGAACGGCAAGCAGTCCAACCAGTGCACCGGCAGCTCCTCGTCCGGCCCGATCCCGCCGACCGGTGCCTACCAGCTGCTCGGCCGCCTCGACACGATCCTCAGCGCCCCGGTCGTCCTGACCGTCGTCAACTGAACCCTGTCTTGGTCGCTGCACTCGAGCTCTACCTGGACGTCGACACGACACGCCGGGTCCGTACCCTGTGGCGTGCCCTGGAAGCCGAGGGCATCCCGTCGCTCGGCTCCCTGCACCAGCGGCACCGCCCGCACCTCTCCCTCGCCGCCGCCCACCGCATCGACCCGCAGGCGGTGACCGCCGCCCTCGACGGCTTCCCCGTCGGCCGTGGTCTCACCGTCGGCATCGACTTCGTCGGCCAGTTCGTCGGCCGGGTCCTCTGGCTCGGTGTCACCGTCACCGAAGAGCTGCTCGCCCACCATCGGGCCGTCCACGAACGTCTCACCGCCGGCGGCGTCGAGGTCTGGGACCACTATCGGCCGGGCCTCTGGGTGCCGCACTGCACCATCTCGATGCGGGTGCCCAACCCGATGATGGCGCCGGCGATCCGACGCTGCCTCGAATACCTGCCGATGCGCGCCACCGTTGTCGGCGCCGGGGTCGCCGACCATGCCAACGACATAAATCAACCCCTTTGATCTTGTACGGCCACCCGGACGCCCGTGGCTCCCACCGCGAGGCGGCTGCCCGCTCCCGGCCGACCAGGCGACCGCCGGGCTGCGAACCCGCCCCACCGGCTACATCACGTATCCGGTCCTCTCGCGCAGTCTTCGAGGTTCCACCCGAGCCGCAGCGCGCATTTTGGTGCTGTCCGATCGGCAGGGACCGCAGCGCCTTCGATTCCTCGAGGATGCGGGGCGCATCCTATTCACAGATTTCGATCATTGGCTACGAGCGGAGACGCGGATTCCGCGGGTCGATTAACGGCAGAGCGGGAAAGTTGCCGGCCGCCCGATTATCAGTCGTCTGACCGTTTTATCAGTGGCGGATTTCACTCCGCCGTCGTCAGATGTCCGCAATTCATCCCCGGTGATCTGGCAGGCCAATCTTCCGGTTCGTGCGGCACGAACTTCGTGCGGCGACAGATTCGTGCGGGCCAGGGTTCGCGCGGGCCTTGGCCGATCTTGACCGGCTTACCACCGGAAGCGGTGGCAAGCCGGTCAAGATCCGGCGGGGTACGGGCGCACCGCTGTTCGAGCCGCCAGCTGAGGTCAACTGGCGTCGGGGCGAGATCGCCGCTGTGAACTCGGCCGGCTTCCGGGCGACACCGCTGGGGGAAATAGGTGGGTGGCGAGGTGAAGCGGGCCGGCCGGGGTCAGACATAACGTTCGAGGATCGACGCCTCGGCCAGACGGGACAGGCCCTCCCGGACACCGCGGGCGCGGGCATCGCCGACACCCTCGACGGCCTGCAAATCCTCGACGGTGGCGCCCAGAAGACGCTGGAGGCTGCCGAAGTGGTCGACGAGACGGTCGACGATCTGGGCGGGAAGCCGCGGCACCTTGGCGAGCAGGCGGAAACCTCGCGGGGACACGGCCGCGTCGAGGGAGTCGGAGGCGCCGGGGTAGCCGATTGCCTTCGCCACGGCGACGAGGTCGATCATCTCGGTGGCGGTGAGCAGATCGAGCTCGACCAGAGCCTCGTCGAGGGTGCGCGCCTTGCGGCCGGACGGCAGGTAGTCGCGGATGACCAGGGTGCGGTCGGCGTCGACACCGGCCATCAACTCGTCGAGCTGGAGCGCCAGGAGCCGGCCGTCGGTGCCGAGCTCCACCACATAGCCGGAGATCTCGTCGGCGATGCGGCGGACCATCTCGAGACGCTGGACCACGGCGACCGCGTCGCGGACCGTCACCAGATCCTCGATCTCCAGGGCCGACAGGGTGCCGGACACCTCGTCGAGGCGCAGCTTGTAACGCTCCAGCGTGGCGAGGGCCTGGTTGGCGCGCGACAGGATGGCGGCCGAGTCGTCGAGGACGTGGCGCTGCCCGTTCACATAAAGGCCGATGATCCGCATCGACTGGCTGACCGAGATCACCGGATAGCCCGACTGCTTCGCCACCCGCTCGGCGGTGCGGTGGCGGGTGCCGGACTCCTCCGACGGGATCGACGGATCGGGCATCAGGTGGACGGCAGCCCGGACGATGCGCGTGCCGTCACTGGAGAGGACGACCGCGCCGTCCATCTTGCACAGCTCACGCAGCCGGGTCGCGGAGAACTCCACATCGAGCGGAAAACCACCGGTGCACAGGGTCTCGACGACAGCGTCGTAACCGAGAACGATCAGCGCGCCCGTCCGCCCCCGCAGGATGCGCTCCAAACCGTCGCGCAATGCGGTGCCAGGCGCCATGAGGGCCAGGTTGGCACGGATCGGATCACTGGCACCGCCGGTCAGGCCCGAGCCTGCTGACGGCGTCATCGCGCGATGCCCCGCGCCGTTGACGCCGGGGCGCGGCGTTGAACTGGCGGCGGGCTTGGAAGCATCGCGGTCGAGCGGCACCCGGACATTCTACGGACTGTCATCCAGGCCAACGAGTCGTGGTTTGATGAATGCTCCGTAGCGTGATGAAACGTGACCCTGCGTCATCGATTACCGTGCTCGGCCGAGGCTCGCGCTGCGCTCTGCAACGCCGACTGCAGATTGTTGACCTCGATCACCTGCATGCTCTTGGGCATGCCCGCTGTCCCGTCGGGGCCACAGCCGGGCGGGACCAGCGCGACGGTGAAACCGAGCCGGGCCGCCTCGGCCAGCCGCCGGCCCACCGCGCCGACCCGGCGGATCTCCCCCGTCAGGCCGACCTCACCGATCGCCACCAGGGTCGGGGCCATCGCCAGATCGAGACCACCGGAGGCGACCGCCAGAGCCATCGCCAGGTCGGCCGACGGCTCGATCAGACGGATGCCGCCCACAGTGGCCGCGAACACCTCACGGTTGTAGAGCTTGAGCTGCTTGGTGCGGCGCTCCAGCACGGCCAGCACCATGGCGAGCCGGGCATGGTCGAGACCGGACACCGTGCGCCGCGGTGAACCCTGCACCTCGGCACCGATCAGCGCCTGCACCTCGGTGACTAGCGCCCGCCGGCCCTCCATCGCCACGGTGACACACGTGCCCGGCACCGGCTCCTGATAGCGCGTGAGGAACAACCCGGACGGGTCGGGCAGGCTGGTGATGCCGCCCTCGTGCATCTCGAAACAGCCCACCTCGTCGGCGGCACCGAACCTGTTCTTCACCCCGCGGACCAGGCGCAGCGACGAATGCTTGTCGCCCTCGAAATGGAGCACCACGTCGACCAGGTGCTCCAGCACCCGGGGACCGGCGACCTGACCGTCCTTGGTCACGTGACCCACCAGGACGGTGGCGATGCCCCGCTCCTTGGCGATCGCGACGAGCGCCGCCGTGACCGCGCGCACCTGCGTGACACCGCCGGGAACCCCCTCGGTGCCGGGCGCCGAGACGGTCTGCACCGAGTCGAGGACCAGCAGACCCGGCTTGACCGCGTCGAGGTGGCCGATGACGGTGCCGAGATCGTTCTCCGAAGCCAGATAGAGCCGCTCGTGGAGGGCACCCAGCCGCTCCGCCCGCAGCCGCACCTGGCTGACCGACTCCTCACCGCTGACCACCAGCGACGGCGTGCCGGCACCGGCCGCCCACTGCTGGGCGACGTCGAGCAGGAGTGTGGACTTGCCGACACCGGGCTCGCCGGCCAGCAGCACCACCGCACCGGGCACCAGACCGCCGCCGAGAACCCGGTCGAGCTCTCCCACACCGGTGGCGACGGCCCGCGCCGGGGCCGCACTGATCTGCGCGATCGGGCGGGCCGGCTCGGACGGCATGCGGGAACTGACCACCCGGCCGGAGACCGGAACGGTCACCGTGGACTCGATGATCGAACCCCACTCGCCGCACTCCGGGCAGCGCCCCAGCCACTTGGGTGGCTGGTGGCCACACGCGTCACAGACGTAGGCGGCCTTGGGAACCTTCGCAGCCGAACGGGAGGTCGTCACCCCGACACGCTAGCGCGGGGGTCCGACAAACCCGGTCAGTGACCGCCCTCGGCCTCTTCCGCCTCGTGGATCTCGGCGGACCCGCGCGGGGCCGGAGTCAGCGGCGAGGCGACCGGGGCCTGCACGACCAGCGGCGTCGCGTCGTTGCTGAACTCGAAGACCAGGTTGACGGTCATGCCCGGCTTGAGCTCACCACTCAGGCCGACGACCTGGAGCGACGCCGCGTCGGTCGGGCGGAAGATCGCCGTACCCTGCGGGTCGATCTTGATCTGGGCCGGCCGCACCGAGCTGGCGGGCTCGGCGGGCGCCGACGGCTCGGCGGACTCACCCGGCTCGGCCGAGGCGCCGACCTCGCCCGGCGTGGTCACCGTCGCCGTGCTGACGAACCCGACCTGCGTGCCGCTGACCACCGTCTTCCGCTCGACCGGCTGGCTGCTGATCGTGACCGTGACCGTCTCGTTGGTCTCGTTGAACAGACTCAGCTCGAGCGGCGCACTCTCACCGGCCTCGTAACCTTCGATCCCGTTGTACTCCACCTGGAGGTTGCGGACCAGCACCTTGCCGTCGCCGGACGCCGCGTTGACGCCGGCGATCGGCGTGTCCAGGATGGCGGTCTCGGCGACCTGGCCGGCAGAGCAACCGCCCAGAGCCAGGGCGGCGACCGTGGCGGCACCCGCGACCAGAGCGGCGCGACGGGTTCCCAGGGAGCGCATCACGATCCTCCAAATAGAGACACCAAGGTGTTAGATCAGCGTAGTGGGCGACGATCGCCCGCGTGCGGGGACCCATCCATCAGGTCACGCGGCCGCTGACAACCAGCGGCAGGACGTCGATCAGAGCGACCACGACCATCGTCCGGAGCAAGCGGCAAGGACGGAGATCAAACCCGCGATCGCCGGGGTACGGCCGGAGGGTGCCCCCGCTGTCGGGGGTTCGTCACGCCGCCCGGCGACCGGTCACGCCCCACGGCCCGGCCGCGTTCGGCGGCCCGGTCACGGTTCGGCGGTGCGGTCACGGTTCGGCGGTGCGGCCGCGTTCGGCGGCCCGGTCGCAGCTCGGCGGTGCGGCCCGCGTTCGGCGGCCCGGTCACAGTTCGGCGGCCCGGTCGCAGCTCGGCGGTGCGGCCGCGTTAGGCGGTGCGGCGGCGTTGGGCGGCACGGCGACGTTCGGCGGTGCGGCGGCGTTGGGCGGTGCGGCGGCGTTCGGCGGTCCGGCCGCGTTCGGCGGTCGTCGTGCCTGTGGCGGTCGCTCGTCACGGACTGTGCTGACGATGATCGATACGCGCCGCCGCCGACGACGCCTTTCGGGATTGACGGGGATGCCCGCCCTCGAGTGCGGACTCACTCACTATGTCACTCTTCTGGAGGGCTCTACTCTCACAGAGTGAGCGGCGAACGGGGACGCGGTGTCGTGCTGCACGCACTGGCCGCATTGATCTTGGTGGTGGGTGTCGGGTGGTGGTGGCGCGCCGCACCACGCGACACCGTCGAGGACCCGCTGATGGGCTGGCGGCACAGCGCCGAGCAGTTGCTGCCCGACGTGGGTGACCAGGAACTCGCCAACACCCTCGCCCTGGAGGGGGACGCCGGCCACGAGGAGGTCGTCGACGTCGAACAGGGCGACTTCCTGATCTCCGTGGTCTGCGCCGGCGACGACGGCAGCCGGGTCCGGGTCAGCCTCGGCACCGGGGACTCCGGTCGCGGCCTGCGCTGTTCCGGCTCCCGGACCCCGGAGATCTTCTCCGTGGGCCTCTTCGACGAACTGCACCTGAGGGTGGCCGTCGAATCCCCCGGCCCGGTCGTCTTCCGCTACGCCCTCCAGCGCTCAAACGGGTGATTCCGGCCCTTCCCGCACCCCGTCCCGCATGACCCCTCCGCTGTCCTCGCCGCCTTCCGCCCTCGTGCCCGTGCCGAGCCCGTGCCCCCTTCTGCATCCGTGCGGCCTTCTGACCACGCTGTTGTGCCCACGCTGTTCTGCCTGCGCTGCCTGCCTGCGCTGCGCTCGTGCCCGCGCCGCTTTGCCGACCTGTTTCGGGTTTGGCGCTGGTTCGGGAGCGGGAGAAGACGCAGCTGGTCCGCACCTTCTGGGTGACCGGTGAAGGGCAGAGGAGTGGGCGAGGGCCCGGTAATCGGCGTTCGGGCGGCGGTGGGTGGCGGTCCGCGGGTTCGGATGGCGGTGGGTGGCGGTCCGCGGGTTCGGGTGGCGGTGGCTGGCGGTCCGCGGGTTCGAGTGGCGGTGGCTGGCGGCCCGCCGGTTCGGGCCGGAAAGGGCGCGGACCCCGGAGTCGAAGTGAGAAGGGTGGCGAAGCTGGAGACCTGGCGGCACGGCCCGCGAATCCGAAGGAAGGGGGAATCCGGAGTTCGGGATGTGAAGGACGGCGGGCCTGGGTTCAGGCGCGGCGGCTGGCCTGGGTTCAGGCGCGGCGGCTGGCCTGGGTTCAGGGCGGGGCGGCTGGCCTGGGTTCAGGGCGGGGCGGCTGGCCTGGGTTCGGGGCGCGGCGGCGGGCCTGAGTTTGGGGCGGCGTGGGGTGGTGAGGGGGCAACCAGCCCGGAGGCGGCTTCACGGCCGGGAGTGTCGCGGGCGTCGCGTTGGCGCTACGGGACGGGGTGGTTGTGGTGGGTTCGGGCCACGCCGTACCGAATAAGGGGGTTGGTCGTTATAGGCGGAGCAGATCTGGACGGATCGTCTCGATGGAGGCCGTGCGGGGGTGGATTCGGACGATCTTGCCGAGGTTGTCGACCAGGATCACGGCGGCGGTGCCGTCCGGAGTGCTGAGGCCGACATGGTTACGGAGAGTGTCGGTCGGGTCGCGGAGTAGGGCGAAATTCTTGCCGTCCGCGGCCGGGGTCCGGGCGGTCGGGAGCGTGCCCGGCGCGGTGGCGCTCACCGATGGGCGGAGTTTCGTGATCGCGAGGACCGTGATGCCGGGGCGGGCGGCCGCGATCGTGTCGGCGATCAGTTTCGCGCAGTCGCAGCCCTCGGTCAGCAGCAGGACGGCCGGCAGGCGGCCGCGGATCGGAACGGCCTCGCCCTCGCTGTCGAGCAGATCGAGAGCCGGCAGTGTGTCGGTGTGTGTCTCGGTGGTGCCGGAGGTCCGCTGGGTGGCCGGCTGCCGCGGCGGGCCGGGCCACGCCGAGGCGAACAGGCTGGCCACCGTGACCAGGATCGCCATCGAGACGATCAGCGCGGGAGTACGCACCAGCAGGGCGCCGGCCTTGCGCAGGCGGCGCACCGTGGGCCGGCGGACGAACCGCTGCCAACCGGTCAGTGGCGGGCCGGTGTGCAGCTCGGCGCGCACCGCCTCGACCTCTTCGGCGAGCTCGGAGAGATCGTCGGGGATGACGATGACGCCCCACTCCTCGGGGAAGTCCGGGAGGTCGTCGGGGGACCCGCCGCCGGGCGGCAAGCCGCCGTTGTCACTCGCGCCAGCCATGACTCACCTCCCCCCTGGCCGACCAGATCTTGCTTCGGTCGGGGAACTTCCGTCCAGCCTCTCGCACGGCGGCCCGCATCGCCAGTGCTGCACTGATGCGGACCTTAGCGATAAGCTTGATCTCACAAAGCCATCAGGTCCGGAATTCCCGACTTGGAAAGTGCGGGTTCCCTGGTGGCAGTCGTGACAGTGATGTCACTTTGCGTTACTTAGGCAGCTTCCGGCTTCGCTGTCAAGCGGTAGAAAGCCCCATCACAGGGCCTCTGAGCTGCACTAACAGTGACCGTCAGGGCGAGACACGGCCGCTTGAGCGTGTTACCCTAGACACAGCGAAAGGGGTTTCGAACCTATGGTTTTCAGTGTCGGCGAGACCGTTGTTTACCCCCACCACGGGGCCGCACTCATCGAGGCAATCGAGACTAGGGTCATCAAGGGCGTTGAAAGGCAGTATCTCGTTCTGCGTGTCGCCCAGGGCGATCTGACTGTTCGGGTGCCCGCTGAGAACGCCGAAGAAGTCGGCGTGCGCGAAGTGGTTGGCGAGGAAGGCCTCGGCAAGGTCTTCGACGTCCTCCGCGCACCGCACACCGAGGAACCGACCAACTGGTCGCGGCGCTACAAGGCCAACCTGGAGAAGCTCGCTTCCGGTAACCCGCTCAAGGTCGCGGAAGTTGTTCGTGACCTTTGGCGTCGTGAGCGTGAGCGTGGTCTGTCGGCGGGTGAGAAGCGGATGCTCGCCAAGGCTCGTGACATTCTGGTCGGCGAGGTGGCCCTCGCTGAGAAGAGCACCAAGGATGAGGCCGAGGTCCTGCTCGACAAGGTCCTCACCGAGGCCTGATCCGATCAACGCCATCCCTCTTCACTGTGTCTGACTCACCTCGTGTGTCCGACGACAACGACGGCGACGTGACCGCGCAGCTCAATGCTCGCGGTGACGTCGCCGTCGTCGTTCCGGCCGCAGGCGCCGGAGTGCGTCTCGGCCCCGGCGCCCCCAAAGCACTTCGCCTGCTCGACGGCGAATCACTCCTCGTCCACGCCATCCGCCGGACGGCCGCTGCCCCCTCGGTCCGCATGATCGTGGTGGCGGCCCCGCCCGCCGACGTCGATGCCGTGCACGCCCTGCTCAGCCCGATCGCACCCGTCGTCGTCGTGGCCGGTGGAGCCGAACGGCAGGACTCCGTCTCCGCCGCGCTCGCCGTCGTCCCCGACGACATCGGCATCGTCCTCGTGCACGACGCCGCCCGCTGCCTGGCCCCCGCCGACCTCTTCGAGCGCGTCGCCGCCGCCGTCCGCGACGGAGCCGACGCCGTCATCCCGGCACAGCCGGTGGTCGACACGATCAAAGAGGTCGACGTCGACGGTGTGGTGCTCGGCACCGTCGACCGGTCGGTGCTGCGCGCCGTCCAGACGCCGCAGGGCTTCCGGGCCTCCGTGCTCCGGGCCGCCCACGCCGCGGCCGCCGACCTGTACACCGACGACGCCGGAGCGGTCGAGAAACTGGGACGCCCGGTGATCTGCGTGCCCGGATCCGACTTCGCGCTCAAGGTCACCCGGCCACTCGACCTGGCCCTGGCCGCCCACCTGCTGACCCTGGAGGCCTAGGCTGCCAGGGTGATCATTCCGCGGGTGGGGATCGGCACCGACGTTCATGCCTTCGATCCGGAACGGCCCTGCTGGGTCGCCGGCCTGCACTGGCCCGACGAACCAGGCCTCGCCGGACACTCCGACGCCGACGTCGCCGCCCACGCCGCCTGCGACGCCCTGCTCTCCGCCGCCGGCCTCGGCGACCTCGGCAGCAACTACGGCACCAGCCGCCCCGAGTGGGCCGGAGCGGCCGGCACCACCCTGCTCGCCGAGACCGCCCGCCGCGTCCGGGCCGCCGGCTACGCAATCGGGAACATCTCGATCCAGGTCATCGGCAACCGCCCCAAGATCGGCAAACGCCGGGCCGAGGCCGAGAAGATCCTCACCGAAGCGGCCGGCGCACCCGTCACCGTCGCCGGCACCACCACCGACGGACTCGGCCTCACCGGCCGTGGCGAAGGACTCGCCGGGACCGCCGTCGCGATCGTCTACCCCATCGGTGGCGAGAGTCACGGTTAGGGCCGTCGGCGGCATCGGGCATGATCACTGACATGACCGTCGTGCTGCCCGGAGCCGTCCGGACACTGATCGACAATCCCACCTACGCGGTGCTGACCACGATCAACCAGGACGGCAGCCCACAGTCGACCGTGATCTGGGTCAAACGCGACGGCGACGACGTCCTGTTCTCCACCACACGCGGCCGGGTCAAGACGCGCAACATGGAACGCGACCCGCGCGTGTCGATCTGCGCCTTCGACCCGGCGCAGCCCTACGCGTACATCGCCGTCGAGGGAACCGTCGGTCTCACCGACGACGACGGCGACCTGATCGGCGAACTCAGCTACAAGTACGCCAACGAGCCGTGGACCTCCGACGAACCCGGCACCGTCCGTGTCGTGTGCCGGGTCACCCCGACTCGGGTGATTTCCAGGTAGACGGCCTACGCTCGGCACGTGCCCGCCCCCTTGGAGCCCGACACCACCCCGGAAGAGCACCGCCAGCGTGCCCTCCTCCTCGCCGACCTCGGCCGCTACGACGAAGCCGCCGACGAGATCGCGGCTGGCCTGACCGCCGAACCGCAAGAGGTCAACCTCCTCGCCACCCTCGCCCGCATCCACCTCATCGCCGACCAGCCCAGCGAGGCCCTCGCCGCCGCCGACCGTGCCGCCACCACCGACCCGCGGGCCCTGGCCGTCCTCGTGGTCCGCGCCATGGCACTCACCGACAGCCGCCGCTACGCCGACGCCGCCCGGATCGCCGCCGAGATCCTCAACGACTGGCCCGACGACCCCTACGCGCAGCGCACCGGCGCGGCCCTGCTCAGCGAATCCCGCAACGGGCAGGAAGCACTCAACGCCGCCTGGAACGGCGTCCGCGTCGCACCGACCGACGCCGAGGCACATCTGGTGCTAGCCGTCGTCGCCGCCCGGCTACGCCTGTTCGACCTGGCCCAGCGGGCCTACGGGGAGGCCCTCGACCTCGACTCGACGATCGGCGACGCCGGCCGTGAGACCGGCATCGTTCGATTCGAGCGACGCCGGTGGGCCCGCGCCATCGAAGGACTCGCCGAAGAAGCGTCGCTCAGCGCCCCAGCCCCGGCCGCCGCCGACGATGCGGACACCCCCGCAGTTTCCGCTGCTCCCGCTGCCAAGGTCGCACCCCCTGTGCCGGAGGTCAGCGTGCCGACCCGGCCGGTCCTCGACACCTCCGAAGAGTCCGCCGAAGCGGTGCGGGAAACCGTCCGGTTCGGCGCCGGCGGTGCCGTGATCGCCGCCGTCCTGGCCGCCGCGATGACACTGATCAGCGCCGGTATCTCCCGGGCCTGGGCCGGCCTCATCGGGGCGCTCGTCTTCGGGGCGGTCGTCTTCTGGTTCCGCGGGCGGCTACCCGAACCGGCCGGCATCGTCCTCGGGCGGCTACGGGACCACGACCGGCGGCTCGCCGTGGCGGTCTACCTGACCTTCGCCGCGCCACTGTTCCTGCTGGCGTACGCGGTGGTCGGCGGCCCGGTGCCGCTGATCGCCGGAATGCTCACCGCGGCGGTGGCCGAAATCCTGGCGGTGCTCCAGCGGCGTCGCTGACCGCTGCACTGCTGTCGCCACGTCCGGTCGGCTGCGGCGTTGCCCGGTCGGCTGTCGCGTTGCCTGGCCGGCTGTCGCGTTGCCCGGCTGGCTGTCGCGTTGCCCGGCCGGTCTGGGAAGTCACATAACGGACTTGGTTGTCCGTATCTCGCGGCGTCTATTAGGTTCGGATTCGTGTCAACGATGGTGCCTCCGCTCTACGCCGGGCTGGTCGATGACGCTTCCCTGCTCCCACCCAGCCCGATCGGGCTCGCCGACGCCGTCGCCAAACACCACGAACACGCCACCGCCTGGTACCGCGACCTGGTCGGATCACTGCTCGTACCCGCGTCGACGGTCGGCATCGAGCAGATCCCCCGCCTCACCGCCGGCCTCGTCGGTGACATCCCGGCCGCGGCGCTCCCCGCCACCGTCGAGAAACTCCGCGCCACCGGCGTCGAGGTCGAACACGTCGAAGCCGCTGTCGCCCGGCGCGGCGAAGACCCGCAACCCGGGGTCGCCACCCTCTGCACCTTCGCCGCCGCGCAGAACGGCCTGCCGCTGTACGCCGAGATCCCGCTCAGCTGGGGCCTGCTCGCTGCCCTCGACTCCGTCGCCGAGGCTCGCGCCGGCGGACTGTCGATCGCGCCGAAATTCCGGGTCGGCGGGCTGGCCGCGGAACTCTTCCCCACCCCGGTCGAGCTGGCGGCGGTGATCTGCGCCTGCCGTGACAGGCAACTGCCGTTCAAACTCGCCGCCGGGCTGCGGCACGCCACCCGGCACACCGATCCGGAGACCGGGTTCACCCATCACGGGTTCCTCAACGTGCTCGTCGCCACTGTCATCGCCGCTGGTGGCGGCGAGGTCGCCGAGGTGGCGGAGGCGCTGGCGGCCACCCATCCGGTACCACTGGTCGAACCGGCCCGTGCCCATCGGGACGGTCCACGTCCGCTGTTCGTCGGGTTCGGGGCCGCGAACGTGGTCGAGCCCCTTACCGAGCTCGTCCGTCTTGGCCTCATCAACGGTGGCTACGAGTAGTCGTGTCGGTGTCTCGGTCGTGGCCGTGATCACTACTTGCCTTGCTGTCCTGTGGTGCTCCGCTTTCCCGCATTTCCCGTGATCTCGGCTGTTCTCGCGTCGCTCTCCGCGGATCTCGGTTGCTTGGGGACCCACCCCCTCCCCTCCCACCGCCTTTAGCTGGGCCTTTTGGGGCCCGCTCGTGCCCAGGGGTCAGGCCGTCCTGCGCGACCTGGAATACTCTCGGCCGTGACCCGGGTGCTGCTGCGAATCATGGCGGCCGCGCTCCTGCTGGTGGTGAGCGGCCTGATCTGCTGGCGTGTGCTGGCTCCCGCTGAGCTGTCGGCGAGCGCCAGGACGCCGACCCCACCGACACCCTCGACGATGTTGCACGGCGTGACCAGCCGTCTCAACGTGGCGCCGCTGGTGGTCGACGGGACGGTGCGCGTCTACGCGGCGAAGCACCAGGTGCGGGCGGACGGGCCCGTCACGGCACGTGCCGTCTACACGGCGCGGTGGTCCTTCCGCCGGTGGCCCGAGCAGCTCAGCGCCGTGGTGGCCAGTGGCACGACGGTCGTCACCCGGTGGTCCGACGGGAAGCTGGTGGCGATCGACGCGCGGAACGGGACGGAGATCTGGCGCGCGGACGGGCCGGATGCGCCCGGCTATGCCGGACACCGGACCGGCGCCACGGCCGTCTGGAACCCGCCTGGTCTGCGTGCCGCTGCCGGCACCGTCGTGGTCACCGAGGGGCAGACCCTTTCGGGGTACGCCGTGAGCACCGGCCAGTCGATCTGGACGACGACAGTCCCTCCCGGGTGTGTGGATGGCTTCACGACCGGCACCGGCGCCTATCTGTGCGCCACCGGTGCCTATGACACGTCGACGGGTGCCGCGCTCACCGGCTGGCCTGCAGCCCCCTACACCCCCGTGGGCTGCGAGACCGAGGGCTGTGCGGCCTTCCGTGACGCGGCCGGGCAGGGGTGGCTCGTCACCCCGGCCGAGCCCCGCCGGGTCCCCGCTCTCGACGACCCGCTGGCCACGCTCGTCGCTGGTACCGTCATCACGGCCTCCTCGTCGCAATCCGACCTCCCCTCTCCGTCCGGCTCGCCCATGGTGACGCCCGGTCCCGATGCCTCGGCGGCCACGCCTCCCGCATCGGGCGCGTCAGAGGCCACGCTCAGCCCGGGCGCGTCAGAGGCCACGCTCAGCCCGGGCGCGTCAGCGGCGACTGCCTCCACGACTGTGGTGCCTCCGATGTTGCCTGCCGGGGACTCACCCTCCTCCTTCTTCGCGGCGGTTGCCGGGCGGACTGTGGATGGAGCCGCATTGTGGACAACTCCGGGGCCCGCGCGGGTGCTCGGTGGGGACGCGGGCGTGGTGCTGCTGCTGCGACCGGACAACACCCTTGACGGTGTGGATGCGCTGACCGGGGCGCTGCGGTTCTCGTATCCGCTGCTCTACGGGCCGGACAAGGAGGACACGCTTGACTGGAAGCCGGGTCTCTACCACGTGACCGACGGTTTCCTGGCTGTCGAGCGCCTCAACCGGGACGCGCCGGACGACCCGGAGTCCCCGATCTACTATCTGACGCTCGACACGGTCCTGCTCGTCGCGCTGCCCGGCTGACACCCAAAAGAGAGCGGCGGGCTCAGAGAGGGCCGAGCGTGGCGGGCTCAGAGAGGGCCGAGCGTGGCGGGCTGAACGGGCACCGACCCTGACTGTGGACACAGGAAACTGCCCGGCGGACCGGACCCGGGTCGGGGCGGCGATGCTGCGGATGGGTCGTCGGTGAAGGGGGACGTCCCGGCAGCCGCACTCGCCATCGCCGATGGTGGGGCGTCGTGACGTGCCCGGCTGTCCTCGTCACGCCGACCGGCGGCAACCGCGGTTATGACACGGGGGTTCCACGGCCCCGCGTGATCAGCCCCCGGGTGGTGAAGACTCAGAGGCCGGGGCGGGGGTTCAGCGGCGAATCTCGCATCCTGTCTGTTCAGGTCGACTCGTTAAGGATCGCCCCCGTGACGAGGACCGTCGGGCGCACCCAGCGCCGGGCCGGATGCGCATGCCGTCCTTCGATAGGGCGTCGGGCGCATCCAACGCCGGGCCGGGTGCGCGGGCGGCCCTTCGGTGGGGCGTCGGGCGGGCCCAATGCCGGACCGGGTGCGCGTGCCGTCCTTCGACAGGGCGCGGGGCGCACCCAAGGCCGGGCCGGGTGCGCGTGCCGTCCTTCGACAGGGCGTCGGATGTACCCGTCGTCGGGTCTGGGTGCGATCACCGCCCCCAGGAGGGCGGCGATGGCACCCGCATCCGGCTCCGGGTGCCGACAGGACACCGGCCCCGAGAAGTCGTTCGCACACCAGGCCATTCTCGTCACCCTGACCGGCGACAACCGCGACCGGACCGCAGGTTTCACGCCCCGCGTGATCAACCCCTGGTGGTGAAGACCCAGAGAGGGGCGAGCATGGCGGGCCCGAACAGGGTTGAGGGCGGCGGAGGGGTGGCTGGGTTGAGGGCGGCGGAGGGGTGGCTGGGCTGGGCGCGGTGGAGGGGTGGCTGGGCTGAGGGCGGCGGAGGGGTGGCTGGGCTGGGCGCGGCGGAGGGGTGGGTCAGGTCAGCTGGGGGAGCAGGGCTGACCAGGCCTCCTCGGCGGCACCGGCGATGGGGCCCTCGTCGTCGGGGAGTGCTGCCGCCCTGACCGGGGGCGGGGCCGTCCGGTGGATCAGCATGAGGCCGGAGCGGTAGGCGGTGTCGATGGCCTCGGGGACCGCGGCGAGCAGGTCGACGCCCAGGCCGCCGAGGGTCACGAGGTCCGGGTCGAGTGCGTTGACCAGACCGGCGATGCCTCGGCCGAGGGCGGTGCCGACGGTGCGGACGGCGTCGGCGGCGGCGGCCGGGTCGATGGCGGGGCCGGATTCGCCGGAGCTGTAGGCGCTGGTGGGCGGTGGCAGGCCGGCGAGGTCCTTGGTGGGCGGTGGCAGGCCGGCCAGGTCCCTGGTGGGCGGTGGCAGGCCGGCGAGGTCCTTGGTGGGTGGTGGCAGGCCGGCCAGGTCCTGGCGGGCGCGCTGGGACGGCAGGGCGCGGGTCGCGGTGGCAATCACCCGGCGGGCGTAGGTGACCGGGTCGCGGGGTGGCGGGTCGCCGAGGAGCCGGGCCAGGGCGGTGCCGTCGACGGCGGTTCCCCAGCAGCCGTGTGCGCCGCAGCCGCAGCGGACCGCGGGGTCGCCGAACGGCATGTGCCCGAACTCGCCTGCGGCGCCGTGTGCGCCGATCACCGGGTGGCCGTCGTCGATGACGGCGCCGCCGAGGCCGGCTTCGATGCGCAGGTGCAGGGCGACGGCTGCTCCGGTGGCGGCGCCGCGACGGTGTTCGGCGGTGGCGGCGAGGGTGGCGTCGTTGCCGGCGACGAGGAGTCCGGCCTCGGGCCACAGGTCGGTGAGGTCGATGCCGTGCCAGTCGGAGTTGAACGCGTCCAGGCGCAGGTTGCGGGACACGGGACCGGGGACGGAGATGCCGATGGCGCGGAGGCGGTCGCCGTACCGCGAGAGGAAGTCTTTGATCGCGACGGTGACCGCCGCGCGGACCTCGGCCCAGGGGGCGCCGCCGTGTCGCTCGGACAGGGAGGCGAGGGTGGCGCCGCCGAGGGCGACGACGTCGAGCCGCCAGGCCTCGTGGGTGATCGCGAGGGCCAGCACGAGCGGGCCGTCGGGGTGTGGCAGCAGGAGTGTGGTGGGCCGGCCGCGGGTGCCGCTGGGGGCGGCGGGCGCCTGGGTGAGGAGGGCGGCGCGGCTGAGCCTGGTGACGAGTTCGGTGGCCGCTCCGGTGCCGACGCCGAGGAGGCGGGCCGCGTCGGCGCGGGTCACGCCGGGGTTCCGGTGGACCATGCGGAGCAGTGCGGTGGTGCGGGTCGTCATGTCGGCGCCCTTTCCCAAGGGTTCGTCACACCAGCTCTCCTTCCCAAGGGTTCGTCACACCGGCTCTCCTTCCCCAGGGTTCGTCACACCGGTTCTCCCTTTTTAAGCTCTGTCTCGGAGTTTATTGTGCGAAGGGTGAAGCTCAACCGCCCGGCGCTCGTCGTCCTCGGCATCTCCACCTTCTGCTACGTCACCGCCGAAACCCTGCCAGTCGGCCTCCTCCCGCAGATCTCGGCCGGTCTCGACGTCACCGAGGCGCAGGTCGGGCTGTTGCTCACCAGTTATGCCGTGGTCGCGGCGGTCAGCACCATCCCGCTCACGGCGCTCACCATGCGGCTGCCCCGGCACAGTCTGCTCGCCGCCACCGTAGCCGTCTTCGTCGTCTCCCAGGCGGCCGCGGCGCTCGCACCCACTTTCCTGGTGCTGGTGTTGTCCCGGCTGATCTGCGCACTCGCCCACGGGGTGTTCTGGTCGGTGATCGGGCCGATCACGGCACGGCTCGCACCGCCCGGCCAGGTGGGGCGGGCGACGTCGCTGGTCTTCATCGGCAATTCGCTGGCCATCGTGCTCGGCGTGCCGCTCGGCACCGCGCTCGGGCAGTGGCTGGGCTGGCGGCTGTCGATCGGGTTGATGGCGGCGGCCGGGGCGATCTGCCTGGTCGCGTTGATCCTGATCCTGCCGGCGATGCAGCCGCTGCCCCGCGACCGGGACGCGGCACTGGGCCGGCAGCTGCGGGACGCGGTGCTGATCCTGCGCAACGGCCGGGTCACCGGGCTCTGCGTGATCACCGTGGTGCTGGTGGTGGGGCACTTCGCGGCGTACACCTATATCGCGCCGCTGGTCCGCCGGGACGCCGGGCTGGACGGTGCGGCACTCAGCGCGCTGCTGCTCGGGTACGGCGCGGTCGGTCTGGTGGCGAACTTCGTGGTGGGCCGGTTCGTGGACCGGCGGCCGGGGCCGTTCGTGATCGCGCTGACCGCTGTCGCCGCCGGCTCGATGGTGCTGCTCGCGCCGGTGCTCGGGCCGGCCGCGACGATCGCCGCGGTGCTGGTCTGGGGCGGGGCGTTCAACGCGATCCCGGTGTTCCTCGGGTCGGCGGCGCTGCGGGTCGCGCCGGCCGCCCGGGACGCGGCCTCGGCGGTCTACGTCGTGGCCTTCCAGATCGGGATCGGCAGCGGCGCGTTCGTCGGTGAGCGGTTCGTCAGCGCCGGGCAGCTGGGCACGCTGCCGGTGCTCGGAGCCGGGTTCGTCCTGGTGGCGTGTGTCCTGGTGGTGCTGTGGCGGGGCGTCTTCCCGGCCCGGATCAGCTCCGAGGAGCATCACCGGACCGAGGCGGCGGCCCTGCATTAGAGCTGGTGGTCAGCCGAGGGCGACCTCGGCGGTCGCCAGGAACAGGTCGTTCTCCTCCGGGGTGCCGATGGTGACGCGGACGCCCTCGGGGTGGAAACCGCGCACGATCACGCCGCGGCTCTCACAGGCCGCGGTGAAACCGGCGGTCCGGTCGCCGAGCGGCAGCCAGACGAAGTTGGCCTGGCTGTCCGGCACGTCGAGGGAGAGCTTGCGCAGCGCCTCGGTGACCCGGGTCCGCTCCGACACGACCTCGGCGCAGCGGCGGCGGACCTCCTCCTCCTGGTCGAGGGCGGCCAGGGCCGCGGCCTGGGCGACCAGGCTGGTGGAGAACGGGGTGACGACCTTGCGGACGGCGGCGGCGACCTCGGGCCGGGCGACCAGGTAGCCCATCCGCAGGCCGGCCAGGCCCCACGCCTTGCTCATCGTCCGCAGGACCACGATGTTGGCCCGGTCGCCGTAGGTGGCGAGGCCGTCCGGCACGTCCGGGTCGGTGACGAATTCCCGGTACGCCTCGTCGAGCACCACGAGCACGTCGGACGGCACGTCGGCAAGGAACCGGTCGAGCTCGGCCTGGCGCAGGAACGTGCCGGTCGGGTTGTTCGGATTGCAGACGAAGACGAGCCGGGTCTGGTCGGTGATCGCGGCGGCGATGGCGGCCAGGTCGTGACCGTGCTCCGCCGTGTTCGCCACACGCACGCTGGTGGCACCGGCCCCGGCGGCGATGATCGGATACGCCTCGAAGGACCGCCACGAGTAGACGACCTCGTCGCCGGGCAGGCAGGTGGCCTTGACCAGGATCTCGGCCAGCGCCACCGAGCCGCAGCCGGTGATCACCCGGGCCGGGTCGACGCCGAGCCAGGCGCCGATGCGGTCGCGCAGCTCGACGACACCCATGTCGGGGTAGCGGTGGACGGACCGGACCGCCTCGGTGACCGCCTCGACCACGCCGGGCAGCGGACCGTACGGCACCTCGTTGCTGGCCAGCTTGACCGCCTCGGCGATGCCCAGCTCACGGGCCAGGTCGGCGACGCTGCGGCCGGGCACATAGGCGGGTAGCGCGTCCAGGTCGGCGCGGGTGAGGCGGGTCATCGGGATCCTCCGGGTTCGATGGTCGACGGGACGCCGCCCGGCGGCACGTCGACGACGACGGTGGCCGCCGCCTTGTCGTGCCAACCCTGACGCAGGCGAGGGTCGAAGGCGGGCGACAACGAATACAGGAACTGGATGAGCAGGCCGAGGCCGCACCACCAGAAGAGTGTCCACATGCCGAGGCGGGCCCAGCGGGTGAACGCGCGCGTGAAACCGAGCGGCCCGACCTTCTCCACCGGGACGACCCGGATGCCCATGATCCGTTTGCCGAGGGTCTGGCCGCTGCCGCTGAGCGCCGGCGCCTCGTAGGCCAGCCAGAGCAGGGTGCACAGGAGCACGATGGCGATGTTGAGGGTCTGCATCCGGTCGGTCGGCACGACCGTCGGCGAAGTGACGCCGGCCGCCCTCTGCTCCATGTAGTCGCGGAAGATCGGCATGAAGTCCTGGAGGTACAGGTAGCCGAAGTAGCCGTTCACCACGACGCTGAGCATCAGCACGGCGACGATGTCGATGAGCCGGGCGGTGAGGCGCTTGCCGAGCCCGGCCAGCGCCATGCCGTGCGGCCGGGCCTCGGGCATCGGGAACGGATACGGATAGGGGTAGGCGGGCATCGCCTGCGGGGAACCGGGCGGGGGCTGCTGGAAGCCGGGCGGGGGCTGCTGGAAACCGGCTGGTGGCTGCATGCCGGGCGGGGGCTGCCAGCCCGGCGGGGGCGGGGGCTGCGGCGCCCAGCCGGGCGGAGGCGGCGGCGGGGGCTGCATCCAGCCGGGCGGCGGACCGGGCGGAGCGGCCGGCTGGACGGTGACCGGCGACACGGGGGAGGCCGCTGGTGCGGGCGTCGTCTCGGCGACGGGTTCGGGCTCGACCGCGGGCGGGCCGTCCGGTGGCACGGCGTCCGCCGGGATGGCCTTGCCCAGCCAGCCCTCACCGTCCCAATAGCGCTGGGTACTGGGGTCGGCGGGGTCCTTGTACCAACCCGCGGGAACGGAACTCATGCGCAAACCTTTACCACGACAGCCTGACACTTCCCTGCGCAGCGGTCGCCCGCAGCGAGGGCCTGCTCACAGTGTCACAGGTGGCCCCGACAGTGACGGAGAGCACGGTCATGAGCAACCCTTCGGGTCATCGATGGTCAAGGTGTGCAATCGGTGCGGTAGGTTCCCAGCGTGGGTGAGCAGACTGTCCAGCTCGACGCGCTGGACGCGCGCCTGATCGCGATGCTCGCGGCCGAGCCGCGGATCGGTGTGCTGGAGCTCTCCCGGCGGCTCGCGGTGGCGCGTGGCACGGTGCAGGCACGGCTCGACAAGCTGATCGCGCGGGGCGCGATCAAGGGCTTCGGTCCCGAGGTGGCACCCGAGGCGATCGGGTTCGGCGTGATGAGTTTCGTGACGCTGGAGATCAGTCAGCGGTACGGCCACGACGCCGTCGCCGAGCACCTGGCGGAGATTCCCGAGGTCCTGGAGGCGCACACGATCACCGGCAGCGGGGACATCCTGTGCCGGATCGTGGCCCGGTCGAACGCCGACCTGCAGCGGGTGATCGACCAGATCGTGGGCTACGAGGGCATCGTGCGGGCGCATACGATCATCGCGCTGGCGGAGCTGATCCCGTACCGGACGGTGCCCCTGGTCAGAGCGGCAAGCCACGCATAGTGTGACGACACGGACTTACCACGCTCGACCCTTCCTGGATCGAAGGTCATTACCCTGCCCTGATGGCCTCGGGAGGCGGTTGGAAGGGACTCTGGGTGGTCACCGTCGCCGCGGTGGCTCTCACCGTCCTGGCCACGACCCATGTGTGGAACCCGTTCCCGCAGATCTGGTCCTGGATCACCACGAGCGGGCCGGTCGCACCGGGCACCCGCTGGCAGCAGTCCCTCGGCGGCACCCCGCAGAGCGTCGCCATCGCCGGTGACGCGGTGATCGTCGAGTACCGGACCTCGGTCGAGGCGTACGGCATGACCGCCGCCGTGAAGCTGTGGTCGTCGGACGCCGACTGGGCCGCCGTCGCCGGCAAGGGCCCGAACGCGGTCGTCGTGACCGGCCGGCTGCTGACCAAGGGCTATCAGGTTCTCGATCCGTCGACCGGCGCGGTACGGCGTGCCGACACCGTGGCGTCGGCGGTCTGGACCTACCAGGACGCGATCGTCGACCTGAGCTGCTCCGGCGGCGACGACTGCCGGCTCACCGCCTGGGACCCGCGGGCCGGCACCCAGCTGTGGAGCGTCGGCACCGGGAGCATCGGCTTCGTCCTGGACGCGGCCAACCCCGACCTGCCGGACACCCGGCGGCTGGTGTCCGGGTCGGTGGACGACGACGTCGCCGGGCCACCGGTGCTGCCCGGACTGATCGGGCTGCCGCACGACGGCGAGATCCGGGTCATCGACACCGCCACCGGGCGGCTGGTGCAGACCGTGCGGCCGGCGAAGGACCAGCGGGTCGCGGTGGTCGGCGGGCGGGTTCTCACGGTCACCGGCACGGCACGCGACGGCACCTGCTACTACGGCGTGGTGGGCGGGAGCCCCAGTGGTGAGGTGGTGTGGCAGCGGGACGGGCTGAACCTGCGGACCGCGGACAACGGCTCCGCCTGCGAGCAGGACCAGGATCCGGCGGGTGGCTACAACGTGGTGCTCGGCGTCGACCCGTACGGGCGTGAGGTCCTGATCAACGGCTATGACGGGCGGAACCTCTGGTACGGCGACAAGGAGTCGACGGTGCTGGCCGTCAACGACACCTACGCCGTGATCCGCAAGGGTCAGTCGATCCGGGGATTCTCGTTCGCCAAGGACAAGAACGTGTGGCGCCAGGACGACCGTGCCGATGCCGGTGCGGCGCTCACCCCGTACGCCGCGGTCGTGGCTTCGAAGGGCCGGGTCACGGCACTCGGCCTCACCAGTGGGTCGGTTCGTGCCGATGTGCGTACCGATGCGAAGGTTTTCGCTGTCGGCCCGGACGGCATGATCCTCGTCGCCGGCCGGGACATGGCATATCTGCCGTTCGCGTGAAACGCGGAGCGCCGGGTCCGGGTTCGCATCCCGCCGCCTCGCTGGCCTAGGCTTTCCGGTCATGAGCAAAGGCGCCGATTTCAGCTACTCGCCGCTCCTCCCGACCGGGGAGGATCTGACCGAGTACCGCCTGGTCACGGACGAGGGCGTGGATGTCGTCGAGGGCCCCGGCGGGCGACGGTTCCTGACCGTCGAGCCGTCCGCGCTCACCCAGCTCACCGCGGAGGCGATGCACGACATCGCCCACTACCTGCGACCGGCTCACCTGACGCAGCTGCGCGCCATCATCGACGACCCGAAGGCGTCGGCCAACGACCGGTTCGTCGCGCTCGACCTGCTGCGCAACGCCAACATCGCGGCCGGTGGAGTGCTGCCGATGTGCCAGGACACCGGCACCGCGATCGTGATGGGCAAGCGCGGGCGTCACGTGCTGACCGACGGGACCGACGAGGCGGCCATCGCGCTCGGCGTCTACCAGGCCTACACGCGGCTCAACCTGCGCTATTCGCAGCTCGCTCCGATCACCATGTGGGACGAGAAGAACACCGGGACCAACCTGCCGGCCCAGATCGAGCTGTATGCGGAGGATCCGGGCGGCCACCCCGACGCGTACAAGTTCCTCTTCATGGCCAAGGGCGGCGGCTCGGCCAACAAGTCGTACCTCTACCAGGAGACGAAGGCGCTGCTCAACCCGCAGCGCATGATGCAGTTCCTGGACGAGAAACTGCGCCTGATCGGCACGTCGGCCTGTCCGCCGTACCACCTGGCCGTGGTGATCGGTGGCACCAGCGCCGAGCACGCGCTGAAGACGGCGAAACTCGCCTCCGCGAAGTACCTGGACAACCTGCCCACCTCCGGCACCATGCTGGCGCACGGCTTCCGTGACGTGGAGCTGGAGGCCGCGGTCCTGGAGCTGACCCGCGACTTCGGCATCGGCGCCCAGTTCGGCGGGCGGTACTTCTGTCACGACGTCCGGGTGGTCCGGCTGCCCCGGCACGGCGCGTCCTGCCCGGTCGCGATCGCGGTGTCCTGCTCCGCCGACCGGCAGGCGGTCGCCAAGATCACCCCGTCGGGCGTCTGGCTGGAGCGGCTGGAGACCGACCCGGCCCGCTACCTGCCCGACGTCGACCTGGAGTCGTCGCCGGTCGTCAACATCGACCTGAACCGGCCGATGGCGGAGATCCGCGCCGAGCTCAGCAAGTACCCGGTGAAGACCCGGCTGTCGCTGACCGGCCCGCTCGTGGTCGCCCGCGACATCGCCCACGCCAAGATCGCCGAGCGGCTCGACGCCGGCCAGCCGATGCCGCAGTACCTGCGTGACCACGCCGTCTACTACGCGGGCCCGGCCAAGACCCCCGAGGGGTACGCGTCCGGCTCCTTCGGCCCGACCACCGCCGGCCGGATGGACTCCTACGTGGAGAAGTTCCAGGCGGCCGGCGGCTCGATGGTCATGCTGGCCAAGGGCAACCGGTCCAAGCAGGTCACCGACGCCTGCCAGACCTACGGCGGCTTCTACCTCGGCTCGATCGGCGGCCCGGCCGCGCGCCTGGCGCAGGACTGCATCCGCCACGTCGAGGTGCTGGAGTTCCCGGAGCTCGGCATGGAGGCGGTCTGGAAGATCGAGGTCGAGGACTTCCCCGCCTTCATCGTCGTCGACGACAAGGGCAACGACTTCTTCGCCGCCGTCACCCGGCCCAACCCGGTCTTCAGCATCGGCCGCCGCTGAGGGATCGACGGCCGATGACGGTCAGGACGCTGACGGGGCCGCTGAGACGGGCGGCTCCGACGGTGCGGTGGACGGGGTCTCGACCGCCCGCTTCACACCGCAGTAACCGGCGACCGGGCTGATCCACTCGGCGATCTGCTTCTGGAGCGAGCCGTCCAGGTCCTTGGTGCTCTTGATGTCCTCGATGTAGCCGAGGTCCTTGGCGCTCGCCTCGATCCGCTGCGCCGAGGTGGCGGCCACCGACTGGAGCTCGGGGTCGGGCGCGTCCGCGGTCTCCTTGCGGATCTGGGTGCCGATCACCTTCAGCTCGGCGGCGGCCTGCTTCTCCGCCTTGTCGGCGCTGGCCGTCTCCTTCGCCTCCTTGTGGGCGATCATCTTGCCCAGCGCCTCGCCGAAGTCGCCGAACTCGGTGGTGAACACCTTGTCGAGGCGCTCGCACACCTTGACGGTGTCCGCGGTGAAGTCCGGGGCCGAGGCCGACACAGCGGGCGCCGCCGCCGTGGTCGCGGCGGGGGTGGTGACGGCCGGCGCGGCGGTGTCCTCGTTCTTCGCATCGTCGCCGCAGGCGGCGCTGGTGACCAGCACACCGCCCGCGATCACGGCCAGAATGGCGCGTCGCATCGGAGATTCCTCATCGTCGGGGTCATCCAAACTCAGCCGACGGTACGTAACGAAGCCGAGGACGTCCAACTCTGAGTGATCGCTGAGACACGAACAGCCCGCTCGCGGCGGACCGCGAGCGGGCTGTACCTCCCCCGTTGAAGGCTGGGCCGCCCCGCCACACACTGGGGGCGCTCTTTGGAAGCATCGGTGGCGAAGCGGCGCTGGGGACAGGTTGCCCGAGACCGCTATCGATTCACTGTCGATCCGCTCTTGGGGCTCTCGGTAGGCTTCGGTCGCGAGCGCACAGGACGGGGATGACTACGTTGCGCTACCACATACTAGGAACACTCTCCGTGATGGGGGATGAGCGTCCGGTAGCTGTCACGGCCGGGCGTGACCGTGTCGTGCTGGCGATGATGCTCCTTCACCCGGGGCGCATCGTCAGCCTGGGCGAGCTGACCGAGGCCGTCTGGGGCGCCGACCCACCGGCCACCGCGCGGGGCCAGGTGCAGACCTGCGTGTCCCGGCTGCGGCGCGGCCTTCCGGCCGAGGCGATCATGACCGACCCGGCGGGGTACGGGATCCGGGTCGGGCCCGGCGAACTCGACTCGGAACGGTTCCTCACGCTCGTCGACATGGCCCGGACGGCCTCTGACCCGCAGGTCGCGCGGGCGGCGTACCGGGAGGCTCTGGATCTCTGGCGTGGCCCGGCGTGCGCCGAGATCGACGCGTCGGCCGTCCGGCAGGCGGCGGCCATGCTCGACCAGCGCCGGGCGATCGCCCTCGAGGACGCGATGGACCTGGAGCTGGCCGCCGGCCGGGCCCGGGAGCTGCTGGGCGAGCTGGCCGCGCAGGTCGACCGGTTCCCGCTGCGGGAGCGGCTGCGCGGGCAGCTGATGCTGGCGCTGTTCCGGTCCGGGCGGCGGGCCGACGCGCTGGCCGAGTTCCGCCGGGCCCGCGACGTGCTGCGGGACGAGCTGGGCATCGAACCCGGCCGGGAGCTGCAGGATCTGCACCGCGACATCCTGGCCGGGTCGGTGCCCGAGGTCCCGGTGGCGACGCCGGCGACGCCGGCGATGCCGGCCAACGGTCCGATCCGATGCCTTCCGCGTACGGTTACCGACTTCACCGGCCGGACCGAGCAGGTCGACCGGCTGATCGCCGGAATCAAGGCCGCCGAGCCGGTGGGGCCGGTGGTGGCCGTTCTCGACGGGATGGCCGGCAGCGGCAAGACCACCCTGGCACTGCACGTCGCCACCCTGATCGGCGACCGCTTCCCCGACGCGCACCTCTTCGTCGATCTGCAGGGCCACAGCGAGCTGGACCCGGTCGACCCGTCGGCGGCTCTGCTCGTCCTGCTCCGGCAGCTCGGGCACAGCGCCGAGGAGATCCCGTCCGAGCCGGTCCAGCGGGTCGGGTTCTGGCGTTCCCAGGTGGCCGGCCGGCGGCTGCTGATCGTCCTGGACAACGTGGCCACCAGCGCACAGATCGCCGATCTGCTGCCGACCACCCCGGGCAGCATGGCCCTGGTCACCGGTCGCCGGCGGCTCGCCGGGCTGGACGGCATCCAGCTGGAGTCCCTGCCGGTGCTGACCCACGACGAGGCGATGGCGCTGCTGGAGCGGATCGTCGGGGAGCGGGTGCGCGAGGAGCCGCGGGCGGCCGCCGAGGTGGTGCGGCGCTGCGGCGCGCTGCCGCTGGCGGTCCGGCTGGCCGGCGCCCGGCTCGCCCACCGGCCCCGCTGGCGGGTGACCGACCTGCTGCGCCGGCTCGGCGAGTCGGCGCTGCCCGAGCTGGCGGCCGAGGACCGTACCGTCACCGGCGCCTTCACCCTCACCTACCGGCAGCTGCCGCCGCGTCTGCAACGGGTGTTCCGGCTGCTCGGTGTGCATCCGGGCGCCACCGTCGACGACCTCGCGGTGGCCGCCCTGACCGGGCTGTCCCTGGACGAGGCCCGGGACGCGCTCGACGAGCTGGTCGACGTGCACCTGCTGGAGGAGCCGGAACGCGGCGTCTACCGGATGCACGACCTGATCCGGGAGTACGCCGGGATGCTCGCCGCCGACCTGCCCGCGCCCGACCGGCACGCGGCCCTGACCGGCGTGCTCGACCTGGAACTGCACACCCTGATCGCGGCGGTCGCGTCCAGCCACCACGACGTGCTGCACCGCGACCTCGGCTGGCCGCGGCCGGACCGGCCGGACCTGGTGGCGGCGCTGGAGGACCCGTACGCCAGGCTGGAGCGTGAGCGACCCGGCCTGGCCGCCTTCGTCGATGCCGCCGCGGACGCCGGCCAGCCCGGATATGTCTGGCGGATCCCGCGGGCCGCCTGGCAGCCGCTGTTCTTCCGCGGCTACATGGACGACATCCGGGAGCTGCACCAGCGGGCCATGGACCGGATCGGGAAGTCCGGCGACAAGGCCGCGATCGCCACCATCGCCAACTACCTGGCCTCCGCCTACTCCCGCGGTGGAGAGCACGGCCCGGCCGAGGAGTATCTGCTGCTCGCCATCCGGCTGCGCCGGGAACTCGGCGAACACGGCGCCCTCGCCACCAGCTACGGCAACCTCGGCACCATCTACCAGTCGCAGGGCCGGTTCGCCGAGGCCATCGAGGCGGTGCACACCTCCCGCCGGATCGTGGCCCGCCGGCGGATGCAGTCGTCGACGGCCGGGCCGCTGGGCACCCTCGCCGAGGTGCTCGGCCTGCTCGGCCGCTACGACGAGGCGCTGCACTACGCCGGTCTGCGGCTGCTCGCCGTCGTCGAACACGACGAGGACGGCCCGATCGCCCTGGCCCTGCTGCTGCTCCAGCGCCTCAAGTACGCCCACGGGCGGATCGGCGTGGACACCGCGCACCGGTACGTCGACGCGGTGCAGCGGCTCGCGGTCCGCAGCGACTCCCGGTCGATCCTGGCCGACGTGCACAACGACCGGGCCCGGCTGTTCCGTGACGCCGGCCGGTACGCCGAGGCGTGTGCCGAGCACCGCCGGGCGCTGGACCTCGCGGTCCGGATGCGCGACACCCGGCACGAGTCCGAATTCGCCCACGGCCTGGCCACCACGCTGTACCGGACCGGGGACACGGCCGGTGCCCGGGCGATGTTCGAACGGTCGCTGCGGCTGGCCACGGCGGGGCAGATGGCGTACTCGATCGCCCGTGCCCAGGCCGGGCTGGCCGCCTGCCTGGAACCGGGCGATCCGGAGGCGGCGGGCCTGCGGGCGCGGGCCGCCGAGCTGTTCCGCCGGATCGGTATCGACTGCGGCGAGGCGGAGGTCGAGAGAGGATGGTCCGGTGACGACTGACGAGAACGGTTTCCGGATCGAGCGCGACACGATGGGCGAGGTGCGGGTGCCGGCCGCCGCACTGTGGCGTGCGCAGACGCAGCGGGCGGTGGAGAACTTCCCGATCTCCGGCCGCGGCCTGGAGCCGTCCCACATCCGGGCGCTGGCCCGGATCAAGGGTGCCGCCGCCCGGGTCAACGCGACTCTCGGCGTGCTGGAGAAGGACCTGGCCGAGTCGATCGCGACCGCCGCCGCGCACGTGGCCGACGGCGGCTACGACGACCAGTTCCCGGTCGACGTCTTCCAGACCGGTTCCGGCACCTCGTCGAACATGAACGCCAACGAGGTCATCGCCACCCTGGCCGGCCGGGATCTGGGCCGCCCGGTGCACCCGAACGACCACGTCAACGCCTCGCAGTCGTCCAACGACGTCTTCCCGTCCTCGATCCACCTGGCCGCGACCGAGGCGGTCAGCGCCGATCTGATCCCGGCGCTCGGCCACCTGGCGGTGGCGCTCAGCGCCAAGGCGGAGACCTTCCGGACCGTCGTCAAGAGCGGCCGCACCCACCTCATGGACGCCACGCCGGTCACCCTGGGCCAGGAGTTCTCCGGGTACGCACGACAGGTCACCAACGGCGTCGAACGACTCCGGGACACCCTGCCCCGGCTCGGTGAGCTGCCGCTGGGTGGCACCGCGGTCGGCACCGGGGTGAACACGCCGCCCGGGTTCGCCCCCGCGGTGATCCGCCTGCTGGCCGACGAGACCGGCCTGCCGCTGACCGAGGCCCGCGACCACTTCGAGGCGCAGGGCGCCCGGGACGCACTGGTCGAGACGTCCGGCCAGCTCCGGGTGATCGCCGCCGGCCTCTACAAGATCGCCAACGACATCCGCTGGATGGGCTCGGGCCCCCGGGCCGGTCTGCGTGAGCTGCGCCTGCCCGACCTGCAGCCCGGCTCGTCGATCATGCCGGGCAAGGTGAATCCGGTGGTGCCGGAGGCGGTCCGCCAGGTCGCCGCCCAGGTGATCGGCAACGACGCGACGGTCGCCTTCGCCGGCACCCAGGGCGACTTCGAGCTCAACGTGATGCTGCCGGTGATGGCCCGCAACGTGCTGGAGTCGATCCGGCTGCTGGCCGCGGTGGCCCGGCTGTTCGCCGACCGCTGCGTCGACGGCCTGGAGGCCGACGAGGAGATCACCCGGGCGTACGCGGAGGGCTCACCGTCGATCGTCACGCCGCTCAACCGCTACCTCGGGTACGACGAGGCGGCCGCGATCGCCAAGCAGGCGCTGGCCTCCGGCCGGACGATCCGCGAAGTGGTGATCGAGCGCGGGCACGTCGGCGACGGCAAGCTGACCGAGGCTCAGCTGGACGAAGCGCTCGATGTTCTCCGGATGACAAGGCCGTAAAAAGGAGCCGCCAGGAGCTTGTGCAAGGCGATCTTTGTCGATGGAGTGCATCCATGAGAAGACGCCTAGTCGCCGGCGCCGTCACCACAGTGACCGGCCTCGCGTTCCTGACTACCATTCCCGGTTCGGCGACTGCCGCACCGACCGTTTCCCGCGACTACACGGTGGTGGCCGCCGACGGCGTGTCCGCGGCTGACGCTGCCGCCGCCATCCAGGCCGCCGGCGGCACCATCGTCAGCCGCAACGACGCCGTCGGGGTCTTCCGGGTCTCCTCCGCCGACGCCGCTTTCCAGAGCCGGGCCACCGCGACCGCCGCCCTGATCGGGGCGTCCGAGCGCAAAGCCATCGGTCAGGCCCCGAACAAGGTCGAGCGGGTGGAGTCCGCACTGCGCGGCCGCGAAGGCAAGGGACACGGCCCGGCCAAGGCCGACCCGCTCGACGACAAGCTGTGGGGCCTGACCATGGTCAAGGCCGACAAGGCCCGCAAGATCGAGAAGGGTGACCGGGAGGTGACCGTCGGTGTCCTGGACACCGGGCTGGACGCCTCCAACCCCGACCTGAAGCCGAACTTCAGCGCCAAGCTGTCGCGCAACTTCGCGCCCGACATGGTGGACATCGACGGCGAGTGCGAGGTGGCCGGCTGCCTCGACCCGGTCGGCACCGACGACGGCGGTCATGGGACACACGTGGCCGGCACGATCGGTGCCGCGCTCAACGGCAGCGGCCTGTCCGGTGTCGCACCCGGCGTCACCCTGGTCGAGCTCAAGGGCGGCCAGGACTCCGGCTACTTCTTCCTCGACCCGGTGGTCAACGCGCTCACCTACGCCGGTGACGCCGGCCTCGACGTGGTGAACATGTCGTTCTACGTCGACCCGTGGCTCTACAACTGCACGGCCAACCCGGCCGACAGCCCCGCCGACCAGGCCGCCCAGCAGGCCATCATCACCGCCGTGAAGCGGGCCCTGAACTACGCGCACAAGCGTGGGGTCACCCTCGTCGGGTCGCTCGGCAACAACCACGAGGACCTCGGCAAGCCGCGGACCGACGTCTCCAGCCCGGACTACGGCGGTACGCCGTACCCGCGCACCATCGACAACAGCACCTGCTGGGACCTCCCGGTCGAGGGCCCGCACGTCATCGGGGTGTCCTCGGTCGGCCCGACCGGCCGCAAGTCGGACTTCTCCAACTACGGCACCGAGCAGATCTCGGTGGCCGCTCCGGGCGGCTGGTTCCGTGACGGGTTCGGCACCGACACCTACCGCACCAACGGCAACATGATCCTGTCCAGCTACCCGCTCAAGGTCCTCCAGGAGGAGGGTCTGGTCGACGCGGCCGGCGAGATCACCGCGGACGGTGAGGGCGTGGCGTTCAAGGACTGCACCAAGGCCGGCGCCTGCGGCTACTACACCTACCTCCAGGGCACCTCGATGGCCTCGCCGCACGTGTCCGGGGTCAGCGCGCTGATCGTGAGCCGTTACGGCGTGCGGGACTTCTGGCGAGGTGGCAAGACCCTGGCGCCGAGCATCGTCGAGCAGGTCCTCTACCGGACGGCCGAGGAGCACGCCTGCCCGGAGCCGCGCCTGGAGACCTACACGAATGAGGGGCGCCCGGCCGAGTTCGACGCCCTCTGCGAGGGCGGGAAGAACTTCAACGGTTTCTACGGCTACGGCATCGTCGACGCCTACGCGGCGGTCGGCGGACGCTGATCCGTCACCGATCGAGTCGCCCCGCCCGTGCCGCACGGGCGGGGCGTTCGTCGCTCCAGCAGGCCGGTACCCTTGTACGGTGACTCTGCGCTTGTACGACACCGCGACCCGATCGGTCCGGGACTTCGTCCCGTTGACGCCCGGTCAGGTGGGGATCTACCTGTGTGGCGTCACCGTGCAGTCCTCACCCCACATCGGTCACCTTCGTTCCGCCGTCAACTACGACGTGCTGCGCCGATGGCTGCTGCACACCGGCCTGGAGGTGACGTTCATCCGCAACGTCACCGACGTGGACGACAAGATCCTGGAGAAGGCGGGCGAGCAGGGCCGCCCGTTCTGGGCCATCGCCTTCGAGAACCGTCTACGCCTGGACCGTGACTACTCCGCGCTCAACGTGCTGGCGCCCACCTACGAGCCGCTGGCCACCGGGCACATCACCGAGATGCACGAGCTGATCGAGACGCTGATCGAGCGCGGCCACGCCTACCCGGCCGGTGGCGACTGCGCCGACGTCTACTTCGACGTGTTGTCGTACAGGGAGTACGGCGCTCTCTCCGGCCAGAAGCCGGAGGACATGCGTGACCCCGGCGACGCCCCGCCGCGTGACAAGCGCGACCACCGCGACTTCGCCTTGTGGAAAGGTGTGAAGGCGGACGAGCCGCGCGACGCCTACTGGCCGTCCCCGTGGGGCAAGGGCCGTCCCGGCTGGCACATCGAGTGCTCGGCGATGGCCCGGCGCTACCTCGGCGACGAGTTCGACATCCACGGCGGCGGCCTGGACCTGACGTTCCCGCACCACGAGAACGAGGTGGCCCAGTCCAAGGCGGCCGGCCTCGGCTTCTCCCGCTACTGGGTGCACCACGCCCTGCTCAACCTGGGTGACTCCAAGATGAGCAAGTCGCTGGGCAACGTGATCGACCTGGACTCCGTGGTCGAGGGCGGGGTCCGGCCGGTCGAGCTGCGCTACTACCTGGGCAGCCCGCACTACCGCTCCCGGATCGACTACTCCGACGAGGCGCTGAAGGAGGCCGCGGTCGCCTACCGGCGCATCGAGGGCTTCGTGCAGCGGGCTGCCGAGATCGTCGGCCCGGGCCGTCCCAAGCAGGTGCCGCCGGCCTTCGCCGACGCGATGAACGACGACTTGAACACGTCGGCCGCGCTGGCGATCGTGCACGACACCGTGCGCGAGGGCAACACCGCGCTGGCCGCCGGCGACGAGGCCGCCATCCGGGGCGCACTGACCGCGGTCCGGGCCATGCTCGGCGTCCTCGGCCTCGACCCGTTCGACGCCAAGTGGGACGGCGGCGAGGGCGGCAACGACCTCAAGCCGGTGGTCGACTCCCTGGTCGCGCTGGCATTGGAACAGCGGGCCCAGGCCCGCACACGTAAGGACTGGGCGGCCGCCGACTCGGTGCGCGACCAGCTCAAGAACGCGGGTATTCAGGTGGAGGACACTCCGGCCGGGCCGCGATGGACGGTAGGAGAGCAGCACTGATGGCGGGCAATTCGTTCAACGCCAGCAAACGCACCACCTCGAAGAAGGGCGCCTCGGTCGGCTCGGGCGGTAAGAACCGCGCCGGGCTCAAGGGCCGGGGCAAGACCCTGCCCGCCGACGAGCGCCCGTGGCACAAGGGCTACTCGGGCACCGAGAAGCTGCCCGAGAAGACCGCGCGCAAGCAGGACAAGGAGCGCCGTGCCGCGGCCGCCGAGGGCCGCGCGCCCAAGGTCGGCCAGCCCGGTACCAAGGACACCACCTGGGGTCGTGGCGGCGGCCGTGCCACCGGCATCACCCGGGCCCAGTCGACCCGTGGTGGCGTGCGTGGCGGTGGTCCCCGTGGTCCCCGGATCGCGCCGGGCCGCCGCTCCAACCCCACCAAAGAGGGCCCCGAGCTGCTGCTCGGCCGCAACCCGGTGGTCGAGGCGCTCCGGGCGCTGGTTCCGGCCACCGCGCTCTACGTGGCGCAGGGCATCGACATCGACGACCGGGTGACCGAGATCGTCCGGACCGCCGGTGACCGAGGCATCCCGATCCTGGAGATCAGCCGCAACGAGCTGGACCGGATGACCGGTGGCGTGCTGCACCAGGGCATCGGGCTCCAGGTGCCGCCGTTCGCGTACGAGGACTTCGACGATCTGGTCAACGCGGCGCTGGAGCAGACCGCTCCGCTGCTGGTCGCGTTGGACGGCATCACCGACCCGCGCAACGTGGGCGCGGTGATCCGGTCGGTGGCCGCGTTCGGCGGGCACGGCGTCTTCATGACCGAGCGGCGGGCCGCCGGCATCACCGCGACCGCCTGGCGCACCAGCGCCGGCGCGGCCGCCCGCGTCCCGGTGTCCCAGGTGGTCAACCTGACCCGGGCGATCAAGTCGGCGCAGAAGGCGGGCTTCACCGCGATCGGCCTCGACGCCGACGGTGAGACCGGCCTCTACGAGCTGGAGGCCGCCGTCGGGCCGCTGATCGTGGTGGTCGGCTCCGAGGGCCGCGGTCTTTCCCGCCTGGTCGGCGAGACGTGTGACCTGCGGGTGAGCATCCCGATGGCCTCCGACGTGGAGTCGCTGAACGCCAGCGTGGCGGCAGCGGTCACTCTCGCCGAGGTGAGTCGCCGCCGCCAGCAGGGCTGATCGTTCAGAAATAGGCGCGCAGGCGGTTGCCGTCCGTGAGGAAGAGGCGGCCGCCTGCCACCGCCGGTGTGTAGTTCTGACTGCTGGGCATGCCGCCCTTCAGCTCCCGGCCGGTGCGCGCGTCGGCGATCGACAGCGCGGCGTCCAGGCCGGACGAGCTGTAGAGCAGTGCACCGGCCCGGACCGGCTGTCCCGCGCCGTCCGGCAGGTGCACCGACCAGAGCCGCCGGCCGTTCCTGGCGTCCAGGCAGATGACACTGCGATGCCGCGGGAGGTAGACGCGTTCGTCGTCGGCGGTCACCGACGGCGACGGCCAGGTCGACTCCCAGATCTTGTTGCCGTTCGCCGAGTCGATCGCGGTGAGCCCGCCGTTCCGCCCGCCGATGTAGAACCGTGAACCGGTCGGGTTGCTGCCCACGGCGTACCAATCCTCGGGTGTTCGCCAGATCGTCGCCCCGTTCCTGACGTCGACCGCCCGGGACCCCTCGCCCTCGGTGCGCAGCAGGATCCGCCCCTGCGCCGACAGCAGGCCGTCGCCGCGGGTGCCGAACAGCTTCCACAGGCGGGCGCCGGTCGCCAGCCGGTGGGCGACCGTCGACGCCTCGAAGTCGGGGCGGGTGTCGACCACCACCACACCCCGGTCCACGATCATGTCCTGGGTGGGCGCGCCGAGCGGGATCTCCCAGATCCGCGCGCCGGTGGTGGCGCGGAACGCGGTCAGGAAGCTCAGCTGGTTGTCGCACGCGTAGGTGAGGGTGGTCAGGATGCCCGCGGACAGGGCCATCCGGGTGACGCCGCGGCGCTCCAGGCCGACATGCCAGCGCCGGGAACCGGTCGCCGGATCGTAGGCGCCGATGCCGCCCGGATCACTGGTGTAGATGTTGCCGTAACCGGCCAGCGGCTCCCGGCCGACCTCGCACTCCGGGGCGCCGTGGGTGGCGATCTCCCAGCGTTTGGTGATCGTGCCCACCGATGCCGGGGTCAGCCCGTTCTCGTGCGGGTTGTAGAAGGTCAGGCCCGGGCCGTACCCGCTCTGGGTCCATTCCGAGGCGGGGGCCGGAGCGGGGGCGGGCGGGGTGGGCAGACTGAGTGCCGCGGTGAATGCGGCTATCAGGAAGAGGTTCACACAAGATCAACGAGCGGGGGCGGGATCGATGATGGGGCTCGCCCGGACCCTGGACCCGCTCGCCACCGGCGCTCGGCCGGTATCGGCGTTCTCCCGTCACCGGCGCTCGGCCGGTATCCGGCGTTCTCCTGTCACCGGCGCTCGGCCGTCACCCGGCGTTCTCCCGCCGCCCGGACCGTCCCGGGCGGCGGGAGAGCGGGGCTCAGCGGTTCGCGGCCGGGCTGAAGGAGCCGCAGGAGCGGCCCTGTTCGGCGCGCTTCACCGTGTTGCCGGAGCACAGGCGCAGCTCCGGCTGCCCGCCACCCCACAGAAGCTCCGAGCGCGCGGCGAAGTTGGTCTTCCCGGGACGGCACAGGCTGTTCAGGGTGCGCCACTCGATACCGTCGGCCGGCCCGTTGTACGAGATCTGCACGACGGCGCACTGGTTGCGCCCGTTCATGGCGAGCGTGCCGTTGACGGCGACCGGCGGCACCGGCCGCTCCGGGATGCTCATCATCCGGTCATAGGTGCCATAGGCGGTCGCTTTTCCGGCGGCCAGCGAGAAGGTGTTGTCCGCGGCGAGAGCCGGACCCGCGGTCAGTGCGAGAAGAGCGCCGGTGCCGGCGAGAATGCCGAGAGCGCGGCGAAAGAATGAATTCATGGAGAATCCTCAATCGTGTCGAGGGTGCGTTCGTCGATATATCAACGAATGAAATGAAGAAATGGTGCGCGAATGGTCAGCGCACGAGCAGGGTGTAACTCGGCACGAATCCGGTCCGGCAGCGGAACGACACCCAGACCCGGTTGGCGACACCGGCCGCACCGACCTTGCGGCACTCGCCCTGCGGGTCGGCCACCTCGTTGAAGGCGGCGGTGTAGACGACGGTCTCGGCGGCCAGTGGCGAGGTGCGCACCGGGTGGCCGACGAGCAGGTCGTCACCGGTGTAACCGGAGCGCACCGAGTAGGCCTGCCAGGCGCCGGACCGCAGGCCGGCCTCGCCGATGACCTCGGCCCGGCCGAAGCCGTAGGTGCCCAGGAGGCCGACGGAGTCCGTTACCGGGGCGGCCTGGGCAGCGGCCGGGGCGAGCACGGTCGCGACGGCGGCGGCCACGACGGCGCCACGTGTGATGGAACGCATTTGTTCGGTGTCCCTTCCATGGAAGTCCGGGGATCTCCCGCGACATGATGGACGGCCGTGCGGAAAGGAGTGTGTCTCTCCGCAGGCATTACCGAACATACATGAATCCCGCCGCCGGTAAAGGGTGGGGTCGATGGTCATATTCGCGCGTTCGCATTGTTTTCGGATCTGTTGTTTTCGACGCCGATTTCAGCGCCGAAAGATGAAATACCCCCGCCGGATGGCAGGGGTGCGGTGGACGCCGGGTGGCGGGTCCGGGCGAGGATCACACGCGGAGGCCGTCGAGCATCCGGCCGAGGGCCTGTACGCACTCGTCCGTGGCGATGCCCGGGTCGCCGGACGCGGCCACGTGGCGGGCGGCCTCGTTGAGCGCCCCGAGCAGCAGGCGGGCCAGGGGCGGGGCCGGTTGGGGCGCGAACGTGCCGCTGTCGATCAGGTGCCGCACGGCGGTCTCGATGAGTCCCAGTCCATACCGCTCGTTGAGTTCCTGCCAGCGGGCCGCTCCGAGCACCGCCGGGGCGTCGCGGAGCAGCACCCGGTCGATGCCCGGGTCGGCGCAGGCGGTGAGGAAGACCCGGGCGCCCCGCAGCAGTCCGGCCACCGGGTCGGCGGCGGGCTCGGCGAGTGCGGCGGTCACCTGGGCGACGATCTCCGTCTCGACGGCCTCCACCACCGCGCCGAAGAGCGCGGCCTTGTCGCGGAACTGGTGGTAGAGGGCTCCACGGGTGACACCGGCGGCATGCACGATCTCCTCGGTGCCGACGGCGGCGTACCCCCGCTGCTCGAACAGCGCCCGGGCGACCGCGATCAGCCGCTCGCGGGTCGCGGCGGATCGCTGATCATGTTTCGTCTCCCGCTTCATCGCACCCCTGGCCTTGATTGCGTACAGCCTGTATGTAATTTTACGTACAGCCTGTATGTCTTCTGGGGAGCATCGTATGCCGCACGCCACCCTGCCCGCCGGAACCATCCACTACCGCGACAGCGGATCCGGCCGGCCACTCGTCTTCCTGCACGGTCTGCTCCAGGACGGCCGCGTGTGGAGCGACGTCGCCGGCCGGCTCGCCGACCAGGTCCGGTGTATCGTCCCCGACCTGCCGCTCGGCGCCCACCGAACGGCGATGGACCCCGGCGCCGACCTGAGCATCACCGGGGTCGCCGACATCGTGGCCGATTTGATCGAGCACCTGGATCTGCGGGACGTCACTCTCGTCGGCAACGACACCGGCGGAGCCGTCGCCCAGGTCCTCGCCGCCTGCCGCCCCGAGGCGCTGGGATCGCTGGTGCTGACCAGCTGCGAAGCCTTCGACAATGTGCCCCCGGCTGTCTTTCGCGCGCTTCCGGCTGCCGCCCGCCTCGGGTTGCTGCCCGCGGTGCTGTGGGCGCTCCGGTTCCGCGCGCCCCGGTCAATGCCGACCGGGTACGGCTGGCTGACCAGCGGCCCGCTGCCGCACGACCTGATCGACGACTGGATCGCCGCCTACTACAGCGACCCCGGCATTCGCCGTGACGCCCGCCGGTTCGTCATGTCCCTCGGCGATCGGCGGCTGCTGACCAGGCTCGCCGAACCACTCGCCGCATTCCGGAAACCGGCACTGATCCTGTGGGCGGGCGACGACAGACTGTTCCCGGTCGAACATGCCACCCTGCTCGGCAATCTTCTGCACGACGCACGCGTCGAGATCGTCGAGGACGCGCGGACCTGGGTGATGCTCGACCAGCCGGACCACACGACCGCCGCGATCCGCGGATTCCTCGATTAGCGGGCGCTCTTTCTTTCCGCGGCCCATGGGCAGAGGGCCGGCCGCTTGTCAGCTGATCCACAGCGAATCGATGGCGGGCGACCCGCGAACCGAGCGTCGTCCCCCACGCCGGCAGTCTCTGGAGGAGGAAGACCGCCTCCAGAAGTCTTATGTAGTTCTCCGCGCTGCTCTTCTCATGCCCACCGCCTCGGCCGCGGCGGCGATGTTGAGCACCTGTCCCGACCGCGCGGACTGAGTGGCAGGGATCGGGCACGGCTGAGACGCCAGGCACCGGCACGTCGATCGGTGCAGCGAAGGAAGTGGAGCCCCCGGTCGGGATCGAACCGACGACCTCCCGTTTACAAGACGGGTGCTCTGGCCATCTGAGCTACAGGGGCAGTGGCCATCAGCATAACGTCCTGTGATGCGGTCGCCATCTTGGCAGGTCGGAAAGAAACGAATACGGTGGCGGGGCTGTTCCTTCTACTCGGATCGTCCGGCACGTTCCTGCCGGTGGAAAGGAAGTCGCTTCACCATGGCTACAGTTACCTATGACAAGGCCTCCCGGATCTACCCGGGCTCCGAGCGCCCCGCGGTCAACGAGCTGAACCTCGAGATCGGCGACGGAGAGTTCCTCGTCCTGGTCGGCCCCTCCGGTTGTGGTAAGTCCACCAGCCTGCGCATGCTCGCCGGCCTGGAGGACGTGGACCGCGGTCGCATCCTCATCAACGACAAGGACGTCACGCACCTCCCGCCGAAGTCGCGGGACATCGCGATGGTGTTCCAGAACTACGCTCTCTACCCGCACATGACGGTGTACGAGAACATGGCGTTCGCCCTGAAGCTGCGCAAGACCCCGAAGGCGGAGATCGACCGCGCCGTCAAGGAGGCCGCGGCCCTGCTCCAGCTCGAGGAGTACCTGTCGCGTAAGCCGAAGGCGCTCTCCGGTGGTCAGCGTCAGCGTGTCGCCATGGGCCGCGCGATCGTGCGTCAGCCGCAGGTGTTCCTCATGGACGAGCCGCTGTCGAACCTCGACGCCAAGCTCCGTGTGCAGACCCGTTCGCAGATCGCCTCGCTGCAGGCGAAGCTCGGTGTCACCACCGTTTACGTCACCCACGACCAGGTCGAGGCCATGACCATGGGTCACCGGGTCGCGGTCATGCTGGACGGTGTGCTCCAGCAGGTGGACACCCCGCGGGCGCTCTACGACACCCCCGGCAACGTCTTCGTCGCCGGCTTCATGGGCTCCCCGGCCATGAACATCAAGACCGTTCCGCTGAACGAGACCGGTGCCCACTTCGGCTCGCTGAACATCCCGCTCACCCGTGAGCAGGTGGCCGCGGCCCGTGAGGGTGGCGACGGCAAGGTGACCGTCGGCTTCCGCCCGGAGGCGGCCGAGGTCGTCGGCGAGTCCGCCGAAGCTCTGGCGATCGTCGTGGACCTGGTCGAGGACCTCGGCTCGGACGCCAACGTCTACGGCCACGCCGACCTGCCGGGTGGTTCGGAGCGGTTCGTGGTCCGGACCGAGCGTCGCAACATGCCGCACATGGGCGAGACGGTCTACATCCGTCCGCAGACCAACGCGCTGCACGTCTTCAACGCGGGCTCCGGCTTCCGCATCTGAGACTGATCGGCGACGAAGCGGCCTCCCTCGGTGACGAGGGGGGCCGCTTCTGCGTGGGGGACTCAGCCCGCGAAACTGTGGACGACGTAGTCCTTCTCGTCGGCGCAGGCGATCACCGAGGTGTTCCACGAGCAGGTGTCCGGGCGGACCTTGGACAGCACACCGAGGTTGACCGATTCCTCGCCGAGGTGTGTGCCGGAGAGTTCCCGGTTGCCGATCGAGGTGCCGAGGCCGTCGGAGAAGCTCAGCACGTTACGGGCGTCGAGCCGCACGGTGACACCGAGCCGATACCACGCCTCCTTGCCGCCGACGAACAGTGTCGTGCCCTCGTCGCCGATCGCCAGCAGGCCGTTGGTCCCGACCGCGACCAGTTCCTCGACCTGGGCCAGGCCTTTCTCCCAGGCGCCTTCGCCGCCGACCGCCCGGACCACGTCGGCCTTCCGGTCGTATCCGGTCCGCACCACGAAGCAGAGCAGTTTGCCGCAGGGTGTCAGCTCGTCGACGGTCTCGTCGGGCCCGACCGTGTATCGGGGGACCGGTTCGGTGGATTCGAGTTTCGTCAGGTCGTACTCGAAGACGCGGGTGGTGGTGCCGGGCTCCAGCACGTACAGCCGGCCGTCGTGGGCCGCGATCCTGTCGCTGGTCGACGCCACCTCGGCCCGTCTCTGCACGACGTCGCCACTGTGCACGTCGCGGACCGTCACGGTGCGGTCGGCGTCGATCTGCAGGAACCGCTGCCGGTCCGGAGTGGCCGGGACGAACGCGCGCCCGTCGGCCCGGGCCGGCCCGGTCAGGTCCTCCGGCGCGGTGACCAGTTCCACGGCGGTGCCGTCCGGGTCGTCGACCGACCACTCGACGGTCCCGTCGGCCATGTCGAGGCCGGTCAGTCTCTTGGCTTCCCGGTCGACCCAGAGCACGACGTCCGACGCGAGGACGACCTCGTCGTAGGAGCCGAGCTCCTGCACCCAGGCCGGTGCGCCGTCCCTGCCGTTCAGCGCGGTCAGGCGGGCCTTGCCGGTGGACGAGTCGACGGCCGAGAGGAACACCACGACCGACTCCCGGGCCTGCATCCACTTCCACGTGTAGGCCTGACCGGCGTTGTCGGTCTCCCAGAGCCGCTCGCCGGTCGTGGTGTCGGCGGCCACCGTGTGCATGGTGCCCGACTCGGTCGTTCCGGCGAAGTAGACGCGGTCCCCGTACATCTCGCTGTCGGTGAATGTCGAGGTGAACGCCGGGACCGGCGTGATCCGGCCGACCTCCCGCAGGGTGTGGTAGTCGAGTGCCGGGAACTTCGGCCAGAGCAGGAAGGCCGCTGCGGCGGTCGCGATCACGGTCACGCCGGCGACGGCCCCGCCGATGATCAACGCGAGTCTGCGGCGCGACCGTTTCCCGACGGTCGGCTCGGTGGCGCCCGGGACGGTCCAGGTGCCCTCCGGATGCGGGTGCGGGGTGTAACCGCCGGGAGTTCCGCCGGCGGCGATCGCGGCGGCCTCGGCGGTGGCCCACGGGTCGACCGGATCGGCGTACTTGATCTCCGCCTCGACCGGGCTGGTGGCCGGAGTGGGCGTCGGCGTGGCAGCCTCGGAGACACCCTGCGAGAAACGCACCTGCGTGGCCTCCGCCTCGGCCGGCTGCGTCTCGTCCCCCGGACCTGCCATGATCCCGCCCCTCATCCGCCTACCGGCCCGTCATGGTACCGAGCACGGCATCGATGATCAGTCCGGCGAACAGGTGCTGAGTCGTGATTTATCCGTGGCTATCGTGGCGTCATGCGCATCGAACGAGTCACCACCGAGGCCGACGTCCATCGTGCGGCCGACCTCTTCGACGCGCCACCCATCGACTCGGTGACCCGCCGCTTCCTCAGCGAGCCGACGCATCATCTGCTGCTCGCGTACGACGACGCGGACCGCCCGGTCGGCATGATCACCGGCGTCGAGACGACACATCCCGACAAGGGCACCGAGATGCTGATCTACGAGCTCGGCGTCGCCCCGGTCGCACGGTTGCAAGGCGTCGGCACGGCCCTGGTCGACGCGCTGGCCGCGATCGCCCGCAAGAACGGCTGCTACGGCATGTGGGTGGCCGCCGAGTCCGACAACAAGGCCGCCCTGGCGACCTACCGCCGGGCCGGCGCCGACGAGGAGATGACGTTCACGCTCCTGAGCTGGGACCTTTCCCAAGACTAAGACCCTGATCCGGTACGGCCAGCCGGCCCCCGACCGCAACCGTCCCGTCCCGGGGCTACCCCGCGAGGCAGGCGGCCCGTCCCGGCCGAAGCGCGTCCGGCGGGCTGAAGCGGTCCCGCCCGCGCAGCTCACTACGGAACGAGGGTCGGCGGGCGGTCCGAGGACGGCCAGACATACGGCAGGTCGCCGGGGATCCCGGCACCGAAGACGGGACGGTAGAAGGCGGCGTCCTTGCGGATCAGCGCCGAGCGGTGGCTCCGGTGCAGGTCCTCGTCGCCGAGCCAGGGCGGGAGTTCCCCTGCCGTGGCCAGGGACGGCTGGTCCCGTACCCCGGTGATGCCGGTCGTGGCCCGCAGATCGGTGACCATGGTCGCCGCGCAGGTGTCCGCATTGCCGCCGGCGACCCAGACCGCGCACATGTCGAGTCCGTAGCGGACTACGCCTTCCTCGTAGCCGTGCCACATCTTGACCGCCGGATGGTGCCGCCAGCCGTATCCCGGCTGGATCAACCCGCGCAGCACCTGGATCGCCTCGACCCGCTGCTTTCCGAGCCGCCGGGGGTCGAGAGCCCGCGCGCTGGCCAGAAAGTTCGGAAATGGCAGAAAAGTCTGCATAGTTCAGGGGATTACCCGCGGAGCCGGCCGGGCATGCGAGAGCGCGCGCCGCCCGGACGTGCGAGAGCGCGCGCCGCCCGGACGTGCGAGAGCGCGCGCCGCGTGGACGTCGCGGGCGCGCGCTCTTCGCCGGGGGAGCGGGTAGGTCAGCGCTTCCACTTCTCGCGGTTGACGAAACCGTCGACCGGCTCTTCCAGCAGGCGGGGGTCGTCGACGGCCGGGAGGGCGGGAGTCCTCGGCTTCTGCCCGGCGGCGAAGGCGGGCGCGCCGGTCGTGCCGGACGCGCCGGCCGTGCCAGATGTGCCGGCCGTGCCAGATGTGCCGGTTGTGCCAGATGTGCCGGCCGTGCCAGATGTGCCGCTTGTGCCGGGCTTGGCGGGCGTGGGTGGCGTGGCGGACGCCGGCGTGGACGCGTCCGTGGTGTCGGCCGACGGCGGGGCGGAGACCGAGGCCGGGCC